>JAXMAU010000035.1:0-68862 GCA_046350215.1 Gemmataceae bacterium | reverse complement strand
CTCCTCACGCACCACCTGGAGCAGCTCGCGGTAGTGCTGAAGCGTCTCCTGGCTGGTGATCAGGCTGTGGTGCCGCAGGCCGGCCTCCAGCTCGTGCAGCACCATGAACGGGTTGACGCAGTCCTCGTCGGGGTGGGCGACGATGGCGTTGGAGATCTTGTCCTGGATGTAGCGCGGGCTGATGCCGTGCATCCCCTCGTTGGGGGCCTCGCGCTTCAGTTCGACGATGTTGTCCTCGGTGAAGCCCGGCAGCGTCTTGCCGTTGTAGAGCTTCATCTTCTGGAGCAGCGTCAGGTTGGCGTGCTTGGGCTGCTCCAGGCGCGTCAGGACGGCCCACATCGCCGCGATCTCGATCGTGTGCGGGGCGATGTGCTTGCCCTTGACCCGCTCGGGGTTGAAGTCCTTCTCGTAGATCTTGATCTCGTCGCGCAGCCGGGTGACGTACGGCACGTCGATCTTCACCGTGCGATCGCGCAACGCCTCCATGAACTCGTTGTTCTGGAGCCGCCGGTACTCCGGCTCGTTGGTGTGGCCGAGGATCACCTCGTCGATGTCGGTCTGGGCGAACTTCTTGGGCTTGATCTTGTGCTCCTGGCTGGCGCCGAGCAGGTCGTAGAGGAAGGCGACGTCGAGCTTGAGCACCTCGATGAACTCGACCAGGCCGCGGTTGGCGATGTTCAGCTCGCCGTCGAAGTTGAACGCGCGCGGGTCGCTGTCGGTGCCGAACTCGGCGATCTTGCGATAGTTGATGTCGCCGGTCAGCTCGGTCGAGTCCTGGTTCTTCTCGTCCTTGGGCTGGAAGGTGCCGATGCCGATGCGATCCTTCTCGGCCAGGATCAGCCGGTAGACCTTCACCTCGTGGCGGAGCATTTCGACCCAGTCGCCGTTGTACTTCTGCAGCCGGTCGTTGAAGATGAAGCGGCTGTACGGGCACAGGTCGCCCTTGACGCGGACCTGATAATCGGTGTCCTTGCGGCCGTCGTTGAGCCGGGCGAGGACGGTGGCCCGGTGCTCCGGCGGGATGAGCTGGAGCGGCTCGCCGTGCATCGGATCCTTCGACCAGCTGCCGTCGGGGTTGCGCCAGGCGAAGCTGAACAGCATCCCCTGGTCGGTCCGCGAGTAGTCCTCCAGTCCGCGCTTGAGCACGCGGGCGATGGTGCTCTTGGAACTACCCACCGGGCCGTGCAGCAGCAGCACGCGCCGTTCGGTGCCGTAGCCCTTGGCGGCCGACTTGAAGGTGTGGACCAGCTGCATCAGCGTCCGGTCGATGCCGAAGATGGCGTCGCCGTGCCGGGCGGCGTACTCGGTGAAGAACTTGTAGCGGTGGACCTTCTCCTTGAACTCGTACACCTCCTCGGTGCCGTGGGAGAGGATCATGTCGTAGAGGCGCTGGTAGGCGGTGCGGGTCACCTCGGGGTGCAGGTGAACGATGTCGAGGTATTCCTCGAACGCGCCTTCCCAGTGGATCTTCTGATATTCCGGAAGGTTCAGGTGTTCGCGGACGCTGCTGAGGATGGTCTTGCCGACAGATGTGGACATCAGTGTCACCTCCAAGGACGGCGCAGGCGCCGTTACGCAACGCTTCGTCCGGCAGAACCGAACTGAACGTCGGATCGGTGGGGAGGAAAGCAGCGGACAGCTCCGGAAGGCCCCGAAGACGCCGGGGGCACGTCAGGGCAGGTCACACACGGGAAGGCCGGAGCGTCGGGGCCACTCAGAGGATCACGGGTCATCAGGCGTTTGGCCGGACCTCCGTTCACGCTTCCCCATCTGGTATTGTACACAGGGCGATGCCGATTCGTCAAACGTCCAGGGTCGGCGGGGAGAGAGGGTTGGCCGGGCCAGCGAGTCGCCGTCCGGACGCGAGTTCGGCCGCCCTACTGAGTTGTCAACCTGTAGCAGGATACGCTCGGTCGCCCGGGTCTTGTCAAGTCCGGTTTACCTCCCTCTCTTTCCCGGCCCCTCTACCTTACGCACCGGGTTGCTCTGGATTTCACCCCGCCGCCGGCGGTATAGCCGGGTGTTGGGGGCATCGGACCACCGCCCCCCCTACCCCGGAGGTTTCCCATGCGTAACATGCTCGCACTGGTGGCACTGCTCGTGATCGCGTTCCTGGCCGTCGGCTACTTCCAGGACTGGTACAAGGTCCGCGGCGTGCCCTCGCCCGACGGGCAACGCAGCCTGGCGGTCGACATCAACACCAAAAAGATCGGCCAGGACTTGCAGAAGGCCGAGGATTCGATTCAGAAGAAGCTGGAGGAGAAGGCCCGCGCTGCTCGCGAAGAGGCCGCCCGCCAGCAGAAGGAAAAGGACAGGCCGACGAAGTCGACGTCAGCCGCGACCACTCCGACGGTCGACTTCAGCGTCATCACCGACTGACGCTCGTTCGAGTAACCCCTTACGGGCGGCTACACCGGACGGTGCGGCCGCCCGTCGGCGTTTCTGCTCGCCTTTTCCGATGCCGCCTGGCCGCCGAGCATCGCCAGCAGCCCGTCCGCCATCGCCTGCGCAAACGCCGGGTCGTTGACGTGCAGGTCCAGCTCGATCAGCCGCACCTGCGGTCCCATCCAGGCGCGCAGACTCTGGAACAGCGCCGCGTCCGCCTCCGGCCACCAGAACGGCCCGCCGGCGCGATCGAGCGCCGACACCCCGCGCAGCGGAACGTACACCGCCACTTGGCCGCGGCTGGCGCTCGCCTTGTGGGCGATCTCCTTGCCCAGTCGGTCGTTCTCCTCCGGCGTGGTCCGCATCAGGGTGACATTCGGGTTGTGCTGGTAGAATCGCCGGCTGCGAAACCGCTCCGGCACGGTGTCGGGCGGGCCGAAGTTGACCATGTCCAGCGCCCCCAGCCCGATCACCTGCGGCACCCCGGCCGCGGCCGCCGCCGTCAGCCGGTCTGGCCCGGCCGACAGAACGCCGCCGACCAGCTCGTCGGCCAGCTCGGTGGTCGTCACGTCAAGCGACCCGGCGATCAGCCCGTCGCGCAGGAACTGTTCCATCGTCTGCCCGCCGGTGCCGGTGGCGTGAAACACCAGCACCTCGTACCCCGCCGCCTCCAGCCGCGCCCGCGCTGACTCGACGCACGGCGTCGTCACCCCGAACATGCTTGCCGTCAGTAACGGCTTATCGGTCGATGCGGGAGCGGCAGCGGCGCGGCCGCGCACCATGCCGATCAGCGCGTGAGCGGCATTGGCGAGCACGGTGCGGCTGATGCGGTTCAGCCCGCTCACGTCGACCACCGAGTTCATCATCAAAATGTCGCTGACGCCAACAAACGGCCGGACCATGCCGGACGCCAGCGTGCTGACCATCAGCTTGGGCAGCCCGAACGGCAGGGCGCGCATGGCGGCGGTGGCGATCGTGGTGCCGGCCGAGCCGCCCAGCCCGAGCGCGGCGTCGATCCGGCCCGCGGCGTGCAGACGACGGGCCAGCGCCGCGGCACCGCGGGCGGCGGCGGCGATCGCCTCGCCCCGGTCGGCCTGTGCCAGCACCGCCGCCGCGGTCGTGCCGGCCGCCCGGTACAGCTCATCGCGCGAGATATCGGGCACGAACACTGGCGGTCCCATCACCCCGGCATCGGCGACGACGGTGTCGATCCCGGCGTCGCGCAGCAGGTCACGGACGAACTGGTATTCGACGCCCTTGGTGTCGAGCGTGCCGACGAGCAGCACCGGCATGACGGTTCTCCCTGCGGGCCGACCGATCCCTACAATGCGCCCTGCGCCGTGTGCTCGTCAGTAAACGACCCGGCGTGTCGAAGGTCCAGCAGGAAGGAGAAGAGATGCCTGCCATCCCCCGCCAGGAGAGTCTGCGTCGGCTCCACGAGCAGGTCCGCCAGGGCCGGCCGATCATCGGCGGCGGCGCCGGCACCGGCCTGTCGGCCAAGTGCGCCGAGGCCGGCGGTCTTGACCTGATCATCATCTACAACTCCGGCCGCTACCGCATGGCCGGCCGCGGCTCGCTCGCCGGCCTGATGCCCTACGGCGACGCCAACGCCATCGTGATGGAGATGGCCCGCGAGGTGCTGCCGATCGTGCAGGACACGCCGGTCCTCGCCGGGGTGTGCGGCACCGACCCGTTCCGCGTCATGCGCCGGTTTCTGGAGGAGGTGAAGCAGGCGGGCTTTTCGGGCGTTCAGAACTTTCCGACGGTCGGCCTGATCGACGGCACCTTCCGGCAGGGGCTAGAGGAAACCGGCATGGGCTACGACAAGGAAGTCGCGATGATCGCCCTCGCCCGCGAGCTGGACCTGCTCACCTGCCCGTATGTCCACAACGAGGCCGAGGCGGTGGCGATGGCGAAGGCCGGCGCCGACGTGCTGATCCCGCACATGGGGCTGACGACCAAGGGCACAATCGGCGCCCAGACGGCGCGGACGCTGGAGGAATCGGCGCGGCGGGTGCAGGCGATGGCGGACGCGGCGAAGGAAGTCAACCCGCAGGTGCTGGTGTTGTGTCACGGCGGCCCAATCGCCGAGCCGGAGGACGCTGCGTACATCCTGGCGCACACCACCGGCGTGGTCGGCTTTTTCGGCGCCTCCAGCATCGAGCGGCTGCCGACCGAGGTGGCGATCACCGACTGTGCGCGGCGTTTCAAGGCGCTGGCGATGCGCGGGTAAACACCAGCCCGAAGCGTCAGCGAGGGCGCGAAGAAGCCCTCGCTGACGCTTCGGGCTTACCGCCTCAACTCCATCCGCACGACGTCGCCGTACCCCAGCGATGGCAGCGTGAACGTCACCTGGCCCTCCGCCGTGGTGTGCTTCAGCTCGCCGTGGTAGGCGCTGACCACTCGCGCCACCGGCTTCGCCACGCGGACACTTAGTTTCACCGACTGATCGACCTCGGGCGCATAGTTCGCCACCGGCAGCAGGTAGCCGCCCGGCGCTTCCAGCAGGCGAGCGTCGAGCAGCGGGTGCGAGGCGGTAATCGGGCGGACGATACCTGCCTGGTCGAGCAGCGCGTGGAACAGCGTCGTCACTCCGGCGTCGTACTTCGCCGGCACGCGATGCACCCCCGGCCCGCGGTCCGGCACCGCCGGCGGCTGGACGGCGGTGTACAGGTAGGCGATGCCCGGATGCGCCGCCAGGTGGAGCACCGTCCCGCGGCCCACCTTCCGCGCCGACAGCACCGCCGCACCATCCTTCTTCGCCGTCGCCAGCGTCTCGGCCTCGGCGACGGTCAATCGCTCGCGCGTCGCCAGCGCCGGAAACGTGAACGCCTCGCCTTTCGGCGTCTTGCCGGTCACGGTGTCGAGCGGGGTCAGGAACGGCAACTCCTGGCGCGGCCGGATGAACGTGTCGCGCGCCTGCGTCTGCACCGCCTTCAGCCCGGCGAGTCGTCGCCATCCGTCGGTTTCCTCGCCGTAGGGGTCGCGTGCCCCGGCGCCGGCGGTGGCCAGCGCAACGCCGCCGGCGCGGACCCACTTCTCGACCGCCGCCGGCAGCTCCCGCGGCCAGTGATCGCCAACGAGGACGAGCAGCTTGCAGCCTTGCAGCTTGCCGGCGATCACGTCCTCTTCCGTCACCAGGTCGGGGCTGCAGCCGAGGTAGGTCAGGGCCGTCCAGATGCCGAGCCGATCGAGGTGGAAGTGCAACCGCGTCTTGCGGAAGTCGGGGCCGAACGACGCATGGCCGGCGCGGTCGGTGGCGATGGCGGCCAGGTCCCAGCGCTCGGTGCTCGCGCTCACCAGCAGGGCGACCGGCGACGGCACCGCGCGGGCCTTCGGCAGCAGATCCTCGACGAACCCGACGGCGTGCGTCACGTCGCGGAGGGCGCGGAAGCGGCCGCGGGCGCGGTGGTCGATGTGGTTTTCGGTGAACGTCTCATTCAGCCCGATGCCGAAGAAGTCGAGCATCGTCGCTCCGTGTGCCAGGTGGCTGAACGCGCTGCGCAGGAAGCTCTCGTCGGTGTTGCCTGGCGCGTGCGGCATGGTGTACTGCCGCAGCACGGCGCGGGGGTTGTCGCGCATGCCGGCGCGGATGTGTTCGGCGATGTAGCCGTTCACCATCGGGCCGAGCTGGCCCACCTGCCAGAAGTACTCGCTGTGCCGGCCAAGATCGGCGGCGCCATCGCGAAACCACTTGATGTACATGGTGCTGTGCGGGTAGTAGAACGGGTGGCACGAGTAATTGGCGCCGCACAGCACGTCATCGCCGAGGGTGGCGCGCACCTCCTTCGCGCCGTCGGCAGCGAAGCGGATGGCCGACTCCTCGTAGAACTGCAGCGAGTCGACGTACAGCCGCGGGTTGAGCCGCGCCGCCTCGGCGCTGCTGTCGGGCCGCACCGCCCCCAGATTGAACGGCCCCCACGACGGCAGCCAGTAATCGACCAGCCGCTGCCTCGGCCGGTTGCTTTTGAGCCACTCCACCCACTTCGCAGCGAGTAACTCCCTACTCGAAACCTTCTTGCCGGCCGCTCTGGCGCGGGCCAGGTCGTCCTCCGCCTGCATGGTCAGCCACTCGGCGAAGGCGATCTCGTCGCCGTAGTCGAAGAAGCGCAGGTGCGGCCGCATGCCGGTACGGTCGACATCGCGGGCGGCGCGGTCGATGTTCGCCCGCGTCGGCGGATTGCGATAGCCCATCACCATCCACGACTTCGACGGGGCGATGCCGACGGCATCGAGGTTCTTGCGCACCGCCGGCCCGCTGTGCGCCGGGTGCAGCGAGCGAAAGCCGAGGGCGGCGTACAGTTCGGCGTACTTGCGGCCATAGGCGTTGTCCTGACCGAGCGGCAGCCATCCGCCGTAGCAGAGGGGCAATGTCGGTTTCTTGCCCGGCGCCGGGAAGCGCTTCAGCTCGCTGAGGATGTGGTCGATCGCCGCCTCCGGCGTGGTCGGCAGCTCGCTGGATCGATACGGCGGCAGGTAGACGCGGACGATGCCACTCCCGGACAGCGAGCGCAGGGGCCGCTCGTCGCCGACGGGACGCAACTCGACGTCGAACGCGCCGATGCTGCGGAACTCGGTCATCCCGAAGTGGGCCGTGTCCTGCCCGGTCAGCCCGAGCCAGCCGCTTTGCTCGCTCGGCTTGACGCCGCGCGCCTCGGCCGGATCGCTGGTGCCCCAGGGGATGCGGTTATAGACGTGATGGACGCGGTAGTCCGCTGGTCGATCCGAGCGGTTGGTAAAACGCACCTCCCAGCGGGCCGCGCGACTGTCGCGAAAGGCGTCGAGGATCGGGTAGAGGCTGGTCGTGCGGCCGTAGTGCTGCGCCAGGCGTCGGTGGTGTCGGCGGTGAGATAGACGAGGTCGATGTTGCGGTTGGCCGCCACGCCGGGCGTCTGTGGCTGCGTCACGCCAACGAGCGCCAGTGTCGCCGGCCCGGCCTGCAGGTGTGGCACGGTGACGCCCTCCTCGACCAGCCCTTCCGGTCCCCACGCCGGGTCGTGCTGCGCCTTCGCGACCGGATCGCCAAAGGCGTGACGAAGACTGTCACGGGTGCCCATGACGTGATCGAGTACCTTGCGGCCGTTCTGCTCGATGACGACGCGGAAGCGCGTCTCGCAGAACGGCGGATACTCGTAGCGGACCCACAGGCGGTACTTGCCGGCGACCGGGACACGGACCTCGCGGCGGGCGCGGCCGGCGTTGGCGCTAGCGGGCAAACTGAGCAGCCGTTCGCCGGAGAGGTGGTTGAAGCCGATAGCATCGACCATGTAGTTGCCGGCGCCGTTCCTCACCACCGTCCAGCCCGACTCGATGGCGAACTCCTCCGCCTCGATCGCCACCGCCGGGGCCAGCTTGAACGCCTGCCCACGCGCCGTTCCGCCCACCGCCATCAGCAGCGCGAGCGCCAGCGTCCACCACCGCACCATACCCTTCCTCCGTGATCGGGCGTCGTCGCCTTCCGTCCTCGATCCCCCTGACGCCCGGAAGGTAACACACCCCGACCGTCCCGCCTACGGCAGATTGCCCGGCTCGCGGCGCTTCCCCGCTCGGCGCGGCGAACGGCGGGGGTGGTGTAAAGGTGGCAACTCCGGCACGGGCGGTAGATCCGTTCGGGGTGACACGACCGTCAAGTTCGGCCCCCAACGTGCCGATGAAGGAGGAGAGGTATCATCGCCGTCCCCGGACCGCCTGCCGGGAACGACTTCATCAGGAGCGCGCGGATGAGCAGCTTCTCCCCGTCCCCCGCAGGCGCGTCCCGGCGCCACGGGTCCACCCTGACCGTGCTCCTGCTCGGCGCCGCCCTCGCCGGCGGAGTCCTCGCCCTGTTTCACTACGGGCCGCTGCGCAACTCGGTCGCCTTTCGCTACGTCGAGTTCCCGGTGCAGTGGGTGGAGGTGCTGTTCTTCTGCTGCGGGCTGGGCGCGCTGTTCCTGAAGTTCGTCCAGCTACGCGGCGAACACGGCGCCTGCGGCAACGAGGTCCTGCCGCGCTGGGACGGCAAGCCGGTGCCGGCGGAACGGGCCAGCGAGTTGGCGGCATCGCTCGACCGGCAGCCGGCGCGTGTGCAGGACACCTACCTCGGCCGGCGACTACGGGCAGTGCTCGACTTCGTCTGCCAGCGGAAGAGTGCCGCCGACCTGGACGATCAGTTGCGGACGCTGGCGGATAATGACGCCATCGCCCAGGAGAACAGTTTCGCGCTGGTGCGGTTCATCACCTGGGCGATCCCGATTCTCGGCTTCCTCGGCACCGTCATCGGCATCACCGGCGCCATCTCGGGCGTCACGCCGGAGGTGCTGGAGGAGTCGCTGTCGAGCGTCACTGACGGGCTGTCCGAGGCGTTCGACTCGACCGCCCTGGCGCTCGGCCTGACGATGCTGCTGATGTTCGTCACCTTCCTGGTGGAGCGGCAGGAACAGGCGCTGCTGGAGCTGGTCGACCGGCTGACCGAGCAATGGCTCGGCCATCGGTTCGCTCGTGACGCCGGCAACGGCGGCGGGGCGACCGCCGTGATCCAGCACGGGGCGCAGGAGCTGGCCGCCGCCGTCGAGGGGATCCTGGTGAAGCAGGCGGAGGTGTGGTCGGCCACGCTCAAGGCGCCGGAGGCCCGCGCCGTCGACCTGCTCGACCGGATTCAGGAGAAGCTGACGACGGCGCTCGGCCAGGCGCTCGACCAGACGATCGACGCCTACTCGCAGCGGCTGGCGGCGCTGGAAGAACGGGCAGTGGAACAGAGTACGCGGCTGATGACGCAGATCGCCGACATGGGCGCCGCCATCCAGCAGACCGGCATCGATCAGCAGGCGGCGCTGCAGAAGGTGGTCGACCGGATCGGCCAGCAGGCGGAGCTGCTGGCGCAATTGCAGAAAGATACCGGCACGGTCGCGAACCTGCAGGCGACGTTGCAGTCCAACCTGGCGGCGCTGGCGGACGCCAATGCGTTCGAGGAGGCGGTCCACAGCCTGACCGCCGCCGTCCACCTGCTTACCGCCCGGAGCGGCGGCACCTCCGGCCCGCGGCTGGCGCGGGGGCAGGCGGCATGAGACGTCGAAACCAGCTGCAGGTCAATACCTTCCCGTTCCTGGCCGTCCTGCTGTGTGCGATGGGCGCGCTGATCCTGGTGCTGCTGGTGATGGACCGCAAGGCGAAGCTCGCCGCGGTCGCCAAGGCCCAGGAGAAGGCCCGCCAGCAGCAGCGCGAGTACGCCGGCCGGACTGCCGCGCGCAGGCGGGAAGCCGACGCCAAACGCAAGACCGCCGTCGCCGCCTGGGAGAAACGGCGCGACGACCTCCGCGCCAGGGTGACCGCCGAGAAACAGCAGCTCGACGACGAGATGCAGCGCGTCGAGGCACGGCTGGCCGACGCCGCCGCGCGCCTCCGCCGCGAGGAGGATGTCGTTCAGAAGCTGCGGACGCAGGTGACGGCCGAGAAGGCGCGGCTGCAGCAACACGAACAGGCCGTCGCCGACGCGAAACGCGAAGCCGACGGGCTGGCCGGCAAGGCCGCCGAGGCCGAGTCCGGCAAGGCGCGCCTGACCGCCGAGCTGGAACAGCTGGAGAAGGCGCTCGCCCAGCTGCGCGAGGCCCGCAAGCGCGACGCCGAGACCTATTCCATCGTCCCGTACCGCGGCAAGCAGGGCGACAGTCGGCGGCCGCTCTACGTCGAGTGCGCTGCCAGCGGGCTGATCTTCCACCCCGACCGGCAGATGGTTGACGCCGAGATGCCGGCCATCGTGCGGCAGGAGGTCGAACGGCGGGCGGCGGCGCAGCGGGAGGAGCTGGCGAAACAGGGCGTGTCGTAGCGCGGGCGTACCTGATGCTGCTCGTCCGCCCCGACGGCATCGTCCGCCGTTATCAACTCTCGAGTCCGCCATCCGCGGGATGGGTGTCGACTTCGGCTATGAGTTGGTCGACGCCGACTGGAAGCTGCACTTCCCGCCGGCGGAGGAGACGCGGACCGCATCCGTCGCCAAACCGTCGCCCGAACCGCCGGCCCCGGTGGCGAAAAAGACCGCCCTGTCCGGCCCAGTCAGCCTGATGCCGCCCGCCACCGGAGGCCAACCCAGCGGCCAACCGTCGCCTGGCCCGTTCGCCCTCGGACCGATCCAGGGTGGACTCCGAGCAGTGGTCCGGGCGCTCGGCGGCAACGCGGGCCAGGCCTCGGCAGCGGCAAACCGTCCGCCGGGCCGCTTGCACTCGACCGATCCAGGGCGGGGCACCGGGCGGCGGTCCGGCGTCGGCGGCAACGCTGGCCCGGACCTTGGCGGCCCTGGCCTGGCGGGTCCGGCGGGCACTGGCGGGTCTGACGGCCCGCAGATCGGCATGACCTTACCGCCGCCATCGGGTTCGCCGGGTGGCTCCGGCACCGGCACCTGGGCGCCGGCATCGGCCTACCGACCGCGCAGCCGTCACCGGAACCGCCGGCCGACGCGGGCACCGGCAGCCGATCAGCGCCCGGTGGTCGGCCTGAGCCGGCCGCGGCCCTACGGGGCACCTGCGGACGGCGTGGCGCTACCCGGCATCGGTGGTGCGAACGGGCGCCGCTCCACCCGCCGCACCCCGACGCGCCGGTTCCCCTGCTCGGGGCGACGAATGCCACCGCTGCGACCTGTCCGCCGCGACCTCGGCGACGGCGGCGGGACCGAAGACGGCTGACGGCGGCATCGGGGTGCTCTCCCTGCTCCCGAACACCGGGACGGCAGGTTCAGGGACGGGCAGCTCGCCGCCGTCACGGCTTGCGTCTGGCGGACAGCCGGCGAAGCGGCCGGGAACACTGGCGAGGGGTCGGGCGGACGGCCGGGATTCCGGGGCCGATTCCGCGCCGGGCGGCCTCGAACGCCGCGAGATTCCGCTTCGCCCGGGCGCGGATCACCAATCCGGGCGACATGACCATCTTCGCCGAGTGTCGGGCCGACTGTGTCGTCGTGTTCCCGACGCGGAAGATGTACGCCCTGTCGCTGCTAAACCAGACGCCGGTGTACAACCCGCTCACCAGACCGCGCGACCTGATGGCCGACACCTGGCGACCGAGCCGCCCCGACGGCTCGACGTCGGCGTGCCGATCCTCCTCGTTCACCCGGACGCGGAACGGACGTATCACCTGGCGTATCCGGCGCGAGACGGTTTCGGTGCCCAAGACGGCTCCTCGCTGCTGCCCGGCGACGACGTCGGCCACATCGTCAGCGGGTTCTGACGCCGCGTGGCGGAGACGGGGAGACTCGGCCTCCCTGGACTGGGAGGCTCGACCGCGATGGCCCGCCGCCGCCGTCCGGCACCGCGAGATCGCCTTCAGCTTCGACTCGTTTCTCGACCTCGTCGCCACCGTGGTCGGGATCATCCTGCGGCTGATCCTCGTCACCTGGGTCGGGCGCCCGGTCGTACAAGGCGATCGTCCCGCCGCCGCCTCCGCCGCCCGCCGCCGTCGCCGACGAACCGCCTTCTCCCCGAGCCGACCGACCCGCGTCAGGAACAGTTGGTGCGGCAACGCGACGAGTTGGCGGAGACGGCCGGCAGTGCGGCCGAGCGTGCGCGGCAAGCAGCCGAGGTGCGCGGCCTGGCCGAGCGGCTCCGCCGCGACCTGGACGCCCTGAGCGGCATCGGACGGAAGATGCACGACGACCGCGCCGGCCTGACGACCCGCACCGCCGCCGGCCGCGCGCAGCTGACCGCTTCCGCCGCCACCCTCGCCAATCTGCGGACCCGTAGTAAGAAGCTGATGGACGACATCGCGGAGCTGAAAAAGCTTCCGCCGGCGCGCAAGGAGCTGCGCTATCGCACCCCGGTCAGCGCCCCGGTGCAGACCGAGGAGGTGATGTTCGAGTGCCGTCACGGCCGCGTGGCGCTGATTGACACCGGCACCATGCTGGACGAGATCCGCCGCGAGTCGCGCAGTCGGGCCGAGGGACTGAAGACGCAGTGGCAGGTGACCGCCACCACCCAGCCGGTCGGCGCGTTCCGCCTGCGCTACACCATCGAACGGCAGAAGGAACTGACCGACGGCCCGCCCGGTTCAGCACCGATCGACGGCGCGTTTCGCTACGGCCTGGCCACCTGGGAGGTCGAGCCAATCCAGGCCGACCGTGGCGAGCCGGCCGACCGCGCCCTGGCCGACGGGTCGGCGTTCCGCAAGGTGATCGACCGCCTCGACCCGCAGCAGACCGCCGTCACCCTGTGGGTCTACGCCGACAGCTTCCCGCTCTACCGCCGCCTTCGCGACTACCTGCACGATCACAACGTCGTCGTCGCCGGCCGGCCGCTGCCCGACGGCGCGCCGATCGTCAGCTCCCGCCACGGCAGCCACTCGCGCGGCCAGTAACCGGCTGTCAGCCGCCTTGCCGGTTCGATAGGATGGTCGTGCCCGCGCCGCACCGGCGCACGGGCCGAATCCACCCACCGGAGGCTGTCCATGTCCCTCCCCCGCACCGCCGCCCTCCTCTGCGCCCTGCTCGCCGTCTCCGCCGCCCGCGCCGATTCTCCCGGCGTCGTCTACCAGGGCGGCGACGGCCCCGGCCGCGGCAAGCACATCGTCCTCGTCGCCGGCGACGAGGAGTACCGCTCCGAGGAGGCGATCCCGCAGCTGGCGCGCATCCTCGCCCGGCACCACGGCTTCAAGTGTACGGTGCTGCTGCCGATCGACCGCAAGGACGGCACGATCAACCCGACGCAGACCGACAACATTCCCGGCCTGGAAGCGCTGAAGACGGCCGATCTGGCGGTCTTCTTTCTCCGTTTTCGCAACCTGCCCGACGACCAGATGAGGCACATCGTCGACTACGTCGAGGCCGGCAAGCCGGTGATCGGCCTGCGGACCGCCACGCATGCGTTCAACCTGCCCGGCAAGAGCAAGTATGCACACTGGCACTGGCCGAAGCGGGCGGGTTCGGCAGCGAGGCGCCGGAGAGACGCGGGTAGGCCATCAGCGGCGCCCACGGGTCGGAGAGCACGCAGGAATCATCGCCCTGGGCGGAGCGATCACCTGATCGTCCGCGGCACCTGGGCGACGGCGACATCTGGGGGCCGAGCGACGTCTACACCGTCCACCTCGCCGTTGCCGGGCGACAGCAAGCCGCTGCGTTTCCGGCTATGTGGTCGCGGCGGAAGCCGAATCACCGATCCGCCGTAGCGGAAGAAGAACGACGCCGACATGCTGATCGCCTGGGTGAAGAGTTACACTCCCGCGGGCGGCAAGCCGGCACGGGTGTTCACGTCGATTACGTGCTGCCTTACGGGACCTTCGAGCGAGGGCTGCGCGGCTGCTGGTGAACGCTTCGTACTGCGCCTGGGGATGAAGAGCAGATCCTCATCCAGGGCCAAGTCGACCTCGTTGGCGAGCAAGTACAAGCCGCTGCCGTTCAGCTTCGGCGCGGGCGCTGAAGAAGGCGTGAAGCCGGCAGACCTCAAGCTCGACTGACCGGATCGCAGAAGGCAGGGAGGACGGCCGTGATGGCCAGGGGATTCGCACCTATCAGGGGCTGGTGATGGCGTCCGACTCGCGGAGCAACGCGGGGATGGACCAGGTGAACACCTGCCGCAAGATGCACCTGTTCGTCCGCGAGGGCGAGCGAGTCTTCGTGATCCTGAGCAGCGGCAGCCTGTCGGTCACGCAGTCGGTGCTGACGCTGCTGCGGCGGGAGTTCGACCAGGGCCGCGGGCTGGCGGCGGCGTCGACGTTCTACGACGCGGCGCGGATCGTCGGCGAGCAGGTGCGCCGGGTCGCCGACCTGGACCGCGAGGCGCTGGAGCATGGATCATCAACGTCAACCTGCTGGTCGGTGGACAGATCGGCGCCGAGAAGCCGAACCTGTACCTGATCTACCCGCAGGGCAATCCGCTGGCGGTGACCATCGATCGCCAAGCTGCAGATCGGCGAGCGCGAAGGCCAGCCGACCTCGACCCGGCATCCGCTACCAGGTGAAGGCCCAGTGCTGCAGGAAGTGGCCAAGTTCGCTCTACCTGATCGATCACCGCGCACGAACCGCCTGCTGCTCAACCTGATCGACCTGCGCACGCCTGGCCTGGTCGCGGACGGCACCTGCGAGCAAGCCGCGCCGCCTCAGCGGCTCACCAGCAAGGACCCTGACCTCCGCAGCGATGCAGTTCCAGTGGGAACACGCGAAGGTGAAGGCGGTGCCGAGCCGCCGAGGTGAGTTCGACGCGGACGGCAACGCGCTCCCGTGGACGGCGGGAAGATGCTCAACAAGCACCGAGGAGGGGGAAGTCGATGCAGAGCAGGATGGTGGGCGGTGACGGCGCGGTGGTCGCGATCGCGGCCGGTTCGCCGGCGGCGGAACCGAGGCGCGCGAGCGGAGTCGACGCCCTGCTCGCCCGGCAAGCGCAAGGTCGGCCGCGAGCGCCGGCAACGTCGAGGGCAGCAGGCGGTCAAGGCACTGGCTGCTCGCGGCCGCCGCTGGTGCTGATCCGCGGCGATGGACGACGATGAATTCGACGGCCGCCAACTGGCTGCGGCCGGCGTTCGAGGCGATCGCTGAGCTGCCGCTGACGCAGGGCAAGCTGTCCGCCGGCGGAGTTGAGCGTTTCGTCACCGACTGGCGGCACGCCGGCATCGCCTGCCGGCTGGCCTACGAATGGCTGATTGAGCGATGCAGACCGCTCCGATCGTCTCCTTCCTGGTATGCTCGACGACCCCGGCAGCGAGCCAGCCAGACGCCGTCGAGCGTGATCGGCTGGCGAAAAAGCAGGAGGCGAAGGACGACCGCACCGCCCGCGAGCCGCTATCGGCAGGCGCTGGCCGGGGCCTGCGACCCCGACCATGTCGAGCCACGGCCGCGGGCGTGCTGGAAAAGCTGGAAGAGGGAAAGCTGACCTGCAGAAGACTACGGAGTAATCGCCCACTGGTATCTGGTCGGCCCGTTCGACCACCGCAAGGATCGGCTGGAACGTCGCCTATCCGCCGGAGAAGGCGTCGACGTGACCGCCGCCTACCAGGGCACCGACGAAAGCGCCGCCCTGAAGTGGGTGGAGCACACCACCAGCGACCCGCGCACTCGGCCGACCTCAACAGGCTGTCCTCGGCAAGCACAAGGAGCGGTGGCCTACGCCGTGACGTATCTCGACGCCGGCCGCGCGCAACTGCCTGCTGCGCGTCGGCTGCATCAACGCCCAAGCTGTTCGTCAACGGCCAGCCGGCGTTCGCTCGCGAAGAATATCACCACGGCATGCGCATCGACCAGTACACGATCCGCGTCGCGCTCCGCAAGGGTCTGAATACGCTCTTACTCAAGGTGTGTCAGAACGAGCAATCGGAGAACTGGGCGCAGGACTGGAAGTTCCAGCTGCGAGTGTGCGACGCGGTCGGCGCTGGTGTGCCGTTCACGGCCGCGAAGGCGCCAAGGCGAGGGGATACGACGCGATGCGCCGACACATCCTGGGATCGGTTCGTCGGGCGCTGACGGCGACGGCCGGGGCCGGCGAGTGGCCGCAGTTTCGCGGCCCCAACGGCGCCGCCGTGTCGGAGGAGAGCGGGCTGCCGACGAAGTGGACAAAACCGATGGCCGCCACAAGGTGATGCTGCCGGCCGGCGGCCTGTCCAACCCGGTGATCGCCGGCGGGGTTGCGCACGTCATCGCCTGCTCCTGGGCCATCGCCGCGAGCGCGCTTGCACGTTTTGTGCTCGATGAGGCGACCGGCAGCAATTGTGGGAGCGCAGCCCACCGCCACCGGCAACACCGCCTGTAACCCGACCACCTGCATGGCGCGCCGTCGCCAGCTTTAACGACGGCAAGGCGTACGTCCTGTTCGCCACCGGCGACCTCGCGCGATCGCGCGCGACGGCACTCGCTGTGGTATCGGTCGCTGGTAAGCGATTACCTGGATATCACCAACCAGGTGGGCATGGCGTCAACAAGCGCAGGCTGGCCGGCGGGGTGCCGGTGGTGGTGCCGATGGACAACGCCGGCGAGACCTGTTCGTGGCCGGGATCGATCCGGTGACCGGTAAGAACCTGGTGGGCGGCAGCGAAGCGGCCGCGGCGCGGAGATCAACTGGCCACCCACCGCGCCTGCGGGGCAAGCCGGCGGTACTGTCGTCGGCCCGACGGAGATGACCGCCTACGACCCGGCGATCGGCGGCGCGTTGACCCATGCCGGCGGCAAGCTGTCGGCGATCCTGCTGCTGGCGTGCGCGAGGACTGCTCTACCTGCTGCGCCAGTGGTCACCGCGGGCGACATGGCCGCGCCAGGACGGTCAAGGTTCGGCGGCGTCTGCACCAGCGTCGGCTCCAGCACGTCGGCCACCCGCTCCAGCATCGCCTCGTACTTCGGGTACGCCTCGGCGTCGCGCGGGCTGAACTTGGCGATCTCGCGGTGCGTCAGCTCCCGATCGCCGCCCATCAGCAGATATCGACCATCGAGATAGGGGGAGAAAGACGACGGCATCCGCTCGAGCAGCTCGAACCCGTGCCGATGCAAATCGAGATCGCGAATGATCTCCTTGCGGAACAGGCTGTTGACATACGCCGCCGTCGACACCTTGAATCCGGGGAACGTCTCCTCGGTGACACACGCCCCGCCGACGACCGGCCGACGCTCCAGCACCAGCACCTTGCGGCCGGCGCGAGCCAGGTAGCAGGCCGTCACCAGCCCGTTGTGCCCGGCCCCGATGATGATCGCGTCGTACTGTCCCTGCATCGCCGTCCTCCCCTGCCTGATGACCCTCGCCATTGTAGCCCGCCGCCAATCGACAGCCAGCGACAGAAGACGGACTCACCACAGAGGACACAGAGGGGCACAGAGGGAAGACAGGAGGAAGAGAAAAAGGAGAGGGGAAGAGGGAAGGATATGTGTTGTGCCCACGCCTGGTACTTGGTTCTTGGTGCCATGCCCACGCTTGCGTGGGCATGCGGCGTTTCACTTATCTGACGAAAAGTGTCTATACAGCGTCGGCGTGGCGGCGAAGTGTGTCGTTACGCGCCGGGGTCGCTCACCAGCCGCTGCCACAGTGCCTCGGCGGTTTGCCGGTCGATCTCTTCGGCCGGTTCGTCCGCGGGCACTGGCTCGAACGGCGCCGGCGGGTCGGACAGTTCGCGCTGCAACTGGTGCAATAACAGGTCGCGAAACTCGTCGAGGTCGATTGGCGGTATCGGAAGGTCGGTCTGGTCAGCCGGGGGGCGACGGTGAGCGGCCAGGGCGCGTTCCAGCTCGGGCACGGCGTAATCCGGCCGCGCGTGGGTGAGGACCGCCAGCAGCAGGCGGTCGTCTGCCGACGCGGTCAGCCGGGCAACCGCCTGGCGGACGGCGGCGCGGGCGGCCTCGTCGGCGGTCCGCGCTGCCAGGCGGGCTGCCTGCTCGACCGCGTCGTGCTCGGTCGCGTCGGGGGACAGGCGCAGCACCTCGAATGGATTATCCGGCATCGTCGTCTCCGGGCGATTCGAGTTCGTCGAGCAGCTCGCGGGCGTTGCGGTTGGCCGGGTTGAGCCGCAGCGCCTCGCGGTAGTGTTCGGCCTTGCGGCCCGCATTCGGCTCGACGAACCCACGCACCTTGCAAAGCTCCGACAGGGCGTTGCGAGCCAGCAGCTCGCCGGTGCGGCCGTCGATCAGCCGCCGCAGCCGGTCGGCCGCCGGCGCGGCCCGGTCGACCAGCGCCTGCAATTCCGTCCAGCGCTGACAGTGGTACAGGTCGAGCGCCCAGTCGTTACACGTCTCAACAAAGGCGGTCAACAACCGCCCGTTGTCGGCGTCGAGGGCGAGCAACCGATCGAGCATCGCCAGCCCGCGCGGGTAGTCGGCCCGCCACCCCTCGGGAATCGCGCCGAGCCGCATCGCCTCGCGCGTGGTAAGCAAATACTCGGTAGCCAGCTCGTCGTGGAACCCGGCGACGCGGTCGACGACCTCGGCGGCGAACGGAGTCCCGGCGGCGCCCGTGGGCAGCGATCCGACCAGCGACCACAGCCCCCCGGCGGCGGTGGTCTCGCCCCGCGCCAGGTGGTCGTTGAGCCGGTGCCGGTGACGATCGAGCAGGTGGGCCAGCAGCAACGGGCGAACCGAGCCGGCCTGCGGGTCGTCGCCGGCGAGCCAGCGGAACCAGTGCCGCCACGCCCGCCGCCAACCGTCGCACGCCGTCGTCGCGTCGGTGTCCTCCGCTGCCTCCGCCAGCCCCGTCTCGACCAGCGCGAGGTGGTGGGCCAGCTGTGCCGGCAGGTCGGCGGCGTCCACCAGCTCGGCCAGCCGCGCGCGGGCGGCGATCGCGTCGCCTCGCCGCGCCGCATCGAGCAGGGGTCGGCCGTCCGGTACTTCACCAGCAGGTCGACCAGGTCGGCCCGCTGCGCCGCGGGCCTGACGGACAGTCCGAGGGCGCGCCAGCCGGTCGGCATCGACGAGTCGTTTCACCCGCGGCAAGAGCGGGTCAGCGATACCGTCGCCCTGGGCGACTTCGTCCCGGCGTGGTGCAGGCAGGCTGGTGCCGCCGTGACCAGGTCACGCCGCAACACCGCCCGGCGTCGCCTGCAGCAGCCAGGCGGCGGAGGCCGGAGTCTCCGCGACGGCGAACGGCACCGCCCGCGCGTACATGGCGAGCAGGCTGTCGACCGGCACCCGCGGCCATGCGTCGAGCCAGCCGGGCAGCGTCGACCGCCAGCCGGCGAACCCCGGATGCCGCAGCACCAGCGCCTCCAGCTGGCGGACGAGGAAACGCGGCGGTGTCGAACGCTCGCCGCTGCCGGGCGCGCTCCTCCAGCAGCGTTCGCACCGCGGGGAGGGTCTTCTCGCCGGGCGGCGTCGGCCAGCAGCAGCGTTTGTGCCAGCGGTCGGCTCCCATCCGCCACCTCGCAACCACCGGCGCGTTTCGTCGTCAATCTCTCCACGATGGAGGTGCATCGCCGCATCCCGCAGGCGAGCCAGCGGATGATCGACCGGGGCGGCGGCGGCGGGTCCCAGCAGCCGCGGCGGTGGCGACAGCGGCGAGCGGTTCGCCAGGATAGACCGCGATGAAGCGCTATCCAGTAATTGCATATTCGACTGGTCGCAGGCGAGCCCTAGTGCGTTGAAGGGCGACCGTGCCGCCAGCTCGTCGCCGGCTTCGCTGGCGGCCTCGACGAGCATCGCCGTCACGTAGGCGACAGCTCAGCCGACGATTCGAGTACGGCGATCAGCGCGTTCCGCCGCGCTGGCCCCGCCGGTTCGCGCTCGACGAACCGGGCCGTCTCGCCCACCGTGGATTCAGCAGCGTGGCGAGGCGGCTGAAGTGGCCGGTGGCGTCTGGCCTGGCCCGGGCGGCGTCGAGGAAGGCGGCGGCATCGACCTGGATGCCGATGAACCGCCTCGACCTGTTGCCGCCATCGCGCTCGCGGCGAGGAACGTGCCCGGTGACGCAGCCGCGGACGGCGGACGGGTCGCCGTCGCCTGGGTGTGCACACCAGCTCGTAGCCGGCGAACGGGGCGATCGCCGGCACGCCTGGCGGCCGCGCGCGGCGCAGCTGCCGCGCCTCGTCGGCGTGCCCTGCGCGCCGCGCCTGCTGTCCCTGCACGAATTCGCGCCAGCCGGCGGCGTCGGCGGTCAGCGCGTGGGCGGTCCGCTCCAGGCCGCGCTCGACAGCGCGTTCCACGCTGCCAGCGGCCAGGGTACGGTCCCGGTGTGCCCGGCGCTGCCGCCTCGGCGCGCCGGCTCGGGTCGCCGCAGCTCGATCGTGCCCACGCCAGCCACAGCCACCGCTCCGTCCACGCCACCCGCTCCCGCGCGGCGTCGCGCAGGCGTTCGCGCGCCCGCTCGCCGCGCGCAGGTGCAGCCGCCTCCAGCAGCGCCTCGTCGCACGCCAGGACGCGCGGGTTCGTCCGCACCGTCTTCCACACCGCCTCGACGCGATCGATGCGGCCGGCGTGGAACAGCAGGCCGACGTACCACGCCGTCGCCTGCGGCCCGCCCCGCGCGCGCATGGCCGCCTGTAGGCCGTGAGGGCGTCATTCTGGCCGGCCAGCAGCCGAGTGCGCGCGCTTCCGCCAGAAGCCGTGCGGCCGGCCAGCTCGCCGGGGTCGAGCGGCGGCAATCCCGGCAGCCCGCCGCCGGGCGCCGCCTTCGAGGAACTGGGGGACCGCGTCGAACTTGCCACGGCCTGGCGCATGTCGCCCTCCAGCCAGCTCAGCTTTCAGCCGAGCGCGAAGCGCGTTCGGCTTCTACACCCGCGCCGGCAAGCGCGCGGCGAGCAACGGGCGGAAGCGGGCCGGCTCGGCGCGCGGCCGCCCGGCAGGTAGCCGGTCAGCAGCAGCTTGCGGACTCGCTGCAGGACGAGCACCAGCCCGCCGGTCGAGCGATGCCGGCGTCCGTCTCGCGGCCCATGCTGCGGTATCCGTCCGGTTGCCCGTGCATCCGTCCCTCGACGCGCGGCCGTCTCTCCCGCATCACTGTAGCGTCTTCACCTCGCGCTGGCAGGCGTCGGCCAGTTCGGGAGGCCCAGCCGGGCGGCAACAAGGCACCAGGTCCGATTAAGCGCGGCGACGTGTTCGGAGCGCGGCAGCACTTCCAGCCGTGCTGCTGCTCGGCAGCTGCTCCAGGCATCGCGCCTGCGGCAGCTCGGCGCGGCCGAGGTACGCCTGCCCCAGCGCCCGCAGCGTCCGCGCGCCCCGCAAGTCGAGGACCGCCCACTCGGCCGGACGATGCACGTCGAGCCGGTCGATCACCGCGGCATACGCCCGCCGGTGAGCAGCTTGCGGACCTCGCGAAACACCGCCTCGCCAGCCTCGTCGACGGCTGGCGGATGCGGCAGCGGAGTTTGGTTGCGAGTATCGCCATACTCGATTGGTGGCAGCGGTTCGCCGGCCTCACAGGCGGAGATTGCTCGCGCAGCAGCCGCGCCGGCGTCGGGGAATCGACGAGCGGGATCGGGGTCGAGACAGCGCAGCAGCAGGCCGTCGAGCCAGCGGTAGTCATTGCGGATCTCGTTCTGGAACTCCGACGGCGGGGCGAAGCGCAGCCCGGTCTTGATCCGGTAGTTCTCGCGGCTGCGGTCCTCCTTCTCGTCGGTCGCCCACGGCGCCGTCAGGTGCGGTCCGCCGCCGGTGAACAGCTGGTACATCACCAGCCCGATGCTGTACACGTCTGACGCTGGCACCGATGTGCCCAGCACCGTCTCCGGCGCCATGTAACAGAAGGTGCCCATCGCGCCGGGGACGAAGCCGGCGCGCGGATCGGCGTAGGCGGCCAGCCCGAAGTCGACCACCCGCACCCGTCCGCGGCGATCGACCAGAATGTTCTCCGGGATCAGGTCGCGGTGAATCGCACCCTGCGCATGCACCAGCGCCATCGCCAGGCACACCTGCTTGAGCAGCCGCAACCCGGTGGCGACGGTGAACCGCCCCGCCGCCTGCATGTGCGACAGCAGCGGCCGGCCGTCGACGTACTCCATCACCAGGAAGGCGCGGCCCTCGTGCTCGGGCAGCAACCCCATGTCGTGGATCTGGACCAGGTGCTGCCGGCCGTCGTGGTGGCTGCCGGCCAGCAGTCGCGCCAGGATGATGGCGTCGCCGAACAGGTGCGGCGCCGTCTCCTCGGTCAGCCCGGTCTGCCGCGACACCTTCACCGCCACCGGCCGCACCAACCGGCCGCAGAAATGCTGTTCGGCGACGAACACCACGCTGTAGAACCCCGCCCCCTGGATCGCCGTCAGGCGGTACTTCCCGGCGATCGTCTGGCCGAGCAACTGTTCCTCGAATGGCGGCTTCGTCATGACCTGGCGTCCCCGGTGCCGTGCTGGCGCTCCCCCTCACTATACCGCCGGCCGGTACAATCGCACCGATCGTGACACCTTGCCTGACCGGCAGAGCTTCCCCGGCTTCCCCAGAACCCTTGTTGCGGCGGTGGACGGCCGTTAATGTGGAGGAACATCCATCGTCCGGTACGACCTCGTCCGCGGTGCCTCTGCCCACCGGCCCGCCGGCGTGCGTTCCATCAACCCGAGGACTGCTTCATGCGACGGTACTGGCTCCACCTGCTCCTGGTCGGCGGCCTGGCCCTGCTGTCGGTCGGGCACTCCGGCCGCTCGACCGGCAACGTCGTCCCCAACGCCCCGCCGCCCAAATTCCCCGACTTCGACACCCTGGTGAAAGGGGCGAAGGAGTACGACGGGCTGTTCAAGCTGTATCAGAAGGACGAGACACTGTTCGCCGAGCTGCGGCCGCACCAGTTTGATCAGCCGTTCCTGTGCCCGATCGCCGTCGCCCGCGGCATGGGCGAGGGCGGACACACACGCAACTTCGGTGAGCAGTGGGTGCTGGTGTTCCAGCGCGTCGGCGACCGGGTGTTCCTGGTCCGCCGCAACGTCCGCTTCCGCGCCCGTCCGAGTACCCCGGTCGCCCGCGCCGTCGAGACCAGCTACGTCGACAGCGTGCTGATGGCGCTGCGGATCCACTCGATCCACCCGATCCGCCAGGGCGTGCTGATCAGCCTGAACGACATCTTCATGACTGACTTCGCCCAGCTGCGGCGCGGCATGTTCGACCCCAACCGCAGCACCTGGCACAAGGTGAAGGCGTTCCCGCGCAACATCGAGCTGCAGGTGGCCGCCACCTACGCCGGCGGTGGACAGGGCGACGCGGTGATCGACAGCCGCGGCGCCACCGTGGTCATTCACTACGGCCTGTGCCAGCTGCCCGACGCCGGCTACCAGCCGCGCCTCGCCGACGACCGCGTCGGCCACTTCATCAGCGTGGTCAAGGACTACACCACCGACACCCGCGACACCCCGTTCCTGCGCTACGTCAACCGCTGGCGGCTGGAGCGGGCCGACGGGTCGGTGTGGAAGGAGGGCGGCAAGCTGGCGCCGCCGAAGAAGAAGATCGTCTTCTGGATCGAGAAGTCGGTCCCCGATGAGTACCGCGGCTACGTCCGCGACGGCATTCTCGAGTGGAACAAGGCATTCGCCAAGGTCGGCTTCCGCGACGCCATCGAGGTACGCCAGCAGGAGAACGAGGAGTTCGACCCGGAAGACTCCAACTACAACACGTTCCGCTGGATCACCACCGACCGCGGCTACGCGATGGGGCCGTCGCGGGCCAACCCGCTCACCGGCGAGCTGTTTGACGCCGACATCGTCTTCGACGCCTCGATGGTGCGCTATTACCGCCAGTCGGCCAGCCTGTACGGCGGGGCCGGCGCCGCCATCGCCGAGGACATCAGCCCGATCCGCGCCCAGCAGAAGGGGCTAGGCCTGTCGGCGCTGGAGATGGGCGGCGACGACGTCGGCGGCTGGGACACCCGGCCGGCGGGCAAGCTCGACCTGTTTGCCAAGGCGCGCTTCCGCGCCGTCGCCAGCGGGTTGTGTGAGTGCGGTCCATGCCTGAAGCGCGAGCTGAACCTGCTTGCCCTGGCGGTCGCCCTGCGCGACGACGGGGCCGCTCCGCCGCCGGCCGCCGGCAGCGTGCTCAATGAGGAACTGATCGGCCAGGCAATCAAGGAAGTGACCATGCACGAGGTCGGCCACACCCTCGGCCTGCGCCACAACTTCAAATCGAGCACCATGCTCAAGAACGAGCAGCTGCACGACACCGCCATCACGCGCACGAAGGGCCTGGTCGGCAGCGTGATGGACTATGCGCCGATCAACCTGGCACCCAAGGGCGTGAAACAGGGCGACTATTTCACCACCACCCTCGGGCCATATGACTACTGGGTAATCGATTACGCCTATCGGCCGCTCAGCGGCACTACCGAGAGCGAGTACGAGGAGCTGAAGAAGATCGCCAGCAAGGCGGCGCTGCCGGGGCACGACTACGCCACCGACGAGGACCTGTACGCCACCAGCGACCCGTTCGTGAACACCTGGGACCTGGGCGCCGACCCGATGAAGTTCGCCCAGGATCGCATCCTGCTTGCCGAGGAACTGCTCGCCAAGCTGGCCGACAAGGGGGCGAGCAAGGGTGAGGGGTATCAGCGGGTGCGGCAGGCGTTCGGCCTGTTGCTCCGCGAGTACGGCAACGGCGCGTTCCTGATCGCCAAGTTCGTCGGCGGGGTGGCGATGCACCGCGACCACGACGGCGACCCGAACGCCCGCGACCCGTTCATCGTCGTCGACCCCGACAAGCAGCGGGCGGCGCTCAAGTTTTTGCAGGAGCACATCCTCACCGACCGGCCGTTCCGCTACTCGCCGAAGCTGCTCCGCCGGCTGGCGTCGGACCGCTGGGTCCACTGGGGGGCCGAGCGCAACCTGTTCTCCGAGGTCGATTACCCGATCCACGAGCGAATCCTGGAGATCCAGCAGGTGGTGCTGCAGCACGCGCTTGACGGGTCGACGCTGGCGCGAGTGCAGAACAACGCGCTCAAGGCCGACAAGGACGCCAAAAACCAGCCGTTACAGGTCGCCGAGGTGTTTCGCGGGATCACCGACGCGGTGTGGGCCGATCCGCTGCGGCCGGGGGCCAACGGCAAGCGGCAGGCGGAATTGTCGGTGGTGACGCGCAATCTCCAGCGCGAGCACCTGCGGACGCTGGCGCAGCTGGTGCTCCGGGGCGGCGACGCTCCGGCCGATGCCCGCAGCCTGGCCCGGCTGCATCTGCGCGAGGTCGGCAAGCGGATCGACCGGCTGGTCGGCGACGGCAACGTGACGATCGACGACACCAGCCGCGCTCACCTGGAGGAGAGTCGCGAGCGGATCGCCAAGACGCTCAACGCCTCGCTGCAGACCAGCGAGCCGTGAGCCAATCGCTTCGGTGACGGAACGCTTCCGGGCGGCAAGGTCTTCACGACCTTGCCGCCCGGCGTCTTTAATCCAGCCAGGGTGGATACCTTCGGTGCTTCGGTGCCATGCCCACGCTCGCGTGGGCATGCGGCGTTTCTCCGACCGGCCCCGTCGAATAGAGATGACTCGCACCACATGGCCACGAAGCATGGCCATGGCACCCAGAAGTCAGCCGGAAACGGCTTCGGTGCCATGCCCACGCTCGCGTGGGCATGCGGCGTTTCGCCGACCGGCCCCCATACTGGCCGCGTCCTCGCTCCACATGCCCAGCCCAGAGCGGCTGGGCATGGCACCAGCACCGATCTTGCCGCCCGGCGTCTTTTTCCGGTCCCGTCCTGTCAGGCATACCGTGTGCTGAACGAACCGGGTGGTTGTGTTTGTGACGACGGGCACACCCGCCGGCGGGCGGGGCGAGAGGTTTCCCGACGTGGGGCGCTTGCCCCGGTCCGCTCCACGGGAAAGAGTGAACGTGGTCCCCCGGCGGGACCGCCGACCTGGAGGCTGGCCATGACGCGGCTGCGACGAACGGGCTGGGCTGTCGGGGTGCTGCTGGTGTTCGTCGGCGTGGCGCTGATCGCCGCGCGCTGGGTCCTCTCGTCCGCGGGCACTGCGCAGCGGGTTGCTCGGGCGCTGCGCGACCGGCTCGACTTGCCGGTGGAGGTGGAAGAGGCGTCCGTCGGCCTCACCGGCGGCAGCACCTTCGGCGGCCTGCGCGTCCCCGATGCCGGCGATCCGTCGACGCCGCTGGTGAGCATTGACCGCGTGGAAACCGACCTGTCGGCCCTCGGCGCCCTCTCCGGCGGGTTGCCGAAACAGCTGACCCTGTCAGGCGTGAAGGTGACGCTCCGGTTCGATCGGTCCGGCAAACTGCTGACCACGGTCCCCGGCGGCGGCACCGGCAAGACCACCCTTCCACGCATCGACCTCCGCGGCGTCGAGGTCACGCTGCGCCAGGAAGGCCGCGCGCCGGTCGTTTTGCACGGCAAGGACGGCACGATCGAATCGTCCGACGACGGCGTCACCCTCACCGGATCGATCGTCGACCCGTACTGGGGCGACTGGTCGGTCGGCGGGCGGATGAAGAGGGACAGGGGCGGCATCGACCTGACGATGGACGCCACTGACGCCGACGTGACGCAGGAAAAGCTGAACCGCCTGCCGTTCGTCGACCCGGCGGTGTGGAAGGAAGTGCAGGCCGAGGGGCGTACCCCCGTGCATCTCACGGCCCACGTCGGCGGTGGCGAGTCGGATGTCCACTATCGCATCGAGATGCAGCCGCGCGACACCCGCGTTCACGTCGCCGCCATCGACCTGCGCGCCGAGAAAGCGTCGGGCAAGCTCACCATCGACGACGCGCGCGTGCTGCTCAAGGGAGTGAAGGGGCGCGCCGCCGGCGGAGCGCTGGCGGTGGACGGCGAACTCGACTTCACCGGCCCGGTGTCGCGGTTCGGGTTCAAGGTCCGCGCCGACGACCTGGCGGTGAGCGACCTGCCGGCGGCGTGGAAGCTGCCGGTGCAAAGCGGCCGGCTGACCGGCCAGGCCGATCTCAAACTGACCGTCCGGAACGGCACGCTGGAGACGCACGGGGAGGGGAAGGGACGGATCACCGGCGTCGAGTTCGCCGGCGGCACCGGGACGATCGATCTGCGACTCACCGGCGATGGGCGACGGTTCCGCTTCCAGTCCGCTGCGCCCGCCTCGACCGAGGAACTGATCCCGGTCGTGTATCGGGCGGACGATGCGCCCCGGCAGGGATGGCTCGATGTGCCGGCGGGGCTGGCGGCACGGACTGCGTCGGTGCTGGCCGATGGCGTGGGGCGGTTCGGCGCCGGCACGCACCGGGTGCTGCAGACGCTGGCGGCCATCGACCGGCCGCCGCCGCCCGGCACGCCCGGCGAATACCTCGAAATGAACCTGTCGTTCACGGACGTGCAGCTGGAGCAGCTGCTGCGACGGTTCGACATCACTCCGCCGGTGCCGATCAGCGGTCGGCTGTCGTTCCGGCTGCAGGTGGCGATCCCGGTAAACACGCCGCGCAACCTGCGGGCGTATCGGCTGAACGGCAGCGTCGATGTGCCCGAAGCGCGGATCGCCGATCTGCGGATGGAGGCGGTGAAGGCGCGGCTCGACTACCGCGACGGGGTCGCGACCTTGACCGACCTGTCCGGCCGGTTCCCGCAAGCCGACCCGGCGAAACCGGGCAGTTTCGCTGGCAAGGCGCGGCTCGGGGTGATGCCGCCGGGCGATCTCGACTTCGCGCTGCAGGTCAACGATCTGTCGCTGGCGATGCTCGACGCGCTGCTCCTGCCAGCGGAGGCGCGCGGACTGGCTGGTATCGCCTCGGGGACCGTCTCGGGCAAGGCGCCGTTCGCCGCCCTGCGCGACCCGGCGCGCTGGCGGGCCGACCTCGACCTGCGCTCTCCCGAGGCGACCGTGCTCGGCCTCCGCGCTCGCAACGCCGCCTTCGCCGCCCGGCTGGAGAAGGGCGAGCTGACCGTCGACAAGGTGAACGGCACCGTGGAAGGCTCGCCGGTGAGGGGCACGGCGACGGTTCGGCTGGCGGCGCCGCGACGGGTCGACGCCCGCGTCGTCGCCGACTCGTTCGACCTCGCCGGGCTGCGCCGGCTGCCCGAGGCGTTTCGCCCGCCGATCGAGCTGGCCGGCGTTGCCCGCATCGAGGCGACGGCGAAGGGGCCGCTCGACGGCACCGCCCTCGACCTGAGCGGTACGCTCCGCTCGGCGCAGATGACGGTGGCGCGGGTGCGGCTCACGTCGGCCTTTGTCCGCTTGACGATGGACAGGGCGGCTCTGCGGCTCGACGACATCCAGGCGACCGCGTATGCCGGGACCATCACCGGCGCGGTGCGGGCGCCGACCCGCGAGACCGAGCCGGGGCGGTTCAACCTGACGCTTAAGGGCGTCGACGCCTCCGAGGTGCTGCGTGCGGTGGCGGGCGACGTGCCGGTGCGCGTCGAGGGGCGGCTGTCGGGGACGGTGAAGGGCACCATCACCCCGGCGGCGCCGGGCAAGCCGCGCGACGTGTCGGCCGATGTCGACGTCACCGCGCCGCGGCTGGTCGTCCAGCGCATTCCGGCCGACCGGCTGAGCGGAACGATCCGCTACCGACGCGGCGAGACGGTGTACGACCTGCAGGCCGAGGCGCTGGGCGGCAAGGTGCGGCTCGAAGGCCGGCTGCCCGCCGCCGGTCGTCGCGAGGGGGCGTCAGGTACGTTGCGGCTCCGTGACGCGCGGGTGTCCCGGCTGCTGACGGCGCTGGGGTGGCGCGCGGGGCAGGTGCCGCTGCGTGGCGTGCTGTCGCTCGACCTGCCGTTCCGCGTGGTCGACGGCCGGCCGGTCGGCGATGCCAGGTTCGTGGTCCGCGGTTTGCGCTGGGAGCGGACCCAGCTGACCGGCAGCATCCGTGGCGGGCTGTCACTGACGACCGCCGGCGTGCAGTTGCGCAACCTGGAAGGCCAGCTCGCCGGCGGAACGGTGCGAATCGCGGCCGGCTACCGCTACCGTGGCAACAGTTACTTCGCGGTGACGGCCTACGGCATCGAGGCGAGTCAGCTGCTCGCCGGCGTGCCGGGGCTGGAAGACGTGGTCGACGGGCCGCTGAACATCGACCTGCGCGGCACCCTCAACGGCGGCTGGACCGGCGGCGGCACCGTCACCCTGACCCGCGGTCGCGTGGCCGGCGTCGAGACGGTCGACTGGCGCATCCCGGTGGCGTTTCGCTTCCCCAGCGGGCTGAGCGGCGGCGAGGTGACGATCGCCGGCAGCACCGCCCAGCTGGCCGGGGGACGAGCGATACTGCGGCTGGCAGCGCTGTGGAGCGGCGGAAGCGGCGCCCGCGTCGACGGGCAACTGCAGGTGAGCAGGGCACAGCTGTCCCGGCTGGTGGCGGCCGGCGACGTCGGCAGCTATGCCCGCGGCCGGGTGAACGCCACCGTCGACTTTGCCGGCAGCAACGTCCGCTCGATGAACGACCTGTCCGGCACCATCCGCGCCACGCTGGAAGACACGCAGACGATGCAGATGCCGGTGTTCGCCGCGCTCGGGCCGCTGCTCAACCTCGGCGGCGGGTCGGCGTTCCAGAACGGCGACCTTCGCGCCCGCCTGGCGAACGGCGTGGTCCGCGTCGAGCGGCTGGCCCTGCGCAGCGCCAGCCTCGCCCTGTATGCCACCGGCACGGTGACGCTGCAGGGGCGGCTCGACCTCGACGTGACGGCGTACTCCGGCAACAACGCCAGCTGCCCGGCCGCGCTGCTGGCGATCGCTCGCTTCGTCCCGGCGGTCGGGCCGATCCCGGTGGCGCTGCTCGCCCGCATCACCGCCGTGCTGGCGAACCAGGTGGTGCGGCTCCACGTCGGCGGCACGATCCGCAACCCGGTGGTTACTGTGCAGCCGGTGCAGCTGCTCGCCGAGGACGCCGTGCGTTTCTTCCTGCTCGGCGTGATCGGCGCGCCGCTCGTCCCGTCGGCGGGCTAACTTGCCCCATTATCTCTCCCGTTTCGTCTTTCCGGCATGCCCGGTAAATCCCGTGACTTGCCTCGTTTCGTCAAGTCATGCCTGATCGTGCAATTCACTGCAGCCGCGCAGACCGCCACGTCGATAACAGAGTGTGGAGAACCGGGCCAGGCTGGGACAGCCGTGTGAAGCGGGCAGGTTCCGGGGTGGTCCGGCCGTTTGGGAAGTGGGGCTATCGGTGGCAAGGAGGCAACCGATGCGATACTCCGTATGCGCACTCGCCGGAGCGGTCGCGCTGGCGGCCAGCTTGACGACGGGATGCCAGCTGGGCGGCAACAACCGCTATTCGCTGTTCGGCGGCGCCTACGCGCTCACGGACGAGGCCCGCGGCATCGCCAGCTCGCACCCCGAACCGCTGGCGATCTCGCGCGAGCTGGCCAAGAAGCCGACCGGCCCCTACATCGTCGAGCCGGGCGACGTGCTGCTCGTCCATCCGGCCAACCTCGACTCGCCCGCTCGCATCACCGGCGACCAGCCGGTACTGCCCGACGGCCGCATCCAGCTGGGCGTCTACGGCATGCCGCTGGTGGCCGGCAAGACGATTGACGAGGTCGAGGCGGAGGTCAACGGCCTGGTGCGGTTGAAAACCCGCGACGCCGGGCCAATCGTGGTCCGCCTCATCACGCGCGACAGCAAGGTGTACTACGTGCTGGGCGAGGTGAACTCGCCGGGCGTCTTCCCGCTGCGCGGCCGCGAGACGGTGCTCGACGGCATCGTCGCCGCCGGCGGGCTGAACGGCTCGGCGTCGCGGCACGACATCATTCTCAGCCGCCCGACCAAGCCGGACTCGTGCCGCATCGTCCTGCCGGTGTGTTACCCCGAAATCGTCCAGCTGGGCGACACCACCACCAACTATCAGCTGCGGCCGGGCGACCGCATCTTTGTGCCGACGCGAACCTTCCACGAGTGGCTGTGCCCGCACAAGCACAGCTGCGTCGGCTCGTGCGGCCGGCAGCAGACGGCCTGTCCGCCTCCGGTCGAGCATGACCACGGCCCGCCGCCGCCGGTCGGTCCGGTGCAGGTGTTCCCGCCGCTGCCGTCCCCCGAGCCGGCGCCGCCCGCCGCCGACCGCGAGTTGCCCAAGCCCCAACCCGCCGACGGAGCCGACAAGCCGGCCGAGACCCCGCCGCCGGCGGACACCCGCAAGCAGGCCGCCGTCCACGTCCCCGACCCGCTGCCGTGGCGCCAGCTGGTGAACGCGGGGCCGCTCGGGACACGCTAAACGAACGCTGACGGGCCGGCCGGGAACTCGCTTCCCGACCGGCCCGTCTTGATGGAGGATTACACTACTCGTTTTGCCAGCTTACCGGCGGAACGCCCGGCCGGTCAGCGAACGGCCGCCGCGGCAGCAGGCGAACGACCCGTAACCGTAGCACGGCGAGTAGCAGGATGAGCCGCAGTAGCTCCCGTACCACGGCGAGCTATAGCTGTAGCACGGGTAGCTGCAGCTGCTGTAGCACAGGTAGCTGTAGCTGCTGTAGCACGGCGAGTAGCAGCTACTGTAGCAGGGCGAGTAGCAGCTGCTGTAGCACGGCGAGTAACAGCTGCTATAGCCGCCATAGCCACAGGAGCTGCCAAACCCGTAGCCACAGGAGCCGCCGAACCCGCCGTAGCCGCCGAACCCGCCGAGGCAGCGGCGGTGGACCAGTCCGCCCCGCTTGGCCACCATCCGGCCGTGGAGCTTGTTGACCACCCGGCCACGCGCCGAGATGAGCGAGGCCTTCCGGCCGGCTCGCGCTGCCGACGCCGGGCTAGCCGCCTCCACCGAGGTCATCGAGGCCAGGGCGACCACCAGAGCAAAACTGAAATACTTCATCGCGATCGATCTCCACATGGGGGTTGAACACCTTGGAGCGGTACGTCACTCGGCGTCTCTCACTCCTCACGCCCTTATTACTGTCGAAGGTGACTTTTGTGACGGCGGCGATCGCCATTTCGTGGGCAACGGCCGGCGACGGCCCGCAGGCGCCGGTCCGCAGGGCGCGCGAAAACGCACCCGGACCAGAGGATTGCCCTCTGGTCCGGGTGCGTTATTGCAACGGATCGCTCAAGGCGATTACCGGCGGAACCGCGCCCCGTTGAACGACCGTCCGCTGAACGACCGTCCGCAGCTGCTGTAGCACGGCGAGCAGGAGCTGTAGCACGGCGAGCTGCAGCGGTTGTAGCACGGGTAGCAGCTCGACGGGTAGCAGCAGCTGTCGCAGGACGGGTAGCAGCAGCTGGTGGAACACGGCGAGCAGCAGTAGTTCCGGCCGTAACAGGGCGAGCAACAGCGGTTGAAGCCGCCGCCACACCGGCCGCGGGCCGAGATCAGCGATGCCTTGCGGCCGGCCTTCGCGGTCGCCGTCGGGCTGGCGGCCTCCGCCGAGGTCATCGAGGCCAGGGCGATCACAGCGGCGAGCATCGTATACTTCATGGCTATCAGTCTCCGTAATCGGGTTGGTGACGGGAGCGTTGCGTCTTGGTTTCGTTCGCTCTCTTCACCACTCATTACGGGACCGGACGGCCGTTGTGACGCCGGGGCGACGGATATTCCCGCCGCTCAGGGTTTGTGCGCCGCCAGGTGTGAAAGCCACTCCTTGGCCGGCTCGGCCCAGTTATTCGGCACCTTCGCCCACGGCGGCACCCCATCCCACGCGACGTACCCCAGCCCGGCCAGGATCAGATAGGTGGCAAGCGTCGCCGGCCACGATGGCGAGCCGAATTTCAGCGCACTGCCGGCGAACTGGTTGAACTTCACCGAGACGCCCATGAAGTCGACGGCGTAGATCTCGTCGAGCACCAGGTGCGACAGAAACCCGAGCGTCACCCCGGCGGCCAGGTACAGCCGCAGGAGCAGGTCGGACGACGGGTAGCCGAGATAGACGATCAGACCGGCGATCAGCATGGCCGGGATCGAGTGGTACATGCCGCGGTGGACGGTGATCTGGCGGAAGCAGTTGGCGACGACGTAGCGCACCCCGAAGTACGCCAACGCCACCAGCACCAGCGCCGAGTCGACCGGCACGCTGTGCGTCCGCAGCTGCTGGTAGACGGCGACGGCGACGGCGGCGGCGGTGATGCCGAACAGCTCGCGGACCGGCACCCCGCTGTCGCTGTCCAGGTCGGGCAGCAGCCCGCCGATCGTCGTCAACCCGGCGGCCAGAAACGACGCGCCGACGTCGAACTCCGGTCGCAGCAGCCCCAGCCCCCCATAGCACGCCCCCAGCGGCGCCGACAGCATCAAGTGACCGCGATAACTGGCCATGTTCACACCTCGTCCGTGCGGTGCGCGCAGACCCGTCCCTGGGCCTGACCGAGGCCGCCTATTCTTCCCGCTGGCGCGAAACGAAACAAGCCCGGCTGACCGGCGATCATCTCGGGTAGAACGTCCGCCCCGATGCGGCCAGGGACGTGAGCAGGTCGTGCGGGTGGAAGCGCGGGCCGAGGTGCTCGTACTTTTTCAGCTTCTCCACCACCCTCGGCAGCCCCATCTCGTCGGCCCACCGCAGAATGCCGCCGTGGAACGGGGGGAAGCCGATCCCCAGGATCAGCCCCATGTCGACGTCGCCAGGGTCGCGGACAATGCCATCCGCCAGCGCGTGCGCCGCCTCGTTCAGCATCGGCAGGAATAGCCGCTCGGTGATCTCCTCCGGCGTCCAGTCGGCCTTGCCCGTCGGCCGGTGCGCGGCGGTCAGGAACTCTGCCAGCGCCGGGTCATCGACGCCGCGGCTGCCCTTCGGGTAGGCGTAGAACCCGGCCCCGCTCTTCTGCCCCAGCCGCCCGGCGGCGACCAGCCGATCGAGGATCGTCGTCCGCATCCCCTTGTCGGGGAAGGCAGCGCTGAGGACGTTCCCGGCGTAGAGCGCGGTGTCCAGCCCGACCACGTCGTGCAGGGTGATCGGCCCCATCGGCATGCCGAACGCCGTCGCCGCCTTGTCGACCTGCCGCGGCGATACGCCCTCCTCCAGCAGCACCAGCGACTCGCTCATGTACGGGGACAGGATGCGATTGACCAGGAAGCCGGGGCAGTCGCGGACGACGATCGGCGTCTTGCCGATCCGCCGCGCCAGCGCCACCAGGGCGGCCACCGTCTCGTCGCTCGTCTTTTCGCCGCGGATCACCTCCACCAGCGCCATCCGGTCGACCGGGTTGAAGAAATGCAGGCCGGCGAAAAGGGCCGGATCCGCCGTCGCCTCCGCCATTCGAGTAATGGAAATCGTCGACGTGTTCGACGCCACGATCGTCCCCGGGCGCAGCACCGCTTTCAGCTCGGCGAACAGGGCGGTCTTGGCCTTCTCGTTCTCGACGATCGCCTCGATCACCACGTCGCGATCGGCGAGCGCCTGCGGCGTCAGGCTGGTGCTCAGCCGAGCGAGGGCGGCGCCGGCGTCGGCGGCGGTCATGCGGCCAATCTCGACGCGGCCGAAACAGCTTTTCGTGACCGCGGCGACGCCCTTTTCGACCGCGGCGGCGGTGGTGTCGATCATCACCGCCGGCACGCCGCGGCGGACGTGTGCCCCGGCGATGCCGCTGCCCATGATGCCGGCGCCGATCACGCCGACCTGGTGGACCGGCCGCGGCTTGACCGCCGGATCGGCCACGCCGGTGTCCTTGCCGAGCCGCTGCGTCATGAAAAAGACGGCAATCAGGTTCTTCGACACCGATCCGCCGATCAGCGGCAGGAATTTCTCGGTCTCGATGCGCAGGCCGTCCTCCAGCGGCAGGTTGCAGCCCTTCTCGATGGCGGCGAGAGCGGCGAGCGGGGCCGGGTACTGGCCGGCGGTCTTGGCCTGCACCTGGGCGCGGGCGACGGCGAAGGTGAACGCCGCCTGCTCCTCGCTCAGCCCGACCGGCTGCTGCTTGCGCAGCCGCGCCTGCTTCCAGCCGCCGTCGGCTGCCGCCCAGCGGACCAGCGCCACCGCCTCGGCGTCGAGCTTGTCGGCCGGCACCACGTCCCAGGCCAGGCCGATCTGCCGCGCCCGCTCGGCGCGGGCCGGGTCGCCGGCGCAGATCATCTCGGCGGCGATCGACGGGCCAACCAGGCGAGTGAGCCGCTGGGTACCGCCCCAGCCGGGGATCAGCCCGATCTTCGTCTCCGGCAGCCCCAGCTCGGTGCGGGGATTGCTGCTGGCGAGCCGGTAGTCGAACCCCAGCGCCAGCTCCAGCCCGCCGCCCAGGCACGAGCCGTCGATGGCGGCGACGGTCGGGTACGGCAGCCGCTCGAACCCGGCGATCACGTCCAGGCCGCGGCCGATGACGCGGCGGAGAGCGTCGTCGTCGGGCCGTGGGCCGCCCATCTCGCGCAGATCGGCGCCGGCGACGAACATGCCCGGCTTGCCGCTGCGGAACACCAGCCCGACCACGTCGGTACGGCCGGCCAGGTCAGCGAGCACTGCCTCCAGTTCGCCCCACACCGCTTGCCCGAGGGTGTTGGCCCGGCTGCCGGGCTGATCGAAGGTGACGACGGCGAGGCCGTCGACGACGTCGAGGCGGAGTGCGGCGGTCATGGCCGTTCCTTTCCGGCGGCGGGGGCGGTTTACTTCGCCCCGCCCATCAGCTCGCGTTCGATGTACGTCGTGTAAGCCTTGCCGGCGACGAACGTCGGGTCGTTCATCAGCTGCTGGTGGATCGGAATGGTGGTGCGAATGCCCTCGACGATGAACTCGCGAAGAGCGCGGCGCATCACCGCCAGCGCTTCGGCGCGGGTCGGCTGGTGGACGAGCAGCTTGGCGACCAGCGAGTCGTAGTTGGGCGGCACCCGGTAGTTGGCGGTGACGTGGCTGTCGAGGCGGACGCCGGGACCGCCGGGCGGCTGCCAGCGAGTGACCAGGCCGGGGCTGGGCCGGAAGTTGTTGGCGGTGTCCTCGGCGTTGATGCGGCACTCGATGGCGCAGCCGCGGTGAACGATGTCCTCCTGCCGGTAGCGGAGCGGCTCGCCGGCGGCGATGCGGATCTGCTCGCGGACCAGGTCGACGCCGGTGACCAGTTCGGTTACCGGATGTTCGACCTGAATGCGAGTATTCACCTCGATAAAGTAGAAGTTATTCTGCGGGTCGACGAGGAACTCGCAGGTGCCGGCGCTGGAATAGCCGACCGCCCGGCCGAGCCGCACCGCCGACTCGCAGATGGCGCGGCGGACCTCATCCGGCAGGTTCGGCGCCGGCGACTCCTCGACCAGCTTCTGGTGCCGCCGCTGCAGCGAACAATCGCGCTCCCACAGGTGGATGAAGTTGCCGTGCTTGTCGCCCAGCATCTGCACTTCGATGTGCCGCGGCCGGTCGATGTAGCGCTCCATGTACACGCGGCCGTCCTTGAACGCCGCCTCGGCCTCCTGCCGCGCCTGGGCGATGGCGGAGGACAGCGCCGCCGGCTCGCGGACCACGCGCATGCCCCGGCCGCCGCCGCCGGCGGCCGCCTTGATGAGCACCGGGTAGCCGATCGAGGCGGCGATCGGAGCGACGTCCTGGTCCGGCTCGATCAGCCCGCTGCCGGGCACGATCGGCACCTTGGCTTCCTGGGCCACCTGCCGCGCCTGGTTCTTGTCGCCGAGTCGGTGCATCGCCTCGGGAGTGGGGCCGATGAACTCGATGTTGCAGTCGCGGCACACCTGGGCGAAATGAGAGTTTTCGGATAGGAAACCGTAGCCAGGGTGGATGGCCTGGACATCGGCCACCTCGGCGGCGCTGATCAGCCGGTTGATTCGCAGGTAACTGTCGACTGCCGGCGGCGGGCCGATGCAGATCGCCTCGTCGGCGGCGGCCAGGTACGGCGCGCCGCGATCGGCCTCGCTGTACACCACCACCGCCTCGATGCCCAGATCGTGACAGGCGCGAATGACCCGCAGGGCGATTTCCCCGCGGTTGGCGATGAGGATCCGTTGAAACATGCGTCCACCCACCAACCCGAAGCGCGAGCGAGGGAACCCCCCAGCGAGGGAACCCCCCGACGAGCGCGGAAAGATCCATCAACCCGCCGGGTCGACCCGGAACAGGACGGTGTTGTACTCGACGAAGTCCTTGTTGTTGACGCAGACCTCGACGACCACGCCGGAGCACTCGGCCATGATCTCGTTGTACACCTTCATCGCCTCGATCAGGCAGACGACGGTGTTGTTGCTGACGCGCGTGCCGGCGCTGATGTATGGCGGCGCCCCTGGCTCCTTCTGGGAGTAGAACGTGCCGACGGTCGGGCTTTTGATCTCGATCAGCTTGCGGCCAGCCTTCTCGGCGGGCGGCGCCGGTTGAGCGGCGGTCGGGGCGGCCGTCGGGACAGGGGCCGGGAGTGGGGCCGGCGCAACGGTCGGGGCGGCGACCAGTTTGCCGCCGCGGCGGAGCCGAATCCGCTGCTCGCCTTCGGCCAGGTCGATCTCGGTCAGGTCGTTCTGACTCATCAGCCGGATGAGATAGCGAACCGTCCGCACGTCGAACGGCCGGGGTTTCTCGTTCGCTTCAGCCACCTCGCTCGCCCCCTTTCCTACTCCCTGCAGATCGGGGCTGGCGGTTAGCCAGCCCCCCGAACGCTCCTCACTCGCCGAAGGCTCGCAGCGACCCCAGCTCGCGCGGCACCCGCGTCAACACCTCGCACCCGTCGGGGGTGACCAGCACATCGTCCTCGATCCGGACCCCGCCCCAGCCGGGCAGGTAGACTCCCGGCTCGATGGTGAGCACCATGCCGGCTTCGAGAACCACCTCCGAACCCTGCCGGACGTTCGGCGCCTCGTGGGTTTGCAGCCCGATCCCGTGACCGAGGCCGTGGTTGAAGTACGACTCGTACCTGACCTCCGCCAGGCGGCCCGCGCTGCCGCGTCGATCATCTTGCCGACCGCACCGGGGCGGACGGTGGCGATGGCGGCCTGCTGCGCGCAGCACCGCGGCATGCACCGCGCCGAGTCGTCTGCCCGGCTTACCGCGGTGCCAGTTGTACGGGTCGGCACCCGTGTCAAGTCGCTGCGGTAGCCGGTCGGGCCGACGCCCCAGTCGACCAGGAGCAACTCGGCCTCACGGACGCGCTTGCCGGTCGGCGGACGGTGGCAGGGCGGCCCGCTCGCCGACGGCGATGATCGGGGGAACGCCGAGCCGATCCGCGCGCAGCGCGCAGGAAGGCGTCCATCGCGTTGGCCAGGTCGACCTCGGTATCCTCCGGCCGTAACAGCCGCAGCTCGGCGCCGCGGGGGCGCAACTCGACGCGTGAATGCGGCGACGGTGGCCGGCTTGATCGGCCCGCTCGGCTCATCGCCGCGACTCGCAGCCGACGGGATGTCAGCGCGGCGATCGCCTCGTGCAGCTGCACCGGCGGGCGGATGGATCGTCGGCGATCTGGCCGGTCACTTACCAGAACGGTCCGGTCGGCGGTGAGTGTCGGTGAACCCGGCAGGAGGTGACGTTGCGGACCGCGCCCCTCTTCGCGAAGCAGGCGAAGACTCGAGACGTTCGGCGGTGATCCATTTTCAGCCGCCTTGCGCTGGGCCGGCAAGGGCGCCGAGGATCCTGGCGAGACCGCTCGACAGCGTCACTATCCCCGCCCCCTTGGGTGCCATGGCCAGTCTATTACCAACTCGCGTTCTCAGCCTTCTCCCGAGCGGCACGGACCATGTCCGGATACCCCCTGGCTCGCCATGAACCCACCCAGCCGCCCCACCCCGCGGACGAAATCCCGCACGGTGATCAGTGGCAGCCGCCGCATCGCTGTCCAGGTCGCCCGGCTCTTGCAGGGCACACCGCAACTGCATCACCCGCACCCAAGGCCAGGCAGCCGCCATCCGCTCGGCCGTGAACGCCCTCCGGCAGCCATTCTTCACTCGTACTTCCACCAGCCACCGCTGGCAATCAGTCGCGGCGTTGGCGGAGTTGATCCCTTCGGCGTAACGAGCACAGCAGCAGCCATTCCCGCCGCCGACTCGCAGCCGACGGTCGACGCGCCCAGGCCGGGTCAGCGCGGTCCGGCGGCGAGTCCAGAAAGATCTGCCGGTTGTGCATCACCGGAAGAGGAACTGATGCCCCACTTGCCGGGGGCCACCATCCCATAGATGTCCCCACCGCGATCGGCCACGTCGACCCAGTGGTTCGTGCCGGCGGACGATCCAGCGATCGCGGTCGGACCATCTGGGGTTTCCTCGGCGGGGTAAGCGCCGGGTCGGAGAAGACACTCGTCGGCGATCTGGCCGACGTAGCGCGGGTCACTTACCAGAACGGTCCGGTCGGCGGTGAGCACCAGCGCGGTCGTGTCGCCGGTGAACCCGGTCAGGTAGGTGACGTTGACCGGGCTGGTGACGAGGACCGCCGCCAGCCCCTCTTCGCGAAGCAGGCGAACGACTCGATCCCGACGTTCGGCGTGGTGATCCATTTTCCCGTTACTCCAGCCGCCTTGCCTGCCGCTCATTCTGGCAACCCCGCCACCCGCCGGCAACCGGGCCGCCGAAGGGATCCTGGCGAGACGGTTGCCATCCTCTGTTGGATGGCACGCTCGGAGCGCAGCGACGGGCGTGGTTGCGCGGCACGCCTATCCCCACGCCCCCACCCTTCGCTGGGCGCCCTGGCCACGGCTTTGCGTGGCCATGTGATGCGAGTAGCGTACCGCGGACGGGGCCGGTCAGCGTAACGCCGCATGCCCACGCCAGCGTGGGCATGGCACCCAGCAGATCTCCGAAGGGCGACAATGGGTGGCACGCTCGGAGCGCAGCGACGGGCGTGACGGCGTATCAAGTCGACCCTGGCGCTCACGCCGCCGCGGCCCGGTCCGCCAGCAGGTGCCACAGGGCGTCGAGTCGTTCGGGCGCTGGCGGCAGGGCGTCGCGCTCCATGCGGCGGATCAGTGTGTACACCGCCTGGTTGAGCGGACAGGGGTAGTCGCCGGCCAGCCGGATCAGATGGCCGTTGTAGTGGTCGATCTCGGTGCCGGCGGGAGTCGGATGACGCAGGTCGGGGGCCATCGAGCAATAGGTGCCGCGCAGCGACGGGTAGAACGCCCACGCCAGGGCGTTCGCCAGCCACGGTCGGGCGAGGATGCGGGCGACGGTCGCCGGCGGCAGCGGGCCGACGCGCTCCAGCGCCACGCCGGCGTGACGGAGGATGGCGTGATTCTCACGCAAAAGGGCGAAGAAGAGCGCCCGCAACCGCGGCCAGCGGAGTAGTTCGCCATTGTCCAGCCCGGCCGCCGCCGCCAGCGGGCTGATCGCCGCGTTGTACATCAGCTTGGTCGCTTTCCACGGCCGCACGTCAGCCACTTTGCGGACCGCGAATGGTCCGCCAGACAGCAGCGCCGCCAGCCGGTCGACCAGGGCGTGCCGCTCCGGCGGGACGGTGGGCGACGAACCGGGGTGAACCCCCAGGTGCAGCTCGCCGCGGCGAGTGATGCGCGTTTCCGCCTTGCCAGGCACGCACTCGGAGACGAACGACGCGATCCCCTCGACGTGCGCCGGCGCAATTTCCAGCGCCGGGTCGAACCCGTTCTGAATCGGTACGAGGCGGGTCGATGGCGGAAGGCGGTCGAGCACGGCGCGGTTGGCCGGGCACTTGGTACACAGCAGCACCACCCCGTCGGCGGTCGGCCGCCAGTTGGCGAAGGCGACGAACGCGGCGGGCGCGGCCGGTCGACGGTCGACACGCACACCGTGGCGTGCGCCGTCGGCGAGCTTGTCGGCGTCCGTCTCGACGAACGTCACTGGCACGCCGTTGCGCGCCAGCGTGTGGCCGACGGCCAGCCCGATGCCTCCGGCCCCGACGACGTGGATCGCGTCCATGCGTTCCTCCTCGCGACGATGCGGTTATTTCGCACTCAGCTCGCCCAGCAGCCGCTCCGCGCCTTTGCGTATCTCCGGATCGTCGCTCTCGATCAGCTTGCTGATCGCCGGGCGGTAGCGGTCGAGCGGTAGCTCCGGCCGCCGCCGGTGCAGCTCGCCCATCGCCTTGAGCGTACCGGCGACGAGGCCGCTGATCAGCGCCGCCTCGGGCCGCTCCTCGCCGTCGGGCTGCTGCAGGACGAACACCTTGCCGAGCCGCTCGGGCGAGAGCATCTCGTCGAGCAGGTCGAGGCGGACATGCGGACTGCCGCGGCGGCACAGCGCCAGGTTGGCGTTCACCTGCACGCGGTAGCCCTTGCGCTTGCACACCGACCGCGCCTCGCCCGCCGCCGGGTTCGTTCGCTCGCGCTCGTGGAGCCGGTCCTCGCCAAGCGCCGTCATCGTTCGCCAGCTTGACCAGGGCGTCCTCGATCGCCTTCTCCTCCACCGCCGTGCCAGTCCAGAAGTTACTGGCGTAGGCGCTCAACTCACGAATGTACGGGTCGGGGTCGGCGGCACAGCGGAGAAGGCTCTTCGGCACCCCGAAGCCGTCGGCCTTTTCTCGCCGGCGTTGCAGGTAGTCGGCGGTCGACCGGGCCGGCCGCTGTCCCCTCCGGCCCCGGCACCGGCGGTCAAGGTCGTGACGATGCGCTCCTTGTCATCGTCGGACAGGGCGTCGAAGCGGGTGAGTTTTGCCCGAGCACCGCCAGGTTGAACAGCCGCCAGCCCGCGCCCGCTCGGACTGTGCCCCCGGCTCCATCCCACCCACCGTTGTCGCCATTTCCGCCAGCAGCGGAGCGCCGACCGGCACGGCGAAGTTGCTCAGACAGGCGGCGAGGAAGGTGACGAGCTTGCGCCGCGGCAGCAGGTCGCGATTGACCTGGCTGTCGCGCTCGGCCGGCGACAGGCGGTCGTACCGCTCGGCGAACGCCTGTTCGGCGTCGGCGCTGTCGACGAGGGCGACGCGGAGACGGCCGGCCAGCTCGACGGCGAAGGCGGCGTCGATTTCCAGCCGCGGCGAGCGCGGCAGCTCCTGCGACAGATCAGAGGCGGCCCGCCAGCGGATCTCCGGGTTGTCGCTGTCGAGCCGTTTCAGATAGCGCTCGGGAGCATGGGCGCCGGTGAGCGAGCTGTGAACCATCCGGCCGCCGAGGTAGACGCCGACCAGCACGGCGACGATCAGGAACGGCACCAGGAACAGCCGCAGGATCATCCCTCCCGACGGTGGCTGGACGGGCGGCAGACCGGGGTCGGCGGGTGTCGGAGCGGGGGCTGCGGGGTCCGGTTGCATCGGGGAACCTGGCTTCATAAATGCGGCGACGACCGACGTCCGCCATCGATGCACCTATTCCTATCTGATCGCCCGCCGAGGTCAACCGGCCGCGTGACACCCTGGCAGCTGGCGTGCCGATCCGGTACAGTGCCTCCCAGCGGCAGCCCGCCCGTCTCGGTACGACGCCCGGCGCGGTGACCGCCCTCCCCTCGGACCCTCGTCATGGTCACCCTGCTGCGGTTCCTGCTGTGGGCGTTCGCCCGATGCGTCCTGTCGCTCCGCTACCGCATCCGCCTGCGCGGCGAGGACCGCCTGCGCGATGCGCAGGGGCCGTTTCTGGTGCTACCCAACCACCCCGGCTACATCGATCCGCCGATCGTGCTGACCACGCTGTTCCCTTACCTCCATCCGCGACCGCTTTTGTACGAGGGCAACTTCAAGAACCCGGTGCTCTACCCGGTGATGCTGCTGCTCGACGCGGCACGGCGTGCCGGACCTTGGAGCAGAGTAGCGCCGAGGCCGCCCGTACCGCCGAGGCGATCGACGGGGTCAAGGCTGGCGGCGCGCTCCGGCCGCAACGTGATCCTGTGGCCGGCCGGCCGGGTGCAGCCGCACCGGCGTCGATGCGGCTCGGCGTCCGCACGCACGCTTTCCGAAGTGCTGCGCGACGTGCCGGAGGCGAAGTTGCTGCTCGTTCGCACGCGCGGCGTGTGGGGCAGCCGGTTCAGCTACGGGTGGAACGGCAAGCCGCCCGCCGTTCATGCGCCGCCGTGCAGGGTCTCGGCTGGATCCTCGCCAACCTGGTCTTCTTCGCGCCGCGGCGGAACGTCACCCTGACGCTCGAACCGATCGAGCGGTCGCAGCTGCCGGGGCTGGACCGGCAGGTGCTCAACCCGTGGCTGGAGCGGTGGTACAACGAGGGCGACGGCGCCGAAACGCCGACGTTCGTGCCGATCCACTTCCTGTTCGGCCCGCGGACGCGGGAGTTCCCGACCTACGAGTCGACCGAGGAGATCGACCTCGGGCTGGTGCGAGGAAACGCGGACAGCGGTCGACGAGATGCTGGCCGCCCAGCTGAAGCGGACGTTCGCTCCCGGATGAGCTGAAGCCGGACACGGCGCTCGAACAGCTCGGCATGGACAGCCTGGAGCGGATGGAACTGAGCCTGAACGTCGAGCGGCGGTTCGGGTTTCATGGCGACGAGGTGCCGGCGACAGTGGGGCAACTGTATGCCCTGGCGTCCGGGCAGCGCGCGCGCCGCGGCCAGCCGATCCGGCGTGGTTCACCCCGCCGTCGAGCGACGAGGCGGCCATCCTGGGCGAGACGGTCGCCGAGGCGTTCGTCGAGCGGGCGCTGGCCAGTCGCCGCGACGTGGCAGCGGCCGACGACCGCGCCGGCGCCGTGCCCTACGAACGGCTGCTGGTTGGCGCGCTGACGATGGCCGCCCGCTTCCGCCAGCTGCCCGGCAAGAACGTCGGCGTGCTGCTGCCGTCCTCGGTGGCGTGCGACGTGGCGCTCATGGCGCTGTATCTGGCGGACAAGTTACCCGTCGTCCTGAACTGGACAACCGGCCCGGCGAACCTGGCCCACGCCGCGCGGCTGATGGAGCTGCAGCACGTCGTCACGTCGAAGGCGTTCGTCGACCGGCTCGGCGTCGAGGTGGCGGGGACGAGTTATGTCTACCTCGAAACCGTTCGCAAGGAGATCCGCAAGCTCACGCAGATGCTGACGCTGCTCAAGGTGCGCTACGCCCCGTCGGCGGTCCGCCGGCAGGTGCCGCGGCCGGACCCGGACAGCCCAGCGGTCGTGCTGTTCACCTCCGGCTCGGAGAAGGCGCCCAAGGCAGTGCCGCTGACGCACCGCAACCTGCTGGGCAATCAGCGTGACGGGCTGAAGGTGTTAAACGTATCGCGTAAGGACTCCATCCTCGGCTTTTTGCCCGCGTTTCACAGCTTCGGCATGTCGATCACCGGCCTGTTCCCCCTGCTCGCCGGCATGCGTGTGGTGCGGCATCCGGACCCGACCGACGCGCGCGCGCGCGCGCAAGGTGGGGCTGTACAAACCGACGATCCTGGTCGGCACCCCGACGTTCCTGAGCTACATCCTCGAACGCCCGATCGGCGAGCTGGCGCTGCGCATGGTCGTCGCCGACGAAATGCCGCGCGCGGTATTCACCCGCTTCGCCGAGGCGGCGCTGAACGCCGTCGTTCTGGAGGGATATGGCATTACGGAGTGTTCGCCGGTGGTGGCGGTGAATCCGCCGCAAGCGACGAAGCCCGGGACGGTGGGCAAACCGCTGCCGTCGGTGGAGGTGCGCATCGTCGAGCTGGACGGCGACTCCCGGTGCGGTCGGGCGAGCGGGGCCTGCTGCTGGTGGGGCGGGCCGACGATATTCCCCGGCTACCTGGGCGGCGACCAACCCGTCGCCGTTCCGCGAACTGGACGGCAAGCGGCTGGTACGTCACCGGCGACCTGGTGGAGCAGGACGCCGACGGTTACCTGCGTTTCGCCGGCCGGCTGAAGCGGTTCGTGAAGGCGGGTGGCGAGATGATTTCGCTGCCGGCGCTGGAGGAGCCGTTCGCCGCCCTGTATCCGCCGACGAAGGACGGCCCGCGGGTAGCGGTGGAGGGGGTAGAGCTGGACGGCGGCGGTCGACGGATCGCCCTGTTCACCACCGAGCCGCTCACCCTGCGCGACGCCAACGACCTGTTACTCAAGCACGGCTTCCACGGCGTGATGCGTCTCGACGAGGTCCGCCAGGTCGCCACTCTCCCCGTCCTCGGCACCGGCAAAACCGACTATAAAGTGCTAAGAAAAGAATTGAACCACCAAGAAGACTGAAGAGATTAACCACAAAGATCACAAAGAGCACAAAGAGAAGAAAGATCAGAAGGATAAGAAAGGGAAAAATGAAGAATAGGCATTTGCCGCCTCACCGTCGTGACGTCGCGCTGGCTGCGTTCACACCGGCTACGCCCGCACCACATGCGTTCTTTCCAAAGCGACATTCCTCTTTTCTTATTCATTCTTCCTTGTCTTCTTTCTGTTCTTTCTTTGTGTTCTTTGTGATCTTTGTGGTTCCCTCTTCTTCCCCTGCCGCGGGGCCGCCGGTGGCGCGGTATGAGGTTCGGGCGGTCCACGACCCGGACGGCATCGGCAAGTTCTACATGGGGCGCGAGATCGCTCAGGTGATGGGACACCTGGGGGCAAGCTGGCTGGAGCGGCCGGAGCGGGTGCAGGAGGAACGCACCGACAAGCTGCTGCGGACGCTGGCGATCCGGCCGGGTGGGGTCGTCGCCGACATCGGCGCCGGCAGCGGTTATTTCACCTTTCCGCTGGCGGCGAAGGTCGGACCGAAGGGTAAGGTGTACGCGGTCGACATTCAGAAGGAAATGCTCGACATCATTCGCCGGCGCATGAGGGTGTTGCGTGTCGACAACGTGGTGCCGGTGCGCGGAACCATCCGCGATCCGAAGCTGCCGGCTGAGGCGGTTGATTTGATCCTGCTCGTGGATGTGTATCACGAATTTTCCCACCCCTACGAAATGACCGCGGCGATGGTCCGGGCGCTGAAGCACGGGGGACAGATCGTCTTCGTGGAATACCGCATGGAAGACCCGAAGGTGCCGATCAAGCTCGTCCACAAGATGACCGAGCGGCAGGTGATCCGCGAGATGGAGGTTCACCCGCTCCGCCACGTCAAGACGCTCGACGTCCTGCCCTGGCAGCACATCATCGTCTTCGAGAAGAAGTGAGCGGTCAGCTCGGCGGCATCTGGCCGGCGACCACCTCCAGCGGATGCAGCGCTCGTCGTCCGGTCAGGTCGTGAATCTGATGTCGGCACGACGTCCCCGGCGCTACCACGGTGGCGTCGGGCGCGGCGTTCAGCGCCGGGATCAGCGCCAGGTTGGCGATCTTGACGCTGACGTCGTGGTGCGCCTTCTCGAACCCGAATGACCCGGCCATCCCGCAGCAGCCGGCGTCGAGTGTCTGCACCTGCATGCCGGGGATCAGCCGCAACGCCGGCGCGCTGGCGGCGACCCCGAGCAGCGCTTTCTGGTGGCAGTGGCCGTGCAGCACGCACCGGCCGTCGGTCGGGATGAGTGGCAGCTCGCCGCGGCCGGCGGCCAGCTGTTCGGCCAGCCAGCCGTCCGCCAGCCGCGCCGCCGCCGCCACCCGCCGCGTGTCGTCGCCCGGCAGCAGCTCCGGCCACTCGTCGGCCAGGGTGAGCAGGCAGCTCGGCTCCAACCCGAGCAGCGGCGTGCCGTCCGCCACTCGCCGCGCCAGCGCCGGCGCCTGCGCCTGCACCCACGACCGCGCCCGCGACAGAAACCCCTTGCTCAAGAGCGTGCGGCCGCAGCAGAACAGCTCCGCCAGCTCGACGGCATAGCCGGCCCGCTCGAGCACGCGCACTGCCGCCTGCCCGACCGCCGGCTCGTTGTAGGTGGTGAAGCAGTCAGCCAGGAGTAATACCTTACCCAGCCGGCCGGCGTGCGGGTCGCGCGGGTGCCGGCGGAACCAGCGGCGGAAGTGGTCGCGGTGCAACAGTGGCAGGCTGCGGCGCGCGTCGAGGCCGGCGAATCGGTCGAGCAGCCAGCGCACCGGCCGGCGCGTCTGCAGCCAGTTGACCAGCGGCGCCGCCGGCGCGCCCAGCCGGTTCAACCACGGCAGGCCGGCAACCAGCAGGTGTTCCAGCGGGCGCGGCCGGCCACGATAATAGAACTGCAAAAACTCCGCCTTCAGCTTGGCCACGTCGACGTTGCTCGGGCACTCCGACTTGCACGCCTTGCACATCAGGCACAGGTCGAACACCTCGTGAACCCAGCGCTGCCGCAGCGCTCGCGGCACCGGCGGGCCGTTGCGCGGGTAGTCCAGCCCGTTCGGATCGCTCAGCGCGTGCCGCAGCGCGTTCGCCCGACCGCGCGTGCTGTCCTTCTCGTCCAGCGTCGCCCGGAACGACGGACACATCGCCCCGCCGGCTGTTTTCCGGCACACCCCCGAGCCGTTACACATCTCGATCGACCGCAGGAACCCCTCCTGCTTGCTGTAGTCGAACACCGTTCGCGGCTCGGCCGGCTGGTAGTCGGGCGGATAGCGGAGGTTGGCCGTCATCGGCGGGCCGTCGACGATCTTGCCGGGATTGAGCACGCCGTCGGGGTCGAACGCCTGCTTCAGCCGGCAGAAGGCGTCGTACACCAGCGGGCCGAACATCTTGCGGTTCCACTCGCTGCGCGTCAGCCCGTCGCCGTGCTCGCCCGACAGCGCGCCGCCGAACGCCAGCACCAGGTCGGTCACCTCCTCGGTGATCCGCCGCATGGTCGCCACCTGCTCGGGATCTTTCAGGTTCAGCACCGGGCGGATGTGCAGACAACCCACCGAGGCGTGGCCGTAGAACGAGCCGTCGGTGCCGTACCGATGCAGGATCTCGCGGAAGCGGACGACGAACTCCGGCAGCTTGTCGGGGCTGACGGCGGTGTCCTCGACGAACGTCACCGGCTTGGGGTCGCCGACCATGCTGTACAAAAGTGGCATCGACGCCCGCCGCAGGTTCCACAGCGGATCGCGAACCGCCGGATCGATCGCCGGCACGGCCGTGATCAGGCCCGCCACTCCCGCCAGCCGCCGCTGCAGCTTCTCCACCCGGTCGGCCACTTCCGCCGGCTCGTCGCTGGAGAACTCGACCATGAACAGCGCCTGCGTCCGCGCGTCGACCATCCGCGTCGTCTCGCGGAGGGCGAGGTTGCCCGCCGTCAGCCGCAGCAGCAGATGGTCCATCAGCTCGATCGCCGACGGCTGCATCTCCAGGCACGCCGCCAATGCGTTCATCGCCGCCGTGATGCTGTCAAACTGCGGCACCAGCAGCCCGCGACAGCGCGGCGTCGGGACGAGCTTCACCTCCGCCTCGGTCAGCAGCGCCAGCGTGCCCTCGCTGCCGACGAGCAGCTGGTGCAGCCCCGGTCGGGCGGCGGGGTCGTCCTCGACCAGCCCGAGCAGCGCATCGAGGTTGTAGCCGCTCACCCGGCGGAGGATACGCGGGAACCGGCGGCGAATCTCGTCGTGGCCCTCGACGACCAGCTGGCGGGCGGTGCGGTAGATGCCGCCGAGCAGCCCCGGCTGGCGCGCTCGAGCGGACCACTCCTCCAGGCTGGCCGGACCGAGGTCGGCGGTCGAGCCGTCGCTCAGCACCACCCGCACGCCGCGGACGTTCTCCAGCGTCTTGCCGTAGACGATGCTCCGCGCTCCGGCCGAGTTGTTGCCGATCATCCCGCCCAGGTTGGCGCGGCTGGACGTCGATACGTCCGGCCCGAACTGCAAGCCGTATCCGGCCAGCTGTCGATTGAACGTGTCGAGCACCACGCCGGGCTGGACGCGCGCGGTGCGGCTGGCCGGGTCGACGTCCAGCACCGCGTTCAGGTACTTACTGCAGTCGAGGACGATGCCGGCGCCGATCGCCTGGCCGGACAGGCTGGTGCCGCCGCCGCGCGCGGTGATCGGCACGCGCATCTCGGACGCCACCTGCATGGTGGTGACGACGTCCTCGGCCGTCCGCGGGATCACCACTCCGAGCGGGACCATCTGATAGATGCTGGCGTCGGTGCTGTACAGCTTGCGGGCGGTCGGGTCGAAGCGCACCTCGCCGGCCAGGTGCCGGCGGAGATGGCGGGCCAGCGCCTCGCGCTGCTGCTCGATAAACGGTGTCATGCCGATCCCGTGGCGAGGCGTGGGGCGACGTTGTCCCTGTCATGATAGCTGCCCCGGCCGGTTTGAGATATGATGCGAGAGAGAACGCGGGCCACCCGCCGCCGAGGAGTTCGTCGACCATGAGCCACCACCCGCCGGCCACCTTCCGGCTGTTCGTCTACGGCACCCTCAAGCGAGGCGGCACCCGGCACTCGCCGCTGGCAACGCAGCGGTATCTCGGCGAGGCGCACACCACGCCGAACTATGCGCTGTACCTGTTCGGCACCTACCCCGGTCTGAAGCAGTGTCCCGACGGCGGGCAGGCGGTCCACGGCGAGCTGTACGAGGTCGACGCCTCGCTGCGCGAGTGGCTCGACCTGGTGGAAGGGTCGCCCGACTGGTTCCAGCTCGACACGGTGGAGTTGGTCGGCCAGCCGGGGCCGGTGTGGGCGTATTACTACCAGATGGACCCCGGCAGCAATCCGCGGATCGACGCCGGGCGGTGGGACCCCACCCCGCCCGCCTGCTGAGCGAGTTGGAGTAAGGGATTACTCGTCACTTACGCCAGGATCGCCTCGATCACATGGCCGTGGACGTCGGTCAACCGCCGGTCGACGCCGTTGTGCCGGAACGTCAGCCGGGTGTGGTCGATGCCGAGCAGGTGCAGGATGGTGGCGTGGATGTCGTAGCAGTAGGTCGCCCGGTCCGCGACGCGGAACGACCACTCGTCGCTGGCGCCGTGGGTGACGCCGCCCTTGATCCCGCCGCCGGCGAGCCAGTTGGTGAACGCGAACGGGTTGTGATCGCGGCCCTTGCCGCCCTGGCTGCACGGCATGCGGCCGAACTCGGTCGTCCACAGCACGATCGTGTCGTCGAGCAACCCGCGCGCCTTCAGGTCGGCAAGCAGCGCCGCCGCCGGCCGATCGAGACCGCGGCCCAACTCGCCGTGATCGCGCGCCAGGTCCTCGTGGCTGTCCCAGTTCCGCCGCGGGAAGCCGTTGTCGGCTCCGTTCCACAACTGGACAAAGCGCACCCCGCGTTCGAGCAGCCGGCGAGCGATCAGGCAGTTGCGGCCGAAGTCCTCGGTGGCCGGGTCGTCCAGCCCGTAGCGCTTGCGCGTGGCCGCTGACTCCTTCGCCAGATCGAGCACCTCCGGCGCTGACACCTGCAAGCGCGCGGCCAGCTCGTAGCTGGCGATGCGGGCATCGAGGCGGGAGTCGCCGGCGCGGCCGCGGCGATGGCCAGCGTTCAGCTGCGCGAGCAGTTTCAGGCCGTCGCGCTCGCGGTCGGGAGTGGTCTTCGCTTCCTCAGGAGGAAACAGATCCTGAATAGGGTTCTTGTCGCCGGGCCGCACCATCGTCCCCTGGTGCGCCGCCGGCAGGAATCCGGCGGCCCAGTTCGCCGGACCGTTCGGCGCGAAGCCGCGACTGTCGGGCAGCACCACGAACGTCGGCAGGTTCTGGTTCAGGCTTCCCAGTCCGTAGCTGATCCACGCGCCCACGCTCGGGAACCCCGGCTGGACGAACCCGGTCGCCTGCATGAACGTCGCCGGCCCGTGGACGTTCGACTTCGACACCATCGAGTGAACGAACGCCATGTCGTCGACGCACCCGGCCAGGTGCGGCAGCAGGTCGCTGATGTACTTGCCGCACCGGCCATGCGGCCGCCACTTCCACGGGCTGGCCATGACCTGCCCCGGCGCGCTCTGGAACAGTTCCACCTTGCCGCCCGGATCGAACTTCTCGCCGTTCTTCTTGATGAGCAGCGGTTTGTAGTCAAACAGGTCGCACTGGCTGGCGGCGCCGGACATGAACAGCTGCACCACTCGCTTGGCCTTCGCCCGGTGATGCAGTCCGCCGTTGAGGTCGGCTCGTGGCGGGGCGTCTGCCGCCAGCGCGCCGTCGCGCCCGAGCAGCCACGCCAGCGCAATCCCGCCCAGCCCGCCGCCCGACTGCCACAGGAGCGTTCGCCGATCCAGAAAGGGGGGAACCATCAGGCCGACTCCGGCTGGCCACTTCGGTGAGAACAACCCTGGTACGCTACCACTGGACGCCGCGGATGGCCAGCGAACATGGCCCCCGGTATCTTGTTCGAACAGACCCGTGGATACTCCAAGAACGAGTTCGCATGAAACTGCTCATTCACCCCGCCGTCGAACTGGATCGATTGCGAGCGATCGTCGCGGCGGCCGGCGGCATGGCGGTGGTCAATGCCGCCACCGGCGACGAGGCGAGGGCGCATCTGCGCGACGCCGACGCCTTCTTCGGCAAGATGACTCCCGACCGGCTGGCCGCCGCCGGCCGGCTCCGCTGGGTGCAGGCGCCGACCGCCAGCCTCGAACACTACCTGTTTCCCGCACTGGTCGAGCATCCGTGCCTGCTGACCAACATGCGCGGGCTGTTCAGCGACGTGATCGCCGACCAGGTGATGGGCTACGTCCTGTGCTTCGCCCGCAATCTGCACGTCTACGTGTTGCAGCAGGCGCGCGGGCGGTGGGCGCCCCGCGGCGGCGAGGAGGCGCGGTCGGGTAACGTCGCCGGGCCGGCGGTGGTCAACGCCATCGACCGCGCCCACCTGCACCTGGCCGATGCGACGCTCGGGGTGGTCGGGTTCGGGGCGATCGGCGGCGAGGTGGCGCGGCGAGCGCGGGCGTTCTCGATGCGTGTCCTGGCAGTCGACCCGCTGCCGCGTCAGGCGCCGGACGGGGTAACGCTGTGGCCGGCCGATCGGCTCGACAACCTGCTGGCGGAGAGCGATTTCGTGGTGATCGCCGCGCCGCACACCCCCGAAACAGCCGGCATGTTCGGCCGCGCGCAGTTTCAGCGGATGAAACGGACCGCGTATCTCATCAACATCGGCCGCGGCGCGATCGTGCGATTGGCCGACCTTGCGGCAGCGATCGACGCCGGCGAGATCGCCGGGGCGGCGCTCGACGTGTTCGAGACGGAGCCGTTGCCACCCGACTCGCCGTTGTGGAAGATGGGAGAGAAGGTGATCATCACCCCGCATGTCGCCGGTTATTCGCCACGGATCGCCGAACGGCACCTGGCGGTGGTGGTGGAGAACGTCGGCCGGTTCGTCCGCGGCGAACCGCTGCTCAATGTGGTGGACAAGCACCGCTGGTACTGACGCGAGAACGAGGATGACCGCCACCAAACGCACCATCGTCCTGACCGGGGCCACGCGCGGGCTGGGCCGCGCGCTGGTCGAGCAGTTCGTCGCCCGGGGGCACACTGTGTGCGGCTGCGGCCGCAACGCCGAACTCGTCGCCTTCCTGCGGAGCCAGTATCCTCCGCCGCATCATTTCGCCGTGGTGGACGTGACCGACGCGCGGGCCGTCGAGGCGTGGGCGGCCGAGGTGCTGGCCGCCGGCGACCCGCCCGACCTGCTGCTCAACAACGCGGCGATCATCAACGCCAACGCCCCGCTGTGGGAAGTGCCGGCGGACGAGTTCGACCAGCTGATGGATGTCAACGTCAAGGACGGCGAACGTGATCCGGGCGTTCGTGCCGGCGATGATCCGCTGCGGCAGCGGGGTGATCGTCAATTTCAGCTCCGGCTGGGGTCGGTCGACCTCGCCGGAAGTCGCGTCGTACTGCGCCAGCAAGTGGGCGATCGAGGGACTGACGCGGGCGCTCGCCCAGGAGCTGCCGCGCGGGCTGGCGGCGGTGCCGCTCAACCCCGGCATCATCGACACCGACATGCTGCGCAGCTGCTTCGGCGCCGGTGCCGACGGCTACACTGATGCGTATCAGTGGGCCGAGAAGGCGGCGCCGTTCCTGCTCGGCCTCGGTCCGGCGCACAACGGCAAGCCGCTCACCGCGCCGGGCTGACCGCCGCTCGCCGCGCCGAGGCGGTGCCCTTGATCAGGCGCGCCAGCGGCAGCAGCTGCAGGGTGCCGTCACTCAGCGGGGCGAGTAACACGTTATTCGAGAGTGGCACCGGAGTCGCCACCGGGGCGACGCTGCCGCGCAGCTGGTGGCCGTCTCCGGCCGGTTTGCCGGTGGCGGCGTCGAGGGCGACGGTCAGGCCGGACTGGTCGGCGACGATCAGCCGGTCGCCAGCCAGCTGCGGCGCACCGACGATCGGGTCGGCGCCCGGCGTCTCGTACCACTGCACCTTCGCTGCGGCCGGATCGAACCAGGCCAGCCGCGAACGGTCGACCACGCAGCCGACGCGCAGCCCGCCGGCGGTGGCGCGGACGAACGGCGGGGCGGTGATCGGCCCGCCCAGGTCCCAGGAACTCCGCACCTTGAGCGCGCCGGTGTTGAGTACCTGCACCAGCGACACGGTGCCGGACGAATCGGCGACCAGCAGCCGCACCGGCTCGGCCGGCTGATCGGGCAGCCGCACCACCTCGACGATCCGGTCGCGCAGCTCCAGCCCCGGCCCCTCCTCGCGGTTCGCCGGCAGCACGTCCCAGGTGGTGCTGCCCGGCTTCCACTCCCACACCGTCAGCCCGCGACCGCCGTCGCTGGTGACGAACCGCTCGCCCGACACGGCGACGACGTGGCAGCGAGCATCGGCCGCCGCGCGATCGGCTCGCCAGGTCGGCCCGGCCTCCAGCTGCGCGTCCTTCGCCAGCGGCACCGGCACCCGCGCCAGCGACCCGTCCGCCAGCGGCACCACCAGCTCGCTGCCGACCAGGGCGGGGGTGCCGGCGACCGGCTGCGCCAGCGGCACCCGGCCCTCGACCACCTGCAGCTTGCCGCCCTCGCCGCCCGGCTTCACCTGCCGGACGACCAGTTCCTTCTCGCCCGGCGTCGCCAGCGCGTAAACGGATCGCTGATCGGCGGTGGACAGCAGCAGCGGACCGGCCGTGCTGTCGCCGACTGGACCGGCGAGGAACACCGCATCCCCCGGCGCTACCCACCGCGCCTGCGCGTCGGACTTCACCGCCGCCGGATCGACCTGGTACAGCGACCCGGCCTGATCCTGCAGCAGCCAGCGCGGCGGGCCGTCGCCGACCAGCAGCGGCACCGGCTCGCCGCGGACCACCAGCCCCAGCTGCCGCCGCCACAGCAACCGGCCATGCTCGTCGTCGAAACAGCTGACCCAGTGACACGAGCGATCCTCCGGCCGGGTGACGACGACCAGTTGCGTCCGGCCGTCCGGCAGCGGCACCCGCTGCGCCGCATGCACCGGCGCGCCGACGCGCGCCGCCTCCCCCCACACCGGCACCAGCTCCGGACCGATCGCCTGGCCCCACCCCAGGCGCAGCCGCTGCAGCCGTCCGCCCGCCAGCACCCACAGGTCGTTCCCCTGCACTTCCACCACCTCCGCCCGGCCGCGCGGCAACGGACCACGCGACGGGCCGTCGCGGAGCAACGAGTCGAGCGACAGCCCGGCGCCGCGGAGCAGCGGGAATAGCGGCTGGTCGCGGTTGTTCGGCTGGCGGATGCCGAACAGCCCGAGTACCCCGGCGTCGGACAGTAATACCATCTTTTCCGGATCGTGATATGGGGTGAAGGCCGTCCAGCCGCCATCGGTTCGACCGGCGGCTTGCCGCCTGCTCCACCGCCCGCCGGCCGTCCTGCACCGGGAGATCCCAGACGCGCAGCCGCACTCGTCGAGGCCGTTCGCCTGGGTGAGCACCAGGTAGCCGGGGGCGTCGGCACCGCCCGGCGGGATGATCGCCAGCTCGCTCCGCAGCGATCCGGCCGGGTGACGGGTGTAGAGGACGGCGGCCGCACCGGCGGGCGGCGACGTCGAGGACGTAGACGCAGCCGTCGTCGGCCGGGAAGTAGACGCGCGCGCGATCCCGGCTCGGGCGTCCCGCCCGCGGTCAGCGGCTGGCCGAGCAGATAGCGGCCGAGCAGCGGCCCTCGATCAGCTCGATCTCGTGGACCTCGCCGAGTAGGTGGCCAGGCACGCCGGTCGACGACCACCGGCCGGCCGAGCACCGGGCGGCCGAGCCGATGCCGCCACAGCTCGTGTCCGCTCGTATCCAGCGCCGTCAGTGTCGGCGGGTCGTCGCTCGAAAGGGCGAGGATGCGCTCCTCGCTGCCAGCGCGAGCGGGGACGCGGACCGGCAGCGTCGTCGTGTCGATGCCGACGCGGACTGCCCAGCGCACCTTGCCGCTGGTTCGCTCCAGCCCGTACAGCAGCCCGCGGACCAGTGCCAGCACCACCCCGTTGTCCCGATCGCCCGGCAACGCAGCGCCTTGAATCAGCGGGTCGAGCAAGAGCGCCGGCTCGTCCTCACCGCGGCGGACCGGCTTCTTTGGCGCCGCCGCCTCGACATAACGGACCGACTGCAGGTGTCGCTCGTACATGCCGTTGAGCAGCTTCGTCACCTCGGGGGTGCCGGACAGATTGGGAAACGCTTTCTCGCGGTCGCGGACCAGCCGCTCGAAGGCGACGATGGAGGCATAGGACGGCTTTTGCGCGACCCGCTCCAGCTCCGCCATCAGCTCACGGCGTTCGTTCATCCGCGCGATCGCGGCGCGGACCCGGCCGAACGCCGCGTCGATCTGCTCCCACGGCGGCGCAGCGGCGCCCTTGGGCAGCCGGATCGCCTTCGCCGCGGCGACGACGGAGGCGGCCCGTTTCAGCGTTTCCAGCGGCTTGTCGTCGGTCGGGGTAGCGGCCGCGCGGTCGGCGAAGTCGGTCAGCAGCTTGACGAGGGCGGCGCCGAGGTCGGCGGCATCTTCGGGCAAGAGCGGATCTTTCTGCCGCTCCTTGACGAACTGCTCGTAGTGGTCGAGCAGCTCGCCAATCTCCTCGGGAGGCTCGGTCATGCGGTTGCGCAGCTCGCTCAGGTCGCGGCGAAAACGGTAGCGCTCGGTCTGCTCACTCTCCGGGTAGCGATCGAGCAGTTGCCCGTACCGTTCGGCGGCGCTGCGGAACTGGCGGTCGGCGAAGAAGGTGTCGGCCTCCTTCGCCATCCGCTCCTCGGTGTTCCGCGTCGCCTGCACGACCAGGAACACGCCATAGCCCAGCCCGCCGAAGGCGAGCAGGACGAACGGGATCACCACCCACTTCGCCCAGTGCGTGGGCGGGCGGTGCGTGTCGTCGTAGGCCGGCGGTTCCTCGACCACCGGCGGCGCGACGGTCACGGCTTCCCGCGCCGGCTTCGGCACGTCGTCTGCGCCGGCATCGGTCGCGCCGCGGCGGACCGGCGGCGCGGACCAGTCGCCGGCCTCGATCACGCGCGGTCCCGGCTCTGGTTCCGCGGCCGGTTTCTTGATCCGCGGCGACGACTTCGGCGGCTTGTCCTCGGCAGGCGGCGCCGGTTCCTTCGCCTTCGCCGACTGCCCATTACGGCGCCGCGCCGGAGGGGGACCGTCCTCCCACGCCTGCACCACCGGCAGCGGCTCGACCGGATCGAGCGGGATCGGCAACGGCTCGGCCGGCTCGGCCGGGACCAGCTCGATCAGGTCCCCGACACCCGTCACCGGCGTCGGCGGCTCGGGTGCGACGTCTTCCACCGGGATGAGCGGCACCAGGTCGCCGACCTGCCCGGTCTGCTGCGGGCGTTCGGGGGCGGGCGGCGCGACGGGGGGGGCCGGCGGAGGGTCGTCGATGAGGAACAGGTGCCGACAGGTCGTGACCTGGCAGCGCATGGCCTTGCCACGCAGGTTGTCCTGAACGTGATAGGTAGTGCGACACCGGGGACAGACGGCGGAGATCAGCACGGAACCCCCCTCACTGGCGGCCGCGGCTCTCTGTTCCCCTACATGATATCGGCTCCTATCGCCGATCGGAAGCGGCGGTCGCTAGCCGCGCAGACCGACCTGGCGCAGCAGCCGGTCGGTGGCAACATACGCCTCGCGGACCCACTCGACGATGCGGTCCGGCTCCGGCGAGTATTCCAGCTCGATGCTGATGGCGCCGTCGATGTCGAGCGCCTTGATCTGCTCCAGGTACGGCACGAAGTCGACCACTCCGCGGCCCGGCGGCAGGTCGCCGTGGACCTTGCCGTCGCAGTCGCTCAGGTGGACGTGCGCCGCCCGGCCGCGCAGCCGCGCCACCTCGGCCGGCGGCACCCGCGACAGCTGCAGGTGCGACACGTCGATGTTCGCCTTCACCGCCGGGTGGTTCACGTCGTCGAGAAACCGCACCATCGAGTCGACGTCGTTCACCAGCGATAGCTTGAACGGCTCCAGCTCCAGGGCGATCTCCAGCCCCAGTTTAGCCGCATGGTCGGCCAGCTGGCGGACGTTGCGCACGCCGGTGGTCCACTGCTCGGCTGGCGTGATCACCTGCTTCTCCCAGATGTACTCGCCGAGCACCAGCAACAGGTTACGGCCGTCCAGCTCGTAGGTCAGGTCGAGGAACTGGCGGCAGCGGTCGAGGTGGAAGCGCTGCACCGATGGGTTGAAGTCGATCAGCCCGACCGCCACGCACGCCAGGCTGATCACCGGCAGCCCGGCCCGCTCACACTCGGTGCGGATCAAGCGCCGTTCGCGGGCGTCGATGTCGAGCGGGTCGGTGAAGATGTCGATGCAGTCGAAGCCGATCTCCTTGGTCATGCGGATGCCGAACGCGGTGTCGCGTCCGGTTTGTGCCCAGGCGGAGTTGATCAGACCAAGCTTCATGGCGGCCTCCGACGACGAGGGAATTGCCGCTCATTGTGCGGCCGAGGGCGGAAACCGTCCAGGGGCGGCAACTCGCTCTTTCCCGGCGCCGCCGGTTCACCGATAATGGCGAGCGCCCTCGGACGTGCCCTGTGCGAAGGAGTCCTCCCGGTGCCGGTCAGCGACCTGATCTACGAGCTGGTGTCGTGGTTCGCGTTCCTCGCCAGCGCCGGGCTGGGCAACCCGATCCCCGAGGAGGTGATGATCGCCATGGCCGGTATCCGCACCGCCCACCTGGCGGAGATCGGGCCGGTGCGCTGGCTGATCCTGCCGGTCTGCATGGCCGGCGCCGTCATGGCCGACGTGCTGCTGTACGCCCTGGGACGGTTCTTCGGCGGGCGGCTCATGCGCACCGCCCTGTTCGCCCGGCTGGCGCCGGAGGCGAAGCAGGCACAGATCCGCCACAACTTCCACCGCTACGGCGTGATGATCTTCGTGATCGGCCGGCTGGTGCCGGGCATTCGCACCACGCTGTTCCTGACCGCCGGCACGATGCGGCTGGCGCTGGTGCGCTTCCTGGTCGCCGACGGGCTGGGCGCCGTGTTCGGCACCACCCTGTTCTTTTTGCTCGGCTACGGCCTGGGATCGCAATTTCGCGACTTGCTGCTCCATCTGGAAGAGCAGATCGCGCCCTACAAGCCGGTCGGGCTGCTGCTGCTGCTGGGCGCGGTGACCGGCTACTTGCTGTACGTCTTCCTCCGCCACCCGATCCCGACCGGCGACCCGGAGGAGGTGCCGCTCATCGGCCACCAGATCGCCGCCCACATGCCGCAATCGACCGACGACGAGGAGGATATCGAGGGATCGGCGCGCAGGTGCTGCCGCTGGTACATCGGCCGGCGGACAGTTGGGCGGAGGGACAGCCGGCAACACCGCGACCGGGCGGTGAGGCCCGGTCGTCGATCAGGAAACCGTGATCAGGTGGGGAGTGCCGGGGGGGCGGCGGGTAGGTGCAGGACGACGTCCGGCACCGGCGGCCGTTCCGCCGTTCGCCGAATCGGCGGCAGCGGCTCGGGAAGCAAGCTCCTCGCGCTGAATCGGCATCGCGCGGGGCCACCAGCCCCAGCCGGATCTGGTTGCCGTGGATGGCGAGCACGCGCACCGGATGGTGCCGCCAATGATGACCTCTTCCCCCACCTTGCGACTCAAGACCAGCATGCTTCTACCTCCATGAGCAAGCACGATCGTGCCGATCCGTCACGGCGTCTCGCGGCCGAGCAGGGTACGACTTCCTGTCGGGGCTGAGTCGCCCATTCGCTCCTATTATAGCTTGCAAACGGTCCGCCATTCCGGTCCGGATGAAAATTACTCGGTTTCCACTCCCACCGTCTCCCCGGTCGGGGCGCCGTTCAGTCCGGCCCGCTCGTCCGGCGCGAGGATCAGGGAGATCAGGTCGCGGATGCTGCGGTGACTCTCGATCGGGTGCCGCAGCGGCAGGTCGCCGGTGACCCGGTAGCGGTTGCGGCGGCCCGTCCGCTCGCGCTGCAGGTAACCGCTCTCCTCCAGCTCCTTGACGATGCGCTGCACCGCCCGCTCGGTGATGCCGACACGGTCGGACACGTCGCGCAAGCGCATCTCCGGGTCCTTCGCCAGCACCAGCAGCACATGGGCGTGGTTGCTCAGGAAGGTCCAGTCCTTCGCCACCTCACGCGATTCGCTGACGTTCATTCCCAGCCTCCAGCGATGGTTAACCAGATCGAATAGACGCAAATTTCTCGTCGCCCGTCAAGGTGCGGGCGGTTCGCCGACGGTGCCGTCAGGGCGCAGCCGACCGAGGTAGCGGACGAATTCCTGCTCGAACGTAGGGAGTGGTTTCCCGACGAGGTCGCGGAACGCCAGGAGCGGGTCGGTGCCGCGACGGAGAGCCGTCAGGTAGTCGTCCAGGGCCGGGGTGCCGACCAGTTTGCGCTCGAAGCGCAGGTAGAACGCCAGCGCCCAGGCGGCGAGGTAATAGCGGTCGGAGGCGTGCTGGTCGCCGCGGTGGGCCGACTGGAAATGGCGGTGCTCGGAGCGCAGCAGGTCGACCAGCGGCAGCAAGGTGCCGCGTGCGAGGGCGTGGCGGACGTTGGCCAGCCGGTCCGGGTCGGCGTGGCCGATGCGCAGCTCGCCGACCTCGACGATGGCGGTCTCGAAGATCTGCGCCAGCCCCTCGTTGAGCCACAACGGCAGTCCGTGGTCCTTCTCGTGGTAGACGAACGTCCCCAGGTAGGCGTGAAACGCCTCGTGGTAGAGCCGCTGGAACAACCGCTGCCGCGCCCGCCCCAGCGTCTCCTCGTTCCGCTTCTCGGTGGCGACGATCCGTTTCTCGGCGTCGGCGAACGGGACGATCAGCTCGGCCGGCACCTTGCCGCGGTACACCCGGCTCAGCTCCGCCATCCGCCCCTTCGCCGCGGCGCGCAGAGCGGCGTGATGAGTGCGAACCTGTTCCATCTCGTCGGTCAGCCGTTCGAGATCGCTGCCGCACACCACCTGGTTGCGGGCGGGGTCGTAGAACGCCGGATTGACCAGGCTCAGCCCGCGGCTGCGGGCGAGCGTCTGGTATTCGGCAAGCGAACGGGTCAGCAGGACCGTCGTCGGCACGGCGTCGGCGGTGCGGGGCGGGAGGTTGCGGGCGAATGCCGCGTAGATCTCTTCCAGGTGGATGGCGATCAGTCGGGCTGCTGCCGGTCGGGTGTCGGCGATCAGCTGAAAGTACGTCGATCGATAGCTGAGGGCCGGCCGCTTCTCGTCGTCCGCCAGGCGGTGCGCAGGTCGACCGCCTCGCCGCCGGGTCGCTCGCGTCTTGCCGTTGTCCAGGTCGCGGAGGTAGGCGGTCAGCCGTTCGCGGTCGCGCGGAGGGTGTCGAGGGCGCTCCTGAAGCCGTTGACGTTCCTCGGCCGGGAGAAGCCTCCAGCCGCGTCACCTCGTCGCGAGGGACGATTTCGAGGAACACCACCGTCGGCGAGCCGGGTCGTTGCGTGATGCAGCGGATGACGACCGAACGAGCGGTTCTGCTCGACGACCAGGCCGGCCAGCGGCAGCCCGCGCTTGCGATGAACGACGTCGCGCTTCCACGCCTTCGGCTCCCCGGCTCGCCGGACTGACCGACACGGCGACCAGCAGGACGAGGAGGCGCGACACGGGATCGTCTCGGGGCCGATGGCGACCGAACACCAGGGACGCAAAGGCACGAACAGGACCGCCAATTCCGGCATCTACAGTCTACCGTCGCCTCGCCGGTAGACAACTCCGCTGGCGGCGAATCGGATGAAGGGATGGTCAGCGGTGGATGTGAACGGGGATGGTGACCGCTGGCGCCGGCCGGCGAGCGTGCGCAGCAATCGCATCGCCGCCGGCGAACGGCCCCGGCGGTACGCGCCTCGTCGATGCGGACGCGCAGCGTGCTGTGCGGGCCGGGACCGCGGGCGGCGGTCACTTGCAGGCACGGGTGGCTCGGCTCCGTCCGCTCGACCTCGACCGGGGTGTCGCCGTCGGCGTCGCGCAGGAGGACGACGCGGCGGGTAGGCGCCGCCCGACGACGCCGTCAGCCGCACCGCTTCCGGCGACGGCTGCACCCGCGCGGCGGACTGCTTGACGACGGTCAACGGCGCCTTCAGCTCCGGGCAGCGCGGGTCGCCGGTGTAGAGCACCATGACGTCCTCGTGCCGGCCGGGCGGGAGCGTCGGCAGCACCTCCACCTCGATCCGTCGTTGCCACCCGTCGGCCCGTCGGCGCGGCGCCTCGGGATGCAGGCGCAGGTGCGGCGAGGTACACGCGGCGGCGCGGACGGCGAGCGGCTGTTCGCCGGACTCGGTCAGCGTGAAGGCGGCGCGAAGCGGTGCGGCGGTGTGCAGGAGCAGGGCGGCCGGCTCGATGGCGACGTCGCGCACCAGGCGGGCGGTGACGGCGAGCGCGGCAGCCGCCGCGTTCCTCCCTCGCGGTAGGCGACCGTGACCCGCCAGCCGTTCGGCCCGGCCGCCTGCGTCACCGTGTTCACCTCGATCGCCACCGTCGTCGACGCGCCGGCCGGTATGCGCGTTTGCCCCACGCTCGGACGAAGGCAGCCGCAGCCCGGCTTCACCCCGGTGATCTCGATCGCCTCGCCGGTGGGGTTGGTCAGTACGAACGTGTGCCTGCAGCGGCGCCCCGAGCGCAGCTCGCCGGCGTCGTGCGTCGGCTGCGGGCAGTGCAGGTCGCCGTGCGCGGCTCCGCCAGCAGTGCCGCCAGTGCCAGGACGGGAAGGAGTCGGTTGATCGTCATGTCCGGCCTCGTCGCGTCAGGGTCACGTACCGGGCAAGCCGCGCCATCATGGATTAGCCCCTGCCGCGGCAGTGGTGCAAGGTCGAATGGCGGGCGGCCCGAAAAGAATGCAGAAACCGCGGCGGACGCCCACTATTACCTGTGGACAGGAGTTACGCCGTAGGCCGGTGGGAGCCTCCCAGGGTGGACACCCTGGGCTATTGGCTGTCGCCCCTTCGGGGCTTGGGAGTGGCGCCGAAGCGTCTTAGCCCCGTAGGGGCGGTAGTCAATAGCCCAGGTCGTCAGCCCTGGGAAGAGGGCGGCGTAACACCTTCTGTGGAGACACCCGACGCTCTCATCCGGAAAGAGAACCCGATGGCCGCGCAGAGACGACTCACCCTTCGCACCCTGCTGGCGTACCTCGACGACACCCTGCCGGCGGCGGAGATCAAGGAGTTTGGGCAAAAGGTGGCGGAGAGCGATGCGGCGCAGGAACTCGTCGCCCGCATCAAGCAGGTGACGCGGCGGCGGCGGCTCACCGTTCCGCCGGCCAGCGGACCGTCCGGCATCGACCCGAACGACGTCGCCGAGTACCTCGACGACGAGCTGCCCGGCGACCAGGTGGTCGAACTGGAGAAGCTGGCGCACGAATCGGACGTGCATCTGGCCGAGATTGCCTCGTGTCACCAGATTCTCACGCTGCTGCTGGGTGAACCGGCGCTCGTCCCGCCGAAGGCGCGCGAGCGGATGTACGGTCTGGTGCAGGGGCGCGAGGCGATCCCGTACCGCAAGGCGCAGCCGGCAAAAGCGTCGGCCAACGGCCCCGAGCACGCGGACGACCTCGGCCTGACGACGCCCTGGCCGCGCTGGATTCTGCCGGCCGCCGCCGTGCTGCTCCTGGCGGCGCTGGCGACCGCGGTGTACCAGGTGCTGCCGACGCGCAGTACGGTCCAGGTGGCGCGCGGTCCGGACCAGGGGCTAACCCCGACTCCGCCGGTCGAGCCGCCGCCGGAGAAGGGATCGCCCGAGAAGGAGAAGCCGGTCGACAAGACGCCGCCGGCGCCGGAAAAGGAGAAGGAGAAGACGCCGCCGGCGCCTTCGCCGCAGCCGCCCGTCAACCCGGACACCCGCCCACCCGAGGACCAGCACCCGGCCGTCGTCGAGCACCAGACGCCGCCGAGCAAGGAGCGGATGCGTGCCGGCACCTACCTTGGCGGACTGAGCGATCTGCCGACCGCCCTGCTCCGCCAGCCCAGCCGCGACGTCTGGGACAAGGTACCGATCCGCAGCCAGGTGTTCACCGCCGAGCCGCTGGTTGCGCTGCCGGGTTTCACCAGCGTCGTCAGCACCAACGGCGGCGTCAACCTCCTGCTCCGCGGCTCGGTCCGCGAGTTCGCGGTGTCGATCGGCCAGCTGAACCTGCTCGACAGCGCGGTGATCCTCCACGCCAACCCGAAGGTCGACCTCGATCTGACTCTGCTGCGCGGGCGCATCTACCTGACGAATCGCAAGGAAAAAGGTCCCTGCACCATTCGGCTGCGCTTCGAGAAGGAGGTGTGGGACCTGTCGCTTGACGGTCCGGGCGACGAGGTCGGCGTCGACTTCTCCCAGTTCTACACGCCGCTGACAAACTACCGCGGCGGGGAACCGCCCGCCGCCGACCTGCAGCTGGCGGTCATTCAGGGAGCAGTCGGGCTGAAGGTGGATGCGTTCAACACGTACAACCTGGAGGTCGAGCGGCCGCGCTGGGCGCGGGTGGAGTGGACCACCGCGCGCAAGACGCAGGGGCCGTTCAAGGAAGCGCGACTGCCGGAGGCGTGGAGCAAGCAACCGCCGCCGTTCGATCTGCTGCCCGACGTCCGCCGCGAAGGTTTGCGCCGCATCCTGGCGGCGCTCAAGGATCTGGAAGTGGTGCTCAACAACAGCAAGACGCCGGCGCTGGCGCTGCGCGAGACGCTCGACCGGCCCGATCCGGCCGCCCGGCTGGTGGCGATCAGCGGCCTGGGAGCGGTGGACGCCGCCGGCGAGCTGATCGACCGGCTCGGCGACGAGGACCGCACCCACGTCCCGGACCGCGAAATGGCGTTCTTCGTGCTGCAGCGGTGGATCGCCCGGTCGCCGGATAACGCGCGCCGGCTCTACGACGAGAAGGCCGGCACCGGGCTGCTGCTCGACCGCCGCTTTCGCAAGGGGGAGGCGGCCACGGCGTATCAGCTGCTGCACCCGCTGCTGGCCGAGTATCTCGGCAAGGTGGAAACCTACGAGTTTTTGGCCAACTGCCTGCAGCATCGCAAGGTGGCGATCGCCGAGATGGGCTATCAACATCTGCTGTGGCTGTCGCCGGGGGTGCCGCTGCCGCGCTTCAACGCCGCCGACGCCCAGGAGGAGCGGGAGCGCTACGCCGCCGGCGTGCGGGCGATGATCGAGAAGCGGCAGCTGCCGCCGGCGCCGCCGGATCAGCCGGCCCCTGGCAAGTAATCGGTTACTCGTTGAAAAGGCTGGCCGGCGCCAAACCCGCGTCCTCGCCCTAGTGGCGGCCCCGATCCTTGCCATCGGTCGACCGAAGGTCCGCGACGCCGGAGGAGACCTTCGACACCTGCGGCCGGCGGGAGACCCGGCCACAACAGAGCGCGGTTGAGGTGCCTCAGGCGGAATCGGCGTCCTCTGTCCGGCCCGACCGCGATGAGTATCTATGAACCGGCGGACGGCCCAGCGCTCCGGAATACCGGAGTGGCTGCTGCGCCGCCGTTTCGTGTTGGCACAGAGGACCAGCGCATGCGTGCCGCCTTTTTCGACGCCCCCGGCGGCCCCGAGGTGATCCGATACGGCGATCTGCCAACCCCGCAACCAGGGGAGGGCGAGGTACTCTCCGTGTCGTCGCTTCGGCGGTCAACCTGATCGACCTGTACATTCGCGCCGGCACGGTGGCGATGCCGTTGCCGCGGCCGTTCGTCCCCGGCTGCGACCTGGCCGGGACCGTGGCAGCGGTCGGGGGATAGCGTCACGCGGTTCAAGGTTGGCGACCGCGTGCGGGGTCGAACCAGGGTCTGCTCGGCCGGCAGGGGACGGCGGCGGAGTATCTCGCGCCAGTGAAACGTGGCTGTCCCGATCCCCGACGGGGTGAACGAGCAGACGGCGCGCCGACGCGCTGACCGGGATCACGGCACCCTGGGGTGTTCGGGCGGCGTCTGCAAGCCGGCGAGACTGGGTGTTCGTCAACGCGGCACCGGCGGGGTCGGCAGCATGGTGGTGCAGATGGCAAAGGCGGTCAGCGCGGGTGATCGCCACCGTCGGCAAGCGCGGACAAGGCCGACCTGTGCCGCGGCTGGGGCCGACGGCGTGCTCAACTACCGCACCGAGGACGTGTCCGCCGGCGTCCGCCGGTTGACCGCCGACCGCGGCGTGGACTGTGGTACGAGACGCCGCGAGCCGGACCTGGTCCGCACCGTCGAGCTGATGGGGCGCCTTGAGCGCATCGTCCTGATCGCCGGCCGGTAGCGCGGCCGGTGTTCCCGGTTGGGCCGTTCTACGTCAAGGCTGTCGCTGCACGGCTTCGCCATGTTCAACGCCCCGGCCGACGACCAGCGCGCGCCGACGACATCAACCGCTGGCTGGCCGAGGCAAGCTGCGGCCGAGATTGGTCGCGTGTTCGCTGGCGGAGGCGGTTGCCGCCCACCGCTTTCTGGAAGAACACCTTGCACGCCGGCACGCTTCGCGGCAAGGTGCTGATCGTGCCGTAAATGCCGACTGTGCAAGCCAGCAGAAAGAACGCCTTCCAACCTGCGGGGTGAGCCGATCACCCTGACTTTTCCGCTTCCCCGCCACGCGGAAAGTGGCTCATCCGAGTAAAGCGTACTTGGCCTCGTGGAGGCGAGGTCTTCTTTGAAACCCAAGCCGTAGGTGTCGCTGCATGTCAGCTTGTTGTTCGTCCCCTCCAACGGCCCCGTGAGATCCGGCATCGTAGACGCCACGTCCCTTCCCATACAACGCCACACCGCGTCCCCTGCGCACCTTGATGCCACGCGCCGGCGGACCAGCGTCGCACCTTCGCCGCCGGCCGTCCGGCTGCGACATCGCCGCATCCTCGGGTGGCGGCTGACGTCGCGGGGTGGTCAGCGCAGTGCTTCCCCACGCCGCGGCCCAGCTCCTTCTCAGCGCAGCTGCGCCGGCTGATACCTCCATGTGCAACCTCCGTGGCTGGGCACCGCCGGAATCCAACGCGTTGCAGTGATGATCGTTCGAAGACGCCCCGCCTCTCAAGGCAGATCGCCTCGACGAGATCGCCGTCCACAGGCGTCACCGCCCCCGACCGCGGCAACCTCCAGAGGGAGCAGGGTGTTCGTCGGCGACGAACACCCCGCACCCTCTGAGCCGCCTGCGGCGTCGGGGCGCGGGTGATCGCCACCGTCGGCAGCGCGGACAAGGCCGACCTGTGCCGCGGCTGGGGGGCCGACGGCGTGCTCAACTACCGCACCGAGGACGTGGCCGCCGGCGTCCGCCGGTTGACCGCCGACCGCGGTGTGGACGTGTGGTACGAGACGCAGCGCGAACCGGACCTGGTCCGCACCGTCGAGTTGATGGCGCCCCGTGGGCGCATCGTCCTGATCGCTGGCCGGCAGGCGCGGCCGGTGTTCCCGGTCGGGCCGTTCTACGTCAAGGGGCTGTCGCTGCACGGCTTCGCCATGTTCAACGCCCCGGCCGACGACCAGCGGCGCTGCGCTGACGACATCAACCGCTGGCTGGCCGAGGGCAAGCTGCGGCCGGAGATTGGTCGCGTGTTCCCGCTGGCGGAGGCGGCTGCCGCCCACCGCTTTCTGGAAGAAAACACCTTGCACGGCGCCGGCACGCTTCGCGGCAAGGTGCTGATCGTGCCGTAAATGCCGACTGTGTCAGCAGAAAGAACGCCTTCCAACCTGCGGGGTGAGCCGATCACCCCGACTTTTCCGCTTCCCTCGCCACGGCGCGGAAAAGTGAAAGCTATACTTGCTCTCGGACGGTTCGACTCGCTTCCGTCGAATGAATCGGCACGCCCCTCCTCCGTGGCCTGGCAAGGGTTAGCAGCATGAAACGGTCCATCCGCCTGTGTGGGATGAACGGCTCCGTGAAAGGGCGGGCCTGGGAGGGGGCGGGCGTCCTCCGCGTCGGCCGCGAAAAGAACCTCGAGCTGGTGATCGAGGACGCCTCGGTCAGCCGCACCCACGCCGAGATCCGCCCGACCGAGCGCGGCTGGCGCGTCCGCGACCTCGGCAGCACCAACGGCACCAAGGTGAACGGGGTGCTGCTCAAGAAGGGCACCGAGTGGCCGCTGCACGTCCGCGACATGCTGCAGTTCGGCGAAGTCACCATGAACGTTCAGGGGATCACCGAGATGGCCGACGATTCCGGGTCGGCCGCCGGCGTTCCCAACGACATGGAGATCGCCGCCACCAGCAAGGCGAGCTGGACCGAGGCGATGGAGAACGTCGCCGAGCTGGATGTGCGCGTGGGGCCGCGGGCCGGTGAAAAACTGGTCGCCCTGCTCCGCGCCAGCCAGCACCTGGCGCGCAGCGAGCGCGAGGAAGACCTGCTCTCCTCGATTCTCGACGATGCCGTTCGCACTCTGAACGCGCAACGCGGCGCGATCGTCCTGGCCGAAGGCCCCAACGGCGGACTGCGGATCAAGGCGCTGACCACCGGGCGAGTGGACCCGCGCGCGGCGATGAACGGCCGCTCCGAGCCGTCCAGCCGGTTTCAGTTCAGCCAGAGCCTGGCCACCCGGTGCTTCGAGCGCGGCGAGTCGATCCTCTGCAAACAGGTGGACGACGACCCCGAGGTAGCGATGGCCCGCAGCATCGCCGAGGGGCAGATGTCGTCGGTGCTGTGTGTCCTGCTGCGAACGCCGCGGCGATCGCTCGGGGTGCTGCACCTCGACCGCGGGCCGCTCGAAGCCCCGTTCCTCGAGGACGACCTGCATCTCGCCGATGCCCTGGCCGCCAGTGTCTCGGCGGGCATCGAGTGCGCCCAGCTGCTCCGCAAGCAACGCGACCTGTTCCTCGACACCATCAACATCCTGGCCGACGCCGTGGAGCTGCGCGACGCCTACACCGGGAATCACACGCAACGGGTCACCACCTACGCCCTGCTGCTGGCCGAGCACATGCAGGAACCGATGGGGCTGACCGCCGACCAGATGCACCTGCTGCGGATCGGCACCCCATTGCACGACGTCGGCAAGATCGGCATTCCCGACGCCATCCTGCTCAAGCCCGGCAAACTCGACGACGACGAGTTCGATGTGATGAAGAAACACACCGTCATGGGGGCGGAGATCGTCAACCGGGTGCCGGACCTGCGGCCGATCATCCCGATCGTGCGCTCGCATCACGAGCGCTGGGACGGCCGGGGCTATCCGGACGGGCAGGAAGGGGCGATGATCGACCCGCTTGCCCGGATCGTGTCGCTCGCCGACGCCTTCGACGCGATGACCTCCGATCGGCCCTACCGCAAGGGTATGCCGGCGACGGTGGCGTTCGACATCATCCAGAAGGAGATCGGCAAACAGTTCGACCCGGTGATCGCCCGCGGCTTCCTCGACATCCGCGGGCAGATTCTGGAAGAGATGGAGGCGCAGTCGTCCCAGCAGCTCACCAAGCCGCGGACACGAGTCGTCGCCGTTTAGCCTCGCCCTGGTCGGTTCTGGCATCCCGCTTGCACAGGGTTAGACAGAGGTCGCCCGGTGCTTGTTGCGAGGAATCAGCCATGTTCCGCACCTTGACTGCCAGTGTTCTCGCCCTGGCATTGTTCGTGCCCCTCACCGCCCGGGCGCAAATCGGAGCCAACATCGCCGGTCAGTACATCCACCAGGACACCGGCGGGGTGTGCTCGGTGACGGCGAATGGTCGGGCGTTCCTGTTCGTCAACGAAAAAGGCTCCCAGGCGTGGTTCCAGCTGGTCGACCCGGGCCGCGGGGTGCTTCAGCTGGTTGACCACGACGGCGGATGGTTCGACCGGATGGTCGTGAGCGTTCAGTACGACCGGCGAGGCCGTGCGGTGCTGTTCTTCCAGGCGCCCGGCATTCCCTGGTATCGCGGCGAATACTGGGTGTCGGCGTTCTGACCGTCCCCCTCGCCAGCCACCCCCGACGCCGGCACACCCCTGCCGGCGTCGGGCGTTTCCGTTCCGGTTGTTCGCACCCTGCCGATCGCACCAGCACTTCTCTGCCTGAGTTGCCAGATCCTTTTGCCCGCGCTATTCACGAGCCTGGGAATCTGGGGTATTTATAGAAGGCAAGCAAGCTTTCCCTATCCGGCTCCCCTTACTGATGAGGATCTCATGGCCGACAAGAAGACCGAAAGCGAGGCGAAGGCGCCGGCCCCCGCCGCTGCGGAAGGTGCGAAACCGATGACGAAGAAGGGCGCCGTCGAGCAGGCGGTGAAGGCGCTCGGCGAAGACGCCCCGCGCGGGGCCTTGCAGACTTACATCCGCGAAACCTTCGGGATGGAGATCGATCTCGATCACATCTCCGCCACCAAGTCGACCATGAAGCAGGAAAAGGCCAAGAAGCCAGCCGCCAAGAAACCGGCGGCCAAGAAGCCGGCCGCCAAGAAGCCGGCGGCAGCTGCCGCACCGGCGGCCCCGGCCCCGGCGGCTCCCCCGGCCCCGCCCGCTGCGGCGTCCGGTTCGGCGGCTGCTGTGCGGCTGGACGACGTGCTGCTGGTCAAGGACCTGCTCGGCCGGCTCGGCGGTGCCTCCCTGCGAACTCTGATCGAAGCCTTCGGCGG
>JAXMAU010000034.1:0-69904 GCA_046350215.1 Gemmataceae bacterium | reverse complement strand
CAGGCGTACATCCTCGGCGCCAACGGCAGCGACGGTAGCACCCACACCGTCGACGTGGGCGGCAACCTGGCCGTCGACGCGAAGAACAGCGCCTTCGTGATCGGCGTCACCGCCAATCTGCTGCAGGGCAAGACCGAACAACCCAGCGCCTCCGTCGCTGGGGCATTCAGCTGGAACTCGCTCGGCGGCGACCTGTACGACACGACAGGCACGCCGTCCGACCGGCGGCTGGCCCGCGCCTTCATCGCCGACACCACCGTCACCGCCGATGACGTGGCCGTGCGGGCGACCACCGACGACTTTGCCGTCACCGTCACCGCCGGCATCGGCTCGGCCAAACCGAATTACGTCGCCAACATCGCCGGGTCGGCGACCGTCGGTGTTTATAGTTCGCTCACCGAGGCGTACCTTGGCGACCGGCCGAACGCTCCCACCGCCGCGTCGACCAGCGTCACCGCCCGCGGCAACGTGGACGTGGCCGCCTCCGACAACCTGTTCCTCGTCTCCGTCACCGGCGCTCTCAGCCTGAACGGCAAGGCCGCCCTGGGCGCGGCCGTCGAGGTCGGCGTCTTCGAGAACGACGTGACCGCGTTCGTCGGCGACGGCGTCCAGGTACGCGCGGTAGACGCCGTCGGCAACCCGACCGGGAACGTCCGCGTGACGGCCAGCTCGACGCAGCAGGTGGTGTCGGTCGCCGCGGCGATCGCCCTGCTGGCGACCGACGTGGCCCTGCCGTTCTCGCTCACCACTCAGAACGTCACCAACAACGTCGTCGCCTATGTGGGCGCCAATGCCGTCATCGTCGGTCGCGACGTGACGGTCGCCGCCACGGAGGACCTGAAGCTCACCGCGGTCGGCGGCAGCGCGGCATACAGCAAGCCGTCGGCCGGGGCGCCGGTCGGGGTCGGCCTGGCGTTCGCGCTGGTCGATGTCGACCGCAACGTGGAGGCGTCGATCCACTCCGGGGCCAACGTCCGCGCCACGGGTCCCAACGGTCTGGCCGTGACGGCGTCCGGCGTCGAGACGATCAACACCGCGGCCGGTTCCGGCTCGGGCGGCCAGCAGATCGTCGTCACCCTGTCGCCGGCGGTCACCGAGATCACCGGCTCGGTCGTCGCCACCGTCGACCGGGCGACCGTCACCGCCAGCCGGGTCGCCGTCACCGCCGATTCCGCTCCGAACCTGTTCAACCTGGCGATCGCCGGCTCGGTCGCCATCACCACCGGCGGCAGCACGCCCCCGCCGCCCGGACCGGGCGCCGCGACCCAGGCCGCCACCGACGGCCAGCCCTACGTCGCCCTGCCGGTCACCCTGGCCGGCGCCGGCGCCGGCTCGGGCGCCTATATCCGCAACCGCGTCGAGTCATCCATCATCGACGGCAGCACGATCACGACGACCACCGGCGGCGTCACGGTCACGGCGACCGATCGCTCGGTCATCCTGGCCGACGCCGGCGGCATCGCCATCACCATTCGCAAGGGCAACCAGGCGTCCGGCTCGGGCGTGACCGGGTCGGTCGGTGCGTCCGCCGCGATCAACGACATCGCCACCGCCGTCACCGCTCGCATCTACACCTCGTCCGTGATCGCGGCCGGCGACGTCCTCGTCACCGCCAACTCCAGCCCGAAGATCCGCGCGCTGACCATCGGCGCCGCCGGCGGGGTGACGATCAGCGGCGGGCAGGGGTTCAGCGCCGCCTTCGCCGGCGCCGGCTCCGGGTCGGGCAACCAGGTGGCCAACACCGTCCAGGCGCTGATCGTCGGCTCGACCGTCGACTCGACCGGCGGCCAGCTGCGGGTGACCGCCACCGACGCCTCGGTCATCTACGCCGACGCCGGCGCGTTCGCGGTGGCGTTGTCGCTGGCGCAGCAGGGGGCGGCCAGCGTCAACCTGGCGGTCGGGGCGTCGGCCGCGGCGAACCAGGTGACCAACGTCGCCCGTGCGGCGGTCCTGGCGTTCTCCACCGTGTCGGCGGCCGGTGACGTGACGGTCGCGGCCCTGTCCACCTCGCGGATCGACACGCTGACGATCGCCGGCGCACTGAGCGCCACCATCGCCGGCGGCGGTTCCGCGGCGACGATCAACTTCGCCGGGGCCGGCGCTGGCTCGGGCAACCAGATCGCCAACACCATCGACGCCCGCATCGACGGCGGCAGCGCCACCTCGGACCTGGGCCAGGTGACGGTCACCGCGACCGACGCCGCCAGCATCCACGCCGACGCCGGGGCGGTGGCCATCGCCGCGGCGATCGCGTCGCGCGGGACGGTCGGCGTTCGCGGCAGCATCGGGGCGTCGATCGGCGTCAACGACGTGGCCAACCAGACCACCGCCGTCCTGAACGGGACCACCGTGCGAGCGCCCGCCGGGGTGACGGTGGCGGCGACCGAGACGGCGACCATCGACGTGCTGACGCTGGCCGGGGCCGGCAGCATCGCCGCCGGCGGCGCCGGGACGATCGGCGTCAGCTTCGCCGGCGCCGGCGCTGGCTCGGGCAACAGCATCCACAACCAGACGATCGCCGAGGTTCGCGGCGGCAGCGCGGTGACCGCCGACGCCGGCTCATTGAGCGTCTCGGCGTTCGACCTCTCCATTATTCGCGCCGAGGCCTACGGCGCGGCCATCGCGGTGAGCGCCAACGGCGGGAACAACGTGTCGGTGGCGATCGGCGCGGCGGCGTCCACCAACGACATCGGCAACACCACCCGCGCTGGCTTCCTCGGCTCGACGCTGACCCGGGCGACGACGGTCACGCTGGCGGCCCGGGAGGCGGCCACCATCCAGGCGACGGCGGTCGCCGCCACCCTGTCGGTCGCCGGCGGGTCGGCGAGCGTGTCGTTCAGCGGCGGCGGGGCGTTCACCAAGAACGTCATCGCCGACACCACCACCGCCACCGTCGACGTCAGCGGGCTGACCTCGACCGGCGCGGTCACGGTGTCGGCGCAGGACAGCGCGGGGATCCAGGCGACCGTGATCGGCGTGTCCGCGGCGGCGGCGTTCGGCTCGACCGCCGGGGTCGGGGCGGCGGTCGGCATCGGCGCGGCGTCGAACGCGATCACGGACACGGTGGCGTCAATCGTCGACAGCAGCACCGTCCGCGCCGGCGGCGCCGTCAACGTGACGGTGCGGACCGGAGAGAGCGTCGAGGCGATCACGATCGGGGCAGCGCTGGCGGTGGGCGGCGGCGGGTCGGCCGGGATCGGCGTCGGCGGGGCCGGCGCCGGTTCGGGCAACAGCGTCCACGTCGACGCGCTGGCGACCATCCGCGACCGCAGCACGGTGACGACCACGGTCGGCGGCGTCACCGTGGCGGTGGAAGACACCAGTGACATCCTCGCCGATGCGGGCGGCCTGGCCATCAGCACCGGGGTGGGCGAGTACGCCGGCGTCGGCACGTCGCTCGGCGTCGCCTACGCCAGCAACGACGTACAGAACAGCGTCCGGGCGCTGATCGACGCCTCCGACGTCACCGCCGCGGCCGGCGTCGCGGTGAGCGCCATCGAAGGGGCGTACATCCGGGCGCTGTCGCTGGCCGGCGCGGTGGCGGTCGGCGCCGCCGTCTTCGGCGGCGTGGCCGTGGCGGGCGCGGGAGCGGCATCGTACAACACGATCCGCAGCACGGTTCAGGCCGCCATCGACCACGGCGACGGCCACACCGTCGAGGCGAAGGGCGGCACGGTCACGGTGTCGGCGCTGGACGACTCCACCATCAACGCCAGCTCCGGTGGCGTGTCGGCCTCGTTCGGCGCCGGCGCGGTCGGCGTCGGCGTCACCGTCGGCGCGTCGATCCTCAAAAACGACGTGGGCAACGTCGTCCAGGCGTTCGCGTCGGGCGGCACCGTGAAGGCGACCGGCGACATCACGCTGACCGCGACCGAGAAGGTCAACGTCAGCGGGCTGTCGATTGGCGGGGCCGCCAGCGGGGCGGTCGGCGCGCTCGCCGGGGTGGCCGCCAGCGGGGCCGGCGCCGAGGCCCGCAACGTCATCGCCAACCGGACCGAGGCGTCTGCCCGCAACGGCAGCCTTATCAGCTCCGGTGGAGGCATCGGGCTGACAGCGACCGACACGACCACCGCCGACGCGCAGGCAGTCGCCGGCGCCCTGGCGGTGGCCGGCGGCGGGTTCGGCAGCGGCGCGGTGGCGGTCGGCGCGTCGGTCGCCAGCAACGACTTCCGCTCCCTCATCGCTGCTACCACCGACGGCGCGACGCTCGACGCGGCCGGGGCCGTGACCATCCGCGCCACCTCGACCACCACCGCCCATGTGCTCACGGTGGCGGCGTCGGTGGCGGCCGCCATCGGGCCGACCAGCGTCGCCTTCGCCGGCGGCGGGGCCGACTCCGACACCACCGTCGTCAACACGGTCCAGGCGTCCGTCAGCGGCGGCCGGGTCACCACCCACAGCGGCGACGTGACCGTCGCGGCCGTCGACACCGCCACCCTGACCACCGAGGTCGGCACCGGCACGTTCGCCGGGGCCGGGCTGTCGGCGTCGGTGAGCGTGTCGACGGCGAGCAGCACCGACACCAGCGTCGTCCGCGCCTACCTCGACGGCGCCCAGGTCAGCGCCGGCGGCAACGTGGTGGTGACGGCCAGCGCGGGCGGCAGCATGAACACGAACGCCATCGCCACCTCGATCGCCATCACCGGGCCGACCGGCGCCGGGGCGACCGCCGACTCGACGCGGGCGCTGACGGTCGAGGCGTATACAGCCGGGCAGGACGTGTCCGCCGGGCAGGACGTGACCGTCTCGGCCGACACGACCGGGTCGGTGCAGACGAGCACCGCCGGGCTGGCGGGCGGGCTGCTGGCGATCGGCGTCAGCCTCGCCGGGTCGGTTCTCCGCGACAACGTGTCGGCGCGCACCGGCGGGCGGACGACGGGCCGCAAGGTCCGCGTCGCCGGCCGGTCGGAGGCGTCGACTGCCGCGACGGCGCGGGCGCTGACCGGCGGCATCGTGGCCGGCTTCGGGGCGCGCGCCGACGCCGTCAGCGAGCCGATCGTGGTGGCCCGCACCGAGGGGACGATCGACGCTCAGGGCGACGTCACGGTCGACGCCCTGGCCCGGCCCACCGTCACCGCCACCGCCCGCGGCGGCGCCTTCGGCGGCGTCACCGTCGGCATGTCGCTGGCCCGCGGTATCGCCGCTCCCACGGCGCAGGCCGTCCTGAGCGGTTACAGCACCGTCGCCGGCGGCAGCGTGAGCGTTACCGGCCGGGTCGACCTCGCGGCCAACGAGGCCAACGCCCGCGCGTCCGCTGGCGGCCTCCTCGCCGCTCTCAGCGGCGCCCAGGCCGACGCCATCTCCGGCCCGGTCGTCGACGCCCGGATCAGCGCGGGGAATACGGTCTCCGCCGGCCAGGACGTCACCGTGGCGGCCAGCTCGACCGGGCGGACTTCCGCCGTCACCGACGGCCTGACCATCGCCGGCATCTTCGCCGGCGCCGACCGCCAGGCCAACGCCGCCGTCGGCACCGCCAGCCTGAGCGGTATCATCGACGTGAGCAGCCGTCCGGCACACACCACCGCGGCGGCCAATGACCAGGCGGCCATCACCGCCGGCCGTAACCTGACGATTACCGCCAGTTCGTCCCAGGTCGTGACCAGTGACGCCACCGGGGCGGTCGGCGCGCTGATCGCCGCCGGCGGGGCGCAGGCGACCACCGTCCGCAACGTGCCGACCACGGCGTCGGTCGACCGCAACGCCGTGCTGACGGCCGGCAGCGACGTGACGATCGACGCCCGCAACGGCTACGCCCTGCCGGGCGGGATCGGCTTCGTGGACAACGTCTCGGCCGTCGCCAACAACAGCGTGGGCGGGTTCGTCGCCGCCGGGGCGCCGACGGCGATCACCACGGTGGGCGACCGCACCGACGCCCAGGTCGGCGATCAGGCGCGGATCACGGCGCGGGCCGGCAACGTGACCGTGCGTGCCACCGCCGCCGACTTCGGGATCACCTCCGCCGCGACCGCCAAGGGCGGCGGGGTGATCGCCATCGTCGACGCCGACGCCACCACCACCACGAACAACCCGGCCACCGCCGCCGTCGGCGACGGGGCGAGCGTGGCCGCCGGCACCGATCTGCTGATCGTGGCCAATACCGGCCTGCAACAGCGAGCGCTGGCCAAGGGGTCGGGCAAGGGGCTGGGAGCGGTGTCGCTCACCCACGCCGAGGTCGGCGGCGCCGCTCGGGCCAGCTCCGCGGTCGGCCATTCCGCCAGTCTGACCGCCGGCCGCGAGCTGCAGGTGCTGGCTGGCGAGACGGACCTCATGCTTTCCCTGGCCTACGCCGAGGTCACCGGCGGCGCCGGCATCATCAAGACCACCGCCGATGCCAGGTCCGGGGTCGAGCACCACACCGACGTGACCGTCGACGCCGGCGCCCGGCTCGTCGGCCCGTCGCTGCTGCGGCTCCGCGCCGACGTCGGCACCCAGTACCCGAACCTGATTACCTTCGCCGACCAGGCCATCGCCATCTCCGACGCCGGCGGGTTCGCCGGCTCGACCAACGCCGAGGCCACCAACGTGGCCTTCCGGTCAGCCAGCGTCACCGTCATCCCGCCCCAGCAGGCCGGCGACCCGCCGGCGACGTTCCGCACCTCGAACCTGGACGTCCTCGCCAACGCCTACACCCCGCTGCTCGTCACCCAGGCGCAGCAGAAGGGGTTCGTCCTGATCGACGTCGGCGACAGCAAGAAGACGGAGCTAGGTCTCAGCCAGGCGCCGGTCGCCTTCAACGGCGACGTCACCATCACCGGCCCGGCCACGTTCGTCCGCATCGACCCGGCCGGCACCGTGACCACGTCGTCGAACGTCGGCGTCGACAAGCAGCCGGGCTGGTACGCCATCAGCCCCGTCACCGCCACCGGCGGCGGGCAGGCGACGGTCCGCTCCGTCGGCGGCCTCGGCAGCCTCGTCACCGGCACCGCCGCGTTCCACTTCGACCGCGGCAGCAGCGGCGTCTCGATTATCAACGAGGATACCAGTCGAGACCTGATCGTGAGCGACGTGGCCGTCGCCGTGCCCACCGACGCGGCCACTCGCCTGACGATCACCCCCCAGGGACCGTCGCATTTCACCGCCGACACCACCGACCAGGGCGGCGTGCCGGTCCGCATCACCAGCACCTCGGACGTGGTCCTCACCGGCGTGATCGACAACCCCAGCGGGCCGGTCACCATCGCCGCTCCGTACGGCGCCATCACCAGCGAACGCAACCGCTACCTGTGGCTGCCCTGGTTCGGCGGCAGCAGCATCCCGATCGTGCTGCCGGTGGAATCCGCCCCGCCATCGCAGCAGCGGATCGTCAGCCCGCAGGTCACGCTGACTGCCGCCGGCATCGGCGGGCCGAGCAGCCGCGTCAGCGTCCGCAGCGTGCAGTCCGCCGGCGGCCCGGCGCTGACCGCCACCAGCACCGGCGACCTCTACCTGAACCTGTCCGCCGTCAACCCGCTGAACGCCAACCCGCCCGCCATCGCCGCTACTCTGACCGGCCGAACGGTCGACCTGACGGTGCAGGACAGCGGCGCCGCCAGCAGCTACGCGATCACCGTGAATGCCGCCGAGCTGAACGCGGACGCCGGACTGGCGACTCCGGTCGACCTGGCGTTCACCGCCGCCGGCGACCTGCCGGTCGGCACGGTGGTGTCCCACCGCGGCGACGTCACCCTGACCGCCGGCGGCGCGATCCGCGCCACCCGCCCCGGCGGGACGCCCGACGTGGCCGGCGCCGACCTGACGCTGACCGCCGGCACGACGATCGGCCCGCTCGGGATCGACTCGTCGCTCGCCGGCGCCGGCATCGTCACCGCCACCGCCGCGGGGGCGATCACGCTCGACGAGACGGCAGGCGACCTGACGCTCAACCGCGTCAAGTCCGCCAACGGGACGATCACCCTGAACGCCGCCGGCGCCATCCTCGACGGCCGCTCGGGCGTCGGCGCCCCGCCAGTCAACCTCGACACTCCGGGACGGGCCGTGCTCACCGCCGGCACCGGGATCGGCGTCGGCAGCCCGCTGCTGACGAAGATCGCCGAGCTGCAGGCCAACGCCGGCACCGGCGTCCTGAACGTCAGTAACGCCAACGACCTGACGATTCCGGCCGATGGCGCCTTCGGCCTGCAGGGGCAGACGATCACCGTCACGACCGGCGGCGGGCTGACGGTGGCGAAGGAGGTCGCGGCGGTCAACTCCGTCCTGCTCACCGCGGGCGGGGCGATCGACGTGCGCAGGTCGGTCCGCAGCGGCAACCGCACGGCGCTCACCGGGACGACCATCACCCTGGTCGACGGCGCCACCGTCCAGGGCTGGTGGCAGACCGAGCTGAACGCCGACAGCCGCATCGAGGTGCGGGCCGGCAGCCAGGTGGCCGCCAACCCGCAGGGCGGCTACCTGTACCTGCGCACCACCGGCACCGGGAACTTCGCCAACATCCTCATCGACGGCGACCTCAACGCCTACTACGCCTACGTCAATACTGGCAGCGGCAACTTCGACGTCATCACCATCCGCCAGATGCCCCACATCCCGTATGTCACCCTGTATGACACCGGCGGATTTGGCAACGGGGCGATCGTGCCGGGCACCGCGGGGAACGACACGTTCAACGTGTCCGCCAGGGAGATCGATCTGGCGGGCGTCATCACGTTCGGGATCGGCGGCGGGCTGCAGCTGATCGACATCAACTCGCTGGGCGGCAACGACACCTTCAACGTCACCGGCACGGCGGCCACCGCCGAGACCCGGCTGTTCCCCCGCGGCAACGCCATTCTCAACCTGTCCACCAACGGAACGAATAACGGCAAACTGACGCTCGATCCGTTCTGGGGGCCGACCACCGTCGTGAACCTCACCGCCGACTATCGGTCGACCGCGCCCTACAGCAACGACCTGACGGTGAGCAACGGGAGCGTGCTGGGGCTGGGGTTGAACGCCACCTTCGCGGGCGCGCGGGCGATCAACGTCCGCCTGAGTGGCGAGGCCACCGACCTGACGCTGCCGGCGCCGGGCGTGCTCACCACCGTCCAGACCGGCGCCGCGGCTCACACCGTCACCGTCGGCACCGGCGACCTGGGCGGCTTCAGCCGGCCCCTCACCGTGACCGCCGTCCCTGGCGCCGGCACGTCGCTGCACCTCGACAACCACGCCGGGCTGAACCCCTCTGCCACGCTGACCGCCACCTCCGCCCAGGGGTTCGGCGGCGCCGGCGTGGTCAGTTACAGCGGCATCGACGCCCTGACGGTCGACGCCGGCAACGGCACGCTGACCGTCCTGGGCACCATCGCCGGGCCGGTGGCGATCACCACCGGCTACAAGCCCGACCTGGCTGCGGCGGACAACACCGTGCGGGTGATCGGTTCCGCCTCCAGCCGGCTGACCATCACCTCGACCGGCACGGCCGACGCCCTCGTCTTCGACGGCAGCAACCAGCCGACGGCCGTCAACGCGACGCTCAGCGACGGCACCGCCGCCGGAACCACCGACCTGACCGGCTTCGCCGCCGTCGGGCCGGTCACCTTCTCCGGCTTCGTCCGGGCCGACCTGATCGGCACCGCCGGCAATGACGCCCTGTCGCTCCGGTCGACCGTGCCGACCCTGCGCGTCACCGCCCGCGGCGGCAGCGGCGACGACACGTTCACCGTCCGCGGCGTGGCCGTCCCGGGCACGACGGGTTCGAACCCGACGCGCCTGGTCGTGACCGGGGACGGCGGCGACGACACCGTCGTCGTGCCGATCGCCGGCAGCCCGGCCGACGCCGCGTACCAGGGGTTGACGTACCTGAAGTCGACCGCCGAACACCTGATCGTCGACAACACCGCCAACCCGAACGCAGTCAACTGGGTGACGACGAGCGGCGCGGTGCTGGGCTATGACACCACCCCGCTGCTCGACATCTCCGGGGCCGACGAGGTGGCCATCCGCGGCGGGTCGTCGCCACAGAACACGCTGCGAGTGGACGCCGGTGCGATCGCCCAGAAGGGCACCGTCGACGGCAACAAGGTGACGCTGCGGTCCAACGGGCTGGTGCAGTTCACGCGGCTGAGCGGGGCGGTCTCCACCTACGCCGAGGGCGACTTCGTCCTGCGCGGCGCGACCTCCACCGGCCAGCCGAACATCCAGGCCGACAGCACCTTCGGCCCGGCGTTCCGGGCGGTCGACCCGTCCGCCCTGCTGTCGCTGTCCGCCGCCGACGGCGGGCTGTTCGACCTGTACTCGATCGACCTCGCCGGCATCCGGCCGGGGTGGTCCATCGTGGGCCTCACGGCGACCGGGCAATCCGTCACCGCCACCTTCGACGTGAATTCGCCGGCCGGGTTCCAGACATTCACCCTGGGAGAATCGTTCCGGAACCTCGTCTCGGTGAGCTTCACCCTGGACGCGCTGCGGATGACGCGGCTCATCGCCACCGAAACGCTCCGGGCCGGAACCATCAACCCGGTCAACCCGCTGCTGACGCCTGCCGCTCTGGATTCGCTGGTGGTGGTATCCGGCGTCTACACGGGCTACATCACCACCCCCCACGGCGGGACATTCACCCTGCATTCGATCGACATCACCCTCACCGGCGTCAACACGCAGTCCGTCGTCTTCACCGGCACCACGGCCGCCGGGGGCACCGTCACCCGGGTGGTCCCGCGACCGAATAGCCGGGCGGAGGAAACGGTCATCTTCGGGCCGGAGTTCAGCAACCTGGTGTCGCTGGACATCGCGGCGGTCCTCCTCCCCGGTGAACAGGGTAGCCCCGGCGTTCAGTTCCAGAACACCGTGACGACCTACAGCCCCCCGGCAGGGAATGTCACTCCGGTCGCGCCCGCCGCTGGCGTCATGCCGACTCACCCGCAGAACGTCGTCTTCGGGGCGAACGGCATCACGATCGACGGGCAATCGCCCCCGGCTGTCTATGATTTCACCCGCGGCGGATACCTGGGCATCTTCAATGGCACGCCGTTCGGCCTGGGCTACGATGCGCCGACGGGCAGTTCCGCCCTGGTCTTCTACGGCGACCTGAACATCCCGGCCGGATCGACCGTCACGTTCGCTGGCACCGCGCCGTTGACGCTCTACGTGCTGGGCGACGTGAACGTCGGCGCCGGCTCGGTCATCGACGCGCCACCGGGCCTGCTCGGCGGCGGCGCCGGCGGCCTGCCCAACAGTACCAGCGTGAGTTTTACCCAGTACGAGCTGCCGCGGTACGGCAATCCCGACGGGCCGGGCGGCGGCTATGCGGGTGTCAACCAGCTGGAACTCCACTGGCCGGGCCAGCCGTACTACGGCCGGCCGCGTGGCGGCGACCCGCTCGGGCGCCGGTGCTGACGCCGGGCCGGGGTGGGACGGCTTCCAGGGCGGGGCCGGCCTCAACAACCCGAACTCGGGCGGCGCGGGCGGCACCGGCGGCGCGGGCGGCACCGGCGGCGCGGGCTACGTCGACGCCACCTCCCCGCGCAGGCCGGGACGACCGGGCGCGATCGGCGGCACCGGGGCCAACGGCGTCTTCACTCCCAGCGGTACGGCCCTGGTCGGTGGCGGCGGTGGTGGGGCCGGCGGCGGCGGCGGCGGCGGTGGGGCGGGCGGCGGCGGCCCGCGAGACCCCAGCGACTTTTTCGGGGAGTGGAACCTCGGCGGCGCGGGCGGGGTGGGCGGCGTGGGCGGAGCGGGCGGCGCCGGCGGCGGCGCGTTCCAGACGCGCGCCGCGGGCCGAATCCACCTCAACGGGGCCACGCCCGCGCCCGCGGCGAGGACGGCCACCTCGGCGGGCCGGGTGGAGATCCGCTCAGCGGCCCGATCAACATCAGTCGCGGCGGCATCTCCGGTCCCGCCGACGGCGGCGACGGCGCGCCCGGCGCTGCCGGGGCAACGGGCGGGGTGGGCGGCGGCGGCGCCGGCGGCACCGTCCGGCTGGTCGCGTCGGCGTTCACCGTGGACGGCACCACCGTCATCGACACCACCGGCGGGCTGAACGGCGACGGCCTCAGCCGTGGCGACAACGGCCAGTTCCAGTTCGGCAGCAACTCCGGGGCACCCAGCCCCACCCTCGTCGGCGTCGACAACGTGTTCAACGTGGGCGCCGGGTTGAGCGGGTCCGACCCGTACCTCGCCGTCCCGCCGTCGGCGTACACCGTCCAGCTGGCCGACTGGGGCACCCCCGGCCAGGCCGACTTCGGCTCGCAGGTGCCGACCTCCGGCCGCAACCTGATCGTCGTCGGCGGCACCGACAGCTTCTTCCAGTCCGGCTACCTGCGGCTGTTCAATGCGCTCGGCCAGCAAGTCGCCGATCTCCGCGTCGGCCCCTCCGGCGTCGGCGCCTACCTGATGGGGATCGGGGTGCTGAACCCCACCACCGGCCAGTTCGTTCCGGGATCGACCCTGACCGACGCCCAGAAGGCCGAGATCGTCCGCATGGTGACGACCGACTACCGGCAGCAGCTGGACATCTCGACGCCGGTTGTCGCCGGGTTCGCCGGCGGGGCCAACACCTACGGCCTGGTCAGCGACCCGAACCTGCTCGCTGCCCTGCGAGCCAGCAGTCCGGTGCAGGCCGCCGTCGCCGCCGCTCCGGCCGGCGCCGTTGCCACCGTGATCCGCGAGACGATCCCCGCCGGGTTCGACCAGTACACCGGCTACGATCTTGTGCTGTTCGTCAACCTGACTGGCGTCACCCTGGCCACGCCTAAACTGGGCATCACCCAGTTCACCGCCGACCCCAGCTTCCTGCTCGACCTGCAGGCCGGCGGGCTGCTCGGCACCACGGCGCAGCGCATCGGGGCGCTCCCGGCCCACGGTATCTTCGCCCTCCTGGTGCGGCAGGACTTCCTGGCGGACGGCCAGTTCGCCAACGCCTCGCTCGGGGGGCCGATCGTCGGCGTGACCGGGGCTTCGCTCACCCCCGGTGTGGCCCATTACCTCACCCTGCCGCCCACGGCCGCCCCGCCGCCGGCTCAGCTGCGCACCTATTCCGTCACCTTCTCCGGCATGGACGCCCTGACGCTCACCGCCACCGGCGGGGCGGACAACGTGTTCAACCTGGTCCGTCTGCCGTCGGTCAACCGGCTGACGGTCGACCTGTCGGCGGCCAGCGGCGACAACACGGTGAACGTGCTCGACACCGCCGGCGGCGTGTCCGGCATGGCGGTGACCGTCGCCACCGGGTCGGGCGACGACCTGGTCAGCGTCCACGCGGCTCAGCCCGGCCACGCATTCACCATCGCCACCGGCGCGGGCGCCGACACGTTCGTGCTCACCGGCACCGGAGCCAACGGCGGTAGCTCGGTGCAGGTCGACCTGGGAGCCAACGACGACAGCGCCCAGGTGACCGCCCTCGACCTGTCGCCTACCCTCACGCTCCACATCAACGGCGGCGACGGCACCGATACCCTGCGCTACGACGCCGCCGGCAACCCGACCAACCCGGGCACCCCGGCCACGCCCGACGGCAGCCTGACGCTGCAGACCGTGAGCGTGGCGACGGTCAGTTACCAGAGCATCGAGGGCATCCCCGGCTTCGTCGGCGCCACGACCAGCGCCGGCGGGGCGTACACGATCGACCAGGGGCAGGGGCTGGCGCTCAACGGTTCCGCCACGGCGGCCACCAACACCCAGATCGTCGCGATCGCCTGGGACCTGGACGGCGATGGCGTCTACACCGACGCCACCGGCGCGACCCCGACGGTCGACTGGCCGCGGCTCCGCTCCCTCGGCCTGGGACTGGCCGGCACCTACCCGGTCGGCATGCAGGTGACCAGCACCGTCGGCACCAGCTACGAGTTCACCACCGTCACGGTCAACCGGGTCGCTCCGACGGTGTCGGTCGCCGCCCCGGCGACGGCCGACGTCGCCCGGCCGTACACCGTGACGTTCGGGGCCACGTTCGCTGGCGGCGAGCGGCCGTCCGCCTTCGTCGTGACCTGGGGCGACGGCTCCAGCACCACGCTGCCGGCCGACGCCAGCGCAGCCACCCACACCTACCTTCGAGTAGGCAACTACTCGATAACGGTCGGCGTGCAGGAGGGCGGGACCACCACCGACGCCGTGGCCCAGCCGGTCACGGTGGGCGTCAACCCGACCTCGCTCCACGCCGACGGGCCGACCACCATCGACGCGGGCGGCGCGCTGACGCTGACCGTCACCGCCGACGGCGCCCCGACCACGGCCCAGCTCGACCTGCTCGGCCAGGGCACCTACAGCGCCGCCAGTGCGTCGTTCACCGACAACGGCGACGGCACCTCGACGGCGACACTGACGCTCCCCTGGACGCAGCTGCAGGCCGCCGGCGTGAGCGCCCCCGGCGCCTACCCCGCCGTGACGGTGCGAGCGGTGTACGGGGCGACGACCCTGACCTCGGCCGCGACCACGCTGACGGTCAACGACGTCGCCCCCACCGCCGCGTTCACCGGGTCGGCCACCGAGGGCGGGCCGGGCAGCGTGTCGTTCACCAGTGTCTACCACCCGTCGGCGACGGCCGGGTTCCGCTACAGCTACGACGTCGGTAACACCGGCACGTTCCAGGTGGTCGACAGCGCCAGCCCGACCTTCGCCCTGCCCGCCGACGCCGTGGCCGCATCCGGTTCGGTCGTCGTCCGCGGCCGCGGTACCTCGCCGACCGGCAGCTCCAGTGAGTATGTACTTACTGTCCTGGTGACGGACCAGCCACCGGCGTTCGTCACCGCCGACGGCGACCGGACGGTGAACGCCAACGAGGTCGTTTCGCTCACCGCCGTGAGCTTCACCGATCCCGGCCAGGACACCGTCACCGCCACCGTCGACTGGGGCGACGGCAACAACTCCGTCGGCGTGGTCGAAACGACCGGCGCCACCGCCCCGACCACCGGCACGGTGGCGGCGAGCCACGTCTTCGCCTACCGGCCGCAGCCGTACACGGTGACGATCACGCTGCAGGACGCCGCCGGCGCCACCGCCACGCACACCTTCGACGTGACCGTGCTCGACCCGACGTTGACGGCGGTGACGGTCGGCGACGACGTCGTCACCACCGAGGGCAACCACGTCCAGCTGGCCGGCACCTTCACCGACCCCGGAGCGCCGTCCACCTATAGGGTGACGGTCGACTGGGGCGACGGGACGGTGAACACCGCTCCGCAGGTGGTCGCGCCGCGGACCGCGGCCGACCTCGGACACGTGCTCGACAGCCACTACTACGGCCAGGACGGCACCTACACGGTGACGATGACCGTCACCAAGGCGGGCCAGGCGCCGGTGGTGGACACCTTCACCGTGACGGTGAACAACGTCGACCCGATCGTTCAGGTGGCCCCGCTGCCGCCCACCGGGCCGGGCGTGCCGGTGACGTTCACCGCCACCTTTACCGACCCGAGCTTCCCCGTCGGCGGGCAGCAGGAGACGTACCAGGCCGTCGTCACCTGGGGCGACGGCACCAGCAGCCCGGCCACCGTCGTCGTCACCCCCGGCAGCCCCGGCGTGCCGACCACCGGCACCATCACCGCCACCCACCCCTACGCCGGCAACGGTCCGTACGCGGTGAGCGTGCAGGTGAACGACGGCGGGTCCGGCCCCGCCACCTACAACGTCGGCGGGACCACTCTGACCAACGCACCGCCCACCGTCGTCGCCGGCGGCGACCTGTCGGCTCCGCAGGGCGGTTCGGTCCCGCTGAGCGTCCCGTTCAGCGACCTCGGCTTCAACTACGGCGGCACCGGCAAATCGTTCACCGCGACGATCGACTGGGGCGATGGCACCACCAGCGACGGGGTCGTCACCGTCACGCCGGGCAACGCCAGCACCCCGACTACCGGCACCGTCACCGGCAGCCACAGCTACGCCACCTTCGGCACCTTCCCCGTCGTCGTGACGGTGACCGACGAGGGCGGAGCGAGTACGACGGTGACGCTCCAGGCAGTCATCGACAACGTGGCGCCGACGCTGGCCACGCTGCCGGCGGGCGGCATCGGCCCCGACGGGGTATTCGTCCTCCGCGGCCAGTTCACCGACGCCGGCCTGGCCGACGGCCACACGGTCACGATCGACTGGGGCGACGGCACCAGCACCACCTTCGACGCCGACACGCAGGGCGTCGATGCCAGCGGCAATCCGCTCGTGGTGCTGGCCGCGCCGACGGCGACCGCCGCCGGCACGTTCCAGATGGGCCATGTCTACGCGGACGCAGGCAACCACACGGTGACCGTGACCGTCACCGATAGCGGCGGGCTGTCGTCGCAGCAGTCGCGCACCTACTCGTCCGCGCCGCTCCAGTTCATCGTCACCCCGCCGGTGAACCCCGACGAGGGGCGGGCGTTCTCTGGCCCGGTGGCCGCGTTCAGCAAGCCCGGCCGCGTGGCCGGCGACTTCACCGCCCCCGTCGTGTGGGGCGACGGCCAGACCAGCACTGTGTCCGGCAGCGACGGCGGGATCGTGCAGAACGCCGACGGCAGCTTCAGCGTGCGGGCCACCCACACCTACGCCGACGATGCCACCGGGCTGTCGTTCTCGGTGGAGGTCACCGACCAGATTGCCGGTTCCCAGTTCGGCGATGGCGGCACCGTGGACGTCCGCAACGTGGCGCCGACGGTGACGCTGAACCCGGTAGCCGCCACGCCGGAAGGCGGCTCGGCGGTGCTGTCCGGCCAGGTGACGGACCCCGGGCTGAACGACAGCCACACCGTGCAGATCAGCTGGGGTGACCCGCTCGACGGCCGCGACTCCCTGTTCGCGCTGGCGGCTACCAGCGGCCTGCAGCTGAACCAGACCTACTCGTCGCTGAACGACAACGCGGTGCTGACCATCACCGGCCTCGACCAGACCGCCGGCCGGGTCGAGTTCGAGGTGCGGCACTCGTACGCCGACGACCGCGACACCGGCACCCCGGCGGTCTACCCGATCGCCGTCCAGGCGCAGGACAACGCCCAGGCAAACGCCACGGCGTCGACCACCGTGGCGGTCAGCGACGTCGCCCCCACCGTCGCCCTGACCGGCCGGCACACCGTCCTGCCGCGGACGTGGTATCGGCTGCAGATCGCCTCGCCGGTCGATCCGGGGGCCGACACGGTCACGCACTACCGGATCAACTGGGGCGACAACCGCACCACCCTCGTCACCGCCGCTCAGCTGACGCGGCTGGCGCGGACGGTGATGCATCAGTATCTCCGGGCCGGCGTCTACCGGATCACCGTGGACGTGCAGGACGAGGGCGGCTGGCACCGCGCCGCCGGCACCGCGTCGGTGACGGTCTGGAACCCGCAAATTCAGATCACGTCCGGCGGGTTCCTGAATCCGGTGTGGACACTCACCGGCCTCACCGCTCTCCCGCCTGCCGTCAGCCGCGCCGATGACCTTCCGCTGGGAGGTGATCGACCCGAGCAGGCGGGTGGTTCGCACGGTCGACGGGACCGCCGCCAATCCGCGGCCACGGTTGACGTTCATGCCCGCCCAGCGCGGCTGGTACACGGTGCGGCTGACCGTCCGCGACGCCAGCGGCGAGGAGATCACCGTCGTGCGGCGGTTGTACCACTTCTCCTTCCGCGGTCTGTGGGGCCGCCGGATATCGGGAGGCTGATCGACTCCTCCCTGGCAGGAGGGACTGCTTGAACCGTTAGATCAGATCGTCCAGATCGCCCGGATCGATCCGCGCGCACCTGCACCGCCCGGTCGGCCTTGAGCACCGCGTAGATGTCGCGGGTGAAGCGGTAGGCGTCGGCCAGGCCGCGGTCGTCCAGCTTCTTGCCGGCGGGACTGAACCCGCCGCTGACGATCAGCCGGCGCGCGCGCCGCGCCGCGGCCAGGCGCGATGTCGCCGGCGGTCAGGATGCCGGGGGCCAGCAGCCCCATCCGCGTGCCGGCGGCGAACGGCTCGGGGGTGACGAAGCTGGCCAGCGAGTCGACGGCCACCACCGCGGCCAGTCGTTCGCCCAGCAGCGCGGCGGCGACGGTGGCGACCACCCCGGCCTGGTTCAGCCCGATCAGGGCGACGCGATCGGGGTCCAGGTCCGGCTGCCCGGCCAGGCCGCGCAGCACGCCGCGGACGTCGACCACCCACTGCCCCAGCAGCGGCCGGCCGATCCACACGGCGTGCTCGGCGGCTGTTGTGGTCCGGGGCGCCGCCGACCGCGTCGCCGGCCGGTCGCGTCGCACCGGTGCCGCGCAGCTCCGGGCGCGCACACCGCCCACCCCTTCGCCAGCAACGCCGCCGCCACCGGGTGCGCCGGCCGCCTGCCGGCCGTCCAGGTGCAGCAGCACCGCCAGCGGCATCCGCCGGTCGCGCGGCTTGTGCCGCAGCGTCGCCTCCAGCGTCAACCCTGCCTCCGGCTCGACCGTCAGCGTGCGGTTCTTGAACCCGTCGGCGTCCTCGCCCGGCGTCAGCTTCGCGTCCGTCTTGCCCGCCGCCGGCAGCCCGCCGAGCGCCGCCGTCAGCTTCTCGCGCATCAGCACCGCCTGCGCCTCCCACGCCTCGCGGTGGTCGAGCTGGTAGGCGTCCTGCCAGGCCAGCAGCCGCTTTGCCTCGCGGGCGGCGAACGTCGGCGGGAACAGGAACGTCGCCGGCCGCTTGCCGTCGGGATAACACGCCAGGTCTTCCGGCTTCTCGACGTCGTGCTTCGGCTCGGCGATTGGCGACCCGTCGCCCTCGCCCTTGAGCCAGCGCGTCATCCACCCATACATCGCCTCGCGCATCGTCCGATTGTAGTCGTGTCCCGACTCCATCGGCAGATGCCGCAGCGCTGACTCCTTGCCGTACAGCTTGTAGATCGCCGCCGCCCGCTCCAGCGACTTCTTCGCCTCGCCGACACTGAACTGGAGCGCATCCTTCGTCGCATTCACGACCAGGAGCGCCCGCGGCGCGATCAGGCCGAGAACGTCGCCCTCCTCGGTGAACCGCAGCGCCCCCGGCAGCACCTCGCACACGCAGCAGGCGGCGCGCAGGTACGCCTGGTAGGTGCCGACCGAACACACCGGCACCACCGCCGCGAACCGCTCGTCGAGCGCGCCGGCGTACATCGTCTGGTTGCCGCCGCCGGACGCGCCGGTGACGCCCAGCTTGCCGCCGTCCACCTCCGGCCGGGTGAGCAGGTAGTCGACCATCCGCCGGTTGTCGTACACCTGCAAGCCGAGCAGCGTCTGCCCGGTCGGCCACAACGTCGCCCCGAGCAGTCCGCCGTGGTAGGTGCCGCGGGCGATGGTCGGGTGCCGCTCGCCGGCGCTGAAGGCGTCGACGGCAAGGACGAAGAACCCGAGCTTCACCAGCCCCAGGCACCGCGCCTGCACCGTCGGATCGCGGCGGGCGCCGGCCCAGTGGCCGTGGACCACCAGCACCGCCGGCACCTTGCCGCGAACGCCCTCGGGGACATACGCGGTCGCCGTCGCCCACACGTCCGGCCGCGTCTGCAGCCGCAGCAGCTCGATCCGATAGCCGGTCCGCGCCAGCACCCGTACCCGCTCCGGCTTCAGCTCGCACGGCGGGCTGGCCGCCCCCCCCATCGCCGACCGCATCGCCTTGCTCAGAGCGACGCGCCGCTGCTGCCACTCGGCCAGGGTGGCGGGCGGCCGGTCGTCGGCCCGGAGTGCCTCCGCCTGCGCGCGGATGAACGTGTCGAGCGTGGTCGGATCGGGCATGAGACAGTCCTCGACGAAGTGAGTAATAAATTACTGGTTCAAAGTATTACGGCGTTGGCCGCTCCCCATTCTCCCCAGGGTTTACACCCTGGGCTATTGGCTGTCGCCCCTTCGGGGCTTGGGAACAGCCCCGAAGTTTCTTAGCCCCGAAGGGGCGGAAGTAAATAGCCCAGGGCGTCAGCCCTGGGAGGAGGCGGCCTCGCAGTCAGTTCTTCAGCAGTCCGACGCTCAGGCGGTAGTCGGTCCGCGCCTGCCCCGGCCCTTTCTTGCGGTCCAGCTCGCGCCACTCGGCCGCCACCGCGGCGAGAGCGGCGGCCGGGTCGGTGCCGCCGGCCAGCGCCCGCTCCAGCCCGGCGACCAGCCGGTCGCGGTGCGCCGCCGCGTCGGGGATGCGCAGCACCAGCGCCGGGTTCTTCAGGCCGTGCTGCAGCAGGGTGGCGGTGACCGCCTCGCGCAGCGCCTGCGTGCGCGAACGGTCCAGGTCGAACGCATCCCAGCGCTCGCGGAGCAGCTGGTCGATGCGGACCGGGCCGCCGCCCCAGCGCGGCTCCAGCGCCGCTTGCCCCGCCCGCGCCGGCCCGGCCAGCTCAGCCAGCAGGTCGAACGCCGCCTCGGCCGACGGGGCCGACGTCGGCACCGCCGCCAGCCACCCGCCGCCGCCCAGGTACGGAATGCGGTTGTACCCCTGCGGCGGCGCCTGCTCGCGACCGGCCGCGGTGAAGGTGCGAGCAGCCCCGGCACGACGGTGACGCCGAGCCGGTCGCGGAGCGCTTCGCCTGCTGCAACCGCTGCAACTCGTCGGCGCGGATGACTCCGAGCACCGCCTGCCCACTCCAGGAAGGCGTCGGCCGGCCGCGCGCGCGGTCGCCGGGGCGGCACGCCTGTAGCCGGACCAGCGTCCGCAGGCCGGCCACGAACCCCGGCCCGGCGATCCGCGGCTCGCCCGTTTTCTGGTCGTACTGGAACGAGAACAGCGCGTCGAGGGTGTCGGGGGCGGGCGCCTCGTCCTGGCGGACCGCCCGCCGCGCGTAGCCGGCCGCCACCACGTAGAACTGCTCGTCGAGGTCGGTCGCCGCCGCCGGCAAGGGCGGCAGGCTCGGCCCAGGCCGGCCGGCCGGGTGGTGGTCGCGGAAGAACTCGGCCTGTTCCGCGAACTCCTCCCAGGTCAGCGGCGGGGTCAGCGGACGCGGCGGACCGGCTCGCTTCTTCCCGGCCTGCCAGTCGCGAAACCGCTGTCGCACCTCGGGCGCGGCGAACAGGTCCGATCGGTAGACGCACACGTTCGCCTCGCCCTGCAGCGGGACGGCGTAGGGGACTTGCTGCCACACCAGCAGGTTCTGGCGATAGACCGGCAGCAATCCTCCCCAGTCGAACGCCGCGCCGCGGGCGGTGAACGTCTCGGGTAGCCGGTGCAGGCGGCCGGCCGCCACCCAGTGCGGCAGGTCCGCCGGCCGGATCACCCACACGTCGGCCCGGCCGTCCGTGTCCGCCGGCTTGCCGGCCGGCAGCGGAACCACCTCGACCCGCGCTTGCTGGCGAGCCTGCCAGGCCCGCGCCTGGACCGCCACCAACTCGGCCACCTCGGGGGGACAGGCGACGCGAACGGTGGCGCCCTGGTGCGGCGGTGGGTCCGGCGGCGGCACCACCTGCCGGCAGCCGGCGCTCAGCAGGGCGACGAGGGCGGCGGTGCGGGCCAGGCGGCTTTTCCATTGCACCGTCCCGGCGCTCTTCCTACAATACATCAGACTCTCCACTCACCCATTGGCTCGACGTGCTATACTTCTTTCAGAGTATGCCTGGACTGCAATCACCGCAAGCAAACGGTGGCCCCACCGGCCCAGCCCACTTGAAGGATACTGTCGCCTGCTCGTGCCGCCCCGTCGATCCCCTGTGCAAGCAGGCGGCGGGTGAGACATTGTTCTCATGTACGGGTTCCTGGTGCTGCTTACCCGGACCGGGATGAATACGGAGATCGCCTGGCAGGGAACTTTATCAACAGGACCCACATGACCAGCGAGGCCGCGCCATGAAACTTCAACTGCTCGTGCTCACGACGGGCAAGCAGGAAGGCAAGCTGATCGAGGTCAAGCTCCCTCAGTTTCTGATCGGCCGGGATCCCCAGTGCCACCTGCGTCCGGCCAGCCCCATGATTAGCAAGCGCCACTGCGCGTTCATCCAGCGCGACGACAAGGCGTATATCCGCGACTTCGGCAGCACCAACGGCACATTCGTCAACGACGAGCCGGTCCAGGGCGAACGCGAGTTGCAAAACGACGACCAGGTCAAGGTCGGCCCGATCGTGTTCGCCGTTCGCCTCGATGCCGACGCCCGGTCCGGCGTCACCCCGGCCCCGGCCAGCCGGCCCGTCGCCAGCAAGACCCCGGCGCCGCCCACCAAGGCCGCCCCGCCCACCCGGAAGCCTGCGGACACTCCGGTGCCGGCCGTCAAGGGCGATGACGACGATATTCATGCCCTGCTCATGGGCGACGACGGCAGTACCCCGGCGTCCGACTCGGCCGAGCAGCCGTCGATCCCCGAAGGCAGCACCGTGTTCGACCTGAAGGTGCCGCCCGAGGTCGCGGCCGCCGCCCAGAAGCCGGGCGAGGCAGGCAAGCCGGGCGCTCCGGCGGCGAAGCCGCAGTCCACCGGCGACACCCGCAGCGCTGCCGCCCGCATCCTCGAAAAGATGACCAAGCGGCCGCGGACCTGACCGGCGCGTCCCCCGTTGTCCGATCGATTCGTCCCCTGTCACGCCAGGACGCCCGGCGCTCCCGCGCCGGGTGTTATCGTTTGTGTCCACCCCGTCGACCACTCCCGCCGAACCCGCCACGCTGCGCCGCTGGATTGGCCCGCGGCTGCTGGCCTGGTTCGCGCTCCATCGCCGCGACCTGCCGTGGCGGCGCGACCGCGACCCGTATCGCATCTGGGTCAGCGAGGTGATGCTCCAGCAGACGCAGGTCGCCACCGTCGTTCCGTACTTCGATCGCTTCCTGACGCGCTTCCCAACCCTCGCCGACCTGGCCGCCGCCGACCTGCAGGACGTCCTGCGGCTGTGGGAGGGACTGGGCTATTACCGCCGCGCCCGCGACCTGCACCGCGCCGCCGGACAGCTGGTAGCGGCTCATGGCGGCGCGTTCCCCGCCGACCCGTCGGCGCTCACCGGGCTGCCGGGGTTCGGCGACTACACCCGCAACGCGGTGCTGTCGCAGGCGTTCGACCTGCGCCTGCCGATTCTGGAGGCGAACAGCCAGCGCGTGCTCAGCCGGCTGTTCGGCCGGGAAGCCAGCCCGCAGGAGTCGGCGGCCCGCCGCTGGTTGTGGCAGGCCGCCGAGGCGGTGTTGCCGACCCGTCAGGCCGGCGACTTCAACCAGGCGCTGATGGAACTGGGCGCCGTCTCTGCGACGCCGACGGCGCGCAGCTGCACCGAGTGTCCGCTGGCGCGCCTGTCACGCCAACCAGACGGGCCGGCAGGAACAGATCCCGGCGCGGCCGACCCGTCCCACGACGGTCGCCGTTCGCGAGGCGGCGGTGGTGGTGCGCGGGAGCGAGGACGGTTCGCCGCGGCTGCTGCTGGTCCAGCGGCCGGCGGTCGGCCGGTGGAGCGCACCTGTGGGAGTTCCCGCACGGCCCGCTCGCCGAGGGCGAGTCGGCCGAGGCCGGCGCCGTGCGCCTGGCCCGCGAGCTGACTGGCCTGGAGATTCGTCTGGGCGGCGAGATCGTCACCCTGCGCCACGGCGTTACTCGCTTCGCCATCACCGTCGTCTGCTTCGAGGCCGACTGCGTGGCCGGGGTGTTTCGGTCAGACGCCTACGCCGCCGCAGCCTGGGTCGAGCCGGCAAGGCTGGCGGATTACCCGGTCAGCGCCCCGCAGCGGCGGTTGATCCGGCTGCTGACCGAACCCGGCCGGCAGCGGACGCTGTTCTGAGTCGGGGATGACACGACTGCCTTCGTCCGCTATCGTCCCGCCCCGCGACGGGCGAGGGCGACTTGCCCGCCTACCGCGCAAGGGGGGTGCGAGATGAGGACGCTGGTCCTGCCGGGTCTGCTGTTGGCCTTTCTGCTGGCGGCCGGGTGTCTGTCGCTCAACGACTCGAAACGCGGCACCCCGGTCCCGCCGTTCGAGGGGGTCGACTCGCGCGGCCAGCTGATGCGGCTGGGCGAGCACAAGAACAAGGTGGTGCTGCTCAGCTTCTGGCACAGCCACTGTCCGCCCTGTCGGGCGATGTTTGCGCACGAGAAGAAGCTGGTGGAGAAGTATCGCGACCGGCCGTTCGTGCTGCTCGGCGTGAACGCCGATGCCAGCCCGGTGGAGCTGCGAACCACCGAGGAGAAGGCGGGGCTGACGTGGACGTCGTTCTGGGACGGCGTCGGCGGGCCGATCACCAGCGGGTTCGCCGTCGACCGTTTCCCGACGTTCATCCTGATCGACCCGGAGGGCAAGCACCGCTGGCAGCTGGCCGGCGTGCCGTCCGAGGGCGAGCTGGAGAAGAAGATCAACGAGCTGCTCGACGAGATCGGCAAGCGCCAGAGCTGATCGAGGTGTCAGTAAGGAAATACCCGGCCGGAGCGGGGGAGCTTCCGGCCGGGTCGGGGGGAGAATACGCGGCACCGCGTCACGGCGCCAGATGCACGTTCAGCTGAACGTTGCTGGCGGCCAGCTCGGGGAGCTGCAGCAGGACCGGCAGCAGCTCGTGCTCGGTCGTCTGGCGGGGGTGGACGTGGACGATGTAGCCGCTGCCGGTCGCCTCGACCTCGACGCGGGTCAACAGCTTGCCGCCGGCGCGGGCCACCATCCGTTGCAGCTCGGCCGGCTTGATCGAAATCGGCGGCGCGGGCGGCTGGGACACCGCCACGCTCGCGGCCGCTTTCACCGTCGCCGGCTGAACGAGCGTGCCGGGCTGCTCGGTCGCGGCCACCGGCTTCACCGGCGACGCCGCCGGCGGAGTCGCCGCGACCGCCGGCTGGCTCGGCGGCGGCGCCACGGGCGGTGCCGGCGGGTTGTTCGCCTGCACCAACCGGGCGAGCGGCCGGCTCGGGTGGAAGTTCGTCGCCACCGCCGGGCGGATGTGGTGCGCCGGCGGCCAGACGGTTGCCGGCGCAGCGGCCGGCGGGTCGACGACCTCGCCGGCGGCGGGGCCGAGGCGGTACTGACCGGCGTGACGACCGGCTGGAACGGGGTGGCACCGGCCCGCGCCGGCGGGGTCGCGACGACGGTTGCGGGGGCGTCGTCCCTCCCGTTTTGACCGTCGGCCGCGGCGGCGTGCGCCAGCCGTTGAGCAGCCGTTCGCGGAGCGGCGGTTTCGCCTCGGTCACGATCTCACGACGAACGACCGTCGCTTGCACGACCGGGGGCGGCGGTGTACTCGCCTCGATACGCACCAGCTGCGGGCCGTACCCGTGGTCGAGCACCTGATAGCGGACCGCCGGCAGCCCGGACGGGAGCGTCGCCGCATCCGGCGGGGCCACATAGGGGGTCGAGGGCGCGTGCTGCACCTGCGGCACCGGGATGGCGTCGTCGACCGGCGGCACTGACTTCGCACTGTCCCCGGTGTGATCCGCATGGGACGAGGGACTCGTTCCGGTAGGCGACGGCGGTGGCGCGCTGCCCCCGGTGTGTTCACCGGGGGCTAATGTCGCCTTCACCTGCTGAATGGCCGGCGGTTGCGGCTCGGGAACCTCGCCGCGGACGGTGAGCCGGTTGACCACCCGCGAGCAGCCGGGCAGGCCGCGCAGCGCCCGCGACGCGGTTAGCTTGTCGGTCAGCGTGGGCACCTCGCCGCGCAGCACCACCTGCCCGTCCTCGGTCGCCGCTGCCTGCATTCCGGCGGCGCGGCCGGCCAGGTGGCGAGCCAGCGCCTCGCGGGCAGTGGCGAGCAGCTGCTCCTTGGGGACGGAGGTGTGGTGAACGACCGAGACGGTCAGGGCGTCATGGATCGGCAAATAGCAGCTTTGTCGCGACGTCTGCAGCACCCACTGATGGACCTGCTCGTCGGGCACCTGTCCGCTGACTTCCAGCGCCTGGTCCTTCACCCGAACGGTGAGCGGCAGCTGGTACAGGTTGGGGTCGGCCAGCCACGCCAGTTCGACCCGCATCGCCTCGCTGCGCAGCTGGTCCGGGGAGACGTGGACGACGGCCGAGGGCGGAGTCGGCGGGTTGGCGACGAGGCTCACGGCCGGGAGACCGGCACCGCCGGCCAGCAGCAGCAGGCGCGCCACATCTCGAATCGATCGCGGCATGGGAACTCCTCATGGGAAGGAGGAAGGCGGCGGGAGGGCGACGTCCGGGACCGGACGGCATCGCGCGAGAAGGCGGGTGAAGAAGCGGGAGCAAGGCGGCGGGCGAGGTCAGGCGGATCACACACCCCGGGCGGGGTGTGCGATCCGCTTGCCGTCCGGTTACGGCCCCATCAGGTCGCGGTTGACCGACTGGCGGACGTCGGGCGAGGTGCCGGGGCACAGGTGCAGGTGGTCGAGGTCGATGTACACCACCTGGACCCGCGGCCGGGTACACCGGAACGGGAACGGGTAGCCCGACTCGATCGTCTCGGTGTAATACACCGTGCATTTCCAGTGGCAGTGGTGCAGCTGAGCCAGGCCGACGAGCGGGAAGAACTTGGGCGGGTCGATCTTGTCGACGATCAGCTCGGTGACGATCTGGATGTTGTCGCGGTGCTCCTCGCAGATGTACGGGATGCCGCGCTGGACCTTCGGCAGCGCCCGCAGGATCCGCGCATCGTCCGGCGGATCCTCGCAGATCGGCGGCGGCGCCCCCTCCTGAATCGGCGGCAGGATCGGGGTGCGGAAGTCGTTCTTGTGACAGTACTTCTCTTGCATTCGCTCGGTGACCCAGGGCGGGACCGGGACCGGGGTGAAGATGCCCATGGACAGGGGCATACACCCGCTGAGCCCGACCGCGACGGACAGGGCCGCCAGCAGCAGCAGGGTTCGCAGCTTTCTCATTCCCCTTCCCCTTCTCGGCCCAGCCGGGTCGCACGCGATGGCGCACGCATGAATTCGCAGCCCGGGTTCCAACCCGAGGGCGTCCTTCCGGTGTGGGACGGTTCTGTCAGTCTTCCCGATCTGGTATCGGATGCCGGAGAAAGGGACTTTAACGGCAATGCCGAAGAAGAGAGGACTCACCACGGAGGACACAGAGGGACACAGAGGAAAGACAGGAGGAAGAGAAAGGAGAGGAGAAAACAACCTGTCGGGCTAGCGGTCGGCCGCGGTCCGCTGCGCCCACCAGTCCTTCCAGCGCTTCTGGGCCTCGCGCTGTTCCGCCGGGCTGGCGCCGGGCGCGGGGCCGAAATCGTCTCCTTTACCCAGCTTGCGCAGGGCGGCGCGGGCCTCGGCGCGGACCGCCGGGTCGCGATCGGTCAATCGATCGAGGATCGCCGGCACCAGCTCGATGTCCTTGTCCACGCTGACGCGGACGGCGCTGCGGCGGATCTCGGCGTTGGCGTCCTCTAGCTTTTCCTTCAGGAAGGAGCGTTCGAGCCGGCCGAGATGGGCGTCGAGGGCGGACCGGGCGGCCGTTTGCGTGTCGGGGTCGCGGCTGCGGACGGCGTTGAGGATGCCGACCAGCGCCGCCTTCTCCTCGCGGTTGCCCAGCTCGCCGAGTACGCCGCGCAGCTGCGCCCCGCGAACCGACCCGACCGCCTTCACCAGATCGAGCGTCGACATCGCGGCTGGCCCGCCTGGCAGGATCACCGGCCGCTGCGCCAGCGCGTTTTTGCGGAGCATGACGCGGACGCGCAGGTCCTGCAGCACGCGGGTGTGCGTGCTCGGGCCGACGCCGGCGCCGATCTCGTCGCGGGCGAACTCGAGTAGCACCGGGTCTTCCGACGCCATCAGCAGGCCGGTCAGCTTCTTCGAGATCATCAGCACCGGGCAGGAGTGGTTGATCGTCGCCGCCTTGTTCAGCCCGCGGATCAGCGCCGGAATCGCCTCCGCGCGCAGCCCGTCGAACTGCTTGACCGCCTCGCGGCCCTCGGCACCCCTGAGCCGGCCGGTGTCGGCGAGGATGAAGCGGTCGATGACGTCGTCGAGCTTTGCCTCCTCCTCGCGGGTCAGCGCGGGCAGGCTCGGCGCGATCCCGCTCGGCTTGCGCGGCGGGGCCGGGTCGGCGAGGACGATGCCCAGCGTGAGGAGCAGCAAAACAGCCGGCGGCATCGGCGTACCCTCCGGTCGATGGTCCACGATCGCCAGTGTAGTCGACCCGCCGGATGCGCGGAAGGGCGCGTCAGCCCTGCTGCTCCTGCCGCAGCGCCTCGGCGTTGCTCATCAGCCCGTGCGCGGCGCGGATGCGCTCGACCTCGGCCATGACGGCGTCGATCACCCGGGCGTTGACGCGAACGCAGTTGTACTCGACCGCGAACGCCCACCCGTTGACCAGGATGGCGGCCAGCCCGAGCGAGGCGTGATACACCCACGACCATTGCAGAGTAGCGACGCCGGCCCCGGCGGCGGCGGCGGCGATCGGCACCAGCATGGCGGCCAGCGCCGCCGGGAACGCCCGCCGCTTCAGCTCGCGCGTCTGCCGCGGCAGCGGATCGTCCGGCAGGGCGTAGACCTGCGCCACCTCCTTCACCCACCGGCCGGTGCCCAGGAAGTAGATGAACACCAGGCAATGCACCCCGAGCGTGGTCGTCGCCGACAGCAGCCCCAGGTAGATGTGGACGAGGAACGTGGCGTCGTCCGGGTTGAGGCGGCTGCCGCGGGCGAACGACAGCCAGCCGACCCCGAAGGTGGTGACGAGGACGGCCAGGTGAAACGCTGTCAGGTTGACGAGGATGCGAGTCATGGTGCGGGGAAACACGCCTCCAGCTGGGGCCGCTCCGCTGGCCGGTTGTAGCGGCCGGGGGAACGAAGCACGACGAGCGCGGGTGAGGGAATATGCGCTCTTTGTCACCCCCCAAAACGGACCGCCCGTCGAGTGGGGGAAGGAATAGCATTCTTCCGGCGACCGGGGCGCTATAATAGAGGGCACGAGCGGAGGCCCGGACCGGAAACCGGGGACGTCTCTTTCGCCTCGTGCGAGGCAAGCACATGGCTGCTCACGAACCTCTCCGGATGATCGTCGTCGCAGCCTTCGAGCCGGTGTTCCTGGTGCCTACGTTGGCCCTGGTCACTGCCCTGCTTGTTGGAGCCGTCGTCGTGGCCCTGTTTCGCCGCTGGCAGCACAAGGCCGGGGGACTTAGCCCCGGTCCGAGTGACCAGCTCGCCCAGTTCCGCTCATTGTACGAACAGGGCGCCATCAGCGAGGAGGAGTACCGACGACTGCGCACGGTGTTAGGGGGAGAACTCCGCCGTTCCGCCGACCTGCCGATTGCCCCGCCCAGCGGGGACCAACCGGCGCCGTCGGCTGCTCCCGAACCACCGGCGCCGCCCCGCGAGCACGGGTGAGAAGACCCGAGAAACCGGCGAAACTCCTTGCGGACGTTTCTGCCGCCCCGTAGAATCCGGACACGAACCGACCCGTTTCCAGGACGCTCCCAGCACGACTTCGGCGCAACCCCGAACTGCCATCGTACATCCCTGCATCCGCGCCTGTTGTCTGCGGCTCTTGGAACTGCCACCGCTGCCTGCCCCGGCAAACCCGGCCGACCGGCCACCCGGGGGGACTGACCAAAGGAGACCGCATGCCGACCAAAGACTCCGGCCCCGGAGGCACCGGCCGCAAACCGACCGGCAACACCGGCCGGAATCGGAACGCCGCCTGCTCCTTCTGTCGCAAGAACTACCGCGACGTCGGCCCGCTCGTCGAGGGGCCGGGCGACGTGTACATCTGCGGCGAGTGCATCGAGCTGTGCCAGTCGATCATCGACCAGGAGAAGCGGCGCCGCGGCGGAACCCGCTCGTCGCTCGCCAACATCCCCGCGCCGCGGACGATCAAGGATAAACTCGATCAGTACGTCGTCGGCCAGCAGCGGGCCAAGAAGGTGCTCTCGGTCGCCGTCCACAACCACTACAAGCGGCTCAGCCTGGCCGAGCAGACCCGCGGCGAGATCGAGGTCGACAAGAGCAACATCCTGCTGATCGGCCCGACCGGCAGCGGCAAGACGTTGCTCGCCCAGACGCTCGCTCGCATCCTCGACGTGCCGTTCGCCATCGGCGACGCCACCACGCTGACCGAGGCCGGCTACGTCGGCGAGGACGTCGAGAACCTGCTGCTCAAGCTGCTGCACGCCGCCGACTTCGACATCGAGGCGGCCCAGCGCGGCATCGTCTACATCGACGAGGTCGACAAGATCGCCAAGACGCAGCAGAACGTGTCGATCACCCGCGACGTCTCCGGCGAGGGCGTGCAGCAGGCGCTCTTGAAGATGCTGGAAGGGACGGTCAGCAACGTACCTCCGCAGGGCGGCCGCAAGCACCCCGAACAGCAGTACATTCAGGTCGACACCAGTAACATCTTATTCATCTGCGGCGGTACGTTTGTCGGGCTGGACAACGTGATCTCGCGGCGGATCGGCAAGCGGACGTTCGGCTTCGGCGGGGTCGGCGGCGACAAGGAGAAGGGCCTGGGCGAGCTGCTCTCGCAGGTTACCTCCGACGACCTGATCGAGTTCGGCATGATCCCCGAGTTCATCGGCCGTCTGCCGGTGCTCGCCCCGCTCAACCCGCTCGACGAGGAAGCGCTGATCCGCATCCTCACCGAGCCGAAGAACGCGCTGGTCCGGCAGTACCAGAAGCTGTTCGAGATGGAGGGGGCGGAGCTGGAGTTCGACCCGAGCGCGCTGCGCGAGATCGCCCGGCGGGCCAAGGAACGCGACACCGGTGCCCGCGGCCTGCGGTCGATCGTCGAGGACGTGATGCTCGACATCCAGTACGAGTTGCCGGACCTCGAAGTGAAGTCGAAGTACGTCGTCGACGGCGCCGTCGTTCGCGGCGAGCGAGTGCTGTTCGACACCACCGCCAACAACCAGCCCAACAACGAGAAAAAAAGCGCCTGAACGCGACGGGGCATGACGACGCACGACGGGGGAGTCCCTGACTCCCCCGCCGTGCGGTCGTTTATAGCGTGGTGCGGTGTCAGCTGCGCCGACGTCGGATCAGTCGGCCGAGGCCGAGTCCACCGGCGCCGAGGCCGAACAGGACCAGGCTGCCCGGCTCCGGGGCGGCCGCCGGCGCCTGCGCCGGGGTGAGCGGGCCTTCCGGCGGCGGGTCGACCGGCGGTGGGGGCGGTGGGTCGATCACCGGCGGCGTTTCGCCGAAGGTATAGGTGAAGTCATCGAGCACGAAATGGTCGCCGCTGCCGCCGAAGCTGCTGTTCGACTTCCCGCCGCTGGAGATGAGCAGCAGGGTGTCGATCCCGTTCAGTCCGACGTCGAGCCAGGACGCTCCGCTGGTGCCGAGGGTGTAGGTGTTGTCCCCCACCAGGTTGCCGCCGGAGTAACCGACTACTCGCAGCTGGAGGCCGTCGTTCCAGGCGGCGGCGAAGTTCCCGCCGACGAAGTTGAACGGGGTCGCCGCGGTGATCAGCGCCGGCGCGCCCCAGGCGTTGTAGGCGACGTTGGTCGGCGACGTCGTGCCGTTGGCGTAGCCGGACGGGTTGGCGTAATAATTGGCGGTGTTGAGCACCGAAAAGTTGGTCCAGTTGAACCCGCCGTAGCCGTTGGCAATCGGGGTGCCGCTGCCGCCGTCGCTCAGGTCGTCGAAGCTGATGACGTCGCCGCGGGCCGCCGGAGTGGCGGCGCCGAGCGCAAGCGTCACCACCAGGCCGAACAGGGCCGGTCGATTCATGTCGGGGCATCCTTTCCGCGCGTGTGGCACGACCCGGTGCGGGTTCCCGTCCCTGGGGGCCGAGGGCGTCGCGCCGCTGAATCAGGTGAACGGGCAGGATGCTACCCCGGCGGCGACGGCGGAATCAAGGCGGACCCCGGCTCGCTGCGCTGGCAGTTGTCAGTTGTCAGTTCTCAGTTGTCAGCAAGAGGACAGCAGATTGCGGTTATCGTCGCCGGTCCGGCTTGCCAGGCGAGCGGGAGCACGTCAGTGCCCCGAGTCAGCCGCGTGAAACGCGACGTCGCGCCTGAATCGTGATATTGCGCTCCGAGGCGAGCACTCGGGGCCCCTTACGGGACCCCGCTCGCCAACAGCCAGGCTTGCCAGGCGAGCGGGAGCACGTCAGTGCCCCGAGTCAGCCGCGTGAGCGCGACGTCGCGCCTGAATCACGACATTGCAGTCCAGGCGACGCACTCCCGGCCCTCACGGGACCGGGCTCGCCAACAGCCAGCCTGTCCCGATGCGGTCTTACCCCCGCTGTTCGCGGACGTTGAACTCCAGCTTCCATCGCTGCTTGCCGTCGCGGCTGATGCACCACAGCTCCAGCGTGCCGACCTCCGTCACCTTGCTGTGCAGGTGGACCGGCACGATCTGGCCCTTGCCGGTCGTCTGGGCATCCAGCGTCGCCTGCATCGGCGTCATCTCCTCGATCTCCGTCTCCCACTCGTCCAGCAGCGTGCCGACGCTGTCGTCGCGGCGGACGGTCGAGCTGAGGAAACGGAACTCCGCCGGGGCGCCGACCACCAGTCCGAACTCCTGCCCCGGTACGTCGGTCGCCGTCCCTTCCTCCATCCCGAACGGGACGACGCACAATGCCTTCAGCGGCGGCGGGGCGCCAGGAATGGCCGGCAACGATGTCTCGACACCGACGTAGTAGACGCGAGCGGTGCCGCCGCGGATGCGCACCCCCTTGCCGCGGCGGACCAGCCCGTAGTACGCCGCGCCGCGGGCGACCGCCAGATCGAGGTCGACGCTCGGCAGCTCGCGGATCGGGGTGTCGCTCCCCTGGCCCCAGTGGTTGAGCACGTCGACCACTCGACTCTTCAGCGCCTCCGCCTTGAACACCCCGCCGTTGAACATCACCACCGTCGGCCGCGGCGGACCGCCGGTGTGTCCGGCCAGGTCCTCGCGGTGCCGCGCCAGGAAGTACGCCAGGTGGGCCGTCACCGCCGGATCGCTGGCATACGGCAGGCCGATCTCCTGAAACCCGGTGGTCCGCTGCGCCCGCGGGGTCGCGTCGGCGGAGCACATCGGGAAGAACCCTTCGAGTAGCTCGCGCTCCAGGTCGGCGCGCGTCAGCTCGCCCTTGATCGTGCCGGCGATCACCTTGCTGCCGCGGCCGATCACCGTCACCGGCGCCGCCGGTAGCGCCGGGTCGGCGAACAGCCGCTCCTTGGCCTCGCGGCAGCTGTGCCGCAACATCTGCATCTGGCCGTGGTCGAGCTTGATCGACCGGCCGGCGAACACCCCGGCCATCACGTAGGCCAGCTTCCAGTCCATGTTGTCGCCGCCGAGCAGGATGTGGTCGCCGACCGCCACCCGCGTCAGCGCCAGCCGGCCGTCGTCCTCGCTGATGGCGATCAGGCTGAAGTCGCTGGTGCCGCCGCCGACGTCGCAAATGAGCACCACGTCGCCCAGCTTGACCTGTTTGCGCCACTCGTCGCCACAGGCGTCGATCCAGGCGTAGAACGCGGACTGCGGCTCCTCCAGCAAGGTGACGTGCTCCAGCCCGGCGGCGCGGGCGGCCTCGGCGGTCAGCTCGCGGGCAGCGGCGTCGAACGACGCCGGCACGGTCAGGACGATCTCCTGGTTCTCCAGCCGTAGCTCGTCCTTGTCCCCCGCCATGCGCGCGTTCCACGCCTCGGCCAGATGCTTCAGGTAGAGCGTGCTGGCCTCCAGCGGCGAGACGCGGCGGTCGTCCTCGCCGGCTCGCCACGGCAGCACCGGCGCCTTGCGGTCGATACCGGGATGGCACAGCCACGACTTGGCCGAGCTGACCAGGCGCGTCTCCACCGTGGTGCCGACCTTGCGGGCGTACTCGCCGACGGCGAAGTCGCGGTCGGCCGCCCACGGCAGACGGAGGCTGCCGGCCGGCACCTCGCCGGGCCGCGGCAGGTAGAGGAACGACGGCAGCAGCCCGCGGTCCTCGACCACACCGGGCTGCACCACTCGCGGGACCGGAAGGACCGCCGGGTGCTGTCCCGGTCCGGGGCGCCGTGGTGTCCACGCGGCCAGCCGCTGTTCGTCGTGCCCAGGTCGATGCCGATCACGAAGCGCGATTGCGTCACGACTCTCACCCCGCCAGCCAAGGATGCTTACGCCCCGATCCGGTTAACAGGACACCCCGCTCAGGGGATCTCGACCTCCGCCGGGGCGATGACCAGATCGTCGACCCTCCGGCGGGGCCGGCAGCTTGTAGCCGACCGGCACCCGCCAGCCGTGGTGTCGAGCACGCCGCGGAACGGCGGGCTGCCGGTGACGTTGCCGGTGACGCTGATCGCCGACGGGTCGAACCCCGGCTTCACCTCGACCGGCCGCTCCTCCTCGCCGGACAGCACCGGCTCCAGCACGAGGTGCTCCTTGACCACCGCCTGCGCCTCTTGTGGATCTCGCGGACGCCGGCGCCGAGCTGGTCGTCGCTGGCTGGGCGATACGTCTTCCAGCAGGAAGTCGAGCAGGCCGGCCCTCGCGCTGCAGCAGCCGCGAGCAGCTTGAAGGCCGCCGAGAGCTTCGGCGGCTTCAGGTTCGGCGGCTTGCTGAGGAAGGCATCGACCTGGTGCGCCGCCCGGCGTCGGTCAGCACCTTGAGGTACGCCTGAAGGGCCGGGCCGAACCGGGCGAAGCTCATGCCGCCGAGGACGAAGAGAACACCCAGCTTGATCGTCACGAGCACGACCACCGTCAGCAGGGCGATCCAGTACCATTCCATCGTGTCCGTTCCCTTCCTGAATAGGGACGCATAGTCCTGACGGGGCTGTTTTATGAAGCGCGTCCGCAAGCGTACTCTCGACTGGCTTCCGTCGCCGCCGGTCGCGACAATGAGCATGGCGGCGGCCGTCGCCGTCCCCCCGGAGCCGCGCCGATGAGCAAGAGCTGGCCCAAAGTCTTCCGCGACCCCGTTCACAACCTGATCGCGTTCGACGACACCCCGGCCGACCGGCTGCTGCTCGACCTGATCAACACCCGCGAGATGCAGCGGCCGGCATTGATCAGCAGATCGGCATGATCGAGCTGGTCTTCCCCGGCTACAACCACAGCCGCTTCGCCCACTCGCTCGGGGTGCTGCACACGCGCGCAGCAGTTCCTGCGCCAGTTCGAGCGTGCTCGGCCAGCCGTTCCCGCCCGAGCAGTCCGCCTACCTGCTCGCCGCCGCCCTGCTGCACGATGTTGGCCACGGTCCGTTCTCGCACGCCTTCGAGCAGGTGACCGGGCAGTGGCACGAGGTCTACACCCACGCCGTCGTCGCCGACCCCGCCACCGGCGTCCATCATGGCTGCGCGCGTTCGACTCCACTTCGCCGGACCGGCTGGCCTCGGTTCTTCGATGCGGACGGTGCGGACGGGGATATCCCGTTATCGCCGTACCTGGGCGTATCGTCGTCTTCAGTTGCTGGACGCCGATCGGTGCGACTACCTGCTCCGCGACAGCCACGCCACCGGCACCAACTACGGCGACTTCGATCTGACCTGGATGCTCGCCCAGCTTCGCCCCGACCCGACCGGCCGGCGTTTCTACCTGACGCGCAAGGGGATCGCCGCCGCCGAGACGTACCTGTTCGCTCGCTTCCACATGTACCGCACTGTCTACTTCCACAAGACGTCGCGCGCCGCCGAGGTGATGCTCAAGCTGCTGCTCAGCGGCTCGACGAGCCGATCGACACCCGCCTGCCGCCCCGCGCCTCCCCGCCCTGCTCCAGGCGTTCTCCGGCCGTATCGACCTGCCCACCTATCTGGCGGTCGACGATCACACCATCACCGAGATGATGAAGACGTAGCCGCCGCCGCTGACCCGGTGCTGGGTGGCGGCTGGCCGACGGGCTGCTCACCCGCCGGGCTGTACAAGCGCCTGACGCGTCCGGCCCTGGCCGGCGGGCGCGGGCGTCGCGCCGCTCGACGCAACTGCGCGGTGCGGCAGGGCAGGCGGACCTCGGCCTCGACCTCGCGTTCGCTTCATTGAAGACGCGGCCAGCACACCCCGTGCGAACCCTATGAGCCGACGTTGACCGCCGAGGAGCAGATCTTCGTCGGCGACGCCGCCGGCCGCATCGTCGAGATCAGCACACCGTCCGAGGAGGCGGTCGGCCAGCTGCGCGGAAGACGTATACCGTGGTGCGCTACTACGCCGCCGGTTTCTCGGCGACGAGCTGGTGCAGATCGCCGCCGACACGCTGGGCGGCACGGCCGGTTGACGGCGGTGGTTGTCGTCCCCTCGCTGCATGCTGCAAGATACGTCCTGACCGGGGGCCGCGACGCCCGCTCTCTCCCGGTGGAGGTGGCCGTGATCAGTTGTTGCAACGTTGGTGGGCTTCGAGCGATCGGTTCAGCAACCGGCCGAAGTTCGGCAACGTGATCCTGTGGGTTTTCCGCGGGCGTCTTCGCCATCCTCGACCGGCGCCATGATCGAAGCCTGCACTTCGGCGAGACGTCGCCGGAGGAGCTGGGACGAGCGACGCTGGCGTTCGTCGCCATCCTGGCCGCCGGTGGGCTGGTGGTGCTCGGCGATCTGCTCATCCGCGACAAGCAGATCACCACGATCTCCGCCATCTATTTCGGCCTGCTGCTCGGCCTGCTGCTCGGGCACATTCTGTCGACCGCCCTGGGAGCCGTTCCTGTTCGACTGGACCGACGGGGCGAAGGCGGAGGTGCAGGCAATCCGTATCCAGGTGGACGGGCGCAAGGGCTGCGGGTGACGCCGGGCGCCGCCTGGGCAACCCGACCCAGGAGCAAGCTGCGCGCGCTGGTGTCGCTCGTCATCACCGTCGCTGCTACATCTCCATCTCCACGCTGCTGCAGACGAAGGACGAGTTCCGCTTCATCATCCCCTATGTCGAGTTCCAGCGCCAGGTCAAAGGCAGCAAACCCCTCGTTCTCGATACCAGTGTGATTATTGATGGCCGGATTGCCGATATCTGTGATACCCGTTTTCTGGACACGCGGCTGATCGTGCCGCGGTTCGTCCTGCAAGAGCTGCAGGCGGTCGCCGACAGCCCGGACAAACTGAAGCGGAATCGTGGCCGGCGCGGGCTGGACATGCTGAAGCGGATGCAGAACAACAGCAAGATCGAGCTGGTGCTGCACGACGCCAACATGCCGGAGCTGCGCGACGTCGCCAAGGTCGACGAGCGGCTGGTGACGATGGCCAAGGCGCTCGGCGCCAAGGTGGTGACCAACGACTACAACCTGAACAAGATCGCCCAGCTGCAGGGGGTCGAGGTCATCAACCTGAATGAGCTGGCCAATGCGCTCAAGTCAGTGGCGCTGCCGGGCGAGGGGATGATCGTCAAGGTGGTCAAGGCCGGCGATCAGGTCGGCCAGGGGGTCGGCTACCTGGAGGACGGCACGATGGTGGTGGTCGAGCAGGGGCGCTCGGCCATCGGGCAGGAGGTGACCATCACGGTCACCAGCGTGTTGCAGACGCCGGCCGGGCGGATGATCTTCGGCCGGATGGAGGGACGACCGACCGCTCCCATGGGCGGGTCGGCGCCCGTCTAGCCGGTCGGGCCGTGCGCGGCCGGCAGTGCGAGGGATCGCGGCATGTCAACGACTCGCGTGCTGGGGGCGGTTCTCGTCCTCGGGCTGCTGCTCACCGTGGCGGTCGCCGAACCCAACCCCGAACCGGACAAGGACAAACGGCCCGCGGCCGCCGCCGGCAAGGTGTCCGACGTGCCGCTCGTCGAGCGGCTTCTGGCCGCGCGCAAGGAGTATCAGGTCACCCTGGAGAGCCTGCGCAAGCACTACATCCAGACCGGCGACATCGAGCGGGCGCGCTGGGCCGAGGAAGAGCTGATGCAGTACCACCGGATCACCAAGCAGGTGTTCCGGCTGGAGCTGGACGTGCCGCCGCCGACGCTCAAGGCGCAGCAGAACATCCCGGAGGCCAACCGCCTCTTCCGTGAGGCGATGGCGTACAAGGACAAGGGCTGGGGCACCGACTACGTCGACAACCAGCGGCGGGCCGAGCTGCTGCTGCAAAAGATCCTCACCGACTACCCGCAGAGCAACAAGATCAGCGATGCCGCCTATCAGCTCGGCGACATCTACGAGAGCAAGGCGTTCCGCCAGTACCAGCGGGCGGCGGCGTACTACGAACGCTGCTTCGAGTGGAACAAGAACACCCAGTTCGACGCCCGCATCCGCTCCGCCCGGCTGTACGAGCGACAGCTGAACAACCGCGGCAAGGCGGCGGCCATCTACCGCGAGATCATCACTCACGAGACGAACGACCGGCACATCGAGGAAGCTCGCCGCCGGCTGGAGGAATTGAGCGGCAAACGCTGACCCGGTCGGCCCGCGGACGTACAATGCGCTTTTGTGCGTCGTCCCGGCCCCGGAGTCGATCGTGTCCGCCGCCGTCCGCCTGCCGCTGGTTCTGTCGATCGCGGCGGCCCTCGTCACCGTCGGCCTGAAGGCCGCCGCCTACCTGCTCACCGGCTCGGTCGGCCTGCTGTCCGACGCGCTGGAGTCGGTCATCAACCTGGTGGCGGCGCTGGCCGCTTACCTCGCGGTGTGCTACGCCGCCCGCCCGGTCGACACCAACCACACCTACGGACACGAGAAGATCGAGTTCTTCTCCAGCGGGCTGGAGGGCGGGCTGATCTTCGTCGCCGCCCTGGGTATCGCCTGGACGGCGGTGGTGCGGCTGTTTCGGCCGGCGCCGCTGGAGGCGCTCGGTCCCGGCATGCTGATCTCCCTGGCGGCGGCGGCGGTCAACGGCGGGGTCGGCCTGCTGCTGCTGCGCCAGGGCAAGAAGCATCGGTCGATCGTGCTGGAGGCCGACGGGCACCACCTGCTGACTGACGTGTGGACGAGCCTGGCGGTGGTGGCCGGGCTGGGGCTGGTGGTGCTCACCGGCTGGACCGTTCTCGACTCGGTGATGGCGCTGGTGGTGGCGGGGAACATCCTGTGGGTCGGCGGGCGGCTGGTGCAGCGGTCGTTCAACGGCCTGATGGACCACGCCCTGCCGCCGAACGAGCTGGAGCAGATCCGCCAGGCGATTCAGCCCCACCTCGGACCGAACATGGCGTTCCACGCCGTGCGGACACGTCAGGCCGGGACGCGCCGGTTCCTCGATTTTCACCTGCTGGTGCCGGGCGACCACACGGTGCGGCAGGCGCACGACCTGGGCGACCGCATCGAGGCGTCGCTGCGGCAGGCGCTGGCCGGGCTGGAGGTGACGATTCACATCGAGCCGATCGAGCGCCGCGAGTCGTGGCAGGACAGCCGGCTGGTGGCGCTGGAGGAGGCGAGCCGCTACGAGCGCGAAGCACAGGCGGCATCGTCCCTGTCAGGGGGAGACGTCAGGTCGTCGGGACCGGGCGAACCCGGCAGCGGATGAAGTGGACCGGCAGGGTGCGCTGGGGAATGCCCCAGGTCGGACCTGCGTTCCGGCGGACCGCAGGTCTCCCGGCGCCCGGAGGAGACCTACGGTCGGCAGAGCGGCAAGGTCAGGAGACCTTGCCGCAACAGCCACAACGGCCGCAGCAGCCGCAACAGCCAGCCCTAGTTGTGGCCCGGTCTCCCGACCGAGGCCACTCCGGCAGACCGAAGGTCTCCTCCGGCACCGATGCGGGGAGACCTGCGGTCGGCGGAACGGCAAGGTCAGGAGACCTTGCCGCAACAGCCGTGGCGGGTGCGCGGCACCACGGAATGCCCCAGGTCGGACCTGCGCGGGTTCATCGTCGCGACGATGCGCGACCCGTCACGGCCGCTTCATGGCGAGGAAGTTCTGCAGCAGCGTCGGCCCTTCCAGGGTGAGGAAGCTCTCGGGGTGGAACTGCACCCCGTGCAGCGGCCAGGTGCGATGGCGCACCCCCATGATCTCGCCCTCGTCGGTCCAGGCGCTGACCACGAAGTCCGGGTTGTGAAACGTCTCGCGGCGGATCACCAGGCTGTGATACCGGGTCGCCTCGAACGGGTTCGACATGCCGGCGAACACGCCCTGGCTGTCGTGGTGGATCAGCGACGTCTTGCCGTGCATGATGCGGACGTTGCGCACCACCTCGCCGCCGAACGAGTGGCCGATGCACTGGTGGCCCAGACACACGCCCAGGATCGGCACCGACGCGGCGAACCGTTTCAGGATCTCGTTGGAGATGCCGGCCTCGCGCGGCGTACACGGGCCGGGTGAGATGATGATGTGCGACGGCGCCAGCCCGGCCACCTGGTCGGTCGTGACCTGGTCGTTGCGAAACACCCGCACGTCGATCGCGGCGTCCAGCTCGCCCAGCCGCTGCACCAGGTTGTAAGTGAACGAGTCGTAGTTGTCGATGAGAACGATCATGAGGCTCCGGCCGCTCGTCAGCCTTGTTTGTCGGGGATCGGCTGGGCGCTGTTGACGTTCTTGTACTTGCCGGCGGCCGACGGGTCGAGGCGCCGCAGGTACTCGTCGGCGGCGGTGATGTCGTACCAGCCGCCGTCCTGGAAGTCGACCACCGCCTTGCCGTTCCAGTTGACGGTGACCACCCGGCCGACGACGCCGGCGAACCGCTTCAACTCCGGCCGATCGGCGTTCACCTCGACGAACTGGTCGATCCACTCGCGCCGGAGCGCCTCGTAGCGTGTGTCGGACAGATTCATCGTCACTCTCCCGGAAGGCTACCCCGTTCAGCGTAGCAGCCGCGGCAGGGGTGGGCCAGTGGGGTCTCAGCGGAACGCCGGCGCCTCCGGCCGCGGTGGCGGCTCGAAGTCCAGCCGGCGGACGAACCGGCATGCCTCCTCGGCGCCCTGCGTTCGCTCCATCCCCGGATCCTGAAACTCGACCGCCAGCGCCCCGGCGTAGTCGGCCGCGTTCAGCGCCCGGATGATCCCTTCCCAGTCCAGCCCGCCGCGGCCGGGACAGCGCGGATGCCAGCCCCTTCGCGGATCGGAATATGGCAAGTATGACCCGAGCAGCCCGCTGCGGCCGGTCAGCGTGATCGCCACGTCCTTGACGTGGACGTGGTAGATGCGATCGGGGAACCGGCGCACGAACTCGACCGGGTCGACTCCCTGCCAGTGCAGGTGCGTCGGGTCGAAGGTGAAGCCGAACTCCTCGCGGCCGTCCAGCGCGTCCAGCACGCGCTCGGCGGAGTACAGGTCGAAGGCGATCTGCCCCGGATGCACCTCGAAGGCGTAGCGGACGCCACACTCGCGGCAGACGTCGAGGATCGGCGTCCAGCGATGGACGAACTCGCGAAGCCCGTCCTCCACCACCGCCGCCGATGGCGACGGGTAGCCGGCCACGAACGACCAGATCGGCGACCCGGTGAACCCGGCGACCACGCCGGCGCCGAGCTGCTGGGCCGCCCGCACGGTGGCGATCATCTCCTCGGTGGCCCGCTGCTGCACCCCGGCCGGGTCGCCGTCGCCCCAGACGTAATCCGGCAGCAGGTCGCGGTGCCGGTGGTCGATCGGGTCGCACACCGCCTGGCTGACGCGATGCGCGCTCAGCACCGGCAGGTCCAGCTCGTGCCGGCGGAGCAGGTCGAGCCGGCCAGCGCGTAGTCGTCCTCGCTCGCGCCCGCTGCACCTCGAAGTGGTCGCCCCAGCAGCACAGGTCGAGGCCGGTGTATCCCCACTCGGCGGCCTGAGCGGCGAGTTCGGCGACCGGCACGTCGGCCCACGGGCCGGTGAACAGCAGTACGGGACGGGCATCGGGGGTCGCTACGCTCGCAGTATCAGACTTTAGCCCCCGGTGAACACACCGGGGGCGGATGCGAATCGCCCTGCACGAGCAGCCCCCGTGAACACACGGGGGGTAAGGGCGAAGACGCCCCCGGTGTAGTCACCGGGGGCTAATGGCACGACCGCGCAGAGAACCGCGCTCAGGCGTCCTCGTCGTCCACCGGCGGCGTTTTGGCGGACGGTCCCGCCCCGGTCGGCTTGACCGGGCCGCGGTTCCGGCTCCAGCGCCGGCATCGGCGTGACCGGCACCGCCGGCGCGGCGGCGGGCGGAATCACCCCGCGCGGCGGCGGGCGGCGGAACGGACGTCGGCGGCACCACCGGCGCCGGCGCCGTCGCGGCGGCGGCCCCGTGCTCCGGCGCCATCGCCGCCGGGTTCGGTGCGGCGGTCAGCGCGACGGCTCGACCATCGGCAGCGTCGACGCTGGCCGGGCAGCCGTCGGCCCGGCGGCCGGCGGCAGGGTGGTGTCGAAGTCGTCCTCCTCCATGTACACCTCGTCCAGCTCCGCCGAGTCGACGCTCTTGCGGAGCAGCAGGTAGATGATGGTGCTGGCGGTCCAGAAGTAACTGTAGCCGAATCCGAGGACGAGCAGGAACGCCAGCCCGAGCCAGAACGCCACCATCATCGCCCCGATCCGGTTCCACGGCGACAGCGTCCGCAGGTAGACGTCATACGTCCCCGCGTCGATGCGGTTGTACCGGCTCAGCCCGCCGATCGGGCCGGTAACCGGCGCCGTCGACCGGCTGCGCACCACGTTGGCGCCGTCGAACGGGGCCAGGTCCTTGTCGGCCTGCTGGGCGGTCGTCAGGTTTACTTCCGCCCCTTCCAGCAACAGCTCCCGCCAGCCGAACGACAGCGGCGCGTAGACGAACAGGTACGACGGCTCGCGGTTCAGCGTCACCACCCCCGGCGCCTGGCTGACCCCCCATTTCGCCAGGTAGACGGACAACGACCCCATGAAACCGACGAAGAACACCAGGAGGCCGCCGTAGAAGATCGCCACCAGGCCGTACCAGGCGTAGTACCACGGCCGCTGGTAGACGTAACTGTAGGTGCGGCTGACCGCCTCCCAGCTGTCCGTCCCCTCGGTGCTCACCGTGGTCGCCATCAGCGGCCAGCCGACCAGCCCGACCAGCACCCCGGCCATCACCAGGCCGATCAGCAGCGGGATCGGCCACAACAGGCCGTCGATCAGCACGTCGCCCACCACCGGAATCAGGTGAAGCATCCCGAACACCGCCAGGATGATGGTGAGGAAGAACACCATCGCCAGCGGGAACAGCGGCGCGAATACGTAGGAGCCGAACCGTTTGCCGGTGAACCGTACCGCCTCCAGCAAGCCGATCCGCTCGCCGCGGGTGATCTGCACCGCCGCAATGCGCGTGATGGCTCCGCCGAAGAACGACCAGGTGGTCAGCGTCACCAGCGTGACGAGCAGGAAGTACAGCCGGCTGGTGAACGTGTTGCGCGGCGACAGGAAGTAGACGATCGGCCGCACCAGCTTCACCAGCGGCTCGATCATCACCGGCGCCTGATCGCGAGTAAACCACTCCCAGAAGTGGTTGGTTTCCCACGGCACGCCAGACTGGCCGGTGAGCAGCAGGTAGGGGTTGGGACCGCGGTCCTCGGCCCACGGGCTGACCGACAGCCGACCAGCCGGCTTCAGCCGGCCCAGGTTGGCGTAGGCCAGCGCCCGCTCGCGGTACAGCCGCGCCCGCTCGCCGACCAGCTCCTTCTTCTGTGCCTTGTCGGCGACCAGGTCGGTCGCCTGCTGAGCGGCGTTCGGGCCGGGCGTCAGCCCCTTGAACAGCTCGTATTCCTCGATCGTCTCGGCCAGGTCCTTGACCTCGTAGGGCTGCGGGTCGCGGCTCAGTCCGATCGCCTCGTGCATCAGGTTCCAGTGCTGCCGGTCGGCGCGAAACGCCGCCCACGCCTTCGCCTGGTTGTTCTCGGCCTGGCTCACGTAGCTGCCCGGCCAGTCCGGCGGGGTGGTGGCGACGGCGGCACTGAACACCAGCGACAGGAACCACCAGCCCAGCGCCATGACGGCGATTCCGGCGGCGGCCAGCAGCAGCTTGTTCGGATCGAGCGCGATCTGAAACCCGCGGAACAGTTCCGTCCACGGGAACAGCCGCCGCCAGCTGACCTCACGCCCCTCGACTCTCTCCTCGGCCATGGAAGCTCCTTGTCGTCCGACCCATCCCGTGACAGTCCCCCGACGGCCGGCGGGCGGGCCGGCGGGAGGATTAGCATCGTGGGGGATTATAGGGTGCTCGCCGGGGAGCGGAAACGGGGTCGGCCGGCATTCCTCGCCGGGGGGCAAGGAATGCCGGCCGTGTCCGCGGCGGTCGGGCCGGGGTCAGAAGGTGAAGGCGATACCGGCCCGGAACCCGTCAAACAGCCGCGCCGTGTGCGACCAGTGCGGCGCCAGGTTGGCGTAGTCGAAGTCGACCGGCCGCCGCGCCGCCATCGTGTTGAGGAAGCCCATCAGCTCGTAGCTTCCATAGATCTGGATGAACTCGGTCGGATACCACATGACGCCCAGGTTGGCCTGCGCCTCCGGCACCAGGCTCCACTCGCGCTTGGCCCGCTTGTTCTCCGGGAAGCCGTAGTACTTCGCCGCCGTCTCGTACTTGGCCCGCTCCTTGGCGCTGTTCAGGTACGCGGCCAGCTGCGTCTCCAGCTGGATGGCGAACCCGTGCCCCACGTACCACTCCTGCTGGCAGCCGACGTGGGCACCGTACATCCGGTTCGACGTCACCGTCGAGTAGATGCCGACGAACCACGGGGCGCTGGCGACGGTGCCGTCCGGGTTGGTGCCCATGCTGGTCGTGGTCCACTTGAACCGCTCCCAGATCCAGAAGAACCGCGGGCCGACCAGGCCGCTGAGGCGGTAGTTCTCGGTTTCGTAGATCGGCGTGCGGTAGGTGATTTCCCACTGCTGCACCCGCTGGCGGAAGTCGAGCGTCTGGATGCTGGCGCCATTCCAGATGCCGAAGACGGCCTGGGCGGAGATCGGCGGGTTGGTGACGTTCGGGCCAAGGATCTTGAAGTCGGCGCCGGCGAACTCCGGCGGGAAGTTGAACACCGGGGAGTACAGGAACGAGTTCTGTAGTTGCGACCCCAGCTGGCCTCCCGGCGCGGCCAAAGTGGCGCCGGCACGATACTGCGTCTCGGTCAGGTACATCCAGCTGAATTCGAGGGCCGACCCGTCCTTGAACTTCCAGCCGAACCCGATGTCGAAGCCAGGCTGGTACGAGTCCTGGCCGGTCAGCTGGTTCACATCCAGAGCCTTGGCACCCGATCCGACGAACGTACCGACCGGATAGGTTTCGGAAACCGGGTTCGGGTCAGGCGGCCGTTGCAGGATGACCAACTGGCGGCTTTCGGCGTTGGGGTTGGGGTTGCCCGCCGGTCCTCCGGGCACCCGGAAGTTGAGCGTGGTGGCGTAGCCCAGGTAGGTCGGGCCGACGACCGCACCAAGCACCGGGTCGACGTAGGGTGCATTGACCAGCCCGGTCACCGGCGTGAAGGCGTTCGGGTTGGCGACGAGGAACGCCGCTAACTGGTCGGACGGCAAATAGAGAGGCACGAGCGTGCCTGGTCCGGCGACGCCGACGGCGGACGGCACGGTGTTATCGGAAACCATGAAGCCGCGGAAGGCAATCGCCTGCTGTTTCAGCGGGTTGGTCTGCCGGTACATCACGTAGTTGGCAAACGTGTACAGGCCGCCGTCCTCCGGCCGGGTGCTGCCGATCGGGATCGGCAGCTGCGGGTCAGCGGGCGCGTAGGTCTGCGCTCGAACCACGCCGGGCGCCAGGGCCAGAACGGCCGCCAGCACCCACGTCCCCCGTAAGCTCTTTGCGTGCATAAGCCCCATCTCCTCCGTTGACGAAGGCGCCCGACCGAACGCGGCCGATTCTCCCCCGGGCCGCCAGAGCGCGGCTGCCTGACCACCGACCCCCGCCGGTGATCCGCAGTATACGCGGTCCTACACACTATCCGATGAGGAGGCGAACCCTAGCTAGCGCACTCGTGGTGTCAATCGCTCCTACCGGCAGAATCGGCATTCCCGGCACATCGAATTCAGTTTCCATGCCGATTTTCCTCCATTCGTCTGTCCGTCCGGACGACGGCGAAAAGGCAGCAGACTGCCCGGTTTTCGCCGGGTCTACTTGACGGGGCAAGGTCGGCAAGAGACAATTGACTGTTACTGCCGGGCAGACAGGGGCCTGCGTGACGGTGCATCCGCAGGTCGCTCGCGATCCTCCGGGCAGATGGGGAAGATGGGGTGCCAGGGCGCGACGACGGTCGTTGGCGCCAGTGGGTGGATTTGATTCGAGGGATGTCGATGACGTCGTACAAGCATCTGGTGCGGGTAGCTTACACCCTGGCAGTGGTCGCGGTCACGCTGCTGCTCACCCTCCCCGGCGACTCAGTCGGCCAGACGAACCAACGATCGGTTCGCCTGTCGTATCGGCCGCGGATGCCTACCAATCCCGGCCCCGGTCAGCCGACGATCTCCAACTTCGCCAACTACAACACCTATCCGTTCCAACCGTTTTACTACCAGCAGCAGACCCAGGGCCAGAACCAGGGCATGAACATGCAGGGCGGCTTCCAGGGCGGCGGCTTCCAGGGCGGCGGCTTCAACATGGGCGGCGGCGGCTTCAACATGGGCGGCGGCGGCTTCAACATGGGTGGCGGCGGCTTCAACATGGGCGGCGGCGGCTTCAACATGGGCATGGGCGGCATGGGCATGGGCGGCATGGGCATGGGCGGCATGAACATGATGGGCGGCATGGGTGGCATGAACATGATGGGCATGGGCGGCATGGGTGGCATGGGCGGCATGGGCGGTTTCCAGATGGGTGGCTTCGGCGGCAAGAACTTCGGTGGCTTCGGCGCTGCCGGCGAGATCGCCCCCGGCTTCTGACCTTTCTCCGTTTACCGACGCACCGGGGTGACGTGGCCGCCACGTCACCCCGGTGTCATTTCGTTACGCCGTCCGGTCACTTCACCAGCTGGAAGAACAGCTCCTCCATGTCGTCCTGGCCGGACTGGTCGCGCAGCTGCGCCAGCGTGCCGCACGCCTGGACCCGGCCCTGGCTGATGATCGCCACCCGGTCGCACAGCCGCTCCACCTCGCGCATGATGTGCGTCGAGAAGATGATGCACTTGCCCAGCGCTCGCAGCTCCAGAATGTTGTCCAGCACCGCGCGGGCGACCAGCACGTCCAGCCCGCTCGTCGGCTCGTCGAAGATGAGTACCGGCGGGTCGTGGATGATGGCGCGGGCGATCGACACCTTCTGCCGCATGCCGGTGCTCATCTTCGCCCCCAGCATGTCGCGGAAGTCGTTCATCTTCAGCCGCGCGAACACCTCCTCCAACCGCTGCTGCAACCGCTCCTCACCCATGCCGTACAGCCGGCCAAAATACTCCACCATCTCCCGGGCCGTCATCCGGTCGTAGATCGCCGTGTTCATCGACATGAAGCCGATGTGCTGGCGGACCTGGCTGGCCTGCGTCACCACGTCGAACCCGGCCACCGTCGCCCGCCCGCCGGTCGGCCGCAGGACGGTACACAGGATCCGCATCGTCGTCGTCTTGCCCGCCCCGTTCGGCCCGAGCAGACCGAAGATCTCGCCTGCTCTGGCGTCGAAGCTGACCCGGTCGACCGCGTGGACGACGCCGCGGCGGAGGTCGCGGAACGCCTTGGTCAAATCCTCGACGACGATCGCCGCGCGCGGGGTGTCGGTCATTTCGCCTCCGGGTAACGGGCCACCGCCTTGCGATCGGCCGCCGGGATCGGCTGGCCCACCGCCACGTTTGCCCCCTTCACCCAGACCACCTCGACCGCCGTCACCTGCTCGGCCCCCTGGTGCTGCCGGTTCCACTCCTCCAGCTGGTAACGGGCGAACCCCGGCAGCATGTACGACGAGGCGTCGCTCGACATCAGGGTGAGCAGCACCGGCAGCCAGGGACTGATCACCCGCGCCGCCGCTTCGGGGTCGGGGTTTTGCCAGTCGATCTTCATCCCACCGCGGAGCAGGTCGATTTGCGTGCCGTCCTTGCGGGTGCCGACCGCCAGCACCCATCCGGCGGATTCACCCGGCCGCGGCTCCTGCGGCCGATAGCGGCCGAGGAACACCTTCTCGACCGGCGGCCGTTCCTCGTCGGGCGGCACCGTGAACTCGCGCATCCAGTACACCTCGACGGCGTCGACGCGGTCGGCGCCCTCGTGATGGGCGTTCCACTCCTCGTAGAAGTGGCGGGTGAATCCCGGCAACAGGTACGGGTAGGCGAGGACGGCGGACAGGTTCATGATCAGCTTCCGCCACCGGCCGTTCGAGTAGGTGATCGTCTGAAACGCCGGCCGGTCCCAGTCGATCGGGGCGCCGTCGCGGCGCAGATCGATCTGGCTGCGGTCGGCCTTCACTCCGACCACCAGATACCAGCCGTGCATCCGACCCGGCTGCGGCGCGAACAGCCCCCACCCCTGTTCCAGCCCGAGTACGGAGCCGAACTGCCCGAACTGGTTGGGGACCACCGGCACCCATTTCGCCGCGGTCTCCGGGTACAGGGCGGTAAGTTTCAGCCCCGCATAGGCGACGGCGTTGAAGATCGCGACATAGACCATGCAGAACAGCACGATGGCGTTCGCCAGCCACCCCTGCGGCGGTAACCACGCGGCCGGGCGCGACGGCGACGGGGTGAGGCGTGCCTTGCCGCCGCTGTGCGCCAGCAGCCAGGTGAGGACGGGACGAACCACCGGCCAGCCGAGCGTTCGCGCCAGCGGCGCGAACACCGGCGAGTGGGTCAGCAACACCCGCAGGGCGTCGAGTCCGGTCGATTCCTGACCGTTCGCGTCAACGACCCCCCAGCCGCCCTCCTTGCGAAGCCGCGCCAGCCGTTCCGGCTCCTCGCGCGCGTCGAGAAGGCGGCTCTGCCCGAGCAGCAGGAAGGTGCGCAGACACGCCGCCACCGTGGCGGCGCGGGGCCGCTCGCCGTCGTAGAGCACTCGCAGCCCGGCGACCGCCGGGTCACGGAACCGCGCCTGCAGCCGATCCCAGAACGACGTCGGCAGCAGCGCCACCCAGGCGACCATGCACACGAACGGGAAGTGCCCCAGCTCCATCGTCAGCGACAGGCTGGCGTGGAAGTGGATGAACAGGGCAATGGTGACGAGCCGCTGCAGCCCGACGTGGAACGGCAGCAGCAGCAGCACCGGGCCGAGCGTTTCGAGCCAGATGGTGTAGTGGGTCAGCACGCGGCACAGCTGGGGGTATTCGCGGAGCCACAGCCCGACGCGCGTCGGGAAGTAGTCGACGTGCAACGCCAGGTAGATCGCCGTCCCCTCCTCGCGCCACGGCGCCATCCACTTGTACCCGGCTGCGTACCAGTACACCTGACAGATCTGTAACAGGTACGCCACCGTCGCCAGCGACAGCAGCGAGCGCGACGGCGGTCGGTCAGCGGACCGCGCCGCGTCGACGGAGTAGCACGCGCCGAGCGGCAGGAACATGCTCCAGAACAGCAGCATGCGGAGCAGCTGGTCGCCCCCCTGCATCAGCGGCGGGGTGCGGCCGTGGACGGAGATGAGCAGGAACCAGCTGACCAGGGTCGCGAACACGGTGCGGTAGCCGACGAACAGCATCCCGGCGAACACGCAGGCGATCAGCGCCAGCACCGCCTGAACCCACGTCGCCCCGGACAGCATGTGGATCGAGATCGGGTGGGTGCCGGTGATCAGGCTGCGCGGCATCACTCCAGCGTCGCTGTAGAACACGCGCAGATCGGGTATGCGGTCGATCCAGTCGAGAAACACCATCATCGCCAGCCCAAGGCGAAAGACCGCCAGCGAGCGGACGTCCAGCGCGAAGATCTCCCGAAATGGCACGATGGCCCTGCGTTCCCCGGCGGCTGGCTGACTCATTACTCGCCCTCGCTCACTCTCCCCCGAGCCAGTGTACAGCGCCGGAGGAGAAACGCGGAGCGTCCAGTCCGCTTTCGAGGCGCGAATCAGGACCGGGTCCACCCACCCCGGCAACCATGATCCCGCTCGCCAGTCCTGCCCCGCGCCTCATAGCATAGCAAGGATCACCCGAACGCCGGAGGGAGCCATGTCACGGACGCCCGAGCAAGCCTATAGCGAACTCATCCGCCGAACCCGCGAGGCGAGCGTTCTCGCGTCGTGCGGGAGCGTGCTGAACTGGGACGAAGCCACCTACATGCCGCGCCAGGGGTCGGCGTATCGCGGCGAACAGGTGGGTCTGCTCGCCCGGCTCGGCCACGAGATGACCACCAGCCCCGTCGTCGGCGAGCTGCTCGCCGAGGTCGAGGGCTCCTCGCTAGTAAGTGACCCGGAGAGTGACGTCGCCGTCAACGTCCGCGAGATCCGCCGCGGCTACGATCGGGCGGTCAAGGTGCCGGCCGCCCTGGTCGAGGAACTGGCCCGTGTCAGCACGCGCGCCCAGCAGGTGTGGCGCGACGCCCGCAAGGCCAGCTCGTTCGCCCTGTTTCGGCCGGAATTGACCACCCTCGTCCGCCTGTTGCGCGACAAGGCCGACGCCATCGGCTACACCGCCAGCCGCTACGACGCCCTGCTCGACGAGTACGAGCCGGGAGCGACCGCCGCCGAGATCACCGCCGTCTTCGCGGCGCTGCAGAAGGAGCTGGTGCCGCTCATCGCCGCCATCCACGCTTCCGGCAAGCAGCCTGATCGCAAGGTGTTGCAGCGCGAATTTGCGGTCGACCTGCAGAAGATGTTCGCCGCCAGCGCCGCCGCCGCCATCGGCTTCGACTTCGAGGCCGGTCGGCTGGACGTGTCGGCGCACCCGTTTTGCAGCGGCATCGGCCCCGGCGATTGCCGGCTGACCACGCGCTACAACGTCCACCGCTTCAACGAGGCGTTCTTCGGCGTGCTCCACGAGGCCGGCCACGGGATCTACGAACAGGGCCTGCCCGCCGAGCATGCCGGCACCCCGCGCGGCTCGTTCTGCTCGCTGGGCATCCACGAATCGCAATCGCGGCTGTGGGAGAACCAGGTCGGCCGCGGCCGGCCGTTCTGGGAGCACTTCTTCCCGCGGGCGCGGCAGACGTTCCCGGCGGCGCTGCATGACGTCGCGTTCGACACCTGGATGTTCGCCATCAACGACGTGCAGCCGTCGTTCATCCGCGTCGAGGCGGACGAGGCCACGTACAACCTGCACATCATCCTGCGCTTCGAGCTGGAGCAGGCGATCCTCGCCGACCAGCTGCCGGTGGCCGACGTGCCGGCGGCGTGGAACGAGCGCTTCGAGCGCATGTTCGGTCTGAAGGTGGAGAATGACGCCCAGGGCTGCCTGCAGGACATTCACTGGAGCCTCGGCGGGCTGGGGTACTTCCCGACTTACACGCTCGGCAACCTGTACGCCGCACAGCTGATGGAGGCAGCACGCCGTGACCTGGCGGGGATCGACGACGATTTCCGCCGCGGCGACTTCGGCCGGCTCAAGGGGTGGCTGAACGCCCACGTCCACGCCGCCGGTCAGCGCTGGCGAGCTGGCGAGTTGTGCCGCCGGGTCACCGGCCGGCCGCTGGAGCCGGCGCCGCTGCTGCGCTACCTGCGCGACAAGTACGCACCGTTCTACGGCCTGTCTTGACCGCGGCCGTCCCTTCCGGTACGTCCGTCTCGTATCCGGCGCGGACGGGAAGGGGGCAGGTGGCGCAGACGCGGGGAGGTGGGAGCGATGGGCGACCGAAGCGACGTGGTGTTTCTGGTCGACGTCGACAACACCCTGCTGGACAACGACGCCATCCAGGCCGACCTGCGCTGCCATCTGGAGGCAGTGGGTGGATCGGCGTGTCGCGTCCGCTACTGGGCGATCCTCGACGAACTGTTCGCGTCGCTCGGCTACCGCGACTACCTCGGCGCCCTGCAGCGCTATCGCGTCGAGCACCCGCACGACACGCGTCTCTTTTCCCTGGCCTCGTACCTGGTCGATTACCCGTTCGCCGACCGTCTTTACCCCGACGCGCTGGCGGTGCTGCGGCGGTTGGCGGGGTGGGGGCTGACGGTGCTGCTGACCGACGGTGACGCCGTGTTTCAGCCGCGCAAGGTGGAGCGGTCCGGCCTGTACGCCGCGGTCGCCGGTCGGGTGCTGATCTACGTCCACAAGGAGGAGCAGCTCGACGACGTGCTTCGACGCTACCCGGCGCGACAGTACGTCCTGATCGACGACAAGCTGCGTATCTTGACCGCGGTCAAGCGGGCGTGGGGCGAGCGGGTGACGACGGTGTTCCCGCGCCAGGGCAGCTGCGCCCACGACCGCGCCACACTGGCGACCTACCCGCCCGCCGACGTCACTGTCGAGCGAATTGGCGACCTGCTCGACCTCGACCCGGACCAGCTGCTGCCGCTCCGCAGCCCGCTATCGGCCTGACCGCCCTTCCCTCCCTTCCTCCCTCTCCGCTACGCTGGAGGTAGGAGAGCCGCCGATGGACCTCGACGCAAAAGTCTGCCTGTGTTTCCACGTCACGCGCCGCAAGCTACTCGCCTTCCTGCGCGTGGAGCGCCCGCGGGTCGCCAGTGAGCTATCCCGGTGTGGCGGCGCCGGCACCGGCTGCGGCTGGTGCGTACCGTACCTGAAGCAGCTGTTCGAGAAGGCGGACAAGGCCGGCCTGTTCACGCAATCGCCCGACGACTACCGCCACCAGCGCGAGGAGTATCTCCGCACCGGCACCCGTCCCGACGACCCCGCGTGACCGTCTTCCATTCTGCATTCTGCATTCTGCATTCTGCATTCTGCATGTTGTTACTGCTTCCCCTTTGCGCCATCCATCTTCTTGCGATACCACGCCTTTTTGATCTTCTCGCGGCTGCCCATGGGATCGTCGGTCGAGAGCTGCATTTCGGCGTGGTCCTGCGGCGTCAGCTCGTCACGGGCGAAGCGGTAGAGCAGGCGGTCGGGCACATCCGGCAGCTTGACGCGGGCGGCGTCCCAGAGCGATAGCGGACCGGGCAGGCCCATGATCGGCACCACCAGGCGCTTCTCGCGGGCGAGTTTGAGGATCTGCAATGGGTACTCCGGCCACTGCCCCTCCAGCGCATGCAGGGCGTCGCGCTGCCGCGGGGTCAGCGCCGGCAGCAGGCGCTCGCGGAGGAACGTCTGCACCTCGGCGGGGAACTCGGCCGGCCGGCTCGCCCCGAGCGGCGGCGGTTTGCCCCCCTCGTGGCGGACCAGGCGCGTCACCTCCAGCGCGAAGTCGGGCCAGCGTCCCAGGTGCTTCATCATCGGCTTGCCGGGCGGTTTGCCGGAACCGCGCAGCTGCGGCCCGACGCCGGGGGGCAACTCCTGCCAGCGGGTGATCGCGCCGCTCGGCAGCGGTGGCAGTACTGGGTGCAGGTCGGCCAGCTCGCGGACGACCGCCACCAGCTCGGGCCAGCGGCCGTCGGCTTTGCGGAGTTTTTCTCTCTCCTCGATTGTTAATTGCGGCAGCAGCGCCGTCTCGACGAAGCGCTGGACCTCGACGGGGAAGTCGGCCAGGCGCGTCGGCCGCGCCACCTCGCCCTCGCGCGGCTGGTTGATCCGTGCCCACTCGTGCCGCTGCCGCCGTTCGTCGCGCCGCCACTGCAGCACGCGCGCGGTCTGCTGCTCCGGCGGCAGCTGCCGGAGTTCGTCGCGCACCTTGGCGGGCAGTCGGGACAGCCACTCCTCGGCGCGGAGCCGGCGGATCACCGCCAGGCGGGCGGCCTCGTCGGGGGCGTCGGTGATCTGCGTCCGCTTTTCCTCGGGCAGCCCCTCGTACCAGCTGACGTAGCGGTCGAGGACGGCCCACAGCCGGGCCTGGGTGGTGAGGTCGCCGGTGTGCAGCTGCCGGTCGAACCGCCGCAGCCGCTCTTGCCGCTCAGGCGGCAGGGCGTGGAACGCCGCCAGGTCGCGTTGCAGGCGGAGGTAGTGCTCGGGGTCGCCGCGCCACATCTCCAGCAGCCGCCGGTTGCCGTCCAGGTCGGCCCCGTCTGGACCCGTCGCGCCCACCGCCGCCAGGGCAGCGCCGAGGACGGTCATCAACCACCACGGACGTCGCATCCCCAAACCCTCCCCCGTCACGTCCCGCCGGCGTCGTCGCCGAACAGGTCCGGGTCGTCGAGCTTGCGGAGAAACTCGACGTCGTCGACCAGGTCATAAAACCGCTTGTTCTCGATCAGCCGCAGGTCGCGAAGCAGGTCCTTGTCTCCCGCCTCGTGGGGCAACAGCGCCACCGTGACCCGGTAACCGCCGAACGCCGCCACCAGCAGCAGCGCCGCCCACCCCAGACCGAGCACCATCGGCCGCCACCAGCGGAGCCGGCCGCGCAACGGGATCGACGCGACCGGGTCGACCGCGGGCGGCGGATCGATCCGCGACAGGGTACGTTCGGTGAACCGCGGCGACGGATCGGTGCGCGGCAGGTAGTCGAGCAGGTCCCAGGTGCGGCGCAGCGATTCGGCCTCGGCCCGGACGTGCGGGTTGAGGCTGATCCGGGCCTCGACGGCGCGGGCGGCGTCGCCGGACAGCTCGCCGTCCAGGTAGGCGACCAGCTCGGCACGCTCGGCGGGGGATAGCGGCGGTTGGCTCATGGGTCGGTCCGGTCGGCGAGCGAGCGCCGGGGCGCCGCGCTCTCGGTCAGTCGTCCTCCTCCGTCTCCACCGGCTCGGGCGCCGGCTCACCGTCCATGTACACATAGCCGCTCAGGGCGGCGCGGAGGTTGACGCGGGCACGGCTGAGGAGTGATTTCACCGCCTTCGTGGTCAGTCCCATCACCTCGGCGATCTCCGCGTAGTTCATGTCCTCGAACTTGTTGAGGATGACCGCCATCCGCTGTCGCTCGTTCAGTCCATCGAGCGCCTGGCGGATACGGGCGGCCAGCTCGTCCTTCTGCACCCGCTGCATCGGGCCGGTGCCGGGATCCTCGACGATTTGCTCCTGCGGCCGCGGTCCAAGCGGGCCGGAGTCGCGGAGCGACAGCGGGACGGCCGGTTTGCGGCCCTTCGCCCGCAGGCTGTTCAGCGCCAGGTTGTTGGCGATGGTGAACAGCCAGGTGGAGAACTTGGAGCGCGGATGATACCGCTGCCGCGCCCGATAGACACGCAGGAACACCTCCTGCGCCAGGTCCTCGGCCTCCTCGGAGTTGCCGACGACATGGTGCATGACGGCGACGAGCCGGTGCTGATAGCGTTCGACCAGCTCCTCGAAGGCGCCGGGGACGTCGTCGCGCACCTGGAGCATCAGGCGAACGTCGGGGTCGCGGAGGGCAAGTTGCGCGCTCGTCTCGCCCATCGCTGCCACTTCTCTCCCCGCCCGGCCGGCAGCCGGACGTGCCTGGCGGAAGGAACCGGCCGGTTCGCCTCCGTCTGTTCGAGTTAAACCCCCGCCGCCGCCGCCGGTTCCGGTGGAACCGGCGAAGAACTCGCCTGAGCGAGCGCCTCCCGGCGCAGCTGACCGCACGCCGCGTCGATGTCCGCCCCCTTCCGCTTGCGCACCTTCACGCTCACCCGAACCTGTTTCAGGATGGCGACGAAGTCGGTCAGCGCCTGCTCGTCCAGCCGTCGGAACGACAGTCCGGCCACATCGTTGAACGGGATCAGGTTGATATGCGCCTGCCGGCCGCGCAGCAGCCGCGCCAGCTGGCCGGCGTGCTCGGGCCGGTCGTTCACGCCTCCGAGTAACACGTACTCGTAAGTCACCTGCCGGCCGGTCTTCGCCTGAAAGTAGTCGGCCGCTTCGAGGATGGCGGTCAGTCCCACCTTCTCGTTGATCGGCACGATTTGCGTCCGCAGCGCATCGTTGGGCGCGTGCAGCGAGACGGCCAGGTGATACGCCTTGCCCAGGTCGGCCAGCTGACGCATCTTCGCCGGCAGGCCGACGGTGGAGATGTGGACGTGCCGCGCGCTGATGCCCAGCCCGTCGGTCGCCGTCGCCCGGTCGAGGGCGGCGAGCAGGGCGTCGAGGTTGGCCATCGGCTCACCCATGCCCATGACGACGATGTGGCTGAGCCGCTCGTCGGCCGGCAGTCGGTTGCGCGCGTGCAGGATCTGTTCGACGATCTCGGCCGGGCGGAGGTTACGGACCACCCCGCCGATGCCCGAGGCGCAGAAGACGCAGCCCATGCCGCAGCCGACCTGGGTGCTGATGCAGACAGTGCGGCGGTCGGCCTCCTTGAGCAGCACGCATTCGACGAACTGACCGTCATCGAGCTGAATGAGCAGCTTCTCGGTGCCGTCGCTCGACACCAGGGCGCGGGCGATGTGGGTGCTGAAGAGGCGGAACGACTGCGCCAGCTCGTCGCGGAGTGTTCGCGGCAGGTCGGTCATGGCGTCGAACGACGTCGCCCGCCCGGCGTACACCCAGCGGACGATCTGCCGCGCCCGGTGCGCCGGCTGTGCGCGTTCCTGGAGCCAGGCGCGCAGCTCGTCGGCCGGTAGGTCAAGCAGGCCCGGCGGCGCGGGAGCAGGAGAGGCGGACAGCGGCAGCGACTGCGACGGCATGGGTGGACTCGACAACCAGACGACCCGGAACAGTGTCATTGTACCGGCCGGGGGCGGTGGGGGCCAAGCGAAGCGGCGGGCGGCAAGTGGCTTTTACTGGAGAACGGGTCTGCTGTTGAGTAAACTACGGAAGGCAGGTGCAAGGACTGGCTGCCACACCCGACGGCTGGACAGACCTGGCGGGTGCGGTGGCTGCTGAACCTCAGTCAATGGTTGACCATGGATGCCCTCCAACTCCCTGATGCGATGGACCAGAGAACGCGCCGCCACTTTGGACGAGGTTGAGGCGGCACACGCCCGTGTGGGAGGCACCGAGCGAGGGCGCAGGTATGCCACCCAACAAATCAACAGGGCCTACGCCGTGCTGCTGTCCTCCGAGTTCCAGGGTTTTGGCCGCGACCTCTACTCCGAGTGCGTCGACCATGTGGTAGCCGCCGCACCCGGCCATTTGCAGGCCCTGTTACGCACCCAGTTTCTCTGGGGGCCGCCCTTCGGCCGCGGCAACCCCCAGGCAGGCGCGATCGGGTCCGACTTTGGGCGGCTGGGCCTGCCGTTTTGGGATGACGTTTACGCCGTTCACACCCTCAACCGCAGACGGAAGGCGATGCTCGACGAGTTGATGGCGTGGAGGAATGCGATCGCCCATAACGACTTCGATCCGGTTGTGTTCGGACCGGCTCCCGTTCTGTATCTTCAGCAGGTGCGGAGGTGGAGAAGCGGTCTGAACGGGCTGTGCGACGGGTTTGACCGGGTGCTGCGCGAGCACCTGACGGGGATTCTCGCGGCCAGCCCCTGGCCGCCGTAAACGGGAGGCAGCATGATTACGCACGAGGTCCCAATCGGAGCCAGGGTGACCTTCCGCCTTGGAGGCAAGCCGCTCGTGGGGCGTGTCCTCCAGGACCGTGGACCAATCGGCCGCGGCGGAAGGCACCTGTACCTGGTCCGCTACGAGGTCGGGACAGGGAACTGGTCTTCCACCGAGCTTCCTGCCGCCGATATGGAGGGCATTGAGTACAGGCCTGTGAACCTGCGAAAAGCGCGCGAAGTCGAGTACATCATCCCCGTCGAGGCGGAGGAAGCCCATTCGCTATTCGCCCGGCCCGAACACGCACGGCCCCTGGCATGCTACCTGCAGTCGCAGGGGGTCCGCTTCACCCAGGACGCCGCTGCCATCCACGGCGAGATCAACTTTTTTGTCGACAAAAGCACCCCGTGGGAGAAGTTCGTCGCTCTCCTGAACGAATGGAAGCGACAATACGCCGAAGGACCCACCGAATCAGGCTCGACACCGGACCTGGCGGGTGAGCCGGATGTACAGGGGTAGCTCCTTGCGCCTGCCGGGCAGTTACGGTGAGGCCGGCGAAAGCAAGAGAATCAAGCGATGCCGCTGCACGACTGGAAGGACGAACGGGGCTGGGACGGCGTTCACCTGCTCTGGCTGGCGCAGCTGCTCGACTGGATTCAGCCGCGTCTGCCGCCCGGCTTTCGGGCCTACGTCGGGTCGGTGCCGGCGCTCACGCTGGAGGCGGCCAACGGCAAGCCAGACGTCACCGTACGCGGCTGGCGGACCGGACCGGGGGAGGGCGGCCAGGCGGCGCTGGCGCCGGATCGGGAAACTGTCGCCACGTTCACCCTCGATCCGCAGCGGGCGATCCACGTCGACTGGCACGGCCAGCTGATCGCCGCCGTCGAGATCGTCTCTCCGCGCAACAAGGATCGGCTGGACGCCAAGGAGCGATACACCCGCCGCACCCTGGGATACCTGCGGCAGGGCGTCCACCTGATGCTCATCGACGTGTTTTCGCAGCCGGCGGCCTTTTCCTTCGCCGACGCCCTCTCCGCCGACCTCGGCCTGGGCGAACCGGCCACCGCTCCACCCCACGCCATCAGTTATCGTGTCGGCGGACCCGTACCCTGTGAGCAGGAGATGGGCACGCAGATCGCCCTCTGGCGGCGGCGCCTTCGAGTCGGTCACCCCCTGCCCGAACTGCCGTTGCCGCTCGACGACACGCAGGCGGTCGTGGTCGACCTCGAATCGACATATCACGAGGCGGCCCGGCGGGTGTACCTCGACTGACGGGCGGCGCCGGTCGGGCAGAGTCGACGGCTGGTGCCGGATGCTCCGCCGGGGAGCCGCCATCGCCCTCCTGAAATCGCCGCGGGTGATTTGCCAGCTCGAAATCCGCCGGCAATAGTTGGGTGCGATCACGAGGGACCGCGTCCACGGTTGGTAGTGCGGTCACCAGGAGTCGTGTCCAAGTCGTCAGGAGGATGCATCGTGCGCATTCGTCAACTCGCCTGGGCCGGCGTGCTCGGGTTCTCGGTCCTGTCCGTGCGCGGGGGCCTGGCGGCGGAGCCACTTCCCCTGGCCATGCCTGTCCTCACCAGCACCACCAATCAACAGCAGGCTGACGTCATCGCCGGAGTGCTCCGCCAGAGCGCCGTCCTGCGAACGTACCAGATCGACGTGACCGTCCGCGGCGGCGACGTCGAGCTGAGCGGCAGCGTCGCCAGCCAGGGGCAGCGCGAAGAAGTGGTGCGACTGGTCCAGGGTATCCCCGGCGTCGTGCGCGTGGTCGACCACTTGAAGGACAGCAGCACCGGCGGCAACCTCGTCCGCGTCGACGGTCCCGCCGTCGCCCCGCCCCCGCCGCTGCCCGAACCGATCCCCGTTCCCGGTGGGGCCGACAAGAAGGACGGCCCGGCGGCCCCCGGCGCTGCGGGCGGCCCGCTGCCGGAACCGGAGGCGATTTATCGCCAGAACGGCAACCCGGCGTACTCCGAGCTGACCCCGCCGCGGATGCCGCCGTATGCGTGGCCGACCTACGCCCCGTACAACAACTTCTCGCGCGTCGGCTATCCGCAGGCGTATCCGTGGCAGTCGTGGCCGTTCATCGGCCCGGTCTACCCGTTCCCGAAGGTGCCGCTCGGCTGGCGGAGTGTGAAGCTCGAGTGGGACGACGGCCACTGGTGGTACGGCCAGGTCGGCAACAAGTACAACTGGTGGAAGCTGCGCTACAAATAACCTCCTTCCCCGATCGCCAACCGGCCGCGGGACGACGGAACCCCTCCGTCGCCTCGCGGCCGGTGGCGTTTCGCTCCCTCGACTACCGCGTGGCCTTCTGCGCTTCCACCTGCTTGCGGACCGACTCCTCCGCCTCTTTCCAGAAGTCGTCGTAGTGCGCCAGCGGTTTGCGCGCCTTCACCCAGCGGGCGTAGGCGATCTCGGCGATCATTGTTTCGAGATGGGCCTCCTGGCCACCGCTCTCCCTCGTTTCCGTCTCCGTCCGCGCCATCTTGGGTGTGCCCATGACCGCACTCCTGGCTGGAAAGGGATGCTGTCCGGTCGTGAAAGGTGTCGCTTTGCCAAGCAAATGACGCGCCGCACCCGCTGGCCGACACGCCTTCCCGCTCAAACCCCGACTTGCGCTGGCAAGCTCAACCGTTCCCTTCGATTGACTGTGCGGAATCCGCACATCCGGACGGGCCGAAACCGCTCACCGGGTCAGGCGCAGGTGCAGGCTGCCGACCGCCAGGCAGACGAACCAGCCCAGCCCGAGCAGGGTCAGACCATACGGCGCCGCCAGGGCGATCAGCAGAGCGAGCAGGAAGAACGCCCCGGCCCAGACGTAGAACCAGCCCCAGATGGTGGCGCCGAGGGTGGCGAAGCCCATCCCGCTCAGCACCGCCAGCACCGGCGCCAGCGGAACGACCTCGCCGCGAACGGTGTTGATCACCAGCAGGGTGAGGAAGCTGCCGTAGTATCCCGGCACCAGGCTCCAGATCTGCCGTTCCGCCGCCGTCATCGCCGCCGTGCGCGGCAGGTCGGGGCCGGCGCTACCATCCAGTTCCGGTCGTGGTCGCAGGCGGACGGCGAGGATCACCATGAGCGCCACCTGCCCCACCTTGGTGAGCAGGATCGGCATCCAGGCGCGGCGGGCGTCGTAGCGCAGCTGCCAGTGGTTGCACAGCGTACAGCCGGCGAAGATGGTTATCCCGAGCAGGAGCAGTAACAGCGTCCACCCCTGCCGCGTGGTGTCCTGGTGCCGCCGATTCAGGACGATGCGCACCTGGTCCACCCAGGTCGGGCGACGGGCGGTTACGGACCGTCCCTCGGTGAAGGCGCGGAGATCGGCGGCAAGGGCGGCGGCGGTGGCGTAGCGGTCCTGCGGCCGTTTCGCCAGCGCCTTCAAGCAGATCGCTTCGAGGTCGGACGACACCGCCGGGTTGCAGCAGCGCAGCGGCAGCGGGTTCTCCTCCAGCACGCGCAGTGGTAGAGCGTGCGCCGGCCCCTGAAACGGCAGCCGGCCGGTGAGCAGCTCGTACAGGATCACTCCGAGCGAGTAGACGTCGCTGCGGGCGTCGGCGGCGTGACTGTGGCCGGCCGCCTGTTCGGGTGGCATGTACGGCAGCGAGCCGAGGATGTGGCCGTCGGCGGTCGGCTGGGTGATGGTGCCGCTGTCGGTAGCGTCGAGCCGGGCCAGGCCGAAGTCGAGGATGTGCGGCTCGCCGTGCTCGTCCACCAGGATGTTGCCCGGCTTCAGGTCGCGATGCAGCACGCCCTGCTGGTGAGCAAACTCCACCGCCTCGGCGATGCGGACCACCAGCCCGGCCACCGCCCCACCGTCGGCGTTGATCTGCTGACACCAACACCGCGGGTCGACGCCCTCGACGTACTCGGTGATGAGATAGAAGGGCGGGCCGGTGCGGCTGTAGTCGTACAGCTGGACGATGCCGGGGTGCCGCAACCGGCCGGTCGCCTGGGCCTCGCGTTGAAATCGGGCGACCGCTTCGGGTTGGTCGATGCGGCTGGGGTGGAGCACCTTGATCGCCACGCGCCGCTTGACGTCCGGGTCGATCGCCCGATACACCACGCCGAACCCGCCCGCACCCAGTACGCCGTCGACGCAGTAGCGCCCGATCTGCACCGGCTGCGCCAGCGGAGTGCTCGGCGCGGTCGTCTCGGCCGGGCCGGTGGGGCCGACGAGCTGATCGAGCGCGCCCAGCGCCTCCGCCAGCTCCGGGTAGCGCGCCAACAGGGCCGACCGATCGAACGGCCGGCCGGCCTGCAGCGCCTCGATCGCGTGGTCGAGCGCGGCGGCCATCGCCTGGTCGTTCTCCAGGTCCGGCACAGGTGGCGAGGAGCGCTCCGACATGACGTGTCCCGACAAGGGCGGCGAAGAGAGGCCCATGCGGGTATTGTTTCGCCCGGCGCGGCGGGCGGCAATCGAGAAAACCCTCCCGGTGGGCGGAAAAGTGCCCGCTCCCTATCGTCTCGCGTCTGCCGGCGGGCTACTTTGACTGAAGGCGTCGGCCTCGCACGGGTCGAGGTCGATCCCCGCTGCCTGCCCCACCCGCCACGCCACCAGGGAGAACGCCGATGTTGTGGTTACGCGCCGCCGTGCTGGTGCTGTGCCTGTCGCTCCTCGGAGCGGCCTACCTGCAAAAGCCGGACGAGAAGGTCAAACCGGACGACAAGCCGAAGGTGGAGGAGAAAGCCCCCGCCGTGGTCCCCGGCAAGGTGAAGGGTTCGCTGCCGGCCAACTTCAAACGGCTCGGCCTTCGCGACGACCAGGTGCAGCAGATCTACCGGGTTCGCGCGGACTACAAGGAGAAGGCCGACAAACTGCGGCAGCAGATCGAGCGGCTGAAGGCGGAGGAGAAAGCGGCTCTCGAAAAGATCCTGACCGCCGAGCAGCAGAAGCGGCTGCGCGAGATCCGGATGGGCGACAAGCCGGTGGAACGGTAACCTCGGGCACGGCGGCACGAAACGGCACGGCGGCCGCGGCGGACAGATCGTCCATCGCGGCCGCCGTCGGCGTCGAGGCCGCTCACTTCTTCTTCCGGGCCGGCGCCGACCCGGTCAGCCTGCGGAGCGAGTCGTTCGCGGCACGCTGCAGCGCCTTGTTCCGCTGCTTGCCCTCACTGACCGATTTCAGAGCGTCGATGGCCGCCCGGTCCTCGGATTTGGCGACCGAGCCAAGCGCCACCGCCACGTCGATGCGGAAATCGTCGTCGTTCGTCTTCCCCTTCTTGACCGCCTTCGGCGCCTTGATCCGGCCGGTCAGGATGTCGGTGAACGCCGGCACCGCGCCGCGCGCCTGCGGCCCAATCTTCCCCAGCCCCTGAGTGGCGATCCGGCGGACGGCGGGGTCCTTGTTCGGGTCTTTCACCGCGGCGATCAGGGCGGGAATGCCGTCGGCGCCCATCTGTCCCAGTGCCGTCGCCGCCGCGATCTGCACCTCTTTGCGCTCGTCGGACATGGCCATGCCCAGCGCCGGGATGCTCGCCTTCGCCTCCGGCCCGATCTTGCCGAGCGCCTCGGCGGCGAACCGGCGGACGAACAGGTCGCGGTCGCGCAGCGCTTTCGCCAGGTCCGGGGTGGCGGCCCGCGCGTCCGGCCCCAGCTCGGCCAGGTCCTTGGCGGCGGCGCGGCGGACATCGCTGTCCTTGTCGCGCAGCTTCACCACCAGATCGTTCACCTCGGCCCCCTCGACCGCCGACGCCACGAAGATGGCCAGCGCGAGGAGTCCCATCGGAATGACACGCATGAGTGGGTCTCACCAGAGTAGCAAGTGCGGACCGTTCCCGCCGAACGCGGACGGTGACACCCCCTTAAACGCGACATTGCCGCCGCGAGTTCCGCGATCCGCCGCGAATTACACCGGGAACAGCCAGCGGATCAGCGTGACGACGACCCCGGCCAGCGACACCGCCAGCACCAGCAGAGCGGCGAACGTCCGCCAGGGGGAACGGCGGCGAGACGGAGAGGACGGCTCAGAGACGGGCGCATCGGCGGTCAAATACGGGCGAAAGACCGCATACCGCTCCAGCGGGTGAAACTCTCCCTCGTCTGCACGGCGGATACGGGCGTCGAGCGACAGCGTGCCTTCCTGCAAGCGCTCGACGACCTCGTCCGTCGTCAGCCGGGAGGTGAACTGCTTGCCGACGCGGTTGCGGTAGCGGACGACCCACTCGGGTGACGGGTCGTCGCCGGGCCGGCGGGTGTGGCCGTCGGCGGCGGCGGGGGCAGCCGGGTCGAGCCGCGTCGGTTCGCCGGTCCGCAGGCACGCCTGTACCCACGGGTCCCGCCGCGCCAGGTCAGGGTCGGCGAATGACGGCACCGGCGCCGACAGCTGCGACCGTTCCAGGTCGATGATCAGCTCGCTGGCCGTCTGATAGCGGTCGCGCGGCTGGCGGGCGAGCATGCGGGCGAGGATCTGCTCCAGCTCCGGCGACACCGCCGGATTGAGCGACCGCGCCACCCGGAAGTGCCCCTGGTTCTTCTTCTCGACCACCTCCAGATGGTTCTCGCCGGGGAACGGCACCTGGCCGGTGAGCAGGTGATAGAGCGTGGCGCCGAGGGCGTAGATGTCGCTGCGGCCGTCGGCGTACTTGGCGTTGATGGCCTGCTCGTAGGGCATGTAGGCGGTGGTGCCGAACCCCTGGCGGGCGGCGGTCAGGTGGCTGGGATCGTCGAGCCGCTTGGCCAGCCCCAGGTCGCCGAGCTTGGCGACCCCGGAGCGCGTAATCAGAATGTTGTCCGGCTTGATGTCGCGGTGAATGATGTTGCGCGAATGAGCGTGCTCCAGCGCCCGGGCGACGTCGAGGGCGATGTGAACGGCGTCGCCAACCGACAGGCGCGGTGTTTGAGCGAGCAGCGCATGCGCACTCGGCCCGTCAACGTACTCCATCACCAGGTAGTGCTTGCCGGTCTGGCGGTCCTGGCCGGCGTTCAGGGTGCGAACGATGTTCGGGTGGTTGAGCAGCGCGCCGCTTTTCGCCTCGCGATAGAAGCGATCGATGTACGCCTGGTTGCTCGCCATCGGGTCGCTGAGGACCTTCAACGCCAGCTGCCGTTCGCTGCGGCCGTCGAATGCCAGGTACACCGTGCCCATCCCGCCGGCGCCGAGCAGGCGGAGGATGCGAAACTCACCCAGATGGCGCAGGTCGTGGAGCGGATCGCCACTGCCGACTGGGGTAGTCGGGGAATCGGATGACGGGACCGGCGCACCGTCGGGACGCGGCGGGGCGGGTCGAGTCGGGTCGAGATGGGTCTTCTCCATGAGATCCCTGCCGTGTCCGGGCCGTCTTCCCCTTCGGCGTGGACACCTTGTCGGGACAGGTCGGTCCAAAGCGAGTCAGGTGAGGGCGAGGACCGGACGCGAACCGTCCCGTTACCGGATTCGTTGACGGGAGTTCAGTCTATCGTTACCCCCCGTCGGGAGCAACGACAAACCGATCCGCTTACCCCACGATTGCGGACTAGACCGTCGGTCTGTAACATGCGGCGGGGCAAGCGGTTTCAGCCGGCCAGCTGACCGGCGTGCAGGGCGTTGGCGCGGAAGATCACCTCCGGCGCCGCCTGATACCCCTGGAGCACCCCACCGAGCCGCCGGACGACCACCACTTCCTCGCCCCGATCGCCCAGCACCTCGACGCCCACGGCATCGCCGCCCGGATCGTCGGCCTCGACCGACACGGTGGCGCCGCCCGCCATCGACAGGTCGAGCTGGCGATAACTGTAGTCCTCGTCATCGAGATACTGGTGAGCACCGAGCCGGATCGCCTGAACGACGGTGACCGGGCGGCCGTCGGCCTGTTTGGGGAACTGCATCCGCAACAGCGCCTGCCGGGCGGCCAGCCACGCCCGGTACTGCAACCGCCAGATGCCGGGACGCACCAGGGTGACAAAGTGCGGCCAGTCGAGGGCGTCGAACTCCTCGACGGTGAGGGTGAGGAACCCCAGGTGCGGCGATCCGCACGGCCGGCGCCGGTCGAAGAACGAGTCGACCAGCCCCACCCGGCCCTCGTGCCACCCGCCGACACACACCCAGTGCTCGGCGTTGCGCACGCACGGCAGCAGAAACGCCCCGCGGGCGAACTCGGTGGCCAGGCTGTCGAGGAACGCGGCGGTCTTCTGCCGCGCCGGCTTGCGCAGCAGTGCCGGCTGCAAGCCCATGCTCTGCAAGCAGATGCGCAGCACGTCGGGCGGCGTGCCCTCGTGGTCGCGGATGCCGAGGATCGCTTCGAGGGTCGCCGTCGGGATGGTCAGCCCGCCGAGCAGCAGACCGTGCCGGATGGCGGCGGCGCCGCAGGTTTGACAGTCGGGTTGGCGAGCGAACGACCGACGAATGCGGTCCAGCCCGGCCGGATACGCATGGGCGGTCAACAGTTGCGACAGGTCCTTCATGGCTGCCTCTGCCGTAATGCGCAACGGACCGCGCGGCGATCCCTGTCGCTCGGCCGAAACCTACCTTCCTGGCGGGATGGACCCGCCCCGCCCGCCGATAACCCGGCGGACGGTCAGACCAGTTGTGTCGCGACGATGGCGTCGAGGCGAAAGACGTATTCGGGGACGTCGGCGTTGTCGTGACCGGCCTCGTCGGTGGGGCCGTCGCGGACGATCAGAACGCCCGTGTCCTCGTGAAACTCGAACTCGTCTCCCGGTACGAACTCCCACGGAGCGGACTGCCCCATGAGGTACAGCTGCAGGGTGCGGTAATTGTATTCCGGGTCGCGCAGGTAGGCCAGTTGCTCCTTGAGCTGGTCGATGAACGTCAACGACAGCGTCTTCCGCGCCATACCGACCTCCGCCTGCGTTCGTGGCACTCGTTCAGGTGTGCAATGGATTGTATGCTCGCCGGACAAGGGATGAGCTTGCCCGGCCGGCTTTCGACGCCGACGACGGTAAGCCTGGCGCAGCTGGCGGGATTGGCGAATCTGGGCGAACTGGTGAACGTCCCTCGGGGCTTCTCTCTCACTTCTCCTTCAGGGCAATCGTCCCAATCCTGTACCGTCGCTGCCCGTCGCCGTGCGGCAACGGCAGTGCGACCACCGGCGTGCCGTCGCGCCGTCCGATGGAGACGTACACGTCGTAGGTGCCAGGCGCCGTGGTTGGCGCGATCTTGCCCGCGCACAGCTCGCAGCGGATCGCGCGTACCGGCGCGCGGTCCGGCGGCCCGACTTCCAGGCTGCGGACGTTGAACGCCTCGTCCGCCAGCACCGCCACGATCCCCCCTTCGCGATCCTTGAGCGTCAGGGTGACGAACCCGCCGGGATAGCACGGCGCAACGCCGGCGTTCGCCCAGCGGGCCTCGACGGTGAACGGCTGGCCGATGGGCACCGACTCCGGCCAGCTGATCTCGCGCAGCTGGAGCCGATAGCCGAGCCGGCGGTTGATCGCCTCGATCGCCGCGCGGTTCTCCTTCAGCAGCTCCTCGGGCCACCAGTGGATTGACAGGTAACTGGCGTGGTAGTCCTCGACGCTTTTGATCAGCAGCCTGGCATCCCACGCCTTCCGCTGCTGCGACGGGCCGAAGTGTTCGTGTTCCAGAATCACCGGCATCGTCGGCCAGAACGCTTGCGCCATCTCGGCGTGATACCACGACCGCGGCGGCGGCTCGACGAGGATGCTGTCGTCGCGCAGAGTGACGCCTTTGGAGATCGCATAACGCATCAACGGGAACTCGCGCCCCGGTTTGTTCGGGCCGGCCACGTCGTCGCTGATGCACAGCCGCGTCTTCTTGAAGTGCTTGACGTGCAGGTCGATGTGCCGCCGAACGATCGGATCGGCCTTCTCTGCCGGCACGCGACTGCTCATCATCGTGTGGCCCTCGCCCCACATGCCGTAGCTGCCGATGTCGATGAACGCCACGTTCGGGTTGCCGTCGTACCGTGCCGCCATCGCGGCGAGGAAGCGGTCGAGCTTCGCCAGGAACACCGGGTCGCCGAAGTCCGGGTCCCACAGCGGACCGCCCGTCGTCGGCCCCTTGCCCATCGCGAAGTCAACGCCTCTGGCACCGGCCTTCTTCACCCACTCCGGTGTGGCATACCGAAGCCAGCTTTCCGAGCAGCTGATGCGGAAGGCGACGGTCTTGCCCTTCGCGATCCACCGCTGCGCCGGCGTGTCGAGGATCGCCCAGTTGAACTTGCCCTCCTCCGGCTCGATGTACGCCCACGGCAGCCGCAGGTAGACGGTCGAGCAGCCGGGGAACCAGTCGAGGGTGTCGGACGGGGCCAGTTTGGAGCCGTAATTGGTCTCGCGGTTGGAGTAGAAGTGCATCGTCCACCCCATCTCGGGGTTGATCAGCGCCGCGCCGGTTTCCGCCGGCTTCACCGTCACCCGTCGTCCCGCTTCGTCGGCCCGAAGCACGCCACCCGAGGCGAGTACCAGCACAATGGGCAGCCCGGCCCGGTTCACGTTCATCTTTGTCTATCTCCGCGTGGATGAGGGCGATAGCTGAAAGCACGTCGCCAGTCACGGCCCGGACGCCCGCCGGTTCGTGCCGTCGACCGGGTCCGTCCACCGCACCGGCAGCGGGGCGAGGGCGGCGCGGATGGCGGGCAGGTCGCCGGCGGGGATGGCGCCGGGCACGATCACGTCATACGGGACGTGGACGAACGGGCTGTCGAGGACCGAGCGATAACTGACCAGTCCGCCGCGGGCGTCGATGGCGGCGAGGTCGTCCTCGAACAGCCCGGCCAGCAGGGCGAGAAGGGCGCCGAGCGGTTCGGCGTGCGGCGGCTGGTCGACGTCGAGCGGCACGTCGATCCGCCGGCCAGGCGAGACCGGTGGGGCAAAGCTGTCGCCCCACACGGTCAGGCGCGGCGCCCGTTGGCGCAGGTAGACCAGGAGCGTGCGCAGCTCGCGCAAGCGCTGCCCGAGCGCCGGCTCGCCGAGCATCAGCAGCGACGAGGCATACGCGGTCGCGCCGCTCGTCCGTCCCCGCCCCGTTCCGGGTTGTGTGTTACTCATTCCGCCCAGCTGGGCCAGGACGACCACCCGGCCGGCGCGCAGGTGGCGCGCGATCTCGGCGCTGCGGTGCCGCAGGAATGCCCGCGGCCCACCCTGCCCCACCGCCACGACTGTCGGCCGCGGATCGTCGCCGCGGTGCGGACCGGACAGCTCCAGCCCCCACACCCAGGAGTCGCCGGGCAGCCCGATCCAGCGGGCCGAGATCCCCTCGGCCGGCGGCGGTTCGGTCCGCTCAACTACCCACGGCGGTTTCGTCGGCGCGATCGGCCCGAGAATGGCCGCCCACGACCGACGCAGCGCCTGCCGCTGCTCGGCCGGCGTGGCGCCTCGGTTTCCGCGGGCGGCGGTGGCCCGGTCGTCGGCGAGCCGGGCTGCCAAACGGTGAACCGGCTCGATGCGTTCGTCCGGGGCGAGACACAGGAGTTCAGCGGCGGGCCGCCGCTCGCGCGCTGGGGATTCGTCGACCGTGATCCCGATCCAGCGGCGAAACGCTTCGTGGATCCCTTTTCTCTGTCTCGGACCGATGTTGTTGCAGTGGCTGGCCGTCGGCGGCTGGCCGGTCAGTACCCCGGTCCCGTGCGTGGCGGCGAGGTGGTCCGGCGTGCCGTACCAGCGGTGGACCTGACGCAATCGCCGCCACACCGGGTCGCGCTCCTCGTCCCAGCTGAACTCGTGGGCGTGGACGTGCCGCCGCGGCGCGATCGCGGCGACGATCCACCACGGCAGGAACCCGTCGCGCGCCGAACGGGCCAGGTTGCGCGTCGGCTCCCAGCTGCCGGCGCCGGCGTACAGGAACGACTCCTCGGCATCGGCCGGCAGCGGGTAGCGGCTTTCCGGCTGCGGTCCGCCGAAGTTGAACACCACCGCCGCCGCGATGCGCCGGTCGAGCGCCGCCGTCACCGCCGCCGGATCGCCGCCCCCGGCAACAGCGCCGAGCAGGACGATTTGTTTCGGATCAATACCGGGTCGCGAAAGGAGTAGATCGACGCCGCGCATCAGGTCCCAGCACAGCCACCCCATCAGTTCGTCGCCGATCAGTTGCAGGTGCAGCCCGACGTTGTGGCGGAAATAGTAGTCCTGCCGGCCGGGGCGGAACGCGGCGGGGAAGTCGGCGGCGGTGCGGTAAGGGTGCTGCCGCCGCTCGCCGTGGCCGAGCAGGTCGATCACCAGCACCTCGCACCCGGCCCGCGCCCACAGCACGCCCATGTCCTGCAGCTCGCCCTCCGTCTTCGGGTTGTGGTGGCTGTGGCACAGCAGCAGGCCGGGCATCGCCGCGCCGGGCTTCGCCGGCCGGTACAGGTTGGCGGTCACCACCACGCCGGGGCGGCTCTCGAACGTCAGGCAGTCGATGTGGTAGCCGGTGCCGTCGAGCGTCCGCCGCACGCGCACTTTCAAATCCCTTGGCGGATCGGGAGAGGTGCCGAGGGCGCTGCGCAGCCTGGCCAGCCGGTCGTCGCGAGAGCGTTCCCACTTCGTCCGGTTGTTGATGTCCCGCCAGGCAGCCGTCTCCCGCCGGCCAGCGTCGCGCAGGCGTTCGAGGGTGTCGGCACGCGCTGCCCGGCCGCCGTCGTCGGCCGGCAACGCCTCGCCGAACCGGCGGAGGCGCCACGCCAGATCGTCGGTCCCGGGCGGCGCGACGCCGGCGGCGAGCACTGCGACGCAGACGGCGACGTACATACCGGCCTCCGAATCGGCGATGGGGTAACCCGTCCGGGTGCTGGTGAGCTATGCGGCGGCTTCGGGACGGTCAACTCTTTTTTCGGATCTGGCGGGCGACGGCGCGATCCCCTATGTTGCCGGCAGGGTTCGTGTTTCTCTCGCTGAGGAGGCAACCGATGCTACGACTGATCCTCGCCGCCGCCGTGCTGGGCGGCGTCGTCCTGCTCGCCGGCGGGCCGGCGGTGCGGGCGGAAAAGGGCGACGACAAGGGGTTCGTCTCGATCTTCGACGGCAAGTCGCTCAAGGGCTGGAAGGTGAGCGCCAAGTCCGGCCACAGCGGCACCAGCAAGCACAAGTCGGGCGGCAAGTGGGTGGTCGAGGACGGGGCGATCGTCGGCAGCCAGGACGTCCCCGGCAACGGCGGCATCATCATCACCGAGAAGCAGTACGGCAACTTCGAGGTGGTGCTGGAGATGCGCAACGATTTCGGCCCCGATAGCGGCCTGTTCCTGCGCAGCAACGACCGCGGCCAGGCGTACCAGGCGATGATCGACTACCACTCCGGCGGCAACCTGATGGGCGTCTACGGCGAGGGCATCGGCGGCTTCCACTTCCGCAACTTCACCTTCGGCAACAAGGTGACGCAGATCACCGAGAACAAGAGCGCCGTACCGCTACCGGTCAAGCCGAAGGACTGGCCGGAGTTCTGGAAGGCCGAGGAGTGGAACGAGCTGCGCGCCCGC
>JAXMAU010000033.1:0-74311 GCA_046350215.1 Gemmataceae bacterium | reverse complement strand
CGGACTTGCCGTCGAACGCAACCGCCCGCCCTGCCCCGTCGCCCACCGGCCGCCAGCCCGCCGCCGTGCCGGCCCGGCCGTAGGACGGCTGCACGTCGCCGCGCAGATCGGCCTCGATCAGCACCCGGTCGGCCGCGCGCTCGCCGTGGGCGGTGTCCGCCAGCACCACCAGCGGCAGCTTCGGGTCGACGCGCAGCCGGCGGGCCGGGTCGACGCTCGACGTTTCACCGTGCCGGTTGGCGGCGACGACGCGCCAGTAGTACTCCTTGCCCGCCTCCAGCCGGGCCGCCTCCGCCGCGGGGAGGACGAGGTGACTGCCGGTCGCCTGGCCGAACCGGACCGTCACCGGCGTGCCCTCGGGGCTGGTGGACAGGACCACGGCATGTTCGCGCGGCGCCGCGGCGGCCGGCGACCGCCAGCGGAAGCGGATGGCTCCCGGCGCGACGGTTGCGCCATCTGCCGGTGCCAGCGGTGCCGGCGCCGGCGGGCGGAGCCGGTCGGCGGCCAGCCACGATCGATAACGGGTGCCAGCCGATCCGGCGCTGGCGAAGTCGCACAGCCGCATCGCCCGGCCGCCCGCCGCCGGAACGGTCACCAGCAGCCACGGGGCGTGCTCGTGCCCGTCTGGCCCGGCGCCGGCGGGGCGGAGGTCGGCGCCGTCCAGCGCGGCGGCGTCCAGGCGCGGCAGGTCGTCCTCGTCGAACGCATTGAACGCCTGGTCATAGGCGAGCAGCAGCGGCCCGCGAAACAGCGCTACGAGGCCGGCCGCCTCGCCGTCGCCAGCCTCGTAGCGCATCCGCAGGTCGAACTCCAGCTCGATCCGATCGCCGTCCTTCCACGTCCGCTCGACCGCCAGGTATCGGCCGGGGACGACGCCGGGAACCGCCTCGCCGTTGACCGTCACTCGCGTTCGCCGCGACCAGGCGGGGATGCGCAACCGCACGGTGAGCGGCAGCGGGCGGGCCGTTCCGACCGTCAGCTTCACCCGTCCGCCGACCGGGTAGTCGGTCTCCTGGCGCAGCGTCACCTCGCCGCCAGGCAGCTTCACGTCGGCGCGGCCCGGCCCGTAGAAGTTGACCGCCAGTCCGCGCTCGCCGGAGCGCATGACCGCCCACTGGGCGAGGGCGCCGAGGCCGCGCGGGCCGTTGACCGAGCAGCAGTTGAGGTCGGGCGCGCCGGCGCGGGCCTGGAAGACGATGTCGTGGTGCGACGCCTTGCGAACGCCGTTGAGTGGAGTGTTGTAGGTCCACCAGGCGCCGGACGGGTGCTGGGCGGCGGCCACCGCGTTGAACGTCGTCCGCTCCAGCTCGTCGGCGATGGTGGCGTCGCCGGTCAGCCGCAGGGCGTCCACGGTGATCGCCTGCCAGGCGATGGTGCAGCAGGTCTCGATCGGCAGCCGCAGCGGATACGAATCGCCGTTCGCCTGCTCCCCGGACGAGAATGAGCCGGCGCTGTGAACGTCGAAGCGGCGAATACTCGCCCAGTGACGGAAAAAGCGGTGCGATAACTCTCTTTTCCGGTCAGCAGGTACAGCTCGACCAGTCCCTGCAGCGGGTGCAGGCTCTCCCAGCGCGGCCGGGGAGTACGGTGAAACTCGATCCCGGCCACGCCAGTCCGCAGGTAATCGCCGGCGCGCTCGAAGTCGGCGACCACCTCATCGGCCATGCGCAGGTAACGCGCTTCTCCGGTGCGGCGGTGCAGCAGCGCCAGGCCGTGGACGATCGCCATGTTCATTTCCGGGCTGCCGGCGTCGATCACCCGCCGCCGTCCAGCCAGGTAAGTGTGACAAACGAGATCGCCGATGCGGCGGGCGGCCGTCAGCGCGCGCTCGTCGCCCGTGTGTTCGTTCCACGCCAGCAGCCCGAGCAGAACGTGGTAATGCCCCCACAGGTCCCAGTGGCCGAGCAACCGTTCGTGGCGCGGGAACGGACCGAGATAGCCATCCTCGGCCTGACAGGCGATCAGCCGGTCGACGAACTGCCGCAGGTGCCGTTCGACCTCGGGAGAGGGGTCCAGACGCAGTGTCAGGACGGCGGAGAGCAGGTACTTGCCGGCGAACTCGCCCGCCCAGTCGACCAGTTGCGGCGGCGGCTTGCGATCGCGGTCGCGGAACATGCCGAGCATCGCCGGGTTAGCGGCCGGCGCGCGCAGCGTCCAGTGGCGAGCGTTGGCACGCACCCGCTCGCCCAGCACGCCGCCGACCTGGAAGCGCGCGGCAGGGAACACTTCCAGCGGCGGGGTCGGCCGGCCGGTGCTCGCTCCCGGATCGGCGAACGATGTCGTCGTCAGCGCCGCGACGACGACGAGGGCAAGCGACCAATGGGCCACACCAAACGCCGGACGCATGGGCTTTCCCTCCTCCGCTCGTCGTCTTCACCGGGACCGTCGCCATTATCACCCCGCCGGGCGGAAAGGAAAGGTAGGAAACGAGTTCTTCGCCGCCGGTGAACCCACCGGGGGCGGATGCGAATCGCTCCGATTGGGTGATCGTCGACACGCACTTGCCCCCGGTTTTTTAGCCCCCGGTGAATACACCGGGGGCGGATGCGAGCCGCTAACGCCCGGTCACGACAGGTACGGATTCGTCCGCTTTTCGTACCCGACCGTCGTCGTCGGTCCGTGGCCGGGGTAGACCACGGTGTCATCTGGCAGGGTGAACAGCTTGGTGCGAATGCCGTCGAGGAGCAGCTCGCCGTCGCCGCCGGGGAAGTCGAAGCGGCCGATGCTGCCGCGGAACAGCACGTCGCCGCCGAAGACGTGGGACGGTTTGTCGCGATAGACGAACACGACGTGCCCCGGCGAGTGGCCCGGAATCGCGCGCACCTCCAGCGGGATACCGCCGTACTCGATCACCTCGCCCTCGTTCACCGTGCGATCGGCCGGCGGACTGGTCAGCGGCATGCCGAACCCGGCGCTCAGGTTGGCCCGCGCGTCGGTCAGCATCCGCGCCTCGGCGGCGCCGATCACCAGCGGGGCGTCGGGGTAGCGCCGCTTCATCTCGGCGTTGCCGGCGATGTGGTCGGCGTGGCCGTGCGTGTTCAGGATGGCGGCCACTTCCAGCCCGTTGGTTTCCAGGAAGTCGAGAATCTGGTCGGGGTCCAGTCCGGGGTCGATCACCAGCGCTTGCTTGCGGTCGTCGAGCCAGACGAGAAACGTGTTCTCCTCGAACGGCATCGACACGATGGTGCGGACCTGCAGGCTCATGGCAAACTCTCGGGGTGGCGGAAGCGGGGCGATGCCGGCACTCGGCGAACCCGCGTCCGTTGTCAAGTATACAGCCGGGTTGAAGCGACGACTCGTCCCGGCCCGCGCAAACCGCTCTCGGATCGGCGGTTACCGCAGGATAACGCCCGCTCCGCCGCTGCCACGGTGATTGCCTGGCCATACAACTTTCTGGGCGTTTGCAGGTCTCCGAAAGGCGCGGAGGGATCAGCCATGTACCCGTCGGGACGCTGGCGCGGCTACTGGGAACAGGCGTTGTGGGGCCGGCAGGCGATGCACGACCTGACCCTCCGGTTCGCGGAGGGCGCCATCCGCGGGCAGGGGGTGGACGTCATCGGCCCGTTCACGTTCCGGGGCGAATACGACGCCGGGGGCAACGTGGTGCTGGTGAAACAGTACCTCGGCCGCCACCAGGTGCTTTACCGCGGGCGGTACGACGGCGAGGGCACCATTCACGGCGAATGGACGATCGACGAGCAGTGGCGCGGCCGGTTCGCCCTCAGCCCGGAAGATTTCACGGTGGCCGCCGATGCGCCGATCCTCAGCATCACCGCGGCGCCGCCGGTCGACTGAGCCAACTGCGCAATAGAAACGCGACGATCCCGGAGAGATGTCCGAGATCGTCGCGTTTTCGGATCGCCAAACGCGCTCAACCGAAGTTCATGCTGAGCAAAAACTCGGCGTTGTTGCGGCTCTTGCGCATCCGGTTGAGGACCAGTTCCATCGCCTCGGCCGGGTGCATGTCGGCGAGCACGCGCCGCAGTGCCCGCACCCGATCGACCTCGTCGGGGTGCATCAGCAGCTCTTCTTTTCGCGTGCCGGAGCTGTTGATGTCGATCGCCGGCCAGATCCGCTTGTCGACGAGGCGGCGGTCGAGGTGGACCTCCATGTTACCGGTGCCCTTGAACTCCTCAAAGATCACCTCGTCCATCCGCGAGCCGGTGTCGATCAGCGCCGTCGCCAGGATGGTCAGGCTGCCGCCCTCCTCGATGTTGCGCGCCGCTCCGAAGAACCGCTTCGGCTTCTGCATGGCGTTCGAGTCGAGGCCGCCGGACAGCAACCGGCCGCCGGACGGCGCCTCGGTGTTGTGCGCCCGCGCCAGCCGGGTGATCGAGTCGAGCAGGATGACCACGTCCTTGCCGTCCTCGACCATCCGCTTGGCTTTCTCCAGGGCGATGTCGCTGACGTGGACGTGCTCCGACGACGGCTCGTCGAAGGTGCTGGCGACGACCTCGGCGGTCGCGCACGCCACCGTCCGCACCATGTCGGTCACTTCCTCGGGCCGCTCGTCGATGAGCAGCACGATCAGGTAGCACTCGGGATGGTTCTTCTTGATCGCCTGCGCCATCCGCTGCAGGAGTACGGTCTTACCGGCGCGGGGCGGCGAGACGATCAGGCCGCGCTGGCCCTTGCCGATCGGCGTGAACAGGTCGACGACGCGGGTCGACAGTTCGTCGCCGTTGGTTTCCAGCAGCAGCCGCTTGTTCGGGTGCAGCGGGGTCAGGTCCTCGAACACCGTCGGCCGGATCTTCTCCTCCGGCGGGTGTCCGTTGACCGACTCGACCTGCATCAGCGCGAAATTCTCCTGCCCCTCGATCGGCAGGCGGATCGGCCCTTCCACCACCAGCCCGGTGCGCAGGCCGAGCCGGCGGATCTGCGACGGTGACACATAGATGTCTTCGGGCGACGCCAGGTAGTTGTGGGCGGCGCTGCGGAGGAAGCCGTAACCGTCGGGCAGCACTTCCAGGGTGCCGGCGCCGCGGACCACCTCGCTGCGCTTGATCTGCTCACGAACGATCGAGATGATCAGCTGGACGCGGGTCATGCCGGCGTGCTCGGTGATCCCCTCGCGTTCGGCCAGCGCGAACAGCTTCGGCATCTGCAGCCGGTAGAGGTCGTCGAGCCGCAGGCCGGACGGGGAACGAGGCGGGGCGGCGACGGCGACCACCGGGGCGGCCGCCACGGGCGGCGGCAACTCCGCCGCCATCGGGGCCGCGGCGGCGACCGGCTTGCGAATCGTGCGTCGGCGAGTCGAATTCCCCGCCCCGTCGTCGCTACGAGCGACGGTCATGGTTCTGTCCTCCCACTGCGAAAAAGCGTCATGGCTGAAAGAATGGGTCGTGAAACGGCGGCAGATGGCCCGAGGGCCATGCCGGGTGTCTAGTCACTGATCGAGTACGGCAAAGGCGATCCGGTGCCTGGTCGGCAGCCGTCCCCGGCGAGGGTCTTCCCGGCCGTGTGGTCAGCGAGTCCGGAGGGAAGAGGGGCGACCGTCAAACCACGAGGTCGATACGTTGATTCCCCTTGTCGATTGGCAGATCCCTGCCAATCAGGAGGCGGCCATCCGTCGTGCCAGCTCTTTGGGTTACCGTGCGGACTTCAAGGAGACCCTGCCGACTTGATCCATTCCAGTCGAGCGGGGTGAGGAAAAGTGAAGCCTGCGGACAGGGCCGCGGGAGAGCCTTCGCGACCTGAGAGTATTCTACACGACTGTTCGTGATTTTCTAGCCTGCCTCTTCAACAAATCCGCGTCCCGTCATTCCCTGGTTTACCCTTGCCGGCGTCGTGGCCGATGCTATTCTGGCGTCGGAACCGACTCGTCCGGGCGTAGACAGTGCCGCATGGTCCAGCTGCGAATCGCGAGGGGCCGCTCACTCCCGTTGGGCGCGTCGTCCACCCCGGAGGGCATCAACTTTGCCCTCGTCTCCCGCCACGCCACCAGCGTCTGGCTGGTCCTTTACCCACTTGACGGCGGCGAACCGCTCACGCAGATCACCCTGCATCCCCGGCGCAATCGCACCGGCAACCACTGGCACGTCCTCGTCTCCGGCCTCCCCGCCGCCTTCTGCTACGGCTGGCGGGTCGACGGCCCCAGGGGCGTCGGCAACTGCTTCGATCCGGCCCATGTGCTCATCGACCCGGCCGCACGCACGCTGTCCGGCGGCACCGTGTGGGGCCGGTCCGACGAGCCGGACCCGCACTTCACCTCGCGCCGCAGCCTCTACCAGCACCGCGCCTACCAGTGGTACGAGGACGTCCCGCAGCTGATCCCGCCGGAGGACTCGATCCTCTACGAGCTGCACGTCCGCGGCTGGACCTGTCACCCGTCCAGCGCGGTGAAGCATCCCGGCACCTTCGCCGGCCTGACGGACAAGGTGCCCTACCTGCAAGCGCTGGGCGTCACCGCCGTCGAGCTGCTGCCGATCCACGAGTTCGACGAGTCCGACTGCCCGTTCTTCAACCCCGACACCGGCCAGCGGCTGCGCAACTTCTGGGGCTACAACTCGATCGCCTTCTGCGCCCCTAAAACCGCCTATGCGGCGTCGGGGGTCGAGTACGGCCAGATCAACGAGTTCCGCGAGATGGTGCGGACGCTGCACGCCGCCGGGCTGGAGGTGATCCTCGACGTGGTGTTCAACCACACCGGCGAGGGCGACAGCCGCGGCCGCACCCTGTCGTTCCGCGGCATCGACAACAAGCTCTACTACCTGCTCGGCCCCGACGGCCGCTATCTGAACTTCTCCGGCTGCGGCAACACCGTCAACTGCAACCACCCGATCGTCCGCGACATGCTCATCAGCTGCCTGCGCTACTGGGTGACTGACCTGCACATCGACGGGCTGCGCTTCGACCTGGCGTCCATCCTCGGCCGCGACCGGGAGGGCCGCGTCATGGACGAGCCGCCGGTGATCGAGCGCATCGCCGAGGACAGCGTCCTTTCCGACACCAAGCTGATCGCCGAGCCGTGGGACGCCGCCGGGCTGTACCAGGTCGGCCACTTCCCCTACGGCAGCCGCTGGTCGGAGTGGAACGCCCACTACCGCGACGAGGTCCGCCGGTTCTGGCGGGGCGACAGCGGTATGGCCGGCAAGCTGGCCACGCGGCTGTGCGGGTCGCCCGATCTCTACGAGAAATCCGGCCGCCAGCCGTCGCATTCCATCAATTTCGTGACCTGTCACGACGGCTTCACCCTGTGGGACCTGGTCAGCTACAACCGCAAGCACAACCGGGCCAACGGCGAGAACAACCGCGACGGCATGGACGAGAACTACAGCTGGAACTGCGGCGTCGAGGGGCCGACCAGCGACGCCGCGGTACTCGCCCTCCGCCGCCGCCAGTGCCGCAACCTGTTCGCCACCCTGATGCTGTCGCAGGGCGTGCCGATGGTGCTCGCCGGCGACGAGTTCCTCCGCACCCAGGGCGGTAACAACAACGCCTGGTGCCAGGACAACGAGGTCAGCTGGGTCGACTGGTCGCTGGCGCAGGCGAACGTCGACTTCCTGCGTTTCGCGCGGGAGATGATCGCGCTGCGCAAGCGGCACCCGGCGCTGCGGCGGCGGACGTTCCTGCAACCGGGCGACGTGGTCTGGCACGGGGTCGAGCCGAACAAGCCGGATTTCACGCCGACCAGCCGCACGCTGGCGCTGGTGCTCGACGGCACGCGCACCGGCCGGGAGCGCGACGCCGACTTCTACGTCGCCTTCAACGCCTGGAAAGACCCGCTGCCGTTCGTGATCCCACCCGCTCCGCAGGGCCGCCGCTGGCGACGAGCGGTCGACACCGCCCTGGCCGCGCCGATGGACATCGCGCTGCCCGACGACGGCCCGGTCGTCCCCGAGCGAACACGCTACACGCTCGCCCCGTTCTCGCTGATCGTGCTGATCGGCGAGCGGTAGTGCCGCAGTCCGGCGGCGTGCCTGCGGCTCGGGTCTTCGCCTGGTGCCATGGCCACGCTTCGTGGCCATGGGATGCGGGTCCAGCCCTCCTGATGGGGTCGGTCGGTGAAAGGCCGGCATGCCCACGCAAGCGTGGGCATGGCACCAAGCACAGACGTCCCACATGGCTGTTGGGGCAACGTCTCCCCGACCTTGCCACTCTGCGGACCGCAGGACTCCTCCGGCGCGCGGGAACCTTCGGTCAGCCGGAGTGCTGATCGGCAACGGTGAAGTCGCCCGTGCGAGTAACCTCTTACCCGTTCTCGAACCGATGGCCGGCGACGCGCAGTGGCCGCGCCTTTGCTGGGCCACCAGCGCGCCTGCTGTGCCTCGTCGCCGACGGCCGCCTTCAGCGCCATGCCGGCGTTCTCCAGCGCCAGCAGCGCCTCCTCGGTGCGAATCTCCGACGCCCGCCGCGCCCGCGCCGTCAACACCGTCACCACGTTCGCCCGTACCTGCACGAACCCGCCGTCGACATACAGGTGCTCGGTGCTGTCGCCGCGGCGAATGCGCAGGTCGCCGTAGCCGAGCCGGCCGATGAGGGGCGCCCGACCGGGTAACACCCCCATCTCGCCGTCGTACATCGGCAGGGCGATGAAGTCGGCCGGGACGTCGAGCAGCGCCCGCTCGGGGGTGACGACGATGCACTGCAGCGCGGTGGGAGTGGCCATGATCGGGTGCGGCTCCGAGACTCAACCGGGGGACGTCACTTCTGCTGCTGCTTGCGGGCCTGCTCCTCGGCTTCCTCGATCGCGCCGACGTAGAGGAAGGCCGACTCCGGCAGGTGGTCCCATTTGCCCTCGCACAGCTCCTTGAAGCTGCGGATGGTGTCCTTCAACGACGTCACCTTGCCCGTCTTGCCGGTGAACGCCTCGGCGACGATGAACGGCTGCGACAGGAACTTCTCGATGCGCCGCGCCCGGTTCACCACCTGCTTGTCTTCCTCGCTCAGTTCCTCGACGCCGAGGATGGCGATGATGTCCTGCAATTCGCGATAGCGCTGCAGGATCTGCCGCACCCGGTTGGCGACGGCGAAGTGCTCCTCGCCCACCGTGGCCGGCTGCAGGATGACGCTGTAGGAAGCCAGCGGATCGACCGCCGGATAAATGCCCTTTTCGGAAATCCGACGTTCGAGATAGATGAAGGCGTCGAGGTGCTGGAAGGCGTTCGCCGGGGCCGGGTCGGTCGGGTCGTCGGCCGGCACGTACACCGCCTGCACCGAGGTGATGGCCCCCTTGGTGGTGCTGGTAATGCGCTCCTGCAACTCGCCCATCTCGGTCGCCAGCGTCGGCTGGTAGCCCACGGCGCTGGGCATGCGGCCCAGAAGCGCGGACACCTCGGAGCCGGCCTGCGAGAAGCGGAAGATGTTGTCGACGAACAGCAGCGTGTCGGCGCCGGTCGAGTCGCGGAACCACTCGCACATGGTGAGCGCCGACAGCGCCACTCGCAGCCGCGCGCCCGGCGGCTCGTTCATCTGGCCGAAGACCATCGCGGTCTGGGTGAGGACGGCCCGATCGGTCTTGCCGATCTTGGTCTCCTGCATTTCCAGCCACAGGTCGTTGCCTTCGCGCGTCCGCTCGCCGACACCGGCGAACACCGAGTACCCGCCGTGCTGGCTGGCGATGCGGGCGATCAGCTCTTGCAGGATGACCGTCTTGCCCAGCCCGGCACCGCCGAACAGGCCGGCCTTGCCGCCGCGGACCAGCGGGGTGAGCAGGTCGATCACCTTGATGCCGGTCTCGAACACCTCGGTCTTGGGCGACAGCTCGTCGAACTTGGGCGGCGGGTGGTGGATCGGCCGCGTCTCCTTGGCGGTGACCGGACCGCGCCCGTCGATCGGTTCGCCGAGCAGGTTGAACACCCGGCCGAGTACTTCCTTACCCACGGGCACCGACACCGGAGCGCCGGTGTCGGTCACCTTCATGCCGCGCACCAGCCCGTCGGTCGAGCCGAGGGCGACGCAGCGGATGCGATTGCCGCCCAGGTGCTGCTGCACCTCGCCGGTCAGGTGGATCTCCACCCCCTTGTAGTCGCTGTCGATCTTCAGGGCGTTGTAGATCCCCGGCAGGTGCCCTTCCGGGAACTCGGCGTCGAACGTCGACCCGATCACCTGGATGATCTGACCCACCGGCTTGCCGTTGCCATTGCTGGCGACCATAGGAGGAAACTCCGAGGGAAGGGGGAGCCGCGGCTCCGCGTCGTTCGGGTCGGGCGGTTACTTCAGCGCTTCGGCGCCACTGATGACTTCAAGGATCTCTTTGGTGATGCCGGCCTGGCGGGCGCGGTTGTACCGCAGGGTGATACTGCGGATCATCTCGTCGGCGTTCTCGGTCGCCTGCTTCATGGTCACCCGGCGGGCGATCTGCTCGCTCACCGCGGCGTCGAGGAAGCATTTGAACAGCCGCACCTTGAACGAGATCGGCAGCAGCTCCTGGAGGATGTCGGCGGCGTCGGGCACGAATTCGTACTCGACCGCCTGCTTCGGCGCCGGAGCGGCACCCTTGGTCGGCGGCGCGGCGGTGCTCAACGGCAGCAGCGTCTCGACCACCGGCCTCTGCACCGAGGCGGAGAGGAACTTCATGTACGCGACCTGGACGCGGTCGATCGCCCCGGAGGTGAACGCCTGGATGTAGCGATCGGCGATCGGCTGCACCTCGTCGAAGGCGGGCTTGTCCTCGAACTGGGAATAGGTGTGCTCCGCCTTCAGCCCGTTGTAGCGGCAGAAGGTGATCGCTCGCTTGCCGGACAGCTCCAGCTGGAGTTTCACCCCGTCACGCTGCATCTCGCGCATGGCGAGGCTGGCTTCGCGGAGGATGCTGGCGTTGTAGCCGCCGCACAGCCCGCGGTTGGAGGTGAGCACGAGCAGCACACTCGTCTTGACCTCGGAGCGCTGCTGCAGGAGCGGATGCGTGACGGTGGTGGCGGTCGCCGACAGCTCGGCGGCCAGCTCGGCGATCTTGCGCGTGAACGCCTCGGCCTCGGAGGCCCGGTCGAGCGCCTTCTTGAAGCGAGCGGTGGCGATCAGCTCCATCGTCCGCGTGATCTTGCGGATATTGCGGATCGCTTTCCGCCGCTTTACCAGTGCTTTCGGATTCGCCATGCGGTGTCGTGCCCCAGGGGGCCGCGGCGGCCGGCTGGCCGCCGCGGGTCACGGGAAGGTCGCCTCAGCCGGCCGTCTTGAACTGCGTGCCGAACGCGGTGATCGCCTCGCCCAGCCGCTTCTCCAGGTCGGCGTCGAGCTTGCGGGCCTTGGTCAGCGCGTCGACCACGTCGCGCCGCTGCGTCCGCATGTACGCCAGGAACTGCGTCTCCCAGGCGGCCAGCTGCCGCACCGGCACCTGGTCCAGGTAGCCGCGGCTGCCGGCGAACAGCATCATCACCTGGTCGATCACGTCCATCGGCTTGAACTGCACCTGCTTGAGCAGCTCGACCATGCGATAGCCGCGGTCCAGCTGCCGCTGGGTGGCGGCGTCGAGGTCGGTGCCGAGCTGGGCGAACGCTTCCAGCTCGCGGAACGCGGCCAGGTCGAGCCGCAGACCGCCGGCCACCTGCTTCATCGCCGGGATCTGGGCGTTGCCGCCGACGCGCGACACGCTGATACCGACGTCGATCGCCGGCCGGATGCCGGCGTTGAACAGGTCCGGCTGCAGGTAGATCTGCCCGTCGGTGATCGAGATCACGTTGGTCGGGATGTACGCCGACACCTCGCCTTCGAGCGTCTCGATGATCGGCAGCGCGGTGAGCGAGCCGCCGGAGTTCCACACCTTGGCGACCTTGTGGCCGGGGAACTTGGCGAGGTCGTGGTCGGCATCGTGCCGCTCCAGCGGACCGACGTAGACGCGGCCCTTCTCGCTGGCGCTCCGCTTCTCGTTGCGAGCGTTGTTGACGCCCCAGTCGTCGGTCACCTTGTTCTCGTCGGCGTCCTTCGGGACGATGACGTAGCGTTCCGCCAGTTTCGCCGACCGCTCCAGCAGACGCGAGTGGGCGTAGAAGATGTCGCCGGGGTACGCCTCGCGACCGGGGGGCCGCCGCATCAGCAGCGACAGCTGCCGGTACGCCGCCGCCTGCTTCGACAGATCGTCGTAGACGCACAGGGTGTCCTGGCCCAGCTCGTACATGAAATACTCGGCCATCGCGCAGCCGGCATAGGGCGCGATGTACTGCAACGGCGCCGGGTCGGACGACGAGGCCGAGACGACGATGGTGTAGTCCATGGCGCCGTGCTGGCGCAGGTTCTCGACCACCTTGGCGACGGTCGACTCCTTCTGGCCGACGGCGACGTAGACGCAGATGACGCCCTTGCCGCGCTGGTTGACGATGGCGTCGATGGCGATGGCGGTTTTACCCGTTTTGCGATCGCCGATGATCAGCTCGCGCTGGCCGCGGCCGATCGGCGTCATGGCGTCGATGGCCTTGATGCCGGTCTGCAGCGGCACCTTGACCGGCTGCCGCCCGGCAACGCCGGGGGCAATCGACTCGACGGCGCGGCGGTGCGGCGTGACCGGCGGCTCCTTGCCATCGCGCGGGTTGCCGAGCGGGTCGACGACGCGGCCGACCAGCGCCTCGCCAACCGGCACCGACAGCAGCTGCCCGGTGCTGCGCGCCTCGTCGCCCTCGACGATCTCCTTGTACTCGCCAAGGATGATGACGCCGACGGAGTTTTCTTCGAGGTTGAACGCCAGTCCCTTCACCCCGGCACGGGGGAAGTCGATCATCTCGCCGGCCATGGCGGTGGACAGGCCGTAGACGCGGGCGATGCCGTCGCCCACCTCGAGCACCCGGCCAACCTCGCGGGCGTCGACGCCGTCCCGGTGCTGGAGAATTTCCTGCTCAAGTACCGAAACGATTTCGTCCACTCTGAATGCCATAGCTGCTCCTCTCGATCAGCTGGGTGCGGATCGTCTCCAGCCGGGTACGCACGCTGGCGTCGTACACCCAGTCCTGGACGCGGACGATCAACCCGCCGAGGATTTCCGGGTCGACGGTTTCTTGCAGAACCGGCTCCTGGCCGGCGACATCACGAATATCGTTGCGGAGGCGGTCCCGTTCGGAGTCGGTGAGCGGCACCGCGGAGGTGACCTGGACGGGGATCCGCCGGCTCTTGCGATCATACAGCGCGCGGAAGGCGCCGGCGACGGCGCGGAGCATGTCCAGCCGGTCGTGGTCGTTCAGCACGTTGAGGAAGCGAACGAGGACGTCGCTGGCCCGGCCGCTGAAGCCGGCGCGGATCGCTTCGGCCTTGTTGTGGCGACCGACGGCGGCGCTGGCGAAGAACAGCTCCAGGCCGGGCTTCTGCCGAAACGCCTCGTTGACCAGCCCTTCGAGCTGGGCGAGCACGTCCTCGACCTGGCCTTCTTTCTCGGCCGCGCGATACAGCGCCTCGGCGTACACGCGGGCGACGCGGCGGGCCTCGTCGTCCAGCACGGTGCGATGCCGGGCCTCGATCTGGGTGTCGCTCATGCCCGCGAACTCTCGAGGTTCTGGCGCCGCAGGTCAGCGGCGGCGCGGAAGTCTTTCAACGCCTCGTCGAGCAGCGCCCGGTGGTCGTCCACGTTCATCTGCTTGCGGACGGCGCGGCTAGAAATCATGGTGGCCAGCTGAGCGCCCTGCGACCAGATCTCGCGCAGCGCGTTGTCGGTCGACAGCTTCAGCTCGCGCTGCAACCGCTCCCGCTCCGCCTGCAGTTCCTGCTTGCCGCGCGACAGTTCGTCCGCGGCAGTCTTTTGCGCGTCCTGGCGGGCCTTGTCGATCATCTGGCGGATCTGGTCGTTGGCCTTGGCCATTTCCTGCGCCAGCTGCTCGCGCAGGGCGGACGCCTCGTGCTTGGCCCGCTCCGCCTCCTGCTTGTCGCGAGCGATGGCCCGCTCGCGGCGGTCGAGGCCGTCGCGGATCTGCGGCCAGGCGAACTTGCTCAGGATGCCGAACAGCACCAGGAAGACGACGATCGTCCAGATGGTCAGGTCGAGCCAGCCGTCGAAGACGTCGATGTTGCCGCCCTTGGCGTGACTGTCGCCCGTAGCGTGAGCGGGGTCCGCCTTCTGGGCGTTGGCCGCGTGGGGGTCCGCCGGCGCCGCCTTGGCGGCCCACGCCGGTCCGCCCAGCAGCAGCGCCAGGGCGACCGTGACGGCGACGATTCGAGTACTCAGCCCAGCACGCATGGGTGTCCCTCTCATGCAACCCGGCCGCGGCGGTCCGGCGGTGCGCCGGACCGGCCCGCGAACGCCGCGCCCCGGTCGGGGTCAGATCGTGGCCTTGCCTACCAGGATGATGCAGACGATCAGGGCGAAGAAGGTCGCCCCTTCGAGCAGCGCGCCGATGATGATCATGGCGGTCTGGATGCGGGCGGCAACTTCCGGCTGGCGGGCCATGCTCTCCAGCGCGGCGGCGCCGATCTTGCCGAAGCCGTAGCCGGCGCCCATCAGCGTCAGCGCGGCGCCGAGGCCGGCGCCCAGGCCAGCACCGGCCAGCGTCAGGTGGGGGGTCCCGGTCTGCGCCAGCGCCGGGGCGGCGCCGAGCAGCAGGGCGACGAGGCCGAAAGCCAGCAGGTAGAACGTCTTCATGGCATCTCCCAGGTTAGGCGGACGTCAGTGTCGTGGCGTCAGTCGGTCCGTCCCGCCACTGCGCCACCCGGCGGCGGGCGCCCGGCCGTCCGGGCGTCGGGTTATCGGTTGTGGCTCAGTGCTCCGAGGCGTGATGCAGGTTCATCCCCATGAACAGCGCCGTCAGGAAGGTGAAGATGTACGCCTGCAGGAAGGCGACGAACAGTTCGAGAAGACTCAGCGCCACCACCCCCAGCACGCTGAAGGCGGTCACCGTCCCCCACAGCAGGCCCATCCCCATCGTGTTACCGACCAGATAGATGAAGAACAGGATGTTGGCCAGCACCAGGTGGCCGGCGAACATGTTGGCGAACAGACGAACCGCCAGCACCCCGCTCTTGATGAACATCCCCATGATCTCGATCATCCCGATCATCAGCGTGAAGCCAACCCCCATCACGCTGAAGACGGCGCCCGGCGGCATGTCGATGTGCGGCCACAGCGACAGGAAATACTGCTTCGGTCCGACCTTCGCGATCGGAGCGGCGTTCAGCATGGTGAAGCTGATCAGCGCCAGCCCGCCGGTCATCCAGATGCTCGCCGTCGGCGAACCCATCATCGGGAACATGCCGAGCAGATTGCAGAACAGGACGAACAGGAACAGCGTCCACAGGAACGGGACGTACTTGTCGGCCTCATGCACCGACCCCGGCGGGCAGTCGGCGTCGACCGGGTGGTCGGGCAGGTGGCCGTGAGCGGCATTGTGCGTGTGCGCGTGCCCGTGATCGGCGTGTTCGTGGCCGTGATCCTCGTCGCCGATGTTCGGCCGGGCGATCTCGTCGCGGATGAACAGCAGCAACCCCTCGAACAGGTTCCAGAACCGCCCCTGCGGCAGCCCGCCGCTGCGGATGCGCCGCGCCAGCGGGATGAAGATCAGCAGGATCAGCGCGGCAGCCACCAGTTCGAGCAGCATGAACTTGGTGAGCACGAACTCGTGGCCGAACAGCGTGAACCGCGGCAGCGTCCACTCGACCGCCTCGCCGCCAAACAGCCGCTCGAAGAACACCCAGGCATCGCGCATGTCCTGGACTTCGTGGACCGGGTTCGGATCGTGGGCCATCGGTATCTCACTCCATCCGGCGCAGATCGGTCAACGGGCCGCGGGGTCGATCGGCGGAGGCCGCTCCGGGTTGCGGCCCCGGACGAGCAACACCACCTCGACGGCGAGCAGGTACAGGTAAGCGGCAAGCACCCAGACCAGGAAGCCGTCCTGCTGCTGAAACGGGGGCACTTGCAGGTACAGAGCAAGGGCGGCGAGCAGGACGACGAACATCCGCACTCCCGACGCCCCCAGGGCAACCAGCGGCGCCTGGTTCGGGTCGCGGCTGGCAGCGCGGACCCATACCAGCGTCAGCAGCGCCGGAACCAGGCACAGCGCTACCGCCGTCAGGCAGTGAAGCAGAGCCAGGTCGCCGGCCAGCCGACGAGCCGGAATCCCGGCCAGGGCGGCGAACGCCAACCCGGCGGTGAACAGGACCACGATGCGTGCGAGCACCCTGTCTCACTTACTTCTTCGGCGTCGCGTCGTCCTGGTTCGTCAGCTGAACCAGGTGAACCAGCCCGACGATCAGCCCGAGGACCGCCCCGACCACCACTCCCCAGGGGGTCAGGTTCAGGTAACGGTCCACCACCAGCCCGAGGATGATTGGCACCACCATCTCAAGCCCGATCTGCGAGAGAGCGAGGTAGCGAGCCAGCTCCTTGCGGTCGGAACCGTATGGCATGGCCCCCTCTCGATCGGTGGCGGAACGGACCGTCGGCGAACTCGACGGGACGTGGCTATTCTGGAAACTGGGGTGGGAATGTCAATGGTCCGTGGTGAAAACTTTCACGAAGTCGGCGACCAAAGGACAACCTTGCCAGCCTTGCCCGATTTGCGCATAATTCGCCGATCGGCGGTCTTGAGCAAGAATTTATGTTGACACGGCGGCCGGCGGATGGTTAGTCTCGTGGATGGAAAAGCTTGTCAACCGGGCGGTTCCTTTCCGCGTTGATTCCTGGTTGGGTGGCGAGATCGCATCTCCCTTTCCACAGGATTGCTCCCCCGGCTGACACCCGCGGTTCCTCACGCCTCTGGTCCCTGCCTCGACGGGTTGAATCGCGAGCGGACGCCTCCTCCGCGACCCTGCTCTCTCATGGTGCTACGGACGAGGCTTCGCGTACCTCGATGGACGTCGGCTCATCGTCCGCTCTGCTGTTCGACCTCCGATTACACCCCTCCCAGGAATGGATGTCCGGGAGCTTGTACGGGCTTCACGGACGACTCCTAACCTTATCTGCTTGCCTGCCCTACCTGGCGGACGAGACGGCCGGGACGGCACCAGGCGCCGGAGTGGTGTCGCATGATTCGCGATCAGTTGCTTGCCTGCACCCGGAAAGAGCTGGCCGACATGGCGCGGGAGCGAGGGGTTTCCGGGTGGCACGGTATGCGGAAGGACGACCTGATTCGCGCCCTGCTCAAGGTGGAACGTCGCAAGAGCCGCACCCCCGCGCCGACCGCCGCCACGGCGAAGCCGACCCGCGCCGTCCATGCCCCGGTCCAGAAGGCCGCGGCGCGCAATACCTCTGGCTCGCCGTCGCCGGAAGAGCGCGTGGAGAGCAGCAAGTTTGACGTCGGCGTGCCGACCCGAGACCTTTCCGTGAAAATCCCCAAGGACCTGCCGACCGGCTACGGCAAAGACCGCATCGTCACGCTGGTGCGCGACCCGTACTGGCTGCACTGCTACTGGGAGTTGACGCACCAGGCGGTGCAGCGCGCCGAGGCAGCGCTCGGCCAGGAGTGGCACGCCTCCCGACCGATCCTGCGGCTGCTCGACGTCACCGCCGGGGACACCAGCAGCAGCGCCGAACGGGTGGTTCGCGACATCGAGATCCACGGCGGGTGCAACAACTGGTACATCGACGTCAGCAATCCGCCGCGGTCGTACCGCGTTGACATCGGCTACCTGTCCCGCACCGGCCGGTTCTATGTGCTGGCCCGGTCCAACGTGGTGACCACGCCGCGGCCCGGTATCAGCGACGTCATCGACGAGAACTGGGCCGACCTCGACGCCCGCAAGGCCGACCGCATCTACGCCATGTCGAGCGGCTATGACCCCGGCGCCTCCAGCCTGGAGATCAAGCAGCTCCTCGACGAGCGGCTGCGCCGTCCGCTCGGGTCGTCGGCGATCAGCAGTTTCGGCTCCGGCTCGCTGCTGCCGGTGGGCAAGACACGCGAGTTCGGCTTCCAGGTCGAGGCCGAGCTGATCGTCTACGGCACCACCGAGCCGAACGCCCGCGTGACGCTGCAGGGGCAGCCGGTCAGCCTGCGGAGCGACGGGTCGTTCACCATGCTTCGCTGCCCGACAGCCGGCAGATCATCCCGTGCGTCGCGATGTCTCCCGACGGCACCGTCGAGCGGACGATCGTGCTGGCGGTGGAGCGAAATACCAAGCAGCTTGAGCCGATGATGCACGATAATGAAGAGTGACGGCCGGTCGTGACCCGGCCGGACGGGTCATGACGGGGCGTCGGTGAAGCGCCGACGGCGAACATGGATCGGCGTGACTTCTTGCGATCCCGTCAGCTGGCGCAGGCGGCCGGGCAGGCGCTCGGCGCCGCCGACGAGCTGCTGGCCGCCGACGTGGCTGCGGTGGAAGAGGTCGCCCTGCTCCGCCTCGGCTGGCGGGCGATGGCGACGCGCTTCGAGGTCCTGGTTCCCTTCGGCACGCCCGACGCCGTGCCGGCCGCCCAGGAGGCGTTCGAGCTGCTCGACGCGCTCGAGGACCAGCTGACCGCCTACCGCGACCACAGCGAGGTGTGCCGGCTCAACCGCGACGCCTTTCGCCGGCCGGTGCGCGTCGAGGCGGGGCTGTACGGCCTGTTGCGCCTGGCCGCGGACCTTCACCGGGAGAGCGACGGGGCGTTCGACGTCACCTCCGGCCGACTCATCAAGGCGTGGGGCTTTTTCCGCGGTCCGCGGCGGGTGCCCGACGCGGACGAGCTGCAGGCCGCACGCGCTGCCGTGGGCATGGGGAACATCGACCTCGACGACGTTCACCGCTCGATTCAGTTTCGCTGTCCCGGTCTGGAGATCAACCTCGGCAGCATCGGCAAGGGCTACGCCCTCGACCGGATGGCAGAACGGCTCCATGCGCGGTGGAATTTGCCGGCCATTCTGTTGCACGGCGGATCGAGCAGTGTGTACGCTAAAGGGACACCGACCGGCGGAGAACCCGGAGGTTTGGGCGTGACGTCGTCCGGGCGAGGCTGGCGGGTGCGCATTCGCCATCCGTGGATCGCGTCCCGGCCGATCGCCGAGGTGTGGCTGCGCGACCGGGCGCTGGGGACGTCGGCGGCCACTTTCCAGTATTTGCGGCACCAGGGCCGCAAGCTCGGTCACATCCTCGACCCGCGCACCGGCTGGCCCGCCGGCGGGCTGGCCAGCGTGTCGGTGGTGGCGCCGACGGCGGCGCTGGCCGACGGGCTGTCGACGGCGTTCTACGTCGCCGGGATCGAGCTGGCCCGGCGCTACTGCGCGGCGCATCCGGGCGTGGGGGCGATCCTGCTTCCCGAGGGAACCGATCAACCGACCGTTATCGGACTGGCCCCGGGTGAATACAATCTCCTCACCCGCCCGAAATGACCCTCCCACACGAGTCGGAACCATGCCACGTTCCACGGTTATCTTCCTCGTCCTGTTGCGGCTAGCGATCGGCTGGCACTTCCTGGTCGAGGGCTATTACAAGATCCAGTCGCAGCAGATCGGCGAGACGGTGTACAACAAGCCGTTCTCCAGCGCCGGCTACTTCCGCGAGGCGGCTGGCCCACTCGGCTCCGCCGTCCGCCGCTACGCCGGCGATGCCGACCGCGACGCGCTGGCGCGGCTGACCGTGCAGCCGATCCCCGACGGCAAGGACCCCGCCACCTACCCGCCGCAGGACCGCGTGCCGCAGGCGCTCAAGCACGAGTGGACCGAGTATCTGAATGCGTTCGCCAGCCACTACGACCTGGACGCGAATCAGCGCAAGCAGGCGGAGGCGGTGCTGACCCAGTCCGAGGCGAAGGCGGTCGAGTGGCTCACCTACCAGCCGCCGCCCGGCCAGGTGGAGCAGGAGAAAGACCCGCGCTACGCCGACTACACGTCCGAGCAGACGCACACCTATCCCTCCGGCGACGTCAAGCGGCGGATGACGGTGACCGAGCGGCTGACCGAGTACCGCACCAAGCTCAACGAGCTGAAGTCGGGCGGGCGAGCGAACTGGGCGTTCTTCAAGGACGTCGAGTCGGCCAAAACGCGCACGCTCAAGGGCGATCTGGCGCGGATTCGCAGCGGCCTGCTCGCCGACCTGGACAAGCAGACGGAGACGTACAAGGCGTCGCTCGACAAGGTGCTGACGGCCGAGCAGCGCGACCGCGAGCCGGTGACCATCGAGCACAAGAAGTCGCTGATCGACCGCATCGACGACGTCACTCCGTATGCGCTGACGGCGATGGGCCTGTGCATGGTGGCGGGCCTGTTCAGCCGGCTGGCGTCGTTCGGGGCGGCGGTGTTCCTGCTGATGACCTACCTGGCCGTGCCGGCGTTCCCGTGGCTGCCGACGCCGCCGCAGATCGAGGGCAACTACTTCTTCGTGAACAAGAACCTGGTCGAGATGCTGGCCGCGTTCGTGCTCGTCACCGTGCCGACCGGCCGGTGGTTCGGCATCGATGCGCTCTTCTCGGCGATCGGGTCGCTGTTTCGGCGGAAACGACCGGCCCAGGCGTGACCGGGCGAGCGTACCATCATCCATCCAACGCACACCAAGCTAGTCCAGAGGAGACCCTCTCATGGCCATCGATATGACGCCCGAACAACGCGCCGTCGGCGAGGCGAACTTCGAGAAGGCAGTCGATCACCTGGGGCTGAACCGCCGCGACTTCCTCAAGGCCGGCGCTGCCGGGGTTGGCGCTGCCGGACTGACGGCGGCCGCCGTGTACTACGGGTACAAAACGCTGCCGGGCAAGCCGGTCCGCACCGCCCTGATCGGCGGCGGCGATGAGGGCGGCGTGCTGGTCGGCGAGCACAACCCCGACTTCATGCAGTTCGTCGCCGTCTGCGACATCCGCCCGACGAACATGCGGCGGATCTTCGACGGCGATCCGAAGGTGCCGCTCCGCAAGGGGTTCAAGAAGATCTACGGCCAGAGCTGCGACACCCCCAACGGGATGCGCGACCACATCGAGAAGTTCACCGACTACAAGGAGATGCTGTCGAAGCGGCCGGACATCGAGGCGGTGGTGATCGCCGTCCCGCTGCATTTGCACGCCCCGGTCGCCATCGACTGCATGAAGGCCGGCAAGCACGTTCTGTGCGAGAAGCTGATGGCGCGCGACATCAGCCAGTGCAAGGAGATGATCCGCGTCGCCAAGGAGACGCGGCGCATCCTGTCGATCGGCCACCAGCGGCACTACAGCATGCTGTATGCCCACGCCCAGGAGGTGGTCAAGTCGGGCACGCTCGGCGACATCAAGCACATCCGGGCGCTGTGGCACCGCAACTTCAGCTGGCCGTTCACCCCCGACCCGAAAGCCGGCAAGATGGCCGCCGGCGTTTCCCTGCCGGCGCTGCGCGACGGCTGGTTCCAGCCGGTGATGGAGGAGGATTACGAGGCGCTCAAGGATGCGGTCAAGCAGTACGGCTACGACTCGGTCGAGCAGCTGATTCGCTGGCGGCTGTACGAGAAGACCGGCGGCGGGCTGATGGCCGAGCTGGGCAGCCACCAGCTGGACGCCGCCAGCATCTTCCTGGGGAAAGTCAAGCCGCTGTCGGTGAGCGGGGTCGGCACCAAGTCGTTCTTCGGCCCCGGCCGCAACGACCGAGAGATCGACGACCATGTGTTCGTCACCTACGAGTTCCCCGGCAAGAACCACCCGCGCGGCGCGGGCAAGGGCGGCGACCCGAAGGACGTCGTCGTCGTCACCTACTCGTCGGTCAGCACCAACTCGTTCGAGCAATACGGCGAGTGCCTGATGGGCAGTCGCGGCACGATGATTGTCGAGGCTGAACAGCGCGTCATGCTTTACCCGGAGAAGGACCCGACCAAGAAGGGCGAGCAGCGGCTGATGGAGGTGAACGTCAGCACGATGAAGAAGGACGCCGCCGCCGCCGAGTCGACGTCGACCTGGGGCGGTCCGGCCCCGGCCGCCGGCGGGGCCAAGGGCGCCGTCGCCGCCGGCCCCGGCGCGCCGATCAGCCGCGGCTACAAGGAGGAGATGGAGGATTTCGCCTATTGCATCCGCGTCTGGGACGAGCGGCTCGGCTACGAGAAGAGCGGCGACGGCACCTACAAGCAGCGTCTGCCGCGCTGTCACGGCGAGGTGGCGATGGCCGACGCGATCATCGCCCTGACCGCCAACCAGGCGATGCGCAACAAGGCGCGCATCGAGTTCAAGACCGAGTGGTTCGACGGCGACAACCCCGCCGTCCCCGAGAAGGCGTGAGCGGCTCGCTGACGCTCGCAGTAGCCAGTAGTCAGTAGGAAGACAGGGCCGTTTCCACAGGCGAGGCGAGCGGGAGCACGTCAGTGCCCCGAGGCAGCGCGTGAAGCAGGACGTCGCGCTCTGGGCGACGCAGGCCTGTTGTGGCAAGGTCTCCCGACCTTGCCACTCTGCGGACCGCAGGTCTCCTCCGGCGCGCTGGAGACCTTCGGTCGGCCGGAGTGGCCCGGTCGGAGACCGGGCCACAACAGGGGTGGCTGTTGTGGCTGTTATGGCTGTTGCGGCAAGGTCTGCAGAGTGGCAAGGTCTCCCGACCTTGCCACTCTGCAGACCGCAGGTCTCCGCCGCGTAAGGGAGACCTTCGGTCGCCGGAGTGGCCGGGTCAGGAGACCCGGCCACAACAGCCGTAACGCGTTGCGACCGCTGTTGGCAAGGTCTCCTGACTTGCCACTCTGCGGACCGTAGGTCTCCTCCGGGGCGCGGGAGACCTTCGGTCGGCCGGAGTGGCCCGGTCGGGAGACCGGGCTACAACAGCCGCGGCGAAGAACTCGGGACTCTGGCGGACCTCCTCGCCGGCCTCGCCAATCGACCCGACCGGGCACGCATCGTCGCGCCCGGTCGGGTCGTTTCCGGTCTGCCCTCTTGTGCCGGGCCGTCGCACGGCGTAGGACAGAGCGGAGAGTCGTCCCCGCTCGCCGAGAGGTGCCCCCGATGCGTACCCGCGCTGCTCCCCGCCGTCCTGCTGCTCGCCGCCCCGCCTTCGTCCCGGTCGCCGCGCGGACGAGAGCCGGCCGTCGCTGTCGTTCCGCATGCAGGAGATCGACAAAAGCCTCGACATCGGCTATGCGGTGCAACTGGTCGACATCAACGGCGACGGCAAGCTCGACATCGTCGTCGTCGACACGCGCCGGGTAGTCTGGTACGAAAACCCGACCTGGAAGCGGCACACCATCATCGACGGCATGACGCAGCCGGACAATGTCTGTCTCGCCGCCCACGACATCGACGGCGATGGCAAGATCGACATCGCCCTCGGCGCTGGTTGGCGGCCGTTCAACACGAAAGGCGGCGGAACGCTGCAGTGGCTCAAACAGCCGGCGTCGCTCGACCAGCCGTGGAAGCTGTATCCGATCGCCGAGGAGCCGACGCTGCATCGCATCCGCTGGGCCGACGTCGACGGCTCGGGCAAACTCGCCTTGCTGGTCGCCCCGCTCATGGGCCGCAACGCCACGGCGAAGAACAACTGGACCGACGGCGCGCCGGTGCGGCTGCTCGCCTACCGCATTCCGAAAGACCCGACCCGCGATCGGTGGGCGCCGGAGGTGATCGACGAGAGCCTGCACGTCATGCACAACCTGTTTCCGGTCGCGACCCGCGCCGGCAAACCCGTGGACGTGCTGACGGCCAGCTATGTGGGGGTGCATCGGTTCCAGCGGCAGGGGGAGAAGTGGGTCAAGCATCACGTCGGCGTCGGCAACCAGGCCAATCCGAAGAGTAACCGCGGCGCCAGTGAGATCAAGCAAGGCCGATTGCGCGACGGGACGCCCTTTATCGCGACCATCGAGCCGTGGCACGGCAACCAGGTGGTCGTTTACACCCCGCCGGAGAAAGAGGGCGACCTCTGGCGGCGGCAGGTGCTCGACGAGCAGCTTCGCTGGGGACACGCGGTGTGGTGCGCTGACCTCGACGGCGACGGCGGTGACGAACTGGTGATCGGCGTTCGCGACAACCTGGCGAAGCAGCCGGGGCAGCTGAGCGGAGTGCGGATCTACAGGCCGCTCGACGCGAAGGGGCACCGCTGGGGCCGGCAGCTGGTCGACGAGGGCGGCGTGGCGGTCGAAGACCTGGCGTGCGGCGACCTCGACGGCGACGGGCGGATCGACCTCGTCGCCGTCGGCCGGGCGACCAGGAACGTGCGCGTGTACTTCAACCAGGGCAAGTGACACCGTGGCGACGGCGTGACCAGCGGTGGCGCGCCGGTGCGCAGCGGTGGACGGGGCGACCTCCGCCGCGCAGCGGTGAACGAGCGAGGCTCACGGTCCGGCCCCCGATTTGCACAACGGCGCGGCAGGGGACCACAACCGGACGAGGATGCGATGATGATGCGTCGAGTGATGGGTATCGGGCTGGCCGTGGCGGTCTTTGGCGCGACGATGACGCCCTGTCGTGCGAAGGAGGCGAGCTGGGACGAGACGGTCGACAAGGCGATCGCCTATCTCCGCAAGCAGCAGGCAGCCGACGGCAGCTGGGGGGCGAAGCAGAGTCCGGGGATCACCGGCGTCGTCCTGACCGGGCTGCTCACCAGCGGCCGGGTGGACGCCAAGGACCCGATGGTTGAGAAGGGGCTGAAGTACATCGAGTCGCTCATCAACCCGAAGGACGGCCACATCGCCGGCAAGGGCGCCCGCGTCCAGCTGCAGAACTACGTCACCAGCGTGAACGTGCTGGCGCTGGTCGCCGCCGAACGGCCGAGCTACCGGGCGGTGGTGAAGGACGCCGCCGCGTTCCTTCGCAAGCTGCAGTGGGACGAGGAAGAGGGCAAGGACCCGACGAACGACTACTACGGCGGCGCCGGCTACGACAGCAAATCGCGGCCCGACCTGTCGAACACGCAGATCTTCCTCGACGCCCTGGTCGCCGCCGGCATCTCCAAGGACGACCCGGCGCTGAAGAAGGCGGCGGTGTTCGTCAGCCGCTGCCAGAACCTCAAGGGCGAGCACAACGACCAGCCGTGGGCCGGTAAGATCAACGACGGCAGCTTTATCTACACGCCGGCGCAGGGCGGCGACACCAAGGTGAGCGACAAACCCGGCCCCAACGGCGAACGGCCCGGCTACGGCAGCATGACCTACGCCGGCATCAAGAGCCTGATCTACTGCGGTGTGTCCAAGGACGACGAGCGGCTCAAAAAGGCGATCGCCTGGGTGCGGACGAACTACAGCGTCGAGCAGAACCCCGGCATGCCCGAACAGCGCGCGGCGTGGGGGCTGTATTATTACTATCACACGATGGCCAAGTGCCTCGACGTGCTCGGCGAGGACCGCGTCATCGACGGCAAGGGCGTCAAGCACGACTGGCGCGCGGAGATCACCGCCGCGCTGGCCAAGCGACAGCGGCCCGACGGCAGCTGGCTCAACGAAACCGACCGCTGGATGGAGGGCAACCCGCTGCTCGTCACCGGCTACGCGCTGATGACACTCAGCCACACGAAACCGAAGAAATAGCACCGACCTTGAATGCAGAATGCAGAATGCAGAATGCAGAATGAAAGACCGGAGGGTTGTGGCGGTCGTCGTCATGATGATGACTGCCACGACCGTGATGGCGCACCCCGTGCCGCGCGACAACCATGATCGGACGATCGTCGTCCACGTCAGCCCGGACGGGGTGCGGATCGACTATCGGCTGGAGGTCGACGAGTTTCGGGCGCTGCGCGATCTCGACGAGGGGGAGGTTTCGCTCGCCAATGTCCGCAGCCGGGCCGAGGTTCACGCCGCCTACCTGCGCACCATGGCGCCGCTGCTGCTCAACAACGTGGTGCTGCGCGTGGACGAGAAGGAGCGCGAGCTTCGGCTGGTGGAGCAGCGCTATCAGCTGCTCGACCACGTTCGCTGCGACTACCGCTTCGCGGCGCCGTGGCAGCTGGCGGCGGGACAGTGCGTGACGCTGACGGTCTACGACGGCAACTTCGCCGCCGACAGCGCGAGTGCGATCCGCCTGTCGCTGGAGAGTGGGCCGCAGTTGACCGTCACCGACGTGGTCGTGCCCGATGGCAGCCCGACGCAGAGCGATCGGGCGCGCCGCACGCTGTCGGCGCGGGTGTGCGCCGTCCCGTCGCAGGAAACGGGTGTCGTTCGCGGCGGATTGCCGCCTGACTTGCCCCCGTACCGTCCCGCGGCCGGCGGCCGATGGCGCGGGTCGGCGGGAGTGAGTAAGCCGATACTCGGCGAACCCGGCGGTGTGGCCCGCGCGGCACCGACGCAGGACGCCGGAGACGCGGAAGGCGGCGGACTGCTCGACCTGCTGCTCGATAGCCGGCAGGGGCTAGGGGTGCTGCTGCTGCTGGCGGCGGGGTTCGGGGCAGTCCACGCGCTGACGCCGGGGCACGGCAAGACGATGGTGGCGGCCTACCTCGTCGGCCAGCGCGGCACGATGGGCCACGCCGTCCTGCTCGGGGTGGTGACGACGCTGACGCACACCGCCGCCGTGCTGCTGATCGCCGCCGTGCTGCCGCTGCTGTTCCCCGACGCGGTGCCGGCGACCGTCCAGGCGACGCTCGGGCTGGTCGGCGGGGGGCGATCGCCCGGACTGGGGTTGTGGTTGCTGCTCAAGCGGTTGACCGGGCGGTCCGACCATCTGCACCTGCCCGGCGGACACACGCACGACGGGGAACCGGCGGACGGCAGGGACCGGCCGACGGTGTGGGGGCTGATCGTCCTGGGCGTCAGCGGTGGGATCGTGCCGTGCTGGGACGCCATCGCCATGCTCGAGCTGGCGATCTCGACGCAACGGCGTGTGGCTGGGACTGCCGCTGCTGCTGGCGTTCAGCGGCGGGCTGGCGGCGGTGCTGGTGCTGCTCGGCATCGGCGTCGTCCGCGCGGCAGTTCGCCGGGGCGCCTGGAGGAGAGTGAGCGGCCCATCGTCCCGCGCGCTGCCGATCGTCAGCGCCGTCGTCATCACCGCCATCGGCGTGTGGCTGTGCTTCGAGCGCGGCTGGTGTCGTGAGCCGTCAGCCCTGCCCCAACGTCGCATCGACCTGACGAACGACTTCGGCGAAGCGGTCGTCAGGTAAGACGGGCACGGCGCCGGCGGTGGAGAGCGGCCGATCCAGCGCGACCCAGCTCTTGCAGCCGGCGTAGTGCTCCGTCAGTGGAACGAGAACGTCGGCGGCAGCGCGATAGGTGCGGACCGCCAGGACGAACAGGCCCGGCGTGCGGTAGTGGAAGCGCGACTCGATGGTGGCGTCGGACCAGCCGTGCAGTGCGCGGAGGGCGAGCGCCTGGTCGAGCCGGTCGACGTACCACACCTGCTCGACGGCGACGAAGTGCGACAGGCGCACCTGGCCCGGCGGCGGGGCGGCGTGGCGAACGGCGTCGAGGAGCGGCCGGTAGGCGTCGAGGACGCCATCGTCCTGCTGATGCACGAAGGTGGGGAACAGCCAGAACCGATCGTGTTCGACGCGGAATGCGCCCGTCGGCTCGGCGATGCCGCCCTTGCGGAGCAGGATCGTCTGCCGGCCGTCGGCGAGCGCCTGACAGATGACGGCCCACTCCTTGAACGCGATCGCCAGCTCGTTCATCGCGGCCACCTCTCCCCCTTGGGCGAGCGAAGCATCAGGTCGTTGACGGCGTCGGCCGGATTCTTGTCCTCGTAGAGCACGCGGTAGACCTCGGCGGTGATCGGCATGTCGATGCCCATCGCGGCGGCGCGGTCGTGGACGGCACGGGCGGTCCACACCCCCTCGGCGACCATGTTCATGTTTTTGAGGATGTCCGCCAGCTTTTCGCCGCGGCCGAGCTGCTCGCCCACACGCCGATTGCGGCCGTGCTTGCTGATGCACGTGGTAATCAGGTCGCCCAGCCCGGCCAGCCCGGCGAACGTCGCGGCGTCGGCCCCGAGGGCCACGCCGAAGCGGGTGATCTCCGCCAGCCCACGGGTGACGAGGGCGGACAGGGCATTGTCGCCGTAGCCGAGGCCGATGCAGATGCCGGCGGCGACGCCGATCACGTTCTTGAGCGCCCCGCCCAGCTCGACGCCGACGGGGTCGAGGTTGGTGTAGACACGAAACCGCTCGGTGCTGAAGTGCCGCTGGACGCGACAGGCCAGCTCCTGATCGCCGCTGGCGGCGACGACCGACGTCGGCAGGCCGCGGCTGACCTCCTCGGCGTGACTCGGGCCGCTCAGGATCACCACGTCGCTGGCGGCGAGGACTTCGGCCAGGACCTCGCTCGGCCGGCGAAAGGTGTGCTGCTCGATCCCCTTGGTCAGACTGACGATCGGCGGAATCGGTCCGCCGCCGAGCTGGTCGCGGATCTGGGTGAGCGTGGCGCGCAGGTAGACGGTCGGGATGGCCGACACCCACAGTTCGGCGTCGCGCACCGCGGCGCGGACGTCACAGGTCAGCTCGACACTGGGGGGGATGGGCACGCCGGGCAGGAACAGGACGTTTTCGCGGTGCTGTTGCAGGACCAGTCCGGTTTCCGGCCGCGCGCTCCAGAGGCGAACGCGGTGTTCGGGCGAGCGGGCGAGGAGAAGGGCGATGGCGGTGCCCCAGCCTCCGTCTCCGAGGACGGCGAATGTGTGTGGCATGACGGCGGCACTCCGGTGCGGGCTACTCTGGTGGGTCATGATAGAGCGGAGGTGCCGGCCGTGCCAGCGGGCCGCCTGCCCGGCGCGGGAGAAAAGACCCAAGTCGATGCCTCGCGACGGCCGATGTACGGGAGGACAGCCGAATAGCAACGGACGTCCCAGGCCCGGAGGAGCTGCGAATGGCCGCGTTTCTACGAGTGTACCCGCCCTGTCTGGACGACCAGGAAACCGCCGCCCCACCGGCGACAGTTCGCGTTCGCCTCGCCGATCTGCTTCCGCTCGTCGCGCTGGCGCACCGCAAGAACTACCTGTGGCTACAGGACTTCCTCGACGACGAGGTGGCGATCACCGAGGACCTGTTCGACGTCCTGCGAACGTTCCGCTGTACCCGCCCGTCCGCCTGATCTGTTGCGACTTTTCACGCCACGGTCCGCCGACACCTCCAGGGTTCCGGCGGACCGCGGCGTTTTTACCCCCCAACCCCTGTGCGCCACGCTTGCCCCGGCCGGCGAGCTTTTTGCTCTGGCAGCCCGCGTGCCGGATGCGCACAATAACTGGGTCGTAACCGATTTACTGATTACGTTTCCCGCGAGAGGGAGGAACGACTAGCATGTCGGCAGCCCTGGCTCTGATGACCGTGCTCACCCTGGCCCCCGCACAGCTGGAACTCAAGAACGTCCGTACCACCGTCGGCGTGCTCGGCCAGGAACGGAAGGACGACAAGCTCCTGCCCGGTGACGTGCTGGTCGTGGCGTTCGACATCGAAGGGCTCAAGGTGAAGGACGACGGCCGCGTCCTCTACGCCATGGGCATGGAGCTGACCAAGGCGGGCAAGGACAAGCCGGAGTTCAAGCGCGACCCGCAGGACCTCGAGGCGGTCAACTCGCTCGGCGGCACCAGCCTTCCCGCGTTCGCGCTGTCGGTCATCGGTACCGACACCGCCCCCGGACAGTATAATTTGAAGGTGACGGTCCGCGACCGGCAGGGCAAGACCGAGAAGACGCTCAACAAGGCGTTCGAGGTGCTGCCGGTCGACCTGGGCTTTGTCCAGGTGCGCTTCACCTCCAGCGCCGGCGAGCCGGCCGCGGCGGTCGCCGTCCCCGGCCAGCGCCTGTATCTGCACTGCGCCCTGGTCGGCTTCCAGCTCAGCAAGGAGAAGCTGCCGCACGTCACCTTCGAGATGCAGGTGATGGACGAGAGCGGCAAGCCGACGCTCGAAAAGCCGTTCAAGGGCGACATCAAGACCGACCTCAAAAATACCCCCGGCATGATGACGTTCCTGCCGATTCCGCTGGAGCTGAACCGGACCGGCAAGTTCAAGGTGGCCATCAAGGCCAAGGACAACATCGGCGGCAAGACCACCGAGCAGGCGCTCGACCTGACGGTGCTGGCCCGCTGACCCCGATCGCCTGACTTGCGGAGACGATGCATCGATGAGTGCCAACCAGGAGCGGATCAACCAGTTCCGCAAGATGGCGACCGAGGATCCGGAGAACGAGCTGGCGCACTACCGGCTCGGGGGACTGCTGATGGAGGAGGGGGCGTTTGACGACGCCATCGCCTCGTTCCGCCGCACCCTCGAGCTGAGTCCGCAGTTCTCCAAGGTCTACCAGTTGCTCGCCCAGTGCCAGATCGCGCTGGGAGAGAAGGACGAGGCCGTCGCCACGCTCACCACCGGCCACGCCGTGGCCGACGAGCGCGGCGACAACATGCCGCGCGACGAGATGGCCCGGCTGCTGGTCGAGCTGGGTCAGCCGGCGCCGGTGTCGAAGCGCGCCAGCGCGCCGACGGCGGAGGCTGGCCCTGGTGGCTTCCGCTGCCAGCGGCCGACCTGCATGATGGGCGGCCGCGCCCGCCAGCTGCCCAAACCGCCGTTCAACGACGAGCTGGGCCAGAAGATCTACCAGCAGATCTGCGCCGACTGCTGGAGCAGCTGGTTGCGCGATTACAGCGTCAAGGTCATCAACGAGCTGCGGCTCGACCTCAGCCGCGAAGACCATCAGGCGCAGTACGACCGCTACATGCTCGAGTTCCTCGGGCTGGACGAACCGACGTCGTCGGGGTCGCTGCCCGTCGCCTGAGCGGGCCGGATCGTTCTCTCTCTCCCGGGGTGGGGGGTCGGTCGACCGATCTCCCACCCCTGTTTGCACCACCGAGGTCGGCATGGCTGTCCTGACGGGTCAGGAATACCTCGTTCGCTACGGTCTGATGGGCGACATTGGCCGCTTCCGGGCTGACCGGCCGGAGGTGTACGCGCGCGGCGACCGCGTGGTTGTCGCCAGCGAGCGCGGGCTGGAGCTGGGCGAGGTGGTGCGGCCGGCGACCGCCGGGCACGCGGAGCACCTGCGCGGCGATCACGTCCCCGCACTGGTCCGGCCCGCCGGTCCCGCCGACGTCACTCGCCACGCCGACTGCGCCGCCCGCGCCGACGCCTTGCTCGACCGGGCCGTCGAGCTATCCCGAACGATGAACCTCGCCCTCACGCCGGTTGACGCCGAGGTGCTGTTCGACGGCAACCGGGCGGTGCTCGAATTCCTCCGCTGGGGCGAGGCCGACATCCGCCCGCTGATCGGCACGCTGTGCAAGGAGTTCGCGCTGACGATCGACGCCTCCGACCTGACCGCCGCGCCGGTGACGTTCCCCGCCGCCGGGTCGACGTCCGGGTGCGGGTCGTGCAGCAGCGGCGGGTGCGGCTCCTGCGGCAGCGGCGGATGCAGCACCGGCGGGTGCGGCGGCTGCGGCAGCAAGAAGAAGGCGGCGAAGGCCAAACCCGACGCCCGGCCCACGCAGCGGGTCAGCCTGCTGTGACCGGCCGGCGGGTCAGAGCGTTTTCAGGAACTCGACCAGGTCGCGCCGCTCGTCGGCGGTGAGCGGCTTGCCGCCGAGCTTTTCGGGCGCGTGCGGCAGGCGGAGCACCTCGTCGAGCGTGGGGGCGCTGCCGTCGTGCAGGTACGGGCCGCGGTCGTACACGCCGCGCAGCGACGGCGGGTTCCACGTCTCGAACGGGCTGCCGTCGTTGGGTAATTTCACGTCGTAGTTGCGCGGCGAGGTGTAGTGCTCGCCCTGGTGGCAGCGCGTGCAGTGACCCTTGCCGTCGAACAGCTCGCGGCCGCGCTCGGCGGCAGCCGACAGCTTGCCGCCCGGCCCGCGGTGCGGATTCGGCGGATGATCGAGCGTTTCGAGGAACGCCACCACCGCCTTCACCTCGTCCGGCTTCGGCTGCGGCCCCCACAGCGTTTCGGTGAGCGACTTCTCCACCGCGTCGCCCAGGTTCTGCTGCCAGCCGTGCCACGTCCACGGCGCCGTCTTCGCGACTCCGCGGAGGGTGGGCGTCATTTTCGGGTTGTTGGTGGAATCGTCGTTCAGGGTGTCGTAAGCCTGGCCGTTGGTGTGACCGTCGGGGTGGCAGGTGTGGCAGCTGAACCACTGGTGGTGCGACCGTTTGGCGTCGTAGAAGATCGCTTCCCCCTGTCGCACGAGCGACGGCTTCGCTGGCCCGCCCAGGGCGATGGTGCGCGTCACCTTGCCGGCCTTCACGTCAACCAGCTGCACCGCGTCAAGCAGGTAATTGGCGACCACGGAGGTCGTCGTCCCGTCCATGAACGCCACCGCCAGCGGCCGACCGCCGACCGGCAGCCGCCGCAACCGGCCGTCGTCCTGGTCGAGCGCCGGGTCGAGGAAGTCACCCGCCTCGCCGGCCACCCACGGCACCGCGGCGGTACGGACGAGCAGCAGTTCCTGCGTCCCGGCGGCGGCGACCACGAAATAGTCGCCGGTCGGGCTGAACGCCACCGCCGACGGGTCGCCGACCGCCCGGTTGCGGACGTCGAGCGCCACCTGCGAGTAACTGCTTACTCCTTCCATCGCCTTGAGCGGCATCTGCGCCAGCCGGCTGTTGACCGCCCAGCCCTGCTCGATGTTGCTTTTGACGATCGGGTGATGCCGGTGGTGGACCTGGGCGGTGACGACGTCGCGGTCGTTCGGGCTGATCGCCAGCCCGAGCAGGCTGAAGGCGTCGGTGATCGTCCGCTCCCACGCCGGCTTCGCCGGTGCGGACATCCCAGCAGCGGACCTGCGTCGAGCAGGCACGCCGCCACCAGGAAGTTGCCGTCGCGGCCTGCCGCCAGCCGCCGCGGTCGCGCTCCGCCGCGAACCGCCGCGTCACCCGCCGTGTTGCCCAGTCGAGCAGGACGATCTCGCTGGCCCCCCGCCAGGGCGACGTACACGCCGCTACCGTCGGCGGAGAACACCACGCCGCGCGGCTGGTCGCCGATCGACACCGTGGCGACCGGCTGCAACGCCGTTTCGCCCATCGCGAACAGGCTGAGCGTCCCGGACCACCTGCGTTCGCGACGGCGACACGCTTGCCGTCGCGCGAGCAGGCGACCGCCGTGGGCCGCTGTCCGCACGGCCGTTCGGCGACGACGCGCCCGGCGTTCAGGTCGACGAGCGACACCGAGTCGGCGGTGTGGTTGGCGACCACCGCCAGCTTACCGCCAGGCAGCACGGCGACGTCGATCGGCGAACGGTGCGGTTCAAGTTTCGCTGGCTTCGTCAGCGCGGCCGGCGGTTCGCCCCAGGCGAGCAACGGGAAGCACGCGAGCACCGGCCAGAACCACCGCAGTTTCATGGGAGGAAGTCTCTCGGTCAGGCGGGAGGGATTACGCGGTTCATCGTACCCGATCGGCGAACCGTTGTCCAAACGGTGTCGTTCGAGGATCGCTGTCGGGTGTTAGAGCCAATACCGATCGCTGGTACTTTGCATTAGCCCCCGGTGAACACACCGGGGCGAGTGCGTGTCGACGACCACCCAAAGGAGGTGACCCGCAGCCGCGCGTGCGTGTCGAGGACCCACCACAAGGCGACACGCAGCCGGGGAAGCGCGAGTGCGTGTCGAGGACCCACCACAAGGCGACACGCACTTGCCCCCGGTGTGTTCACCGGGGCTAAATGCAAAACCGCCCCCGTGTAATCACAGGTAGCGAACCCACCGATCAGGCGTCCTTCAGCAGCGCCTTGACCGGCTTGCCCTCGGCGAACCGGACGGTGCGGCCGATCGGCGTCTGATTCAGGCGGCCGGGGTCGATGCCGACGGCGTGTAACAGCGTGGCGTGGAGGTCGCCGACCGCCACCGGGTCGGTCGGGTCTTTCTTGCCCTGGTCGTCGGTGCCGCCGATCACCGTGCCGCCGCGGATACCGCCGCCGGCCAGGGCGACGCTGAAACCGTTCGGCCAGTGATCGCGGCCGCCGGCCGGATTCACCTGCGGAGTGCGGCCGAACTCGCCGCCGCACAGCACCAGCGTGCGGTCGAGTAGGCCGCGCTTGCGCAGATCGCGGACCAGCGCGGCGAAGGCCGGGTCGAGGATCTCCAGCCGGCCGGCCTGCAGCGCGTGGTTGTTGACGTGCGAATCCCAGCCGTCGAGCGTCACCTCGACGCAGCGGACGCCCGCCTCGACCAGCCGCCGCGCCGCCAGGCAACCCCGGCCGAACGGAGTATCGCCATACTCACGTCGAATCGCGAGCGGCTCGGTCGACACGTCGAACGCCTTCAGCTGCTCCGAACTCATCATCTTGCGCGCCGCGGTCACGGTGGCGCGGTGCAGCGTCGCCTCGGCGCGGCGCTGCCGGCCGCGCGCGAATGCCCCCTCCACCACGTCGAGGTGCGCCAGGCGCTGCCGGTCGCGGTCGACCGGGGCGAACGAGGCGGTGTCCGGCACCGGGGTGAGCGGGTCGCCGGTGCGGAAGGCGTCGTAGGTGTCGCCGAGATAGCCGCCGCGCGCCGACCACTGGTTCGGCAGGATGCTGACGTGCCGCGGGATGTCCGTGCCGCCGGCGGGCAACTCGTGGCACAGGATGGCGCCGATCGACGGGTGGACGACAGTCGGGTCGGGACGAAAGCCGTTCTTCATGGCATAGGTGCCGCGCTCGTGGTCGCCCTCCTTGCTGACCATCGACCGCACCAGCGCCACCGACGCCATCTCCTCGGCCAGCCGCGGCAGACCGGGCGCCAGCTGGACGTCCTTGACCGCGGTGTCGATGGCGCCGGTGCCGGCGGCGATGTCGGTGCCGGGGTGCGGATCGAACGTCTCCAGCTGGCTCGGCCCACCCTGTAGCCACAGGACAATCAGCGACCGCGCCAGGTGGCGTTTACCCGGTGCCTCGGCGGCGCGCGCCAGCAGCTGGCCGACGGTGGTCAGCCACGGGCTGCCGGCGGCCAGCGCCAGAAAGGCGCGGCGGTGCAGGGCGGCGTGTCGGCTCAGTGGTTCCATGAGAACTCCGTCGCGTTGAGCAGCGCCCAGTAAAGATCTTCCATGCGCTGCGACCGCGGCAGCGCGGTGTCGGCCAGCAGCGCCTCGAAATGTTTGGCCTCGGCCTCGGTCGGCCGGCGGGTGAGCACCGCCAGGTACGCCGACTCGACCGCCTTCGCGTCGTCGGGTGCCAGCGTGCCGATCTGGGTGGCGGCATTGAATGGGCTGTCCTTGATGCGATCGCGCGTCAGCTCGCCGTTCATCAGTAGCAACCGCTGCGGAATGGTGCCGCCGCGCCCGCCGAACTCGTCCTCGCCGCTGTCGCCGTAGCGCTTGACGAAGTCGTTCTCGTTGGCGTAGCGGATGACGCGGGTGATCAGGTGCGAGCCGGCATTGATCGTCGGCACCGACGACGCCTGGATCAGCCCGCCGACCACCTGCTCGGGCCGCAGCCGGGTGAGCGGGAACGCTGCCCACAGCCGATCGTGGTCGTCGGTCAGCTCGCCGTCGGACGCACTGTCCAGACGAAAGACCTCGGTGGACGCAATGACGCGCAGGAGGCGGCGCAGGTCGAAGTCGTGCGCCGCGAAGTCGTCGGCGAGCAGCTGCAGCGCCGGCGGGACGTTCTCGGCCGCTTCCAGGTTCTCCAGGTTGTCGACCGGGTCGCTGAGCGGCCGGCCGACCATCATCGCCCACACGCGGTTGACGGCGGCCTTGCTGAAGTACGGGTTGCGAGCGTCGGTCACCCACGCCGCCAGCTGCTGCCGCCGGGTGCCGTCCTCGGGCAGTAGTTCCTGCGCGAACGGCACCCGCGGCTCGACGGTGAACGGTTTCTGCGTGCGCTTGTCGGTCGCCTCGAACTCGCCGTCGCCGTCGTAGATGCCGGTGAAACCCAGGTGCGTCTGGCCGAAGAAGGCGGCGAGACCCTGGAAGTCGGCCTGCTTCCACTCGGCGTAGGGGTGGTTGTGGCACTCGGCGCAGTCGAGCCGCAGGCCGAGGAACGCGCGGGTGACGCGGCCGGCCAGGCGGATCGGGTGCGGCTGGTTCTTCTTGTCCTGCTGGCTGGTGACGGTGATGAAGTTGGTGGCCGGGTGGTCGGTCCACAGCCCGGTGGAGGCGATCAGGTCGCGGACGATGGCGTCGTAGGGCCGGCCGGCGCTGATCTGCTCACTCAGCCAGGCGACGAAGCGGCGGCGGCGGTAGAAGATGAACGGCCCGTCCTCGGTGCCGACCGCCGCCCGCGCCAGCCGCTCGGCCAGGTAGTCGCTGAAACGACGGTCTTGCAGGATGTGATCGATCCACCACGGCAGCCGCTCGTCGGCCGGCAGGTACTCGAACTGGCGGATCTCCTCCAGCGACGGCACGGTGCCCATCAGCCCCAGCGCTAGCCGGCGGGCGACGGCCAGGTCGGGCGCCGGTTTCGCCGGTCGGACGGTGTTGTCCCGCCAGGTCTTGCGAAACGACGCATCGACGCGGTCGACGACGGCCCGAAAGTCGTCGGTCTGGTACGCGGCGGCGTCGTAGCGAGTGGCCGGCTTCGGCTCGCGCGGCGGGACGAGGCTGGCCGCCAGGGTCAGCGCCCCACCGCCGAGCAGGGTGAGAAACAGAAGGTGGCGCTGCCACATGAGGGTGCCCTTTCCGCTCGAGTCCTGTGGTAGTCTACTCTCCAATCGCCGACCGGGTTTCGCAGCGGACCGCCGGCGCGGAACCGCCGGTGAAACCGACCCGTTCGGACCGGGTAGTTCCTGACATGGCCATCGCCATCGATCCGACGCTGTCGTCATCCCGGCTTCGAGCCGCCGCTGCTGCTGCTGCTGCCAGATGACGCACCGCCGCTGCTGGAGCCGATCGTCGACGAACCGCCGGCCGGTCAGCTGCGCGCAGCTGGCGGCGGGTGAAACGGGTGTACCGTGCCGTTGCGTCGGTGGTGGGGTGGCTATTCGCCGCGCTGACGCCGATGATCGGGCTGGCAGTGCTGGCGGCGCTGCCGGTGCTGCAGTTCCTCAGTCTCGGCTATCTGCTGGAGGCGGGCGGGCGCGTGGGCGCGGTCGGGCCGGCCGCGCGACGGCTTCATCGGCGTGCGCCTGGCGGCGCGCCTGGGCGGCATCGTGGTGGGTAGCTGGCTGTTCCTGCTGCCGGTACGGTTTTCGCCGGGCAGCGCGATCGGCACACATCATCGACCCCGGCGTACGGTGGCGCAGTCGGCGAATCGGTCTGCTGCTGCTGGTCGTCGCGACGGGGCTGCACATCGCCGCCGCCTGTGCCCGCGGCGGTCGCCTGCGCTACTTCGCCTGGCCGTTCAACGTGTTCTGGCTGGGCGCGGCGGATGCTGCGCGGCGGGTACTACACCGAGCGGCGCGCGACGCGGTGTGGGATACGGTGGCGCGCTGCGGCTATCGTACTACTTCTCGCTCGGCTTCCGCGGATTCGTGGCGGCGTTGGCGTGGCTGTTCGTGCCGGTGACGCTGCTGGCACTGGGACACGCATCGGGGATCGGCCCGCTGCTGGGCTTCCTCGGAGCCGCTGTTGCTCGCGGTAGCGCTGTTGTACGTCCTGTTCGCGCAAATGCGCTCGCCGAGCACAACCGGTTCCTCCGCGAGGCGTTCAACGTCCGCAGCGCGGCGTTCAAACGGGCCGCCGGCGTTCGGCGCCGCCGTGGTGACGCTGGCGTCGGCGCCGCTGGCCGCTCTACCTGCTGGCAGCATCGAGATGTTGCCGCGCGAGGCGGCCTGGCTGCCGAGCCTGGTGTTCATCGCCTTCATCTTCCCGGCCCGGCTGCTGACCGGGTGGGCGCCGGGGCGCGGGCGAACCGGCGCGAAACGCCGCGGCACTGGTTCTTCCGCTGGGTCGGCTGGATACCGCTGCTGCCGGCCGCGGCGTTCTATGTGCTGATCGTCTACTTCACGCAGTTCACCAGCTGGAACGGCATCTTCAGCCTGTACGAGCAGCACGCCTTCCTGCTGCCGGTGCCGTTCTTCGGGATGCGACCTGCCGTCACGGCTTCGGGGTGAACAGGGATCAGCGCCGACCGGCCCACCGTCAGGACGTGGTATGCCGGGCCGGACTGTCCGCGCAGCGCCGGTAATCGCCGGCCGCCGGGTCGACGAATCCGGGGTCGGCGTGCCGCGAGTGAGCGTCCAGCCCGCTGGCCTGCCGGTAGGCGTCGAAGCCGCGGATCTTCCGCCCAAACCACCACGCCGAAGCACGCCGCTGTCGCCGGACCACAGGTTGAGGTCGAGGTCCGGCAGTTGCCGCCATCCGCTGTCAAAGCGGCAGCCCCAGTCCTAATGGAACACGTTGTAGCGGATCACCAGGCCGGAGGTGGCGGCGGTGTTGCGGTAGAACATCAGGTGGCTGCCGTTCACAAAGCGCGCGTGCCCTGCCGCGGCCGTGGGCGCGGACGCAGGTGTTGTTCTCGAACTGCACGCTGCGGGTGACCGCCGATTCCGGATTGTTCCAGTACTCGAACGAGTATTCACAATCGCGGATGAAGTTGTTGCGGTAGGTGATGTTCACCTGCCGGGAAGTGGGGCCCGTTCCCTGGTTGGTGAGTGCGGCGTCGTACACCTGCCAGAGACGGCAGCCCTCTCGACGAGGTTGTCGCGCGCAGCCGCCCAGAACTCGATCCCGTTGGTCAGGCGCCGCACCGGGGTGCCGTCGGGTCGGCCGCGCTGGTGACCGCCGCCGATGTAGCCGACATCGCAGTTGCGGATGGTCAGGTGATGCGTGTCGCCGCCGCCGAAGCCGAGGCCGCCCCGTACAGCACCGCCAGCCCGTCGTAGACGACGTGGTGCCGGCCGCCCTGGGTTGACGACGTGCCGGGTCGCCGCCAGCTCGATCCGGCGGTGCCGCTCGGTCGGGACGACGGGGGAATGCGGCAGGAACACCCGCTGCGTGGTGCGGTCGTGGTAGCAATCGCACGGCCGGGTCAGGTCCTTGAGGGACCAGCTCTTCCAGCCGCACACGCGCCGTCGTCGAAGATCATGTTGCCGACATCGACGGTGAGCGGGTCGAGCACGGTCGGGGTGGCGGCGTGCAGGCTGATCGGCCGGATCTCCAGAGTGGTGTCGGCCGCGAGCAGGCTGCCGAGGCTCAGGTGCAACGCCTGTCCGCCGCCGTTTGCGCGCGGAGCGGCAGCTCGAAGGTGGCCCAGTCGTCCCCGAGCGGGCGGTCCGGGGCGGCGGAGAGGGCGAGCCGCGTCCACGGCGCCCCTGTCGCATCAGCTCGACGGGCAGGCAGGCGTAGCGGCTTGCCGCGCGCCCGGAAGGTGAACAGCAGGTATCCGCCGGTGTCCACCGGCATTCCCGGCCCCCACAGCTGGACGTGGTTCGCCGCTGGTTCCGCCTTGCCGGCCGACCAGCCAGACCATCACGCCGTCGCGGTCGGTCGACAGCGTACGTTCGACCCGCCGCCCTCCTGGTGAACGGTCCACTCGCTCTTGCGCAGATCGAGCAGCTTCGTTTGCCGCGGCGGTACTCGACCGGCAGAGTGGCCCACAGGTTGTCGTGCGCACCTTCACCCAGTCGGTCGGCTGGTGCCGTGGGACCGAGCCGAGCAGCAGCGGTTTCGCCCCGGCGGCCGAACGAGGTAGGTGACCGGCGACCGCGCTGCCGCTGACCGGGACGAGGCTGCCGCCACCCCGCCGCAGTGGAAAGGCACCGTGTCGCCGGGCCGCAGGTCGGCCGCATTCACCCGGCCGAGGTCCGCCATGCCCGGGAAGCTGCGGCTGCCGGCGCGCCGCGACCCGACCGATCGTCACCATGTGCTGCGCCGCCCGGCCTGCGCGCCGCGGGCCAGCCCTGGACTCGTCCCCAGCAGCCGCCAGCCCGGCAACGATCACCCCGACGCCAGAGAACTGCAGGTATCGCATGGTCGAACCCTCCAGGCGAGCAGCAGACTCGGCAGGCGAAAGAGTGCTCTTGACCTGCCAGGGTCATCAAATAGGATAATAGCACTCCTCATAGTCCACACAGTCGCCCGCCCGCCTGGCCTCGCCCCGCCCTCCGCCCGCCTGCCTGCCACCTGTGAGGGTCCTGTTCGATGCACGCACACCTCTTCTCCGTCGGCCGCTGCTTGCGGCCGTTCTCGCCAGCATCCGGGGAGTTGCCGCCGTCACCGACGCCGCGGGCGCCGACGTCCCGGCCTCGACCGCCAGTCCGAAGGCGGACACGGCCCGCCTCGTCCGCCAACTGCTCGACCGGGGCGTCCGCGAGGTCGTTTTCGCCCTGCGGCCGGTCGGCCACGACCCGCACTGGTACGCCAACATCAGCTACTTCGCCCAGGACGAGAAGTGTCCGGCCTACGCCACCGGCGGCAAGCTGTGCCGGCTCGACCTCGCCACCGGCACCGTCACCACCCTGATCGACGACCGCACCGGCGCCGTTCGCGACCCGGTCGTGCATTACGACGGACGGACGATCGTGTTCTCCTACCGCAAGAGCGGCAGCGGCAACTATCACCTCTACCGGATGGACCGCGACGGCACCGGCCTGCGGCAACTGACCAGCGGGCCGTATGACGACATCGAGCCGGCGTTTCTGCCCGATGGCCGCATCGTCTTCGTCTCCACCCGCTGCAATCGCTGGGTGCAGTGCTGGCTGACCAAGGTGGCGACCCTGTATCGGTGCGACGCCGACGGCGGCAATATCCGCAACATCTCCGGCAACCTGGAGCACGACAATACCCCGTGGCCGCTGCCGGACGGCCGTATCCTGTATCAGCGATGGGAGTACATCGATCGCTCGCAGGTGGACTACCACCACCTGTGGACCGCCAACCCCGACGGCACCGGGGCGATGGTGTACTTCGGCAACATGCACCCCGGCACGGTGATGATCGACGCCAAGCCGGTGCCCGGCACCGGCAAGGTGGTGGCGATCTTCTCGCCGGGGCACGGCCACAAGGACCACGACGGCTTCATCACCGTGGTGGACACGACGCGCGGTCCGGACGACCCGGCGTCTGCCCGCAACATCACCCGCGAGCCGCGCTATCGCGATCCGTGGGCGTTCGACGACAACCTGTTCCTGGCCGCCCGCGGCCGGAGCGTGGTCCTGATCGACGGCGCCGGCCGCACGCATGAGATCTACCAGGTCAGTGCGGCCGAGGCGGCGGCCGGGCTGGAGTGTCACGAACCGCGGCCGGTGATGCCACGAGCGCGCGAGCGCGTGCTGCCGGACCGGAGCGACCCGACCAAGGACAGCGGCACCCTGCTGCTGATGGACGTCTACCACGGCCGCAAGATGGAAGGCGTTCGCCGCGGCGAGATCAAGAAGCTGCTGGTGCTGGAGTCGCTGCCCAAGCCGATCAACTACACCGGCGGGATGGACCCGCTCACCTACGGCGGGTCGTTCACCCTGGAGCGCGTGCTCGGCACCGTGCCGGTGGAGGCGGACGGATCGGCTCACTTCCAGGTGCCGGCGCTGCGGTCGCTGTTCTTCGTCGCACTGGACGGCAACGACCTGGCGGTCAAGCGGATGCACAGCTTCACCGCGCTGCAACCGGGCGAGGTGAACAGCTGCGGCGGCTGCCACGAGCGGCGCACCGAGGCGATCCAGTTGAAGACGCAGCCGTCCGCCGTTCGCCGTCCGCCCAGCCGGATCGAGCCGATCGCCGACTGCCCCGACGTGTTCGACTTCCCCCGTGACATTCAGCCGGTGCTCGACAAGCTGTGCGGCGACTGCCACAGCTACGACAAGACCGCGCGCGGCGGGCCGATCGCCGGCGGGGTGATCCTGAGCGGCGACCGCGGCCCCGCGATGTACTCGCACGCCTACTTCACCATGACGGTACGCCGACTGTTCACCGACAACCGCAACCGGCCGGTGAGCAACCTGCCGCCGCGGGCGGTCGGCTCGGCGGCGAGCCGTATCCTGACCATGCTGGACGGGTCGCACCACGGCGTGAAGGCGGACGACCACCAAGCGCACTGAAGCTGCTGCGGCTGTGGACCGAGGTGGGCGCGTCATCCCGGCACCTACGCCGCGGCGGCTGCGGCTCGATCGGCGGCTACGCGGTCAACGAGCAGACGCACACCGACACGGCGTGGCCGACGACGCGAGTCAGGCACGGCGGTGCTGGGCGCTGCTGCGGCGGCTGTCACGTCGGCGACCAGATGCCGCGGCTCGCTGCAGCGACGAACGGCATGTGTCGTTCTGGCGGTTCCAGCTGGACGACCCGCGGCTGAACCTGAGCCGGCACATCCTTTTCAACCTGACGCGACCGGAAAAGTCGCTGATCGCGCTGGCCCCGCTGGCAGCGTCGGCCGGCGGGCTGGGATGTGCCGCGACAAACGCGGCCAGCCGGCTACCGTGTTCGCCAGCACCGACGATGCCGATTACCGGGCGCTGGTGGCGATGGCCCGTGCCGGCAAGGACGACCTGGACCGGCGCAAGCGGTTCGACATGCCGGGATTCCGGCCGACGCCGCAGTACCTCCGTGAGATGCGCCATTACGGGGTGCTGGCCGCCGATCACGCCGACGACGCGCCGGTCGACCCGTATGCTGGATCGCCGCTACTGGCGGTCGTTGTGGTTCCGTCCGGTCGCGAAACGTCCCTGACCTCCGGTGGTGTCGTCTGAGGTGATGTCGCCCGCAAGCAGGTGTGCCATGAATCGGTTTGCTCGCGCCTCGGTCGTCGGAATTCTGGCGGTGGTGGTTGCGGTGTTACCCGGAGCGGCATGCGCGACGGGCCGCCCGCCGGCCTACCCGTCTCCCGTCGCCCTCGCCCCGCTAGGCGATGCGGCCGTGCTGGTGAAGCGCTGCACGGCACGAACAATGCGGTGGCGGAAGTCGACCTCGCCGGCCGGGGTGGCGCGCCGGTTCGAGCTACCGTTGCCGCCGACCGGGCTGGCGGTCGACTTGCCCGCGCGGCATCGCCTACGCGACCGGCGACGGCCCCGACGGCCGGCTCTTCCGCCTGAACCTGCGGACCGGCCGGGTGGAAGGGGCGGTGCCGGTGGGGCATTGCCCGACGGCCGGTGGTGAGCGGCGACGGCAAAACGTCTACCTGTGCAACCGCTTCACCCATTCGGTGCGTCCTCGACACCGCCGGCCTGCGCGAATCGGCCGCGATCGCCCTGGTGCGCAGCCGGTGGCGATGGCGTTGACCCCGGACGGGGCGCTGCTGGTGGTCGCCAACCACCTGCCGGCCATGCTGGCCACCGCCGACCATGTGGCCGCCGCCGTCAGCCTGATCGACACCGGCTCACGTCGGGTCGCCTCGGTGCTGCTCCCGCACGGCTCGACCTCCGTGCGCGACGTGCCTCTCGCCCGACGGCAAGTATGCCTACGTCACGCACACGCTGGCACGCTTCCAGTTGCCGACGACTCAGCTGGAGCGCGGCTGGATGAATACCAGCGCAGGAGCGTGCTCGACCTGACGGCCCGCCGGCTCGTGACGGCGGTGGTCCTCGACAGTGTGTCGGAGGGGCATGAACCCGTGGGGCATCGCCTGCAGTGCGGACGGCAAGCAGTTGTCGGTCGCCCACGCCGGCACGCACGAGGTGAGCGTGATCGACCGCGTCGCCCTGCGCCTCGCCTCGACGCCATCGCCCGCGGCAAGGCGACGACCTACCCCGCCACGCTGGACGAGGTGTCGACCGACCTGACGTTCCTGGCCTGGCCTGCGGCAGCGGTGGCGCGCTTCCGGGCACCGGCCCGCGGCCGCTGGCGGCTGTCGGCAGCCGTATTGTCGCCGGCCAGTTCTTCACGGATCGATCTGGCGGTGCTCGGTCCGGACAAAAGCGGACGGTTCGTGCCGGTCGCAGCCGCTGGCCGGCGCCCGGCCGCGACGGCGGAGCGACGCGGCGAGCGCTCTTCAACGATGCCACGCCTCTGCTTCCAGCGGTGGCTAGCGCCACGTCACCCGGACTCGCGCGGCAGCCCTCACCTGGGACCTGTTCACGACGGCATCGGCAACCCGCACAACACGCAACATGGGCTGCACGCCCACCGGGTCACGCCGGTGATGAGCCTGGGGCGGCGCGGGTCGGCGGAGATCGCGGTGCGGGCGGGTCTGCGGCACATCCTGATGACGGTCCAGCCGGAGGAGGTGGCCGACGACCTCGACGCCTACCTGAAGGCGCTCACCCCGGTGCCCAGCCCGCGCCTGGTCGGCGGCCAGCTCAGCCCGGCGGCGGAACGCGGCAAGGTGGTGTTCGCGAAAACCGGCTGCGTCGCCTGTCACGCCGGTCCGCTGTGTACTGACGGCCGGCCGCACGAAGTCGGCACCGGGACCGGCGTCGACCGGGGCAGGGCGTTCGTCACGCCGCGGCTGACCGAGGTGTGGCGGACCGCACCGTACCTGCACGACGGCAGCGCCGCGACCGTCGACGAGGCGTTCTCGCGCTGCGGCGGCAAGGCTGCCGCGGGCCTGCCCAAACCCGAGCGCGCCGACCTGATCGAATACCTGCTGTCGCTCTAGAGGGACGGTTTCACTCCTCCTCGTCGTCCTCGTCCGCCGGCTCGTCCTCGTCTTCCTCGTCGTCTGGCTCGCGCAGCAAATAGACGAGTAAGACGAAATCGTAGGCCGCATGCGTGACCATCGGCGCCAGCAGGTTGTCGGTGGCGACGTAGAGCCAGCCGAGATAGGCACCCATGCCGGCGGCCAGCACGGCGTAGGTCGGTGTAACGGCGTGGACCAGCCCGAACACCACCGCCGCCGCCACGATCGCCCCGCCGGTCGACAGGTGCTCGACCAGCGCGTCCTGCACCACGCCGCGGAACACCATCTCCTCGCCCAGCCCGGCCAGGCACGAGATGCCGAACAGGTCGACCAGCGTACACGGCGCCATCACTGGCCGAAACACGTTCTCGGTCAGCGCGCGGAGACGCACCAGCGGCGGTAGCGGCAGCTGCATCAGGACCAGCACCAGTACCAGCATCGGCCCCGCCGCTAGCAGCCCCCACACCGCCGCCGCCGCATCGAGATCGAACCGCGTCAAGGGCGGCTGGTTGAACAGCCAGCCGAGCAGCAGCGCCAGCAGCACCAGCCCGCCCTCGACGGCGATGGCCAGCAGCACGATGCCGTTGCGGTCGTCTTCCGACTCCGTCTCCGTCATGGGCGGGTCCGTTCTGGCGTCAGGCGCACAGCTCCTTGACGACGTTGCCAGCCAGGTCGGTCAGCCGGTAGTCGCGGCCGGCGTAGCGGTAGGTCAGCTTCTCGTGGTCGAAGCCGAGCAGGTGCAGGATGGTCGCCTGCAAATCGTGAACGTGGACCTTCTTGTCGACCGCCTGGAAGCCGAACTCGTCGGTGGCGCCGTGGGCGTAGCCGCCGCGCGCCCCGCCGCCGGCCAGCCACATCGTGAAGCCGTAGTGGTTGTGGTCGCGGCCGTTGATCTTGCCGGCATTGGCGCCCGGCGTTGGCAGCTCGACCGTCGGCGTGCGACCGAACTCGCCGCCCCAGATGACGAGGGTGTCGTCGAGCATGCCGCGGGCCTTGAGGTCGGTCAACAGTGCCGCGATCGGCCGGTCACACTGCGTCGCCAGGTGCCGGTGGTTCACCTCGATGTCGTCGTGGTTGTCCCACGGCTGGCCCTCGCCGTGCCACACCTGGACGAAGCGCACGCCGCGTTCGAGCAGCCGGCTGGCGATCAGCAGCTGGCGGGCGTGAACGCCGTCGCCGTACATCCGCCGCACCGCCTCCGGCTCGCGGGTCACGTCAAAGGCGTCGGATGCGTCCATCTGCATGCGGTAAGCCAGCTCGAACGACTGTAGCCGCGCTTCCAGTGCCGCATCGCGCTGCCGCTTCTTCTGGTGCCGCTCGTTCAGCCGCCGCAGCAGGTCGAGCTGTGCCCGCTGCTCGGCCAGCGACAGCCGGTTGTTGCGGACGTTCTCGATCAGCTTTTCCAGGTCGGTGTGGCGGGTGTCGATGTACGTCCCCTGGTACACGCCAGGCAGGAACGCCGACTGCCAGTTCTGCGTCTCCTGAATCGGGTAGCCGCCGGGACACATGGCGATGAAGCCGGGCAGGTTCTGGTTCTCACTGCCCAGCCCGTAAGTCACCCACGACCCCATCGACGGCCGCGGCAGACGGGCCTCGCCGCAGTTCATCAGCAACAGCGAAGGCTCGTGATTGGGCACGTCGGCGTGCATCGAGCGAATAACGCACAACTTGTCGGCATGCTGCGCCAGGTGCGGGAAGATCTCGCTGATCTCCAGCCCGCTCTGGCCGTGCTTGCTGAACTTGTACGGCGACGGGAACGCCGCGCCGGTCTTGCGTTCGGTCCGCAGCTGCAGCGGGATCGGCTTGCCGGCCCACTTCGCCAGCGCCGGCTTGGGGTCGAACGTGTCGACCTGGCTCGGCCCGCCGTTCATGAACAGGTGGATCACCCGCTTGGCCTTGCCGGGGAAGTGCGGCTTCTTCGGCGCCAAGGGCGACACGGCGCGGTCAGGGCTGACGGCGGCGTCGGCGAGCAGCCCGGTGAGGCCGAGGGCGGCCATCCCCATGCCGGAGCGGCACAGCAGCTCGCGGCGAGTCAGCGTCTCACGGATCGGCAGATCGGACACGGTCGGCTCCTCGATCGAGTATTCGCCAACTTAATCGGCAAACGCGAACTCGTTGGACAAGAGCAGCACCTGGGCGTACCGTTCCCACGGCGTCAACCCGCCGCCCGAGCCGGTGCGGACGAACGCCACCGCCGCCTGCACCTCGTCCGGCTCGGCCGGCCGACCGTGGGCGAGGCGAATCATGCGGTCGATGCGTGCTTCGTCGGTGGGCTGAGCGACCACGTCGGGACGGGCGACGAAGGCGCGAGCCAGGTCCTGCACAAACGGGCTGTTCATCAGGAACAGCGACTGCTGCGGCACCGTCGTCTGGTGGCGCCGCGGCGTTGAGCTGTCGGGGCTGGCCAGGTCGAAGGTGCGGAACACGCCGGGCAGGTTTTGCCGGTCGATGAACCCGTAGACCGACCGCCGCGGCGGGAACGGCGCGGCGGTGATGTCGACACCCGGCCCGCCCATCCGCGGGTCGAGCGTACCGGCGACGACGAGCAGGCTGTCGCGCAGCGACTCGAACTCCAGGCGCCGGCGGTTCATCCGCCAGTAGAAGGCGTTGTCCGGGTCGAGCGCCAGCATGGGGTCGCGGTCGTCACTGGCCTGCCGGTAGGTGGCGGACAGCAGGATCAGGCGGTGCAGGTGCTTGACCGACCAGCCGGCGTCGACAAACGCCGTCGCCAGGAAGTCGATCAGCTCGGGGTGCAGCGGCGGTTCGCCGCGCAGGCCGAAGTCGCCCGGCGTCGGCACCAGCGGCCGGCCGAAGTGGTGCATCCACACCCGGTTGACCATCACGCGGGCGGTCAGCGGGTTGTCCTTGCTGGCGATGGCGCGGGCCAGCTCCAGCCGGCCCGACCCCTGGCGGAACGGCTGCCGCGCCGGGTCGACCACTTCGAGGAACTGACGCGGCACCACCGGGCCAGGATTGCCGGGGTTGCCGCGCAGCAGCACGCGCGGCGTCGCTGGCGTCGGGTTGTCGACCAGCACCATCGCTCGCGGCGGACTGTTCGGCCCGCTCGCCCGCCACTGGTCGACGCGCCGCCGCAGGGCGGTCAGCTGCTCGCGCTTGTCGCGCCGCAGGAATCGGCCCACCTGCTCGGCTGGCAGCACCGGCGGTGCGCCGGCGCCGTGCAGCACCTGCCGGATCGCCTCCAGGGGCGCATCGTCCAGCCGGGTCGCGCCGGGACGCTTGCTGGCCTCCACCCACGCCGCCTCGGCCTCGCGGAATAGCGCCTCGTACTTCCGCGCCACGTCGGCCAGCGACGCCGGCGGCGGGCCGGCGAACGCCTTCGCCACGCGCGGATTGATCGGCTTGCCCTTCTCGGCGTCGGCGGCGATGCGGGCGGCGTAGCCCGGCGCCTTCGCGGCATACTCCGCCTGCGGCAGCCGGGCGAACGCGACGAACGGCGCCAGCACCGGGTGGTGCCCCTTCGCCGCCTGCGCCAGATACGCCCGCCACCGGCCGACCATCATCGGGGTCAGGTCGCCGGCGGTGAGCGGCTTGGCGTCGGAGGCGGCGAGCAGGTAGTCGACCGCGCGGGCGCGGAAGCCGGCAGACGCCTCGGCGGTCGCCGTCCTGAGAAACGCATCGACCTTCGCCTGCCGCGCCTGCAACTCCTTCTCGAACGCGCTGCCCGGCCCGGTCGCCGGCGGCGCGGCCAGCAGCGGCAGGTCGCCCGGCTCGTTCGAGCTGGCGAACACGCCGTGGAGCGAGTAGTAGTCCTTCATCGACACCGGGTCATATTTGTGGTCATGACACCGCGCGCAGCCGACGGTCAGCCCCATCAGTCCGCGGCCGACCACGTCGATGCGGTCGTCGATGATGTCGTGGATGTTGTTCAGGAACCGCCGGCCGAGCGTGAGGAACCCCATCGCCGCCAGCACCCGCCGGTCCTCGCCCTCCTTCACCACCGCGTCGGCGGCGATCTGGTGGACGAGGAAGCGATCATACGGCAGGTCGTCGTTGAACGCGCCGATGACGTAGTCGCGGTAGGTGTACGAATACGGGTAACGACGCTCCTCCTGGAAGACGTAGCCCTTGGTGTCGGCGTAGCGGGCGACGTCGAGCCAGTGCCGGCCCCAGCGCTCGCCATACGCCGGCGACGCCAGCAGCCGGTCGACCAGCCGCTCGTAGGCGTCGGGCCGCCGGTCGGCGAGGAACGCCTCGATCTCGTCCGGCGTCGGCGGCAGGCCGAGCAGGTCGAGGAACAGCCGGCGGACGAGGACGCGGCGATCGGCCTCGGGCGACGGCGTCAGCCCTTTGGCCTCCATCTTCGCGAGTAAGAGCGCATCGACGGGATTGCGCGCCCAGCCGGCGGCCTTCACGGCGGGCATCGGCGGGTGAGCGAACGGCCGGAACGACCAGTGCGACTTCCGCGCTCGGCGATCGGTGAGACGGCGACGGCCGTCGCGTCACCGCCCGGCCACGGGGCGCCGCTCTGCACCCAGCGGACGAGCGCGTCGACGGCGGCCGGCGGCAGGGCGTCCTTGTCCTTGGGAGGCATCTTCGTCTCGTCGACGCGGCGGACGGCGCGGACGAGCGGGCTTTTGTCCGGCTGCCCCGGCACCACCGCCGGCCCGCCGTCGCCGCCCTTCAGCGTCGCCGCGCGCGAGTCGAGCCGCAGCCCGCCCCGCTGCGCCTTCCGCCGTGGCAGGAGACGCATTTCTCGATCAGCACGGGCCGGACGTGTTTCTCGAAGAACTCGACGTCCGCCGGGTTCAGCCGCTGGCGGCCGCCAGCGCGCGAGCAGAACGAACGACAACGCGGTCGGCAAGGTGGGGGATCGCATGGCGGGTCGCTTCCGGCAGGATCAATCGGGCAGTACCTCTATCCTAGAGTGCGACTGGCCGATCCGGAAGAGACAAGCACCAACGGGAACCACAAAGTTCGACCAAGGCTCAGGCGAACAGGTCGCGGACGGGGTCGCCCTTGTCGAGGATCTCGACCGGCCGGCCATCGGGAGTGTACAGCGGTGTGCGCGGGTCGATGCCCAGTGCGTCGTAGATCGTGCAGGCCACGTCGGCCGGCGCGACCGGGCGGCGCGTGACGTAGCGCCCTGTTTGTCGGTGGCGCCGAGCACCAGGCCCGCCTTCACGCCGGCGCCGGCGAACAGCAGCGACGCCGCCGGCCCCCAGTGGTCGCGGCCGACGTCCTTGTTGATCTTCGGCGTGCGGCCGAACTCGCCCAGGCACACGACCAGGGTGTCACGCAGCAGACCGCGCGCGTCCATGTCCTCGATCGGCGCCGAAAAGCCGGTGTCCAGCTCCGGCAGCCGCGCTTCAGGCCGTCCCAGATCTTCGAGTGATGGTCCCAGCCGCCAAAGTTGACGGTGACGAACCGCACTCCCCGCTCGACCAGCCGGCGCGCCAGCAGGCACGACTGGCCGAAGGTGTGGCGGCCGTAGCGGTCGCGGAGGCGGTCGCTCTCCTGGTCGATGGCGAAGGCGGCGAAGGCCTGCGACGACAGCAGCAGCGTTGCCGCGCGCTGGCGGAACTCGTCGTAGGTGGCGATCTGGTCGTTGCCCTCCACCTGCCGGGCCAGGTCGTCGACCGCCGCCAGCAGGGAGCGCGCCGCACCGTCCGCGTCGCCGTCAGCGTCTCCGCCGGCGCCACGTCCTGCACGCGGAACCCGGCCGCGTTCGGGTCGCCGGTCTTGAACGACTCGTACCGCCCGCCGAGGAACGCGCTCTTGCCCAGCTCCCAGGTGAATGACGGGTTCCGCGGCACCGCGACATAGGGCGGTAGCTCGCCGGAGAAGCCGAGCTGATGCGCCACCACCGCGCCCATCGCCGGGTAATCGCCGAACGGCGTGCCGAACCGGCCGGACAGCACCCAGTTGGTCGCCGTCTCGTGGTGGTCGTTGTTGTGCGCCCCCGAGCGGACCAGCGCCACCTTGTGCATCGTCCGCGCCATCCGCGGTAGCATCTCGGTGACACGCAGGCCGGGTACGCTGGTGTCGATGGACGAATACTTGCCGCGAATCTCGGCCGGGGCGTCCGGCTTGGGGTCGAAGCTGTCGTGGTGTGACAGCCCCCCGCCGAGGAACACCAGGATGACCGACTTCGCCCGCGCCCGCGACGCCGATGCGCCGGCGCGGAGCAGCGTCGGCAGCGTCAGCCCGCCGACGGCGCCGACCCGCAGGAAGTCGCGCCGCGACACCCCGTCACACCGCCGCCGCGCCCCGCCCAGGAAGATGTCGAGCATGAGATTCGTCCCTTGTGGTTGACCCGAACCGTGCCTGGCGAGCACGCTGGTCGCAAGTCGTTCAGGTACAATAACCCCGGCGCGATCCGCCGCCCAGAGGAGTTGGGAACAGGTCACGGCGATTGAAGACACTTCGGGAGCAGCTGCAGATTGATGCGGACGTTCGTAGCAGGTCACTGCCGGGCATTTCCTCTCTGCAGAGGATACGTTACCTCGCAAAAGGGCTTGCCTCAACGGTGGGGGTTATAACGATGGTATGGCTTGTAACGATTACGCTGATTGGGGTGGCTGCGGTGGCTGCGCGAGTTGCATAATGGAGGTCGAATGCTTGCTAAGGGGGGGGCAGATTCTTTAGTCTTTCATGGCAGATCCTGATCTCTTTGGCTGATCCGCAGTGTCTCAATTCCGTGTTTCGCGGTGTAGCGAAAACGGTTGACGACGCTGGGGGATTAACTCTCATGGGAGGAGTCGGATTGCCATGGTGAACAAGCTCGCTCAGCAGTTGTGGAATGACGATGACGGCGCTCTGATCGCGATCGAATTCCTGTTCGTCGCGACCATCCTGATCATCGGCATCATTGTCGGCCTCGCCGGGGTTCGGGACGCGGTGAACAGCGAATTGACCGAGCTGGGCAACGCGATTCTGGCTCTCAGCCAGGGCTATCGCATCAACGGCGTGATTGGCTGCTGCTCGGAGGTCCAGGGGTCCGAGGCGATCGACGTTCCTGGCCTGCTGCCCGACCCGACCTGCACCCCGAACCAGATCCCGTCGGTGATCGAGGCGATCCCGTGCAACTAAGCCGGGTCCTGGTCGCCGGACCCTCGATTGGCAGGAGCGCACCCGGGTCGCAGTGAGTGGATGCGGCAAAGAGGTCGGGACTGGATCTGGTGGATGCCTAGTTCTTAGGATCTTCCAACCCGCGTGAGGGTGTCAGGTGGATGGACTCAGGAATGCTCCGAGCTGTACCGAGAGGGAGGTGAGTCGGGCGGGAATGCCATGCGGTTAACCCGCCCGCCTCTGTGGCAAGGGATATCTGAGCATCGGTCGCCGGTGTAATCCCTTGCCCAGCCCCCCAGGTCGAGTGGCCGTTCGGGTCAGGAACACCGTCCGGGTTGGAGGCGCCGCCTCCCGATCCGGACTTTTTTTTTGCCCGCGGCTTTACATGCCGGCGCGGCGCAAGCGGTTTCCGATAACGGTCGTGAACGGGACGGAACCCGGCGAGGCCGCGGGAGGGCCGATCATGTCCTACTTCCCTGATCCGCTGAGTGGCTGGCTATTCCTGGCGGTACTCGTGCCGCTCCTCGGGGTGGCCAGCTACACCGATCAGCGGTGGATGACCGTGCCCAAGTGGCTCACCCTGCCGCTCCTCGGGCTGGGGCTGCTGGCCAGTCTCCTGCGCGGGGCGTGGCTGGGCGGTCACGGCGGGGCGGTCTGGATGTTGGGGGCGTCCGGGCCGGCGGTCGGCGCCGTCGACGGGCTGCTGTTTGGTCTGGCCGGGTTCGCCCTCGGGTTTGCCCTGTTCTTCGCCCTGTGGGCGGGCGGTATCTGTGGCGGAGGGGACGTGAAACTGGTCGCCGCCCTGGGTGCCTGGATTGGCCCCAAACTCGTGTTCGCCGCCGTGGCCGTGTCGCTGTTCTTCCTCTGGCTGGTTTTCTTCGTGGTGGTGGCCGGCCGGTTGCTCCGGGGGAAACGCGCGGCCGGGGCCATGCCCAGTGTCGCTCGCCCCGTCAGCCGATTTCGCGATCCGTCACGAGTAGTAATTCGTTACTCGCTCGTTGCCACCCTGGCCACGGTGCTGGTGGTGGTGTGGGCGTTCCGCGTCGACCTCGGCTTGCGCGCCGAGAGGCCGCACCCGGCGGCGGAGGTGCGAAGCGATGCGCGCTAAATTCAGCCGTCGAGGCCGCCGCGGCGGTCTGACCCTGGAGCTGCTGTTCGTCCTGCCCGTGCTGCTGACGGTGCTGCTGGGGACGGTCGAGTTCTCGCTCTGGCTGGCCGCCCAGCAGCAGGTGGTGCTGGCCAGCCGGGAAGGAGCGCGCGCCGCCGCCACCGGGGCCGCCGTCGACGAGGTCGAGGCGGTCGTCCGGCGGGTGCTCGGCGACGCTCGCTTTGCGTCCGCCGAGCTGGCGGTTCAGATCACCGACCCGTCCGGCCAGCCCGTCCCCCCCGGCGACTCGGTGGCCGTGGCGGTGCAGCTGCCCGCTCGAACGGTGGTGCCCGACCTGCTGGTGTTCATTGGACTGAGTATTCGCAACGAGTCACTTGTCGCTCGGACGGTACTTCGCAAGGAGTGACGTCCCTTCACGGAAGAAGTCGCATCTGGGAGTCGTTCACATGAGAGCCAGTACCCTGTTCGCCCTCACGCTGGCCTTGCTGACGGGGCTTGCCGCCCTGGTTGGTGCCCGGATGACCGGGTTGATCGGCAAGGCCGACCCGCCCCGCAAGGAGGTGCAAGTGCTGGTCGCCGGCCGGAACCTGTTCCCCGGCGACATGATCGAGGCGTCGCACGTCAAGCTTCGCGCCCTGCGCGTCGACGAGCTGGAGCAATACGACGCCAACAAGAAGAAGTACCTGCCGGCCGTCCCGCAGGCGGCTGCCATGCGGGTGACCAAGCGGGCGATCGAGGCTGACACCCCGATCCTCCGCGAAGACCTTCAGGAAATGGTCAAGCCGGACCCGCTGCACCTGCGGCTGCTGCCCAACATGCGCGCGGTCAACCTGAGCGTGCCCAAGGACCAGTCGGCCGGCGGGCTGATCCAGGTCGGCGAGTGGGTGGATGTGTACCTGACCACCGCCGTCAGCTCGGACGACAGCAAGGACAAGGAGGTCACCAAGACCGCCGCCATCGCTCACCGGCTGCGGGTGATCGCCAAGCGCAACGCGCTGTGGAACGTGTTCTCCGCGCTGCCGGAAGGCAAGCCGGTGCAGTTCACCGTGGAGGCCAACCCGTACCGTGCCGGGCTGATTGAGTACGCTCGCGCCCGCGGCACCCTCACCCTGTCGCCGGTGTCGGCCGTCGAACAGCGGGAACTGGAGGAGAAACGCGGCAAGCTGTTCAACAACGGCTCGGTCGCCGCCGTGCTGCCGGTGTCGTTCGTCGACGTCAAGTTGCAGGGCGACTACCAGAACGAGGAGTCCCGCGTCGACGGCGTCAGCCGCGGCGAGTACGCCATCGGCACCGCCGACCTGGCGCGCATCTTCGAGCTGCAAACGCCTGCTCCCCCCGTCTCCGACCACGCCGTCGAGACGTTCAACGGGCTGCGGCGCAAGAGCACCCTGCGGTTTAGCGGCGAGGGGACGTACGTGTCGGCCGACGATCAGCCGGTCGCTCGCGCGGCGGCCCGCCGGACGAACAGCAACCTGAGCTTCAACCCGCCCGAGTGCAAGACCTGCAAGGATAAGGCGGCGAAGACGCAGAAGCGCTGACCGCGTGCCGCCCCGGCCGCTGGCCGGGGCGGCGTCCTCGCCCTCGCCCTCGCTCCCGGCGTGCCTGTCAGGAAGACGCACGCCCTGTCGCCCCGATTCGTGACCGCCAGGGATTCGGCCCATGAACCGCTTCACCCCCGGGACGCCTGATCGCCGCGGCTTCACCGCCCGGTCCCGCCGCCGGCCTGCCGCCGTCAGCGTCTGGCTGCTGGTGGTGCTGCTCACCCTGCTGGCGGCGATGGCGGTCGGGGTCAACGCCGCCTGGCTCGGCACTGCCTACGAGGAGCTACGCGGCTCGGCCGACGCCGCGGCGCTCGCCGCGGCCGGCGAGCTGGTGTCCGACGAGTGGCTCCGCTCGCCGCGGACCGGCGTCGCTGCTCTGCCCACCGCCGCCGCCGCGCGAGCGGTCGAGTATGCCGCCGCCAACCCGGTCCTTGGCCGTCCCCTCGTCCTCCAGACCGACCCGTTGCTCGGTGCCGACGTCGCCTTCGGCGCCGTCGACCCGGCGGCCTCCTTGCTCACTCCCGTCGACCCGTCCGACCCCGCCTCGTGGTCGCTCGAAACGCTCTCTGCCGTGGCAGTCACCGCGCGCCGCCTCCGCAGTCGGGGCACCGCCGTGCCGCTGCTGCTGGGCGCCCTGGTGCTCCGCCCGACCCAGGACGTGCAAGCCGTCACGGTCGCCCGGCTCGACCGCGACGTGTACGGCTTCCGTCCGGGAGTGACCGCCCCGGCGCCGCTGGTGCCGATCGGGGTGAAGTCGGACCTGTCGGCCGGCGCTGGCTCGTGGGAACACGAGGTGCGCGACCGGCTCGGCCCGGACGACTGGACTGTCGACCCGGCGACCGGCGCCGTGACCGCCGGCGGAGACGGCATACCCGAGATCGACGTCGAGCTACAACTGGCGCCCGGCGGCGATCCGGCGCTGAGCACGGCGTACCTGCTCACCGTCGGCTCCGGGACGACCACGACCCAGATCACCGCCGGCGTGACTCGCGACGACCTGGCCGCCACCGGCGGGAATATCACGCTCGATGCCTCCAACCGGCTGCAGCTGCCGGGGACGGCGGTCGGCCCGGCCGACGGGTCCGGCGAGTTGGCCGCCCTTCGCGGCCGGCTGGAGCAGCTGCTCGGCGGCCGGCCGCGCGTCTGGCCGCTGGTCCGCGAGTTCGACGCCCTGACCGAGACGGCCGTCGTCACCGGGTTCGTGGCCGCCCGCGTGGTGCGGGTCGAGGTGCCGGCCGGCGGCCCGTTGCGGATCCGTCTGCAGCCGGCCCAGCTGGCCGTCCCGCAGGCGCTGACCGACCCCGCTCACCGCTCCCCCGCATCGTTCATTCCGAGTCCATACCTGGCCCGGCTCCGTCTGGCCCGGTGACGCCGGCCGCCCCCGAGGAGGTGCCCGATGAGATCGACCAAGCCCGGCGCGCAAGCCGTCACCGCCTTGCCGCCGCAACGGTTCCAGCAGCTCAAGGCCGACATCCACCGGCAGATCGTCGGCGTGATCGACATCTCCGGACTGACCCAGTGGACCGACGAGCGGCTACACCGCGAGGTGAAGGCGCTGGCTGCCCAGCTGGCCCGCAACACCCCCGACCGGCTGGCCGAGCGCGACCGCGAGCAGCTGATCGAGGAGGTGCTCGCCGAGGTGTTCGGCCTGGGGCCGCTCGAACAGTTCATGAAAGACCCGACCATCAGCGACATCCTGGTGAACGGGCCGGGCAACGTCTACGTGGAGCGCTTCGGCCGGCTGGAGCCGACCGGAGTGGTGTTCGCCGACAACGCCCACCTGACCCAGATCATCCAGCGGATCGCTGCTCGCGTGGGCCGGCGCGTCGACGAGGCGTCGCCGATGGTCGACGCCCGCTTGCCCGACGGCTCGCGCGTCAACGCCATCCTGCCGCCCCTGGCGCTGGAAGGGGCGATGCTGTCGATTCGCCGCTTCGGCGTCCGCCTCCGCGAAGAGGACCTGCTCGGCAACGCCACCCTCACCCCGGAGATGCGCGAGCTGCTGCGGGCCGCCGTTCAGGCGCGGGTCAACCTGCTCATCTCCGGCGGCACCGGCGCCGGCAAGACGACGCTGCTCAACGTGCTGTCCCGGCACATCCCGGCCGACGAGCGGCTGGTGTCGATCGAGGACGCCGCCGAACTGCAGCTGCAGCAGCCGCACGTGGTGCGCCTGGAGACGCGGCTGCCCAACCTGGAAGGGGTGGGCGAGATCACCCAGCGCGACCTGGTGCGCAACAGCCTCCGCATGCGGCCGGACCGGATCATCATCGGTGAGGTCCGCGGGCCGGAAGCGCTCGACATGCTGCAAGCCATGAATACCGGCCACGAAGGCTCGCTCACCACCATCCACGCCAACGACACGCGCGACGCCCTGTCCCGGCTGGAGATGATGATCTCGATGGCCGGCTTCGAGATGCCTCTGCCGGTCATCCGCAACTACGTGGCCAGCGCCGTCCGTCTGCTGGTCCACGTCAGCCGGCTCAAGGGCGGGGCGCGCAAGGTGATGCGGATTTCCGAGATCCGCTCTGTCCGCAAATCGCGCCGCTACCGGGTCCACGACCTGTTCGTGTTCCGCCAGACTGGCGTGCTGAACGGGCGGGCGGTCGGCGAGTTCCACGCCACCGGCGAGGTGCCGGACATCCTCGAGCGGCTGCACACGTCCGGCGTCGACTTGCCGCCGGAGCTGTTCGCCGCTCGCGTGCTGGCCGGCCCTGACGCTCTTCAGGAGGGCCGGTCATGAATCCACTGCTGCTATCCGCCGTCGTACTCTCGGCCGCTGCCCTGGCGGTGTTCGTCGCCTTCCTGCTGGTCCGCGCCATCGGAGAGGCGGTGTGGCGGTGGCTGAGGCGCAAGAAGGACCCGCTGGTCGCCGACAGGCTGGCCGATCACCTGGCTACCCTGGAGGCGCCGCGTACGCTGGGCGACCGGCTGGACCGGGGGTTTCAGCGCCTGGTCGGCCGCAGCTCGCTGGAGCTGTCGGTGGCGCAGGCGACGGGCTACCTGCTGCTGGCGGCGGCGCTGGTCGGCGGCGGGGTGTACCTGTGGCGCGAGGACGTGGGCTGGGCGGTGACGGCCGGGTTCGCCTCGATGGCGCCGGTGCTGGTGTATTTCCTGGTGATGCACCGGGTGTGGCGGGGGCAGGTGCAGGAGCAGCTGCCGGACACGCTGCACCTGCTGGCCCGGTCGCTGCGAGCCGGCCTGACGGTCGATCAATCGGTGGCGCTGATCGCGGTGCGCGGCCAGCAGCCGCTGGCGGCGGAGTTCAAGCGCTGCGCCGAGCACCTGCAGCTGGGGCTGACGGTGCCGGCGGCGTTTCGCATGACGGCCAGCAGGCTCGGGCTGGCTGACTTCGACCTGCTGGTGTCGCTGGTGGTGCTGCACCGGCAGACCGGTGGCAACCTGGCGCTGCTGGTCGACCGCCTGGCGACCACCGTGCGGTCGCGGAACCAGTTCCGCGGCCAGGTGGCGGCGGTCACCGCGCTGGGCCGGCTGAGCGGGTTCGCCCTGGCCGCGGCGGCGCCGACGTTCGCCGTGCTGTACTACTTCATGTACCCGGATTACCTGACCCGCATGCTGGAAACCCCGCAGGGGACGTCGGCGCTGCTGGTGTCGGCCACCCTGGAGGTGGTCGGGGTGGCGTGGCTGCTGTGGCTGTTGCGGGTGGACTACTGAGGTCGGCCGGCCGGCCGCGGGAGGATCGGAACCATGAACCCATCCCAGGCGATGATCGGCATCTCTCTGGCAGGCGCGGCGGGCGGCTACGCCCTGGCCCGCGGAGTGCTGGCGATGCGCGCGGCCCCGCCGGCGCGGCGCGACCTGCCGCCGACGGATCCGCTGGCCCCCGGCCTGGCGGCCGCCCTGCCGGCCATGTCGGGCACCCGGAAGGAGCTGCAGCAGCACCTGTGGACGGCCGGGTTCTACCGCCCCGGAGCGTTGACGGAATACCTGGCGTTCCGGGCGGTGCTGTTCCTCGGCCCGCTGATCGCCACCGGGCTGCTCGCCCTGCTGGTGCCGGCCGGACGAGTCGCCGCCGTACTGATCGGCGGGCTGCTGGTGTCCGGCCTCGGATTCAGCTTGCCGCGGCTGGTGCTCAACGGACTGGCGACGGCCCGCGCCCGCCGGCTGGTGCGCGCCCTGCCGGTGGCGATGGACATCCTCGGCCTGTGCCTGACCGCCGGGCAGAACCTGCTCGGCAGCCTGGAGCAGACCAGCCGCGAGCTGGCCGGGCCGTACCCCGACCTGTCGACCGAGCTGCAGATCGTCCAGCAGCAGGCGCGCATGGCCAGTCTGGAACAGGCGCTGCTGCAGTGGGCCGACCGGCTCGACGTGCCCGAGGTGCGGACGCTGGCCATGCTGCTGGTCCAGTCCGACAAGCTGGGCACCGACATGGTGAACACCCTGCTGGAAGTCGCCGACAGCCAGCGAATCCACCTGCGTCAGAAGGCGGAGGCCCAGGCCAACCGCTCGAACTTCTGGATGCTGTTCCCGTCGGTCTTCTGCCTGTGGATCGCGTCCGCCATCCTGCTGGTCGGGCCGGTGTACATCGAGTTCTGGAAGTACCGCCGCGATCAGATGAACAACCTGGTGCGCAATTCGCGCACGCAGGTGGAAAAGACCAACCCGGCGCGGCGGGCGACGACAGAGACGGACGACCCGACGGTCGTCGCCCCGGAGCCGGCGGCGGAGGCTGCTCCAGCCGCGCCGCGGCTGACGCCGTCGCCGCTGCGTCCCACTCGCCCGGCCGCGGCGAAGTAGACGGGGGTCTGCCTCCCCTCCTCGCCCGAGGGGGGGGCAGGGTCGCCCCGACACCAAGTCCAGCACGATTCGGCACATTCGGCACAATTCGCGCTATCGGCACATCCGGCACAATCGGTAGAATACAAATATCCTGATTAACTTGACCGTTTCCGGCACGGAACCACGGGAAAACCTGCTTGACTGGTTTGCCCAGACCATCTAGCTTATCACGGTTAGTGAGTCAGACGGCACGGATCCCAAACTCGGTAAGACTCAGCCACGCCAACGAGACGGTCAGGATCTCGGGATCACCATGCCGCTGCCGCGGGGGCGAGGGAACGGCCTCCGGATCGAGAAGGCACACGTAAGATGCCGCACTGGCAGGGCACGCCCGGCGATCGTCCAACCCCGTCAGCGGGCCGCGGTCGTGGGGGAGCCACATTCAAGGGTGTTTTTCGTACTTGTCAGATCTTCAACGGGGAGGTTTCGGCGATGAAGGCTCTTCTCAAGAACCGCGCGCGGCTGTGGATGGAGACGCTCGAGGACCGCACCGCGCCGGCCATCTCGGTGCTGTCCGGCACGCTGCCGGACGCCAACGGCAACCTGAACGTCACGCTCAACACCAGCGGCACGATCTTCAACGTCATCCAGTCGGGGGCGAATCAGATCACGCTGTCGGACAATGCCCTCGGGTCGCTGGTCATCAACAACGTGTTTGGCAACATCACGGTCAACGCCAAGACGACCCAGGCAGCCGCCTTCGCCGGTAACCTGAACCTGAACGGCACGCTGACCGGCAACGTCAGCATCACTCTCGGCCGGGCGGCCGGGGCGACCCAGGTTGATTTCGCCATGGATGCGTCTGGGGCGTCGAATATCCTCGGCAACCTGACGGTCAATGTGAACTCACCGACCACGACGCTGGCCGACCTGACCCCCGCCTCCGCCACCACCGTGTTTGGCAACCTGGCGGTGAACCTGACGGGCGGCACCGTGGCCCACACCAAGGGCGTGAACCTGAGCAACCTGACGGTGAACGGCAATGTGAACCTGCCGAATATCAACGTACTCGATGCCCAGGCCGCGACCACCATCCTGGGCACGGCGACGGTTTCGACCAAGGCCACCTCGGCGGTTACCAACCTGGTCCACTTGGCCGCTACCGCCTCGGTGGGCAACCTGTCGGTGGTGATGGGCGATGTTAGCGGCACCGGCTCCAGCAACGTGAACCTGGAAGGGACGGTCAACGGGTTCGCCACGGTCCGTCTTGGCGCCAACACCGGCGCTGCCACCACCAACCAGGTGAACCTGGGCTCCGGGGCCACCTTCAACGGGACCCAGCTCACCATCGTCGGTGGCAACGGCAGCAAGCAGATCAACATCGGCGCCATCGTTGCCCCGGCGGCCCGTTTGACCGTGTCGCTCGGCAATGCGACGGACAACCAGGTCAACTTCCTCGGCGGCGCCAGCCTGGTGTCGGCCACCCTGATCGGCGGTCTGGGCACCAACAAGGTGACCGGCACGGTCGACTTCCCGCTGTCCCTGTATCGGTTCTCGTTCTGAGCCCGACTCGGACGGACGGTCCACCGTTGAAGGCCGCAGGCCCTGCCGAAATCATGCGGCAGGGCCTGATGGCATTTATGCCATCCGCGATGGGAGAGTATCCGGTTACTGGTGTCGCCGGCATAATCCGAATAATCGGCACGTTCGGCACAAACCCTATAACCTGCACCAACTCTCCAGCTTCGCGAAGCCACTTTAAGGATTGTGCTTGGAGTGATGGCCGGGACGTGTATATTGGTAAGTGCCGATTTGATACCTGAACTCCATCCCGGCTGCGCTATGCAGTCGCCCGAATCTCTCCTCCCCTACCAGACGGAGCAGCCATGAAACTGACCACGCGCGCGAATCCTCGGCTGGAGTCACTCGAGGACCGTTTAGCCCCCGCGGGGGCGAGGGAACGGCCTCCGGATCGAGAAGGCACACGTAAGATGCCGCACTGGCAGGGCACGCCCGGCGATCGTCCAACCCCGTCAGCGGGCCGCGGTCGTGGGGGAGCCACATTCAAGGGTGTTTTTCGTACTTGTCAGATCTTCAACGGGAGGTTTCGGCGATGAAGGGCTCTTCAAGAACCGCGCGGCTGTGGATGGAGACGCTCGAGGACCGCACGCAAGCCGGCCATCTTCGGTGTTGTCCGGCACGCTGCCGGACGCCAACGGCAACCTGAACGTCACGCTCAACACCAGCGGCACGATCTTCAACGTCATCCAGTCGGGGGCGAACCAGATCACGCTGTCGGACAATGCCCTCGGGTCGCTGGTCATCAACAACGTGTTTGGCAACATCACGGTCAACGCCAAGACGACCCAGGCAGCCGCCTTCGCCGGTAACTCGAACCTGAACGGCACGCTGACCGGCAACGTCAGCATCACTCTCGGCCGGGCGGCCGGGGCGACCCAGGTTGATTTCGCCATGGATGCGTCTGGGGCGTCGAACATCTCGGCAACCTGACGGTCAATGAACTCAACGACCACGACGCTGGCCGACCTGACCTCCGCCTCCGCCACCACCGTGTTTGGCAACCTGGCGGTGAACCTGACGGGCGGCACCGCGGCCCACACCAAGGGCGTGAACCTGAGCAACCTGACGGTGAACGGCAATGTACTCTGCCGAATATCAACGTACTCGATGCCCAGGCCGGGACCACCGTCCTCGGCACGGCGACGGTTTCGACCAAGGCCACCTCGGCGGTTACCAACTCCCAGTCCACTTGGCCGCTACCGCCTCGGTGGGCAACCTGTCGGTGGTGATGGGTGATGTTAGCGGCACCGGCTCCAGCAACGTGAACCTGGAAGGACGGTCAACGGGTTCGCCACGGTCCGCCTTGCCGCCAACACCGTCGCTGCCACCACCAACCAGGACCCTGGGCCCGGGGCTACCTTCAACGGGACCCAGCTCACCATCGTCGGTGGCAACGGCAGCAAGCAGATCAACATCGCCGCCATCGTTGCCCTCGGCGGCCCGTTTGACCGTGTCGCTCGGCAAATGCGACGGACAACCAGGTCAACTTCCTCGGCGGGCGCGCCAGCCTGGTGTCGGCCACCCTGATCGGCGGTCTGGGCACCAACAAGGTGACCGGCACGGTCGACTTCCCGCTGTCCCTGTATCGGTTCTCGTTCTGAGCCCGACTCGGACGGACGGTCCACCGTTGAAGGCCGCAGGCCCTGCCGAAATCATGCGGCAGGGCCTGATGGGTATGCCATCCGCGATGGGAGAGTATCCGGTTACTGGTGTCGCCGGTATAATCCGAATAATCGGCACGTTCGGCACAAACCCTATAACCTGCACCAACTCTCCAGCTTCGCGAAGCCACTTTAAGGATTGTGCTTGGAGTGATGGCCGGGACGTGTATATTGGTAAGTGCCGATTTGATACCTAAACTCCATCCCGGCTGTGCGCCATGCAGTCGCCCGAATCTCTCCTCCCTACCAGACGGAGCAGCCATGAAACTGACCACGGCGCGCGAATCCTCGGCTGGAGTCACTCGAGGATCGTTTAGCCCCCGCCATCAATGTCATCCAGACCGGCACGCTGCTGAACATCAGCGGCACGCTGACCACGGGTGCCGTCCCTGAGCACGACTGCCACGCCTGGCCAGTTGACCGTTCTGGACGTCGGCCCGGGGGGTGACGTTCAGCAACGTCAACTCGGTGTCCGTCAACCTGGGAGCGTCGGCCACCGGGAATTCCGTGTTCGTCGACCTGACTGCCAACTCGCTCAACGGCAACCTGTCGATCAATGCCGGGACCAGTGCGAACACGGTCCGGTTACCGACAACGCGCGGGCCCTGCGACCGACATTCTCGGCAACCTGACCATCTCCCGGGCCAATCAGGTGATCCTGGGCAGCCTGGATGTGCTGGGGTCGGTGACGATCAACAACTCCGGCTACGCCCCGTCCCCGACGCCTCGTATACGGTGGCGAATGCAAACGCTACCGGATCGCTGAATATCACTGGGACGAGCGGGTTTGATACCGCTACCATCTCGACGGTGACGGTGGGCGGCAACCCGACGGTGAACCTGGGCGGCAATACCGGGCCGGCGTCGCAGCTCGCCACAATTGATGCCGCCACCGTGGTACAGGGCTACCTATCAGCCATCGGCGGAGCGGGCGGGACGCAGGTCACCCTCGCCGGCACGGTCAACCGGGGCGTGACCATCAACCTGGGCAATACGGGAGCGGGGGCACAGGCTTCACCTTGGCGTATCCGCGTTCGTCGGCGGCGACATGTCGGTGACGATGGGCACTGCTTCCTCCGCGGTCAACGGCAACCAGGTCGACCTGGCTGCCGGCACGATCAACGGCAACCTGACCATCTCGCTCGGCAAGAGCAATGCCAACCGGATCGATTACGCGGCCATCGTCAACGGGCGGACGGTGTCGATCGTCTACCAGACGGCATCAACGTGTTCAACCTGAACGCCGGTGCCAGCCTGACCAACCTGCTGGGCCGCATGTCGCTGTACATGGCCAAGGGCGGCAGCAACACGTTTAACACAAACACGCCGATCGACTGGCTGATGTACGTCTCGATCTGATCGGTCGGCCGTTTCCCAGCCTTTGGGATGCCACGAAAACCACTCCTCGACGCCGCGCTCAACCTGAAGCGCGGCGTCGTGGTTTCCGGTGTGCCGACAGCGCTCAGTTGACCGGCACGTCGATGAGCGACGGGGCCAGCGGCGGATTGGGCGTCGATGCCGGCAGCAGGCCGGCGTCGAACGCCTCGCTGCCGTCGGTGCTGGCATTCGGCCCGGTCACGCCCTGGATGCTGAAGCCCTGGCTGGTCGCGAGGATGGCGTTCCCCAGCTCGGTCAACTCGGCGTTCGTGCCGCCGAACGCAGGTTGGTCAGGCCGACGATCACGCCGATGACCAGGATGGTGACGACGAACAGGTATTCGGTGGCGATCACGCCGCCGTGGTCGTCGTGCCACCAGCGAGTAAGCGTGCGCATGGTGGCGTCCTCACGTCCCTGGAAATGGTGTGGCCTCCAACGCGCGTCAGCGGCGCGCGGCGGCAAGCTCCGGAGGCGACGAAGAGCACCGGTTCGGCACAGAGGAGATGCCACAGGGAGCGACCGCTGCAACCGGCGGGCGAGCAACCGTGCGCGGTCGCTGCGGCGGTGCTTCGCTACCTTCCCTAGTTGAGCGCCAGCCTCGACCTCGGGCCGATCAGGAACAACTCGCCAACCCGCCACCGACCGTACCTCCCTCCCATGGCGCCCATCCGGCGGACGATTCCGCCCGGTTTCACTCCAGTTCGGCCGGTTCGCGACGTCCGATCGGCGGGCTACCGGCGGTCGAGGGTAGCGGTTACGCCGGTCGTGTCGAAAATTCGGTGAAGGCCGGTTGAAAGGATTGCCGAAAAGAGTGGCGGAGGTGTCCACACGATCCGCCGACCAGCGGCGCATCGTCGAGCACAGGAGGGAGGGGACCCCGGTATGGCAGCCCAATCCGCCCAGAGTGTGCGGTTCGCCTGGAAGGGCCATGTGGCCTTTGGGTGGATCGCGGCGGGGGTCATCCTCGCGGCCCCGTGTTTGACCCGCGGTCAGCCGCCGGGGGTCGAGCAGTGGCGCGGCAATCAACGAGTCACGCCGGAGGCGCCCGCCGCCGCACCCGCTGCGCCGGCTCCGACGCAGCCGGGCCGATGCTGCTCCGGCCGGTGCTTCGCGTGTCGAGGAGCCGCCCGGGCAGTGCTCACCGGAGAGACGTTGCCGCCGCTGCGCGTCACCGACCTGCCGCCGCTGCGGTTTCAGCCGGAGCTGCCGCCGATCACGCCGGTACGTCCGGTGGCGTCCGCCGCGAAGGCGGAGACCTGGCACCGGCAGCTGCTGCACGCGGGGCACCAGGTGTTGCAAGGGTGCGAGAACACCGTCCAGGCGTGCGCCAGCAGCGTGGGCACGTCCACCGGGCAGGTGGTCGACGCCCTGGCAGTGGTGACCGAGTCGCCGGTCGGCCGGGCGACGGACTCCGCCGTGCGGACCACGCCGGCGAGCGATGCTCCCTGCCCCAGCGCCGGCGGTCACGGGCGCCGGCCGCCCCGTCCGCCGCCGGTACGGGCGACGGGTGTTGTGGGTGCAGCCAGCGCTGCTGACAGCGGTGGTGACCGGGCCGCTGGCGGTGATCGCCGGGCTGGCCCTGATGGTCCGCTGGTCGGGGATGAAGTTCCGGGTGGAGATCGTCAACACCGGCGGGACCGCCATGCCCGACCTGGCGCTGTTGCGGGCCGCGCTGGCGCCGCCGCCGGCCGCCGCTACGGACACGACGCCAGTCGACTCGCTCACGGCGATGTCGTTCGACGTGCCGCCGGCCGGCGACGCGCCGCCGCAGGAGGATCCGTTCACCGGCGAGTTCTTCGACCTCGGGCCGAGCTACGAGGAAGAGCAGCAGATGAAGCAGGACGCCCTCCGCGCTCAGGAGCAGGCGGTGTTGCAGCAGGTCTTCGAAGAGAACCTGAAGCTGCGGCAGGAGCTGGACGAGCTGGGGCCGGACGACGGTGACGGTGACGCCGGCCTTCCGGAGTGAGGACGCGGCGGGGCCGATCAAATCGGTGGGGTGGGTTGTTCCGAATCACGCGGACCAGATCTAGCAGGGAGGCACTATGGACGCCAAGGCAGTTTTCATCGGCATGGACCTCGGGTCGTTCAAGACCTCCGTCGCCTCGTCGACCGGCATCCGCGACGTGACGCAGACGGCGGTCGGCTGGCCGAAGGACCCGGTCGCCCGGACAATGCTCGGGCGCGACGTGGTCTTCGGCAAGGATCTGGTCGAGCACCGGCTGGCGCTGGAGGTGGTGCGGCCGTTCGAGAAGGCGGCCTTGAAGTTCAACAGCCCGGACGCCGCCGGGGTGCCAGCGGCCAACGTCGCCCGCCACAAGGAAGCGGCCCGCCTGCTGGTGGAACACGCCGTCGCCCTGACCCGGCCGCCCAAGGGGGTGCCGGTCTACGTGGTGATCAGCGCCCCGTCGCGGGCGTCGGTGCTCAACAAGAAGGTGCTGCTGGAGGCGGCGGCGACGGCGTTCGAGGCGGCGATGATCGTCTCGGAGCCTTTTCGATCGGCCTATGGCATGAATCGGCTGAGTGACACCCTGGTGGTCGACATCGCTGCCGGCACCATCGACATCTGCCCGGTGTACGGCACCTTCCCGAAGGAGGAGGTGCGAGCAGGTCACCATCCCCGTCGGCGGCGACTACATCGACGCCTGCTTCCACAAGGCGCGCTGGCCGACAAGCTGCCCAAGGTGCAGGTGAGCCTGAACATGGCAAGTGGAGATCAAGGAGAAGTACGGCTTCGTCCACGACGTCAACGAGATGGCCATCGTCACCCTGCCGGTCGAGGGGCGGCCGACGCCGGTGGATGTGACCGACCTGCTCCGCGACGCCTGCCGGTCGATTCGCGCCGATGATCGTCGAGGGGCTGCGTGAGGATCGCCCGGTTCGACCCGGAGTTCCAGCAGCGGATGCTGCAAAACATCGTCCTCGGCGGCGGCGGCCAGCTCAAGGGGCTGACCGCGTCATCGAGCAGGCGATGCGCGAATACGGCGATGGGCGGCGTCAAGGGTCTACGACGCCGTCTTCGCCGCTGCCGTCGGGCGCGCTCAAGCTGGCGATGAACATGCCGGTCGACTGCTACCACCGCATGCAGGAACAGGCGATGGCTGCCGCCTGAGCGCATCGACCTGACAATGGTGGCATACAGCGCCCGGCCCCGGAAGGCATGCCTTCCGGGGCCGGGTGCGTTTACAACATTTGCCAGCCGCCTCACACCAGCGACCGCTTGTCCTGCGCCGCGTTGAAGTCGGTGGTCAGGTCGAACAGCCCGCCGCCCAGGCCGACGCTCGGTGCGTAGTGGGCGATGAACCCGTCGTATGCCTGTAGTCCGCCCGACAGCGTGTCGTAGTCGTTCACCGTGTTGCCGTCCACCACGAACGCGGCCAGCCGCGTCCGTGCCGCCGCCTGACTCGCCAGCGTCGCCGCCCGGTTGGCCACCAGCCAGCCGTAGGAGTTCTGCACCGCGGTCGGGTTGATGTACCCGCCGATGAGCAGGTCGTCGCCGGCTCCCCCTTGCAGGTTGTCGCGGCCCGCCCCGCCGATCAGCACGTCGTCGCCGTTGCCGCCGACCAGCGTGTCGTTGCCCTCGTCGCCGTAGAGCACGTCGGTGACGCCGCCGCCGAGCAGCGAGTCGTTGCCCGCCCCGCCGCGCTGCTCCGACATCACGTTGCCGGTCACCTGGACGAAGTCATCGCCGCCCAGGGCGAACACGATGATCCGCTTGCCGGCCCCGCTCACGTCCCACTTGCCCGTCGGGCTGAGCGGGTTGGTGACCAGGGCGCTGTTGAGCGACACCTTGACGTCGGTCGGCACGGTGGCGTTGACGCTGATGTTGTTGGCGGCGTCGGAGCCGACGATCAGCACGTTGCCGTTGTCCGCCGTCACATAGTTGGACCGGATGATGATCACCCCGACCCCGTTGTCGTCGGGGTAGTGGTGCAGCTGGAGTTCGAGGTTACTCAGCGCTGGCGTCATCGCGCCGCCGGTGATCGCGGTGCCCTCGGTGGCGCCGAACTTCGCCCCGGTGGCGTTGAGCACACGCGGACCAGCCAGGCCGCCCCGCTCTCCAGGTCGATGTACTGGCCCGACTGGCCGGCGAACACCGTGTCGCGCTGACGCTCGCCGAGCCACCGACAGTGATCGGCAGCACGTCAAGCGCTGGCCCCCGTCACCAGCATAGTCCGGTGGTGCCACCGAGGATGACGTTGCCGGCGTTGAACTTGATGACGCCGTTGTCCACCTTGATGCCGGTGGTGCTGTTCTCGATCCGATTGGCAGAGCGTGGTGCTGGCCGAGGGGTTCACCGTGACACCGATACCGCCGACGTTGGTGATCTGCAGCATGTTGCTGATCGCCGTGCCGGTGCCGGTGACGACCACCCCGCGGTCGAGCAGCTTGCCGGTGGTGCCGCCGGTCAGGCTGGTGCCGTCCCCGCCAGGACGACATCGCTGCCGGTGCCGGACAGGGTGCCGGTCAGGTTGAGCGTGCGGCGTTGACCGTCGTCTGGCCGGTGTAGCTCAGTCCGCTGGTCGACGACAGGGTGAAGATGCCGCTGCCTTGCTTGGTCAGCCCGCCCGTGCCGGTGATCGAGCCGGCGAAGGTGGTGGTGCCGTTGTTGCCGCCGGTGGTCAGCGCGTAGCTGGCCAGGTCGACCGTCTCGGTCGCCCTGCCGGTGAGTGAGCCGATCGTCTCGTTAGCGCGCCGAGCGTCAGGTCGGTCGACAGCACGACCGCACTCCCGTCGCTGATGCCGTTGCCGCTGGTAAGGGTGAACTTCCAGCTGCCGCCGAACTCGCCCAGGGTGATGGTGCCGTTGGTGCCGTTGTCCAGCCCCTCGTTGCCGGGCGAGACGGTCTGCACCACGTTGACGTCCTTGCCGGTGTCGAGGCTGATGGTCGAGGTAGCGACCGCCTGGACGCTGTCGACGGTGATGTCGAGGTCGACGCTGCCAGCGGACGCCCGTGGAACAGGCCGCCGGCGGTGACGTTATTGGCCGCTCCGTTCGTGTCCGTGATCGACGCGGCGGCACGGAGGTCGGCATTGCCGGCGCCAACGTTGACCGTGGCGACGGGCAGATCGCCGGACAGATCGCTGATCCAGGCATTGCCGCCGCCGGTGGACGTGGTCAGGCTGTTGACCGCGTTGATCTCCAGCGGCAGCGTCGCCGCTGGTGCCGATGGTGCCGCCGGGCACGCTCAGCACGATATGCCGGGCGCTCCGGTGTCGCGCGTGGCGGCCGGGCTGGTGGCGCTGGTCAGGTTGCCGCCGGTGACGAGCAGGTCGATGGTGTTGCTCGTGCCGACGGACGAGTCGTTGACCTGCAAGCCGCCGGCGGTGTCTTCGAGGTACACGTCGTAGCCGCTGGACGTGAACTTGAGCGTGCCGGTGGCGTTGATCTCCAGCCGATCGGTCGACGTGCCGATACCGTTGGCGGTGAGCGTCATGTTGGCGGACACCAGGTCGGCGAGCGCGTCGCTGGGCGATGCCTCGATCAGCGCGCCGGTCGGCACGGTGAGCGTCAGGTTACCGGCGCCGACGTTGACCGAGGCGACGGGCAGGTCGCCGGCAAGGTCGCTGATCCAGGCATTGCCGCCGCCGGTGGACGCGGTCAGGCTGTTGACCGCGTTGATCTCCAGCGGCAGTGCGGTGCTGGTGCCGATGGTGCCGCCGGGCACGCTCAGCACGATGGCGCCGGCGCCCAGGTCGCGCGTGGCGGCCGGGCTGGTGGCGCTGGTCAGGTTGCCGCCGGTAACGATCAGGTCGATGGTGTTGCTGGCGCCGACGGACGAGTCGTTGACCTGCAGTCCGCCGGCGGTGTCTTCGAGGTACACGTCGAAGCCAGCAGACGTGAACTGCAGCGTGGTGGCGTCGATCTCCAGCCGGTTGCCCGACGTGCCGCTGCCGTTGGCGGTGATGGTAAAGGCGGTGCCGGTCAGGTCGGCGCCAGAGTCGCTTCCGGACTCGGTGATCGCCCCGGCGACGGCGAGGTTGACCGCGCCGGCGGAGTGGGCTTCGTTGACCGTCAGCGACGCGACCTTGTTGCTGGTCGTGCCGATGGTCAGACTGCTGACCGGCGTGGTGCCGCCGATGACGCCGTCGAGCTGCACGGCGCCGGTGCCGGTGGTCGACGCGCTGACCGTCAGCGCCTGCGCCCCGTCGATCGTGCCGGCGGCGGCCAGCGTCAGGTTGGCCGGGTCGTAGGTGGCGTCGTCGAACAGCTGGAAGTTCGTCGTCGCGGCGAGGGTGACGGCGCCGCCCAGGGTGACGGTGCCCTCGTTGTTATCGGTGTCGACGACGAAGCGGAGCTGCGTGGTCGCGTCCGAGACGGTGAAGGCGCCATAGCTGGCGTTGACCGGCCCGTTGGCGCCGGTGCCGGTGATGATCACCGTGCCGCCGGGGGCAACCTTGCTCAGGGCGTCGGCGATGTCGCTGAAGGCGTTCACCCCCTTGATCTCGCCAGAGAACTGGGTGCTGAAGCCGGTCGCCCCCTCGGCCACCACCGACCAGTCCTCGTTGACGTAGACGGTCGACGGCGCCGTTGGCGCGCCGAGCGACACCAGCCGCACGCCCTGGAAGCCGGGGTTGTAGAAGATCTGGAACGTCGTTGCACCAGCGACGATCGTCGAGGCGTTGGGCTTCCCGGCGAAGGTGCCGGTCAGCGTGTTGCCACCACCACTGACCACGATGATGTCGAAGATCGTTCCGAGCGGATACGCCGCGCTCGAGATCAGGTTGAGCGTGGCGCCGCCGAGGTCGACGTTGCCGGTGATGGCGAAGCTGTCGAAATCCGTCGCGCTGGTGCCGTTGATGTCGATCTTGAGCGTGTTGCCGCTGTCGAGCGTCAGTCCGCCGCTGCTCAGCGTGACCTGGCCGGCGGTGGTGGTGCTGAATGGCGTCAGGGTGAACGTCTGCGGCGTGGCATCGACGGCGTTGGGGTACGTCCCGGTGAACACCTTCAGCGTGCCGCCGCTGGCGATGACGGCGATCCCTTCCTGAATGTGGTTGGCGGCGACGACGGCCTGGGCGCCGAGGTCGGTGACGTCAAGGACGCTCAGGTCGGGCTGGAAGCCGGGGTTGACCGAGGTGTCGGTGCCGCTGTCGAGGTACGGGGAGAAGTCGACCGGCGTGCCGACAATTATCGGCGAGGCGTTGATGGCGGTGGCGTCCGTGGTGCCCCACCAGTTGAACATGGCGTTGACGGTGCCGGTGTAGCTGCCGGCCTCCACCTGTACGCTGGAGGTGGTGTTGTTCACCAGGCTGTTGTAGTTGATGGTGATGGCACTGCTGGGGTTGGTAAAATCCTGCGCGATCCAGACCCCGCGGTTGCCATTCTCCATCCGGTTACCGGTCACGGACACGGTGTTGTCATCACTGAAGAAGCCGACCGCGTAATTGGTTACTCCCGTGATGGTGTTGTCGGTCACCGCCGAGTTGTCGGTGTTGTAGAAGTACATCCCGCGGCCATGATTGGTGATGGTGTTGCGGGAGACGGTGATGTTGGTAAACGGCGTGGCGTCGGTGTTGCTCATGCCGACCGCCCAGCTGTCCACGACGATGCCGGTGTTGGTGAACGTGTTGCTGTCGATCAGCACGTTCTGCATGCCGACGCCGGCGGTGTACTGGTCGGCGTAGATGTCGTGGCCACCGGCCGGGCCAGAATTGGTGTTGTCGCGGAACAGATTCTTTTCGATGACGGTCTGATTGCTGGCGCTGTTGTTGGCGACGAAGATGCCGGTGCTGTTGTTCTGGATGATGTTGTTGCGGACCTCGGTGCCGCTGGTGCCGGGCTGCATCCAGATGGCGGCGCCGGGATAGAAGAAGGTCTGTCCCTGGAGGGTGAAGCCGTCGATCACCACGTCACTGGCGCCGATCGAGAACGAGGCGCCGACGCCGTCGACCACCGACTCAGCCACCACGCCGCGGGTCCGGGCGTCCACGCCGGCCTGGGCGCCGAGCAAGGTGACGGTCTTGGGTACGCTGACTTCCTCGTTGTACGTCCCCGCCCTGACGTTGACCGTACCGCCGACGGCGACGGCGTTGACGCCTCCCTGGATGGTGGCGAAGGCGTCGACCCCGAAGGCGGTCGCCGGCCCCGCTCCGTCCGGGTCTTCCCCGACATCGACTCCGCTGGCCCACGAGTCGTCCACGTACACGTTCGACGGGGGCGGAGCGGCCTCGAAATCATAGGTGGTCGGCGACCCGCTCACACCGATGGTGACGTTGTCGATGTTGGTATCCATCACCTCCGACGGGCTAACAAAGCCGGTCGTGAATCGCACCCCACCGAGGGTGGAGGACGGGTTGACGATTTTTGCGCCCGGGTGGGCAAGCACATACTCGGCGAAGGTGATGGCGTTCGGGAATCCGGGGCCGTTGTTCCCCAAACCGTTCACCGGAGTCCCATTCTCCGAATACCATCCGCCAGTCAGGGTGTCCCACGTCTGCCAGGTGTTCAGCGCTACCGGCCCCTGGTCGGGCAAGCCTGGGTATCCGGTGTTGGGGCGGGAATAGGCCGGTTCATAAAACAGCCGATCGTCCCAACCCGCGATGCCGTCCAGATCGATGTACAGCTGCAGGTAAGGGAGCTGTTGCCCGTTCCAACTGCTTGCGTAGGTGCTGTAGGACAGCGTGGTGATATTGCTGAGAAGCGTTCCGTCGTAACCCAGGTTGCGCAGCTGGGCGGAGCCATCGCCGCCGGACGTCCCGTTGCCGGTGTAGAGATGCGCGCTGCCGACGCCTGCCGGGGGGCTGCCCGGCCCGGTGGAGAAACCACCCCCGGCGGTCGGATTCAATGAGGCGGCCGCGCCCGAAACATCGGTGACGACGAACTGCCAGTTGGCCATGCTGCCGGGCGAGACGACCGTCACCGCCGGGACGCTCCGGTCTTCCAGCACCTCCGCGCGCAGGGGACGCCGTGTCCGGTCCCGGAGCGACGGTGCGCCCTTGTGCGTTCGACGGGCGGCGATCTTCCGCTGCAGCTGCTTCATCCACGCGGTCAACATGACTCACCTCGCTTGGGGAACTGGACTGGAATTCCGTCCTGTTCGCACGCCGCGAGGCCCGGAAACGACGACACCCCCTCCCCCGCACGGTCGCGGGAGAAAGGTGGGTGGTCGCCTGGACGGGCGGCACGAACGGGATGGGCGGATCCCTGTCACCGATGGGGGTTCTCGTTACCGGGGCGAACCTGGCACGCAATCAACTCCGCACCATGCGGACGGTGGTAGACTTCCGGGGAGGCGGAAGTCTCCTGGTACGACGGATGGGGAGATTCCTCCCCACGTTCCGGGGGGACCAATCTGTCAGGCGGACAGAGGCGCGGCAAACCGCTGTTTTATCTTGCCCAGCTTGACTCTGTTCACTTTATGCGGATCGTCAGGTCTCATCAAGAGAAAAGCGAACGTTTCAACGATTGATCATGCCGCCACCGGCGCGCCGGGTAAAGACCGGATAATCGGCAAGCCTGTCATAATCGGCAAGATGGGATCGATTGGCGTCAAACACCCGGCCCCCGGAAGGCATGCCTTCCGGGGGCCGGTGGCGTTCACGACGTTTGCCCGCCGCCTCACACCAGCGACCGCTTGTCCTGAGCCGCGTTGAAGTCGGTCGTCAGGTCGAACAGCCCGCCGCCCAGGCCGACGCTCGGTGCGTAGTGGGCGATGAACCCGTCGGCGCCCAGTCCGCCCGACAGCGTGTCGTAGTCGTTCACCGTGTTGCCGTCCACCACGAACGCGGCCAGCGCGTCCAGCGCCGCCTGGCTGGCCAGCGTCGCCCCCCGGTTGGCCACCAGCCAGCCGTAGGAGTTCTGCACCACCGTCGGGTTGATGTACCCGCCGATGAGCAGGTCGTCGCCGGCTCCGCCTTGCAGGTTGTCGCGGCCAGCCCCGCCGATCAGCACGTCGTCGCCGTTGCCGCCGACCAGCGTGTCGTTGCCCTCGTCGCCGTAGAGCACGTCGGTGACGCCGCCGCCGAGCAGCGAGTCGTTGCCCGCCCCGCCGCGCTGCTCCGACATCACGTTGCCGGTCACCTGGACGAAGTCATCGCCGCCCAGGGCGAACACGATGATCCGCTTGCCGGCCCCGCTCACGTCCCACTTGCCGCTCGGGCTGAGCGGGTTGGTGACCAGGGCGCTGTTGAGCGACACCTTGACGTCGGTCGGCACGGTGGCGTTGACGCTGATGTTGTTGGCGGCGTCGGAGCCGACGATCAGCACGTTGCCGTTGTCCGCCGTCACGTAGTTGGACCGGACGATGATCACCCCGACGCCGTTGTCGTCGGGGTAGTGGTGCAGCTGGAGTTCGAGGTTACTCAGCTGCGCCGGCGTCATCGCGCCGCCAGTGATCGCGGTGCCCTCGGTGGCGCCGAACTTCGCCCCGGTGGCGTTGAGCACACGCGGACCAGCCAGCGCCCCGCTCTCCAGGTCGATGTACTGGCCCGACTGGCCGGCGAACACCGTGTCGTTGACGCTCGCCGACCCGCCGACGGTGATCGGCTGCACGTCGGCGCTGGCCCCCGTCACCAGCAGCCCGGTGGTGCCGCCGAGGATGACGTTGCCGGCGTTGAACTTGATGACGCCGTTGTCCACCTTGATGCCGGTGGTGCTGTTCTCGATCCGATTGGCGGTGAGCGTGGTGCTGGCCGAGGGGTTCACCGTGACACCGATACCGCCGACGTTGGTGATCTGCAGCATGTTGCTGATCGCCGTGCCGGTGCCGGTGACGACCACACCGCGGTCGAGCAGCTTGCCGGTGGTGCCGCCGGTCAGGCTGGTGCCGGTCCCCGCCAGGACGACATCGCTGCCGGTGCCGGACAGGGTGCCGGTCAGGTTGAGCGTGCCGGCGTTGACCGTCGTCTGGCCGGTGTAGCTCAGTCCGCTGGTCGACGACAGGGTGAAGATGCCGCTGCCTTGCTTGGTCAGCCCGCCCGTGCCGGTGATCGAGCCGGCGAAGGTGGTGGTGCCGTTGTTGCCGCCGGTGGTCAGCGTGTAGCTGGCCAGGTCGACCGTCTCGGTCGCCCCGCCGGTGAGTGAGCCGATCGTCTCGTTAGCGGCGCCGAGCGTCAGGTCGGTCGACAGCACGACCGCACTCCCGTCGCTGATGCCGTTGGCGCTGGTAAGGGTGAACTTCCAGTTGCCGCCGAACTCGCCCAGGGTGATGGTGCCGTTGGTGCTGCTGTCCAGGCCCTCGTTGCCGGGCGAGACGGTCTGCACCACGTTGACGTCCTTGCCGGTGTCGAGGCTGATGGTCGAGGTAGCGACCGCCTGGACGCTGTCAACGGTGATGTCGAGGTCG
>JAXMAU010000032.1:0-76418 GCA_046350215.1 Gemmataceae bacterium | reverse complement strand
TGCAGCGGTAGAGGTGGTGCGTCTTCGTTACCTTCTCCACCTCCGGCGCACACACCGTGCAGGTCGCCGGGCCACATGGACAGGGGGCGGAAACCGCCGGACCGACGCCAACCGCCGGCACCGGCACCTCGGCGGCTGTCGCCACCGTCACGACCGCGGCCGCCATCACTGCTGCGAACATCCCTGCTATATACATAATAGCGATCTCCAATATCGTATGTGGTGAACGGTCGGCTCAGAAGTCGAAGGCGAACCGGGTCCCGAACGACTGGATCAGACCGTCGCGCGCCCCCTCACCGCCGGGCGCCACCTTGCCCGCCTTGGTGTACTCGGTGGCGTCGCGGTACGCGAGGCCGTAGTTCAGCTGGATCTTCGAGTTCGGGTTCAGATACCAGTTCACGCCGAGCGTCATGTTGTTGATGATGCCGCCGTTGACACCCTTGCTGTCGAGGTTGACGTAATCGTAGCGGGCGAGCACCTGCCAGGCGCCGCGGCCGAAGCAGTGGCCGCCCTCCTCGTTCTTCACCAGGAAGGCGTTCTCGTTGACCGGCTGCCGGTCGAGCGACAGGAACGTCCGGTTGTAACCGCGCGACTCGCCGGTCAGGAAGTAACCGACCTCGACGTACCCGCCGCTGTAATTCAGCGTGCCGCGGCCGCCCGGCGGCACGTTGCTCTGAGTGCCGACGCGGGAGAACTTGTCGCCCTTGCCCTGGAAAGTGGTCACGCCGTACCACTCGGCGACCACCGACAGCGGCCCCCAGATGGCGGCGAACTCGGGCACCACCAGGTTGTAGTTCGACATGTTGCCCTGGATCTGGGCGACGATGTTGTGCAGCACCGCCGGGCCGTTACGGATGAGTGGCCGGGAGCGGAACCGGATCACTCCGTCGTCGGCGGTCGAGTGCAGGACGCCGAGGCCGAAGTGAACCAGGTAGCGGCCGTTGTCGCGGTAGAACGGCGTGCCGGCGACCCGGCCGACGACCTGCATCTCGCCGTCGCCCACGTCCCAGCCGAAGATGTCGCGGAAGTTCGGCTTGTACACGCCGCCACCGACGAAAAGGTTATTCTCCATAAAGCTGCGGAACACGCTGACGCCGGGGACGAACCCGTTGTTGCCGTTTTCCAGGAAGGCGTCGAACGCCAGCGACCGTTCGAGGAAGTCGAGGAAGCGGCTGCTGGTCAGGTGCTCGATGGCGATGAACTGCTTCTGGTTACCGACGCGGACGGTGCCGATCACCGGGATTTCCCGCCACTGAATCCAGAAGTCGGTCGGCACCGGCGTGTTGATGACGGAGTTCCGGTCGGCCGAGGTGCCCTCGGTGCCGGCAATCTGCCCCTGGGTGGTATCCACCTTGTTGTTGTTGGTGACGATGCGAACGGTGTTGACAAAGTCGTACTGGGTGTAGAAGTCGAACACTTCCCAGAAGGTGCCCTCGGCGCCGAGCCGGGCGCGGCGGAAGTTGATCGCGTCGTCGTACTCCCCGATCCCCTGCTGTGCCAGCGGCACCATCATCGCCTTGGGCGCGTGAACCCACACCGCATCGATCTGGGCGCGGCCTTCGACGTGGAAGCGGAACGCCTTGTCCTCCGTCTCGAACCACAGGCCGTTGTTCCATCGCCCCTTCATGTCGAGGAGCTTGCCGACCTCGTACCCTTCCAGCTCCTTCTGCTTCGCCTCTGCTTCCTTCTTCTCCTTGTCCTTCTTCTCCTTCTCCTTCAGGACGTCCTCGACAGCCTTGGTCAGCTTCTCCTTCTCCTTCTCCTTCTTGTTGTCCTTGTCCGGCTTGTCGTCCTTCGCTGCCGGTGCGGCAGGAGGTTTCCCGGCTTGCAGCTGCTGCCGCAGCTCTTCGTTCTGTTTCTCCAGCCGGTCGAGCCGTTTGATTAGCTCGTCGAGCTGCCGGTCCTCGCCGGCCGCCGGGCCGGCGGTCCAGCACACCAGGCTGGCGGCACAAAGCCATAGCCCAAGCAGCTTCGGAAACCCGTATCGTGCCAGCATGGCATCCCCCTATCGGCCGACCCCAGCGAACGCACCTCGCTCCCCCGTTCGCCGGGGTGTCCAACAGTGAAATCGGCGCGCAACTTGTTTGCCTATGAGGGAATCCTCCGAAGAACCCGCAAAGCCCGCATTTGTGAAGTCTCCATGAAAACCGGATTAAGCCGCACAATCGCTTGCCCTTGCCCTGCTTGCGTGGCTTGCCCCGGCGGGATCGGTGGAGCGGGAATGGCTGGACAGACAGCGAAACCGGACGACAGGATGGCGCGATAGGATCGATGATGCGCGCGGCGGCGCGGAGTGCGGTTACGGCCGGGCGACGACTTCTTCGGTGCCGGTCAGTTCGTCCCACCCGTCGCCGCCGCGTTTCTGCTTCTTGAGCACCTGCACCACGCCGTCGCTCTCCAGGCCGATCAGCAGCGGCAGCGGGACCGCCTTGCCGGCATCGAGCACGACGCACTGGACCGCCCCGTCGCGCTTTTGCACCGCGGACGCCGGCAGCGTCCATCCGGTCGCCTCCAGTTCGATCGAGGCGTGAACGTACATGCCGGGGTGCAACAGTTCGTCGGGGTTGGGCAGGTCGACCTCCGCGCGCAGCGTCCGCGTCCGCGGGTCGAGAGCGAACGCCGACCGCGCCAGCGTGCCGCGCAGCGCCCGTCCGCCCAGCCCGTCGCCGCGGATCAGCACCGGGATCTTGCCGCCCGCGTGCCGGTCGAGTGCCAGCCACAGCGCCTCCTGTTCGGGCACCGGCAGCCAGACGCGCATCCGGTCGATCCGCTCGACGGTCAGCAGCGGCTCGCCCTTGCCGCCGCCGGCCGGTTGCACGAAATGGCCGACATCGACCTGACGTTTCGTGACGACGCCCTTGAACGGCGCGCGGATGTGGGTGTAGTCGAGCAGCGCGCGGGTGTGGTCGCGATTGGCGGCGGCGACGTCGACGCGAGCGCGGGCGGCGTCCAGGTCGGCGGCGGCCTTGTCTCGCCGGGCGGCGGCCTCGGTCCGCAACGCCTCGGCAGCGCGGATTTTCGCGTCGGCCTCGTCCACCCCGGCCTGGGCCGCCTCGGCTCCGAACCGGGCCTCCGCCGCACTCTCCGGGTCGACGACGCCAGCACTGCCAGCGCGGGTGAGCCGCTCGGACTGCGAGCGTGCCCGCGTCTGCTCGGCCCGCGCCCGCGTCCGCGTCGACTCGTACTGCCGCACCACCGCCTCGGCGCTCTTCAGCCCCGCTTCCGCCGCCGCCAGCGCCTTGACCGCCTGCTGGCCCTCCGCCTCGGCCTGGCGCACCAGGGCGTCCTTCTGCTTCAGCTCGACATCGAGTTCCGGGATGGTCAGCTCGACCAGCACCTGGCCGGCGTTGACGCGGTCGCCGATGTCGACGTTCAGCTTGCCGACGTAGCCGGCCAGCTTCGCTACCAGCGGCGTCTGCTGGTACGCCTCGACGTTCTGCGCCGGCCGCTCCAGCACCCGGTGGACCGTCTTTTCAATGGCCGCACCGTCGCCGGCACGGCGGGGGCCTCGCTCGCCGTGTCGGGCGAGGTCGCGACCGGAGCGGTTCGGGTACACCCGGTCAGGACAACGACCGCCAAAGCACCCATCAGCGTGCGTCATGTCAAACGGCCTCCGGGACAACGCCGGCGGGGTCGTGGTAGCGACTGCTCGGGTCGTCGGGGTCGAGGGAGGCGGACGCCTTGCGGGTGTTCCGCTGCAGCACGGCGAACACCGCCGGCAGCAGGAACAGGGTGGCGAAGGTGGCGACCAGCAGCCCGCCCATCACGGCCCGGCCGAGCGGCGCCGTCTGCTCGCCGCCCTCGCCCAGTCCGACCGCCATCGGCAGCATACCGGCCAGCATGGCGAAGCTGGTCATCAAGATCGGTCGCGAGCCGGTAGCGAGCGCCGTTCACCGCCGCCTCGCCGCTGTCCTGGCCAGTGCAGGCGGCTGCTCTTCCGCGAACGTCACCAGCAGGATGGCGTTGGCCACCGCCACCCTCAGCGCCATGATCGCCCCCATGAACGACTGGATGTTCAACGTCGTGCCGGTGCCGACCAGGGCGAGACCCACGCCGACCAGCACTGCCGGAGCCGTGGAGACGACGACTAGGGCGAGCCGGATCTGCTGGAAGTAGGCGGTCAGCAGCAGCAGGATGACGACGACGGCGAGGCCCAGCCCGATCGACAGGCCGCGGAACATCTGCTGCATCGGCACCACCTGGCCGCGAATCGTCACCTCCGCCCCCTTCGGCGGCTTGCCGGCGGCGGCGATGGCCTGCTCCAACCGGGCGGCGACGCGGTTCAGGTCCTCGCCGACGATGTTGGCGGTGAGCGATACCTGCCGCCGCATGTTGTACCGATCCACCTGCCCTGGCCGCGTACCGGGCCGCACCGTCGCCACATCCTGCAGCCGCACTCGCCGGCAGCCGTCCGCTTGATCGGCATCTCCTGCAGCTGCGACACCGAGCCGATCGCCGGGGCGTCGACTCGACCGGCACCTGGTAGCCGACGCCCGACTTCGGGTCACGCCAGTAGTTCGGCGTGACACGGCTCGACAGCGTGGCCGGGCGCCAGGGCGTTGCCGACATCGCTGGCGGTCACGCCGACGAACCCGGCCCGCGGCCGATCGACGACCACCTCCAGATCGGTAAGCCGCCTGGTCATAGGCCAGGTCGCGGAGCGAGGAATCCGCTCCAGTTCGCGGCGAATCTTCTCGGCGTGGGCCAGGTTGTCGGGCAGGCTCGGGCCGTGGACCGCTACCTCGACCGGCGTCGACGCGCCGAAGCTCATCACGTTGCTGACGATGTCGCCCGCCTCGAACGACAACCGCACGTCACGCATCGCCGGCCGGCGCCCGCCCAGCTTCGGCAACTCATCCCTAGACGCTCCTTGAACTCCTCGATGCGAATCCCGCTGTCACGCGCAGGGCGATCCGCAGCACCGACTCCTGCGGCCCGGACGTCCAGGTAGATGCTGTTGATCGGGTAGTTGTACGACGCGGTGCCGACGAGCGAGACGGAGATGTCGACGCGGTCGTCACCGCCGGCCTGGCGGGCGACCTCGGCGAGCACGTCGCGAGCCAGCGCTCGCTGTCGTCGAGCGTGGTGCCGGCCGGCGTCTTGACGCGCTGGAACTGCCCGGCGTCGACCGCCGGGAAGATCTCCTCCCCAGTCCTGGATGGCCGATCTGCCACCAGCCGGCGGCGGCGGGCGATCACCGCCAGGTAGAGAGCGAGCAGCGGCCGGCCGGCGGGGAAGGCGACGTAGCCGTCCTGCATTGTCTTGAAAAGGCGCTTCGGACGTCTCCTGGCCGACGTGGCGCAGCAGCCACACACTCAGCACCGGGACGAGCGTGCTGGACAGCAGGTAGGACGTGACCATCGCGAAGCCGACCGCCAGCTGCCAGCGGAACGAACAGCCGCCCGTGCCGCCCCCTGCATGAAGTACGACGGGATGAACACCGCCAGGATACAGCATGGCGAGTAACCGCGGCACCGCCGTCTGCTGGTTGCCCAGCCGGACGGGCGCGAGCGATCGACCCGGTGTGCGCCATCTGCGTGTGGATATTCTCGACCTCGACGGTAGCCTCGTCGACGAGGATGCCGACCGCCGGCCGCCAGCCCGCCGAGCGTCATCAGGTTGATCGTCTGCCCGCACAGCCACAGGGCGACGACGGCCGAGCAGCCAGTGGATGTTGAGCACGACGACGACCACACTTCGCCAGTCGCGGAGGAAAGGAGCACCATCAGCCCAGTCAGCACCGCCGATCGCCGCCTCGGCCGCCACTCCGGTCATCGCGCGCGTGACATAGGGCGACTGGTCGAACTCGAAGCTGACGCGGATGTCGTCGGACAGCGCCTGCTGCAACCGCGGCAGGCTCTGCCTCACCTCGTTCACCACCGCCAGCGTCGAGGCGTCGGCGCGCTTGGTGACGAGGATGTAGACCGACCGCCGGCCGTTGACCAGCCCGTAGCCGGTGGCGACGTCCTGCCCCTCGACCACCCGCGCCACATCGCGGACGTAGACAGCGCCGTCCGGCCCCTGACGCAGTGGGATCTTTTCCAGCTCGCGAAAATCCTCAACCGTCGAGTTGACCGGCACCATCGGCGCCTGTCCGCCGATCTCCAGCGAGCCAGCCGGGGTGATGGCATTCCCCTTGGCCAGGCCAGTGACAATCTCGTCAGGCGACATGCCGAGCGAGCGGAGTCGTTCCGGGTTGGCGCGGATGATGATCGTCTTCTGGTTCCCGCCGAACGGCGGCGGAGCGGATACGCCGGGCAAGCTGGCGAACATCGGGCGGACGCGAAAGATCGCCTCGTCCTGAATCTGGCCGATCGTCTTGGTCTCGCTGGAGAACACCAGGTAGCCGACCGGCACGCTACCGGCGTCGAAGCGCATGACGAACGGCGGGACGGTGTTGGGCGGCATGAACGAGCGCGAGCGGTTGACGTAGCTGACCACCTCGGCCATCGCCTGGGCCATGTTGGTGCCGGGTTGAAAGTACAGCTTCATCAGGGCCATGCCCTGGATGTTGCGTGACTCGACGTGTTCGATGCCGGTGATGTAGAGGAAGTGGTACTCGAAGTAGTTGGTCAGGTGTCCTTCCATCTGCTGCGGGCTGAGTCCGCCATAGGGCTGAGCGACGTAGATGACCGGAGTATTCAGATCGGGGAAGATGTCGACCGGCATGCGAAGCCGCGCCAGACCGGCGGCGAGCACGAGGGCGACGACGCCGACGACGACGGTGTACGGGCGGCGGAGAGCAAAGACGATCGGGTTCATCGCGCGACCTCGCCTGCTGACATGCACACATTATGCCGCCCGCGAGGCGATCGGAGGAAGAGGAAGATTTCCCACGCCGGGACACGGCGGGAAAGACAAGCCCCTCGTCGGTACAAATACAACCTTGCAACTCTTTCTACTCTCTTATTGTTCTTTCTTCTCTCTTTTCTTCCCTTTCTTTGTGCTCTTCGTGATCTTTGTGGTTCCCCTCTTGTTCCGCCAGGATTCCGCCGGCGCCGAGGAGGTGGGCGGGCTGGCCGAGGGCGCGGTAGAGGCGGAACTGGGCCCGGTCGTAGTCGCCGACGGCCTGGTAAAAGTCGGTGTACGCTTGAGCCAGCGCCTGCACCGACGCGACCGCTTCCTGGGGTCGGATCACCAGCAGGATGACGGTGCCGGCGGTGCGCGTCTGGCGCAGCCCCTCGAAGTTCTTCTGCACCGAGTCGGCGGCGTCGCGCAGGCCCTCCTCGGCGTCGACGACGCGGCGAGCGGCGGCCTGAACTTCGGCGTGGGCGCGGACGGTCTCGGCGGCGACCCGGTCCTGGGTGCGGAACAGCTCCAGCGTCGCCTGGTCGTTCTCCGCGCGCCGCTCGCGAACGCGGGCCAGGTTGCCCAGCCCGAGGTTCTGCACCTCCCACAACACCTGGACGTCGACCGAGTTCCGGGCCGCGAAGTTGCCGATCTGGCTGTTGACCCCGCCCCCAAACACCCCGCCGGCGAGCGTCCCCGCCGGGTTGGTCGCCGCGCCGCGGATCAGCACGCTCGGCATCAGCGGCCGCAGCTTCTCCTGACGGAGCTGGTACAGGGTGGCCTGCACCAGCGCTTTTTGTGCCGCCAGTTCCGGACGATGCAGCAGGGCGATGGCGACGAGGTCGTCGAGCTTCTGGCCGGGTTGCACCAGGGTGACGAGCAGGTGCGGCGGCTCGGCCGGCTCGACCACCGCCGCCGGGTCGAGACGGAGCAGGCGGACCAGCTCGGCGCTCGCCGTCCGCCAGCGCTCGCGCGCCCGTTCCACCTGCTGGCGACGGCGGGCACGCTCGGTGCGGGCGCGGACCACCTCGACCGGCGGCACCAGGGTTTCGGCCAGCTTGGTCGCCCGGTCCACCAGCTCGTCTGCCTTGTAGGCGACCGCCAGCGCGCCGACCAGCTCGCCGCGTGCCTGCTGCACGTCAAAGTATGCCTCGGCCACCGCCATCAGGGCATCGTTCTGTGCCGCCTGCAACCGGGCCTCGCCGGCGCGCACCCCCTGCAGGCGAGCGAGCGGGCCGAACACCGCGTCGCTGGTGGCGAACACCAGGTTCGGCCCGGCGCCGGCCATGATGGCGCTGCGGCTGGTGGGGAAGACGTAGCCGCGGATGTCCTGAATCTGCCCGTCATGGCGGAAATAGTCGACCCCCACCTGGATGCTCGGCAGCCACAGATAGCGTGACTGGTCCAGCTGGGCGACGGCCACGCGGACCCGCGCCGCCGCCAGTCCAATGTCGAGCGGCGCCACCCCCGCCAGCTGCAACGCCGCCTGCAGCGTGATCGGCAGCGCCCGGTCGCACGGCTCCGGGGCGGGGATCACGTCGGCCTGCGGCGGTCTCGCCAGGACGGGTGGGACCGGGTCGGCAGCGCCCGCCGCGCCGGGACACACGCCCAGACTGAGCAGCAGCATCACCAGCCCGCAGTGCGTCAGTCGATGGGTCATGACCTCACCCTTGCCATCCCGGATCACCTTCTACCTGATCGGCACCGCCGGCAGGGTCGAGCCATCAAAACTCAGGGCAGGGGGAAAACGATTCAAGACCGGCGTGAAAAGCGGCGGCGTTTGGGCAAACGAGCCGGGGAGGGCGGTTGACACGAGAGCTTATGCATCGCAGGGTTTTCCTGACGGCCCTGATCCATTCCGCTGCCATGACGCCGCCGCGCCCGCCAGTTCGGTAATGGGGGACGATTCGTGACCATTCAGCGCGATGCCGCACATTCGCCTCGACTCTCGCTCCCGTCCAATCTCTACGCCGTCGCTCCGCCTCGTGGTGCGTCCTCGCGGTTCGCCGAGGGCGCCTGGGACGTGCTGGAACGGTTCGGCGAGGCGCTCGAGCAGTGCGATCGGTCGCGCGATCAGGTTCGCCTCACTCTGGAAGCGGTCCGCGACAGCCTCGACGCCGACGCGGTGCTGTGGCATGGCGGGGCCGGTAGCGCGGAGGACGAGCAGGTCGGCAACATCCCTTTGTCGCCGGGATGGGTGAGCGGTTTCGTCGCTCATGTGTTAACCGACCCAGCTGCCGAGGCGGGCGGCGTGGCAACGGTACCGGCGCGGACCGACCACCTGCTGCGGCACTTCCTCGACCGGGGGATGCGGCCGCTGGCGCCGTGGCCGTTCAGCGTGGTGGCGACCCGCGTTACCCGGTCGTCGAGCGCCTGGGTGGCGGCGTTGAGCTTCCAGCCCGGCCGGCTGTTTCAGGAAGTCGACCGCAAGGTGCTGCTGCTGGCGCGGCGCATGCTGCTGGGCGGCCGGCGGCAGATGGAGGCGCACCGCAAGCTCCGCGACTCCCTGTTCGGCCTGGTCCGCTGCTTGACGGCCGCGCTCGACGGCCGCGACCCGTACACGCGGGGACACAGCGAGCGAGTGGCGCGCATCGCCGAACGGCTCGGCCGACAGCTGGAGCTGCCGGCCCCGGCGGTCAAGGATCTGTATCTGGCGGGGCAGCTGCACGACATCGGCAAGATCGGCCTGCCCGACGGAGTGTGCGACACCCCCGGCCGGCTGAGCAACGACGCCCTGGAGCAGGTGCGCCAACATCCGGCGCTCGGCGACCGGCTGATCGCCTGCCTGCCGCCGCTCGTTCACCTGCGGCCGGGCATTCGCCACCACCACGAGCGGTTCGACGGCGGCGGCTACCCCGACGGCCTGGCCGGCGTGGCGATCCCGTTGGCCGGCCGGGTGCTCGCCGTGGCCGACAGCTGTGACGCGCTGCTGGCGCCGCGAGCCTACCGCCCGGCGCGCACCCCGGCGGAGGTCGAGGCGATCCTCCGCGCCGGTGCCGGCAGCCAGTGGGACCCCGACATCGTGGACGCCTTCTTCGCCTGCCGACAGGACGTGTACGCCCTGTGCATGCCGTCGGACGTCGACGACATCGTTCCGCCGGTTGACGGGTGATCCGCGTACCGCTCAGGCGGCGCGCGGCAGGCTCTCGGCGGCGGCCGGGGCGAACAGCCGTCCTTGCGGCGCCGGCAGCTCGTGCGGGCCGGTGGCGCCGTCGGCGCGGCCTTCCCACGCATGCGTGCGGATGCGTTCGACGATACGGGTGGCGACTTCCAGCGCCGCCGCGCCGGCCTGGCCATCGACCCGCGGCCGGCCGCTGGTCCGCACACAGCGGATGAACTCGTCCAGCTCGCGCGTCAACTGATCGCGGCTGTGCCGCTGGCTGCAGTCGACATCCAGCATTTCGACGTGCCGGCCGAACAGCTCGGTCTTCAGGCTGGCGATCAGCGCCGGATCGTTCGGCACCGGTCCCGGCCAGCCGCGGCGAAGCGCATCACCCGGCTGCATCAGCTTCAGCTGCCGCCTGGCGAAGTCGACGCCGGCGTATCCCTCTGGCCCCCACACCTGCATCCGCCGCACCGGCTCGGGGTGGACGCGGCTGGCGGTCAGGTCGGCGACGCATCCGTTGGCGAACGTGATCCGCGCCTGGGCGACGTCCTCGTGCCTGCTCAGCACACCGATGCCAAACGCATCGACGGCGGATCGGGGCGGCGACCAAGCGCCAGCACCAGGTCGAGGTCGTGAATCATCAGGTCGAAGACGACCCCGACGTCCGTCGACCGGCCAGTGAACCGCCGCCGCTCGGCGCGCAGGTAGCAGGGCTGCAACGGCCGCGTCTGCAGCGTCCTCGAACGCCGGTTGAACCGCTCGATGTGGCCGACCTGCAACACGACTTCCCGCGCCCGGGCCAGCTCGACCAGTTCGCGCGCCTGGGTGATGGTCGAGGTGATCGGCTTCTCGACCAATACCGGCACGCCTTTGCGGAGGAAGTCGACGGCGACGGCGTGGTGGTAGGTGGTCGGGGCGGCGATGACGGCGGCGTCCACCTGGTCGAGCACGGCGCGGTGGTCGGTGACGGCGTGGGAGCCGCACCGTTCGGCGATCGCCCGTGCCTGGGCTTCATTGGGGTCGACGATGGCGACGAGGTCGGCGTCGGGCAGGGACGCGACGATGCGGGCGTGTTCCTTGCCCAGGTGGCCAACACCGACGACGGCGACGCGGAGGGGTGTCATGGGTGGGATTCCTTTCCCGGTTCGGGGAGGACGGCGCTCGGCCGCCCGTTCGCCGGTCGCGCCGCTGCCGCCTCCGTCCGTGGAATGGAGAAGCGCGTGCCGGTAGTTCAGGCGACGGCGGCGTGGGCCATCGTGCGGACCATGCGTTCGTTCAGCTCCCGTGCCAGCTCGACGTTGAGCGGATGGCCGGAGCGGTAGGCGATCAGGTGGCCGCACAGGTCGGCGCCGAGCAGAGACAGGTCGCCGACCATGTCGAGCACCTTGTGGCGGGCCGGCTCGTTGGCGAAGCGCAGCCGATTTCCGATGGGGCCGCCACGGCCGAAGACGAGCAGGTCGGCGGTGGTGGTGCGGGCGCCGATCCCCTGCCGGCGGAGCGCCTCGGCCTCCTCCTCCAGCAGAAAGGTGCGGCAGGCGGACAATTCATGCAGAAACGTGCCGGGCGTGATCAGCTGGGTGTGGACCTGGCGGGCGATCGGCGACCACGACCCGTAGTCGAGGAAGTAACTCATGACCAGCCGGCCGCTCAGGTCGTCGGTCGGCGGGTGCAGGGTGAGGGTGGCGGTGCCGGCCTGGACGGTGACCGGCTCGGTGACGGACCAGACGCCGCGGCGGACCGGCTGCTCGCGGATGCCGGCGCGAATGACCGCCTGGACGAACCGATTGGCCGAGCCGTCCAGTCCCGGCGGCTCCGGGCCGTCGATCTCGATCAGGCAGTTGTCGACGCGCAGACCGGCCAAAGCGGCCAGGACATGCTCGACCAGCGTCACCTGCACCTTGCCGCGGCCGAGCGTGGTCCGGCGATTGGTGCCGGTCACCTGGCTGACATGCGCCGAGACGCGCGGCCGGCCGGCCAAATCGACGCGCACGAAAACAACCCCGGTGGACGGCGGGGCTGGCACGAAGCGGACGCGGACTGGGTTACCGCTGAGCATCCCGACCCCGTCGACCTCGACGGGGCGGACGGTGGTCCGCTGGGGGCGACTGGTGTAGCGTCTCACGGCGGCGATCCTTCCTTGAGGCGGGCCACCCGGGCGGAGTCGTCCGCTCGGGGCAGGACCGCCCGGCCGGAGTATCCGGCCGGGCGCAACAGTCTGACGGTACGAGGCGGAACTCAGCGAGTCGTGCCGCTGGCAGCGCCGCCAGCAGACCCGCCACTGCCAAAGCTGGAGTTCAGCGTGCTGACGATGTTGGCGCTGATGTCGATGCCAGTGCCCATGTACATCGGCACCAGAGCGCCGGCCTGCATCTTGCGAGCGATGTTCTGCGGGCTCCAGTATTCTTCCGAGGTGGTGGCGTCATTGTAATGCAGTACCATCTCGTACCCATGCGCCGCGGCATACCGCTCGACCACGCTACGGACGTCCATGTACAGCGTCTTCAGCTGGTCTTCCTGCTTCTTGATAACGACCTTCTGAGCGTCGTTCTTGTTGTCTTCCATCTGCCGCTGCAGCTCCTTCAGCTGCCGCTCGATCTGGTCGCGGCGCTCGGCGGAGGCGGTCTGCGCCTCCTTGGCCAGCTTCTCGCCCTGCGCCTTGAGGCCGTTGTCCTTGGTCTGGAACGGGTCGACCGTCTTCTTCAACTCTTCCTGGTACGTCTTGAACTTGGTGTAGTTCTTGACGACGTAGGTAAGGTTGATCATGGCGATCCGGGACTTGGCCGAGCTGGTGGTGGCCGTCGCCGGGCTGGTGGACTGGGCCAGCAGCGTGCTCACATGAATCGCCAGCCCCAGCGTCAGGGCGCCGGCCGCCAAAAGTACCGTCCTCTTCACTGTTCGGTTCTCCTCGCAACGAGATGGCTGACAGCCTGCCCGGCGCGTGCGAACGCCTCCCGCGCGCACCGGCGAAAGCCCCCTGGCTGTCAGCGGAACCCGACCAGCCCGGCGTGACCTGCCGAGCACTCCTCGCCGTTCCGTGGGGTGCTTCCCTGCGAGCGTTGGGTTCTACCGTCGCGGTCGGCGGCGGTCAAGGCGAACCGCGCCGGGTTCGCCGGTCGTAGGGGCGCGGCCTGTCACTTCGGCGCGACGGGCCGTAGTTCCGACCAACGCGGCGAGCGTAAAGGGCCGAAAAGACACGACAGAGGCGGTCCGGTCCGTCCGCCGGGCCGACCGCGGACTCCGGGAAAGCCAGGCAGACTGGGGAACCGACGAAGGTGACCGGGCCGTCGCGCATTTGCCTGCTGTACGGGTTGCTGCTCCTGGCTGGCTGCAGCTCCTCGACGGCGCCCCTGGCGTCGGTCCAGGGACAGGTGCGCTTCCGCGGTCGGCCGGTCGCCGGCGGCACCATCGTCTTCACCCCCGACGAGCAGCGCGGCGGCCGCGGCCCGATCGCCTGTGCCCGCCTCGACGACGACGGCCGCTTCCGCCTGACCAGCGACGGCCGCCAGGGCGCCGTCGCCGGCTGGCACCGCATCACCGTGGCCGGCACCGGGGCGTTTCACCTGCCGGGCGAGCTGCTCGACCCCGAGCTGTCCGGCCAGCGCTTCGAGGTGCGTTCCGACCAGCCGAACCTGTGCAACCTGGAGCTGGAGTGAGCGCTCACGCCTCCTCGTTGGCCCAGTCGCGCGGCTGCAGCCAGTAGGCGGTCAGCTCCGCCTCGGGTGAACCGGGCGGCGCCTGGTAGTCGTACCACCACCGCGCCTTTGCCGGCAGCGACATCAGGATCGACTCGATCCGCCCGCCGGTCTTCAGCCCGAACACCGTACCGCGGTCGTAGATCAGGTTGAACTCGACGTAGCGGCCGCGGCGGTACTCCTGAAACTCCTTGTGCGCCGCCGTGTACGGGTGGTGGTGCCGCCGCTCGACGATCGGCAGATAGGCGTCGAGGAAGGCGTCGCCGGCGTCGCGGACGAAGGCGAACGTCGCCTCCGGTTCGCGGTCGAGGTAGTCGAAGAAAATGCCGCCGACCCCGCGCGCCTCGCGCCGGTGCGGCAGATAGAAATACTCGTCGCACCAGCGCTTGACGTGCGAGTAATCGACTACTCCGACGTGGCGAGCGCACATGTCGCGCCAGGTGCGGTGGAAGTGGACGACGTCCTCACGGCGCGGGTAACACGGGGTCAGGTCGGCGCCGCCGCCGAACCAGGCCCGGTCGCCCTTGGTGAGAAAGCGGAAATTGGCGTGGACGGTCGGCACGAACGGGTTGCGCGGGTGCAGCACCAGCGACACCCCGCAGGCGGTGAATGCGCGCCCCTCGCCGGGCACTTGCCGGCTGAACTCCTCGGACATCTCGCCGTGGACGTCGGAGAAGTTGACCCCGGCCTTCTCGAACAATCCACCCTCTTCCAGCACCCGCGACCGACCACCGCCGCCGCCGGGCCGCTGCCAGGCGTCCTCGCGGAACCGCGCCCCGTCGACCGCCTGCAGCGCGGCGACGATGCGGTCCTGAAGGTCCTGAAAATAATGGGCGGCGCGGTCGCGGAGCGGGGTGGTCATGGTCGGTGCCGGCGGGGGAAAGACGGTGGAGCAGAGACGGGTGTCATTCTACGATGCACGCCTCCGTCCGACTGCTGGGCCTTCGGCTTGCCTTTCCCCATCGGTACGGCCGACTACTTCGATGCAGGCTGTCGCGGCAAGGCCAGCAGTCGACCGCGGTGATCGGCGTTGAACCCGCGGCCGATGGCGACCTGGCGGCCGTTGGTCGCCACCGCGACGGTCGGCGCCCAGGCGCCGGGGTCCTGGTAGCGGGCGATTTCCTCGTTGCTTTCGGTGTCCCACAGGAACAGGAAGCGATCGGCGCGCAGGGGGCGCCACTCGGCGAACAGGATGTACCGGCTCTCCGGCAGAAAGGCGACGGTGCAAACGCCGCCCCAGTCGTCGCTCAGCTTCAGCAACTCCTTGCGGCTGTCCACGTCCCACAGGCGGACGGAGCAGTCGGCCTGGCCGTGGTACTGGTTGCCTTTCATGGCGCCGCCGCTGCCGGACAGCAGCCGTTTGCCGTCGGGCGAATAGGCGACACTGAGGACGAAGCCGGTGTGGCCGAGGAACTGCTTGAGCGGCTTCCCCTCGTTGACGTCCCAGAGCCGGACGGTCTGGTCCCAGCTGCCCGACACCAGCCGATCGCTGGTCGGCGCGAAGGCCACGCTGCTGACGAGGTCGTTGTGGCCGGTGAGCTGGCGGATCTCGGCCTGTTTGCCGACGTCGTACAGGCGAATGATTCGGTCGGCGCCGGCGGAGGCGGCCAGCCGTCCGTCCGGCGAAAAGGCGACGCTCCGTGCTCCGCCGTCGTGCCCGTCGAAGCGGTGGAGCAGCTCCCCGCTGTCGGCGTCCCACAGGCCGACCATCCCGTCAACACCGCCGGTAAGGGCCCGCTTGCCGTCGGGGGAGAGGGCGACGGCGAACACCGTGGCGGTGTGTCCGGTCAGCCGGGAGATGCGGTCACCCGTTTCCGGGTCCCACACGGCGGCCGTCTTGTCGGCGCTGCCGGTGATCACCCGCTTACCGTCCGCAGAGTACCCCATGGCGTTCACTGCCGCCGCGTGGCCCGATAACTCCCGGACCGGGACGAGATCGTCGTCCGTGCCGCATTGCACCTTCTCCGCCGCCGGCACAGCTGGCCGTACCGGCGAGGGGTGCGGGAGGCGGTGCCGGCTGCCCGGACGCCGTCGCGCACCGGCCGGCACCCTTTTCAGGATCAGTTCCACCGTGTAAACCGGGTTCGCGCCGCGACGAACGGTGAACTTGCGCGTCACGGTCTCGAAGTCCGGCCCGGTCACGGTCAGATCATGCTCGCCGACCTTCAGGAGTAACGGCGAAAATACCCAGAGGTAACGGTGTAGACATCCTTGTCGACGCTGGCCTCGACCGCGGCGTGGGGTCGCTCACCTCGATGCGGATGGTCCCGTTCGGGGTTGAGAACAGCAGGACGATTCCCAGCGTCAGCAGCAGGCCGGCGGCGCGGCCGCAGCAGCGAGCTTTACCACGGTACTCGACGCCGGGGCAGGCGGGGCCGTGGCGGCGCTGGGGCCGGAGTGGGAGAGCGTGCCTCGTCGTCCTCGCCCCCGCCCTCTATCGTCGAGCGGAGACCTGCCGACAGCAGCAGCATGTTACGACGCGACGGCGGTAGAGGCGGTGGAGCGGCGGCGGGTTTCCTTGCGGGCACCCTTCCCGCAGGTAGTCGGCCAGCACCGCCGCCACGTCGGCCATGCCGGCGTACCGGGCGGCGGGTGCCTTGGCCATCATTTTCGCGACGATGCCCGCCAGAACCGGCCCCGCCTCCGGCCGCAGCTGCTCGACGGGCGGCGGCTCGTCGGCGACAGTCCTGCACCAGAACGGCCGTGGCCGGCCCTGGAACGGCAGACGCCCGGCCAGCATCTCGTAGAGGATCACGCCAGCAGCAGCTCCACGTCGGCCGCCGGCCCGTCGCCGCCTGATCGCCGAGCACCTGTTCCGGCATGCATGTAGACCGGCGTACCGGGCAGGGTGCCGTCCGCGGTCAGGTGGCGGTCGCCGCTGCGATTCCAGCCGCGCCAGCCGAAATCCATGATCACCGGCTCACGGCCGCCTTTCATCAGCACGTTGGACGGCTTCCGTCCCGGTGAATGACGCCGCGATCGGTGTGCCACCTGCAAGGCCAGGGCGAGCTTGCGGATCAGGGCGGCCGCCTGGCGCGGTGGCGGTGTTTGCACCCCGCGAGGTGCTCGGCAGGCGATCGGCCCTCCAGAAACGGCATCGTCAGGTACAGCACACCGTCGAGACAGCCGACGTCATGGGCCAGCGAAGGTTGGGATGGTCAAATGCAGCAGCGGCGCGAGCCTCCCGATAGAACCGATCAGAACCGCCCGGTCGACCGGGGGCTGAAGTGCGGGATCTTGAGCGCCCACCTCGCGGTCAAGCTGGGTGTCGTGGGCGAGGTAGACCGACCCCATCCCCCTGGCCGAGCTTGCGGAGGATGCGATAGCGGCCGAACTGCTCGAAGCCCCCTTCGGCCCGATGGACAGTGGCTCGCCGGGCCGGTAGTCGCCGGTAGCGCTACCCGGCCTCGCCTCCGCCGAGGTTCGCCGGTCCGAGCGCAACCAGCTGACGAACGTGTCGGGCGGCGTCTCGACTACCTGCCGGGCGCAGCGGCGCGCCGGCCAGGTGTTCGGCGATCGGGTCGGATGCGTCCTCGGCCAGCCGACCGAGGGCGAAGGCGGCGAGCTGGGCGGGGGAGGGATGAACACCGGCGTTCGGTGGCATGACGGTCTCCTGCGCGGTTCGCACGGGGATGCCCCAACCGGCGCGTCGATCGACCGAGGTCATCGACGAGCACATCGTCTACCCGGTAATAGTCGATTCCTCGTCCCGACCTGTCACGAAAACGTCGATCGATCAGCCCCTTGACCTCCTGACGCAGCCGTCGCAACACGCGCGACTTGGCGAGGTAGCACGGCGTTGACCGACATCCCCAGGTCGCGGGCGACCTCGGCCGCCGGGAGGGCATCCTCCAGCGTCCAGGCGACGAAACGCCAGCCAGGTCGGCAGCTCGAAATCGCGTTCAACCACCTGCAGCAGCCGGCCGGCGAGATACTGGTCGTGCTCCTGGTCCCAGCGGCGGCTGAGCGGGCTGTCGGGATCCTCCAGCTGGTCGAGCATCTGCTGCACATCGCTGTCGCCGCTGCCCTGCGCTCGCCCCGCCGGGAGCGGCAGAACGCGGAGCCGATTGACGAGTGGCCCGCCGTAGCCAGCAGCGGAAGGTGCCGGCCAAGCCCGTCGTGGCGAAGCCCCGGCAGCTCGCGCGACAGCAGTCAGCACCTCCTGCACCACGTCGTCGACGTCCGCAGGCGGGACATGGTGGCGCTCACCCAGCTTCGAATGAACGGGGTGTACAGCCGGGCGAACTCATCCCACGCGGCGGAATCGGGCCGCAAGCGCAGACGCTCCAGCAGGCTGATCGGCGTGGGCGACATGGGGGATCTCACAACTTATCCTTGCGCCGTGCCCGCGGGGACGTTATTCGTCCGACACGGTGATCCGCAGCGGATGGGCGATCTCCTGGCCGGTGGCGTCGGTGACGCTCAGCATGGCGGTGGCCTCGGCATCGGCGAAGTCGGCCGGGATCGGCCAGACCACCTCGCCCTCGGGCGTCACCGTCAGCCCGTCGGGGCCGAACGCCACTTTCACCTGCGCCTTGCCGCGCCGAGTGCGGATGTCGAGCCGGTGGCGGAACGTCTCGCCCGGCTTGCCGACCGCCGGTTGCGGCAGCACGAACAGGTAGTCGAGATCGGCCTTCGCCAGCCGCTCGGTCAGGTCGACCTTGCGGAGCACCACCTTGCGGTTCTCGGCGAGGGTGACGAGCAGCCCGCCGCGCGGGTAGTAGTGAACGATCTTGTCCCAGGCGATCGGGCTGCCGGCGGTCAGCTCGTCGAGGTCGGTGAGCGTGAGCAGCTCAGCCCGGTTGTCGGAGTAGAGCGCCACCTTGTCGACCTTCGGCATGCGCGGATTGGGGTTGATCGCCTGGTCCGGCCGCACGCTGTCGCCCTGCAGCGCCAGGAAGATACCGGGCTGGCGAGCCGGGATCAGGGTGCCGGGCGGTCCCTTGGCCGGCTGGACCTCGGCACCCGCCACGCTGGCCACTCCGTCGGGGTAGAGCATCAGCCGGCCGTCGACGCTGGGGTTGGCGAACACCCCCATGCTAAAGGCAAACTTGTCCGATCCCTCAATTTGTTTACCGTCCTTGAACCGGGCCATTTCCATGCCAGCCCAGCCGCCATTGCGGCCGACCAGCGTGTTGCCGTCGGCCGACACCCGCATGCTGAGCGGGCCGTAGGCGTTGGTCGGACTCCAGTGGCCCCAGTTCACCGAGCGGGCCGTCATCTTGCCGAGGTCGAGGGCGACCGTGTGCTTGGTCGCCGGCAGGTAGCAGTAGACCGGCCCAGCCGACGCCGACCCCATGCACAAATGGCCGATCTCCGACCCGGCGATCGGCGGCGGCAGCGGCGCCGTCTTCTCCTTCTCCAGCGACTCCAGCCCCCACAGCGTGAGCATCTTCTGCGCCGGGTAGACGACGGCCAGCTGGCGGGCGCCGGCGGCGAACAGCATCGGCTCCTCCAGCACCGGCAGCTGCTTCACCACCTTGCCCTGCTGCACGTCGAACACCACCAGCTTCTTCGCCGCCTTGAGGTGATAGATCAGAAACCGTCCGCCCCCGCCAACGACCGCGTCAGCCGCCTCGCCGCCCAGGTCGACCTCCTCCTTGGCCCGCGCCGGCAGGTACGGCTTGAAGTCGGCCACCACCGGAAGAGGACCTTTGCGGATCGGTTTCGACAGGTTCACCACTACCTGTTTCCCCGTCCGCCGCACGTCCGGTCCGCCGAGCAGCTGGTCGACCAGCGCGCGGACGTCCTTCTGGATGGGTTTGGGCAGCGCCGGGCTGGCCAGGAGCGGCTCCCAGCCGGGGGCGGACTCGCGGAGCAGCCCGACGCCCGCCTGCACCAGCTTTTCCACCGAGCCGGCGGCGGATTCGTCCTCGGCGTCGACTGCCAGCTGGGCGACCGTCCGGCCGCGCAGGTTGACGGTGAACCGCAGTCCGGCCAGCTGGTCGGGCAGGGTGGCGAGTGACGCGAACGCCGGCGGCAGCGCCAGCCCGAGCGGCTTGATCAGGGTGTTCAGCGCCGGACGGTAGGGCGGAACGGTCACCAGCATCGTCACGTCGTCGTTGCCGTCGGCCGCCGCCAGGCGGTTGAGCAGCGGCCCGGTGCCGCCGGCGGCGTCGATCATCTTCTTCAGCACCGGCTCGGGAGCGACGAGAACGGTGCGGTCGTCCACCTGGCAGGCGGCCGTCGGCAGGCCGAGCAGCCCGTCCTTGGCCGCGCCGACGAGGTACTCCCGATCGCCGTGCTTCGCCGGCGTTGCCTCCCCGCCGAGCGGGACCTTCAGTATCCCCATTCCCCTGGCGTCGAACGGCACGCCGAAGCGGACGATCATCGCCGGCAGCGGGATCTGGTCAGGCGGCACCAGCTCGGCCGGGGACGACGGCTCCGATCCCGGCAGGTGGAACGAGTCGAAGAACTTGTCGGCGTCGGCCGGCGGCTTGCCGGTGCCGCGGGCGGTCGCTTGCAGCTCGTAGAGCCGATCGCCGGCGACGTAGACGCGATGCACCGAGTGGGTCTTCAGCTGGGTGTCGTCGATCACCACCTCGGCGCCGAGATAGCGGCCGAGCTTCAGGTCCTTCTTGCTCTTGAACCCCACCTTGAGCTGGTGCATGCGGGTGCCGAAATCCACCCGCGATTGATCACCCACGATGGGCGAGTCCTTCGAAAAGTCTACATAAACGACCTCGTATAGAACCTTCCCGTCATCCAGCTCCGCGGCGAACACGCGGCGGGTGCCGAGCAGGGTCTTTCGTTCGGACTCCTTTGGCTTCACCGGGAACCGCACGGAGAAGCGCCCGGCGGTCGAGTCGACCAGCGGCCACGGGTCCGACGGCGGCGCCGGCGCCTTCGGCAGCAGGCCGGCCGACGGGTGGAGCAGGACGATCATCTGTTCAACCTTCTCGATCATCTCCGGCGGAGCGCCGAACGCCTTGCCGGCCTCGGTGGCGGTCGGCGGCAGCGCCGCCTTCACCAGCGGCGACTGCAGGATCTGCCGCGGGTGCAGCACCAGGGCGGCGCCGGCCTCCGCCGGGATGTACTTCACGTCGATCGGCCGGCGGCCGGCGGCGGGAGAGGACGGCGTCTTCTCCGGGGGCGAGGGCGGGGTCGAGGTTTCCGTTCGGCCCTTCTCCTCAGGCGGTGCGGCCTTCTCTTTCTCCAGCGGAGTGGGCGTCGCCTTCTCCTTCTCCGGCGTCACCACGGGCACGGCTTTCTCCTTCTCCACCGGAGGCCACGGGGTGTTGGCGTAGTCGGCGGGCGGCGGAGGGGAAGGGCGGCCGGCGAACTTGAGCGCGAGCAGGAACCCGCCGCCGATCCCCAGCACCAGCAACACACCGGCGGCCACGCCGATCAGCAACCACGGCGGCCCCGCCTGCCTGGACGCGGCGCGCGGCGGGGGCGGGGGCGGAGGAGGGGCGTGTGGGGTTGCCGCAGCTTCCGGGAACAGGCCGTGGACTGTCGACGCCTTCGTCCATTGCGTCTGGCCTTCGCGCAGCACCATGTCGCCCGGCGCCAGCTCGCCGTCGGCCGCCATCTGCCGGAGCTGCGCCGTGGTATACGGCCCTGTCTTCTTCTTGTTGCGTGCCACGTACCAGCCGCCCGCCGTCGCAGGTGGGGGCGGGGCCGCCGTCGCCGTCGCGGGAACCTTGAGTTTCCGGGCGCAGTTGGGGCAGCCGACCACCGTTCCGGCCCGCTCGGCGCTGACGGCGAGCACCGCTCCACACTCACAGCGCACGTGCAACTTCGGTGAAGACCCAGGCATGACTGTGTTCCTTTCCACCGCACGAGGCGAGGCGGCGAGGTCGACGGCAACCGACAAGGGGAGTTTGATTCTGGCAACCTACCACAACCGGCGCCGGTCGGCCAGCCTGCGCCGCTCCCCTTGACACCGCTTGCTCGCCTGTGTTACTCCCAGGCGACCGTTTCCCTGGACCGAAGAGACTCGCTCGCGTGGCGGAACCATGATGCGTCTGGACCCGGATGCCGATCGGCGGACCGCGGCCGTCCCCCTGCTCCCCGGCTTCGCACGGACCCCGTTGCCCGTCGCCCGCCGGTCGTCTCGCCGGCCGGTCGTGTCAGTGTGCATCCCCAACTGGAACTGTCGCGACCTGCTCCGCCAGTGCCTCCGCTCGCTCACCGCGCGACGACAGGGAGTGCGGCTGGAGGTGATCGTCGTCGACAACGCCTCCAGCGACGGTGCGGCTGACCTGGTCGCCGCCGAGTTTCCCCGCGTCCGGCTGATCCGCAATCCGGCGAACCGCGGCTACGCCCGTGCCTGCAACCAGGCGGCGCGGCTGGCGCGCGGCCGCTACCTGTTCTTCCTCAATAACGACACCGTCCTGCCCCGTCATGCCCTGGGCCGTCTATGCGCCTACGCCCGCGCCAACCCGCACATCGGGCTGCTCGGCCCGCGGTTGCGCGATGGGGCGGGGAAGGTGCAGCACTCGGCGCGGGCCATGCCGCGCGTCCCGGCGCTGCTGCACCGGCTCGCCATCCTGCGCTGGACCGGGCTGTTCCGCTCCGCCTACCGCCGCTATCGCGGCCGCGAGACCGACGCCGAAACGACGCGGTCGGTCGAGGTGCTGATGGGAGCGGCGGTGCTGATGCCGCGGCGAGTGTGGCGACGAATCGGCGGGTGGGACGAGGGCTATGCGTTCGGCGGCGAGGACATCGACCTGTGCGCCCGCGTCAGCGGTGCGCGGCAAGCGGTGGTCTATCACCCGGCGGTCGAGATCACCCATTTCGGCCGGGTGTCGAGCCGGCAGCTGACCGGATTCGTCCACGCCAGCACCCTGATCGGCATCACCCGCAGCCTGCGCCAGACCGGCACCCGCTCGGCCGCCCTGTTCGCGTACAAGCTGGCGTTCACGCTCGACCTACCGTTTCGTGCCCTGGCGCTGGGTGGGCAGTACCTGCAAGCGCGCATCCGCGGCCGGTCCGAGGCGGCCGAGCGAGCGTGGCAGGACCTGGTCGGCCTCGGCTACCTGCTTCGCCACGGCATGAGCGGGTTCTGGCGAGCGTGATCGGCCGTCAGGCGTGCTCGCGGTCCCAGGTGTCGAGATACGTCCGCAGGGCCGGCATCTGCTCGACCCGTTCGCCCAGCCACGCCCGCGCACGGCGCGCAACGTCCTTTTCGTCCTCGACCGTCAGGTCGCCGAGCAGGACGCGGGTGCGCAGGAAGACGAAGTAGGTGTCGAGCGTGTCGAACATGCAGTAGTCGTTGATCTGCCGCACCTGGCCGGCGCGGTACAGGTCGTACACCTGATCGCCGGAGACGTCGAGCTTGCCGCACCCCGCCGGTCGTCCGCCGCCGCGGCGCTGGGCCATCATGCTCAACCCGCCGGTCAGCCGGCACGCGCCGTAGTTCGACAACCAGTCCATCAGGTCGATGTGGTTGCCGTTGAAGCGGTTGCGGGTGTTGTAAAAGTAGTCGTGCGCCTGGCAACCGTGGTCGAAGGCGGCTAGCTCGAGCATTGGCAGGTCGAAGCCGCGGCCGTTGAAGGTGACCAGTTTGGCGCGGCGGTAGTGGGCAACGCCGCGCCAGAACTGCCGCACCATCTCGGCGGTGCGAAACGCCGGGGCGTCGAGGCACGCCAGCCCCTGCAGCGTGAAGTCAACGCCAACGCGCAGCACGCACACCGCCACCGGCACCTGAAACGTGACCGGCAGGAAGTCGGAGCCGTCGCGGGACAGTTCGCGAGCTTCGTCGCGGGCGCGGGCGATAGCGGCCTCGGGCGACAGCCCCTCACCGGCATACTTGACGCGGGCGATCAGGTCGCCGTCGGGGATGCTCTCGGTGTCGAAGACGAGAAACCCGGTGTCGATCCCCGCCGGAGCCGCACCACCCACCGCCGTTCGGGTCGCCCGGCGGCTGATGATGTCGGCGCTGATGCTGTTGACCATGGGCGCGGATCCTCCCGGTGGGACATCAGATCAAAGATGAACGATCGTGCAGCGGGGGTCAAGCGGTTCTGCCCCGCGTCGACCCGGCAACCGGGCGGCTCCTGGTAGAATGTAACGGCTGTAGCAGGGATGAAGCGAACGAGTATGTGTAAATCTGTTCACACCCTCTTGACAGCCCGCGGGCGGGACGGGACGCCTCGGCCGGCAGTTGTATAACGGAAGAGTCACGCCGATGCGCTCATGGGGAGGACCATGTCCGACACGCCGTCCGCCGCCGCTCCCGTTGCCGCCGCCGAACCGCCGAAGGGGGCGCTGTTCATCGTCTTCCTGGTGGTCGTGATCGATCTGCTCGGGTTCGGCATCGTCCTGCCGCTGCTGCCGCTGTTCGCCAAGTCCTATGTGGCGGCGCTTTTCCCCGATCAGCCGGAAACGGGTGCGGGTGGCGCCATCGTCGGGCTGTTGATGGCGTCGTTCTCCGCCATGCAGTTTATCTTCGCACCGATCTGGGGGCGCGTGTCCGACCGGGTCGGCCGGCGGCCGATCCTGCTGGTCGGGCTGGCCGGGTCGGTGGTGTTCTACCTGCTGTTCGGCTATGCCTCGGACCTGCCGCACGACGAGCGGTCGACCGCCGCGCTGGCGCTGACCCTACTGTTCCTGTCGCGGATCGGCGCCGGCATCGCCGGGGCGACGATCGCCACCGCCCAGGCGGTGATCGCCGACTGCACCCCGCCGGAGCGGCGAAAGCAGGGGATGGCGCTGATCGGCGCGGCGTTCGGGATCGGCTTCACCATCGGCCCGCTGGTCGGCTTCGCCGCCCTGTCGTGGGTGCCGACGCACCGCGGTTCCATTGGCGTGGCGGCCGCTGGCCTGTCCCTGCTGGCATTGGCACTGGGGGTGGTCCTGCTTCCCGAGACGCGGAACTTCCTGGCGGCGCCGACGCTCGACCGGCGCTGGCTGAACCTGAGGGCGATGCGGCTGGCGCTGAGCAATCCGGCGATCGCTCCGGTGGTCCTGGTGTTCTTTCTGGCAACGCTCGGGTTCGCCAGCTTCGAGGTAACGCTCTCATTACTCAACAAGGACGCGCTGCGGCTGGAAGATCAGAACAACTTCCTCATCTTCGCCTATATCGGCGTGGTGCTGATGCTCACCCAGGGCTTCCTGTACCGGCGACTGGCGAGGCGGCTAAGTGAGGCGACCTTCATGGCCATCGGCATCGTCCTGATGGGGCTGGGCGTCCTGCTGCTCGGCGGGGTCAGCTACGCGGCCAGCATGCAGTTGATCGACTTCCGCACGCTGCTGGCGATGCAGCCTGGTGAGTCTGACGCTATCCGTGGTCGGCTTCGCCTTCCTCACCCCATCGGGCGCAAGCGCTGATCTCGCGTCGCAGCGATCCGGCGCCAGGGCGAGATCCTGGGCGTCAACCAGTCGGCGTCGGCGATGGCGCGCATTCTCGGCCCGATCTTCGGCCTGACGCTCTATTACGCCACCGCCACGCACCTGTTACCGTACCTGATGGGGGCGACGCTGCTGGTTACTGATGTTGCCGCTGATGCCGCGGATTCGCCGCGGCGATGCAGCACACCCGGCATGAGGAGCGCGATGGCGAGCCGGCGGCGACTCATCGTCGGGATCAGCGGGGCGAGCGGCATCGTCTACGGCGTGCGGTTGCTGGAACCCTTGCGCGGCACGGACGTGGAATCGCACCTGATCGTCTCGCGCGCCGCCGAGCTGACGCGCAGCCACGAACTACCCGTCACCGCCGCGCAGCTCCGCGACCTGGCCGACGTCGCCTACGCGAACGCCAACGTCGGCGCCGCCATCGCCAGCGGCTCTTCAAGACAATCGGGATGGTTATCATCCCCTGTTCGACGAAAACGCTGGCGGAGATCGCCACCGGGGTGACGTCCACCCTCCTGCCGCGGGCGGCCGACGTGGTGCTAAAGGAGCGGCGACGCCTGGTCCTCGCTGTGCGCGAGACCCCACTCAACCTGATTCACCTGCGCAACATGACCACCGTCACCGAAGCGGGCGGCATCATCTTCCCGCCGGTGCCAGCGTTCTACACGCTGCCGGCGACGCTGGACGACGTGGTAACGAACACCGCCGCGCGCGTGCTCGACCTGTTCGACATCGAAGTCCCCGAGGTCAAACGCTGGGGCGAGACTCTACCACCCAGCTGAAAAGAAGAAGTGAACCACAAAGGACACAAAGAACACAAAGAAGAAAGAGAACAAAGAGGAAAGAAGAATATGAATATGGTAAGAATATGAGTAAAGCCTGTCATTCTCTTTTCCTTTGTCCTTTTCCTTCCGCTCTCAACAGCCACACGGCTCGCGGACGTGAACAAGCTCTGTCGTTTTCTTATTCTTACTATCCTCTTTGTGTTCTTTGTGTCCTTTGTGGTTCCCCTCTTCTTCTTGTCTATTGCGGAGGCTGTCGTCATGCTGTTCGTCGGCCGTCATCGCACGCGGACGTGTCAGGGCGTCACCCGTCGCGAATTGCTGCAGGTCGGCGGCAGTGCCGTGCTCGGCCTGTCGCTCGCCGACCTGCTGCGGCGGCGGAGCGAGGGCAGCGCCGGCGGGCCGGCGCGGGCGAAGTCGGTGCTGCTGCTGTGGCTGTGGGGCGGGCCGGGCGCATCTCGACACATTTGACCCCAAGCCGCACGCCCGGCCGAGTTCCGCGGGCCGTTCGGCACCATCCCGACACGCATCACCGGCGTGCGGTTTGGCGAGCTGTTCCCGCAGCTGGCCGCCCGCGCCGACCGGATGGCGGTGCTGCGATCGCTCAAGACCGGGTCGAATGACCACGGGGTCGCCGGCACCATCGGCCTGACCGGATCGATCGCCGCTGTCGGGCTGAACAGGTGCCGCGGGCCGGTTCGCCGCGGCCGACGATCGGCAGCACCGTCGCCCGCATCCGCGGCTTCACCGGCAAGCTACCGCCGTTCCTGGTGGTTGGCGGAAAGCTGCACCAGGGGAAGAAGGCGATCGTCGGCGAGGGCGGCGGTACGCTCGGCGGACTGTACGATCCGTTTCGCCTGGTGTACGACCCCGAATTCGGCACGCGCGTACCGGCACTGCAACTGCCGGCCGACCTGACGCCCGAGCGGCTGGCCGATCGCCGCAAGCTGCTCGACACGTTCGCCCGCGCCGAGACGCGCCTCGACGGCCTGCGCTCCGCGCGCGTGCTCGACGACTACCGCAGCCAGGCGTTTGCCATGCTGACCGCTCCCGACGCGCGGCGGGCGTTCGACCTGTCGGCCGAGAGCGACCGCACCAAGGACCGCTATGGCCGCACTCGCTTCGGCCAGTCGTGCCTGCTCGGCCGGCGGCTGGTCGAGCATGGCGTGCCGTTCGTTCAGGTCAACTGGAGCGACCACGTCGAGGCGGAGGAGGATTCGGGCGACGGCGGCTGGGACCACCATTACCGCAACTTCCAGATTATGCAGGACCGGCACGCGCCGTGGCTCGACCAGGCGGTGTCGGCGCTGCTCGACGACCTCGGCGAGCGCGGCCTGCTGGCGAACACGCTGGTGCTGGCGATGGGCGAATTCGGCCGCTCGCCGAAAATCAACGCGATGGCCGGCCGCGACCACTGGGAGCACTGTTACAGCGGACTGGCGTTCGGCGGCGGAGTCCGCGGCGGACAGGTGGTCGGCGCCAGCACGCCGCGCGGCGAACACGTCCACGATCGGCCGATCACCCCGGCCGACGTGGTGACGACCGTCCAGCACGCCATCGGCTGCACCACCGAGGTCGCCCGCGGCATCGGCGTCGGCATCGACAGCGCGCGCGTCCTCGACGAACTGTTCTGACGATGCCGCCCCTGTCCGGACAGGTCACACGATGTTCTTCTTCAGCAAGGCGAGCGGATAGAAGGTGTCGCGCCAGACGATCCCGCCGCGCCACAGGGCGAGCGACGCCGAGCGGACGAAGGTGTAGACCAGCAACAGCACCGCCACCGGCTCGAAGAAGACGAACACTCGCGGCACCCGCGGAATCGGGAAGAACAGCCCGTAGGTGAGCCACGAAATGCCGATCGCCGCCCCCGCCAGCAGCCGCGTGGTGGCGTCCCCGAACGCCAGCAGCAGATACGGTCCGAGCGACATCGACAGGGCAAGCGTCAGCAGCACGAACAGCGCCGCGGCCCGGTAATCGATGCCGGCGAGCACGTTCTTCTCCAGCCCGCGGACGAACGCAGGGAACGACGGATACCACGCCACCGCCAGATCGTCGAGGCCGTGACGGATGTCCTGCCGAAACCCGCCCAGCTTCAGGATCTTGCCGAGCTTCAAATCGTCGTCGGGCCGCAGGGCGATGCGCGCATGTCCGCCGACGGCCTCGTAGGCGGTGCGGCGGACGAGGTTGAACGCGCCGAGACCGATGTGCGCTGGTGAGCGCGGGTCACGCGCCTGCCACGGGCGGGTGAACAGGGTGAAGCCGCGGGCGAACAGGGCGATCATCAGCCGCACCAGCAGCCCGCGCGACGACACCCGCGGGCTGACCGTCAGGTGATCGAGTCCGTCCGCCTCCAGCACGCTCACCGCCTTCTTCAAGGCCGCCGGGGTGAACACCACGTCGGCGTCGGTGAACAGCAGCAGTTCCCCGTCGCCGCCGTGGCCGACGTGCAGCGCGTGGTTCTTGCCGAGCCAGCCGGCGGGCAGCTCGGTCACCGTCACGACGGTCAGCTCGGGGTGCGCCTGGTGAACGCGGTCGAGGATCGCCCCGGTGGCGTCGGTCGAGCGATCGTTGACTACGACGATCTCTTTGATCGGATAGTCGAGCGCCAGCACTGACCGCAGCGCCGCCTCGATCTCCGCCGCCTCGTCGCGCGCCGGGATCAGGATCGACACCGACGGCCAGGGCGTATGTCGTTCAGGCACGGCGGCGGGGAGGCGCTGGGTCAACAGTCTGCCCTGGGCGATCCGCCACAGCGCGAACAGCTGCAGCAGTAACAGGGCGCCGGCGAGATACAGCATGAAAACGCTCCTCCTCGGATGTCGGATCGATTACCGAATCGGCCCGTCGTGTCCACCGTTTTCGCCCGAAGTGCTAGGATAGTGCCAAACGTCCGGAGAAACGTCGTCGAGGGGGACGAGGAATGATGCGTGCAGGTCTCGCCGCCGCCGCCGCGCTGGCGGTCCTCGCCGTGGTGTGTGCCGCGCCGCCGGCATCCGTCATGCGGGTGACGACCGACGGCAGCTTCAAGCAGCATTTGCACTTCTCGCCCGACGGCAAGCGGCTGCTGTTCACCCGCATCTTCAAGGGCAAGATGGGGCTGTGGACGGTGAACGTCGACGGCAGCGGACTGGCGCCGCTGCTGGCCCCCGACCCGAACACGCCGCACTTCGACGGCCATTTCGCGCCCGACGGCCGCAGCGTCGTGTTTGTGCTCGACATCCTGCAAGGCACCGACGGCAAGCTGCAGATCAACACCTGCGACGCCGACGGGCGGAACAGCCGGGTGCTGGTGCCGAACCAGGGATTCGAGGAGTCGCCGCGCTTCTCACCCGACGGCAAGCGCGTCGCCTGGGTGAGCACCCGCCACGGCAACCAGGAGATCTACACCGTCCCCGTCGACGGAAAGGACGTCACCCGGCTGACCAACGACAGCGGGTTCGACAACAACCCGGCGTGGTCGCCCGACGGCAAGCGGATCGCGTTCGCTTCATCGCGGTACGGTAACTTCGAGGTCTGCACGATGAACGCCGATGGCACCGGCGTTCGCCGGCTGACCAGCCACCCGGCGGTCGACTTCTGGCCGGCGTGGTCGCCTGACGGCAAGCGGATCGCCTTCACCAGCAATCGCGACGGCAACTATGACCTCTACCTGATGAACGCCGACGGGACGGGCCAGCGCAACCTGACGGCGCATCCGGCGCAGGACAACTTCGCCGCCTGGTCGCCCGACGGGAAGCGGATCGCCTTCATCTCCAACCGCCACGGCGGACACGACATCTATGTGCAGGACGTGAACTGACGATGCGCCTGTCCGACGGTCCGCCAGCGCTGATCACAGCTTTTGCAGATCGGCGGTCCGCGGTAGGTCGTCGAGGTTGCGGAGGCCGAACAGCTGGAGGAACCGGGTGGTGGTGCCGTAGCACACCTCGGCGTCGCCGCTGCTGCCGCGTTGCACGGCGATCAGCCCGAGCTTGACCAGCTGGCGGAGCAGGGCGAGCGAGTCGGCGCCGCGCAGGCTGTCGACCTCCGGCCGCGTCACCGGCTGGCGATAGGCGACCAGCGCCAGCGTGTCGAGCGCCGGCATCGACAGCCGCGCCTCGCGCTGTCCGCCGAACAGCCGCTCCCGTACCGCGGCGAACCCCGGCCGCAGCGTCATCTCGTATCCGTCATCGCGTACCCCGATGCGGTACGGCCGACCCTGCTCGCGGTACGCCCGGTTGAGCGCCGCCACCGCCTGGGCGAACCCCTCGGGCGTCAGCCCACGGATCGCCTCGCAGGCGCGAACCACGCTCAGCGGCGCACCGCCGATGAATAGCATCGCCTCGACAATCCGCTCGACCGGCGGGGGTGAAGCGTCGGCAGGGTTCGCGGCGTCGCTCACGGGTTGGCGTTCGGCAGGAAGAAGATGCCGGTGACGAACGTCCCCGCCCAGGCGACGCCAAACAGGGCGGCGAGGACCAGGTGGATCATCCGCCGGCGCGTCAGCCCGGTGTACAGCATCGCCGGCATGAGCAGCAGCGCCGGCACTGAGAAGCACAGGTGGATCTGCAGCGCTTTGTTCAGGTCGGGCCGACTGTGAATGTAGTCGAACACCTCGGGCTGAATCATGCGGACGATGACTTCCAGCCCAAGCACGGCCGCCAGCGTCAGGATGAAGAACGCCAGGTTGAGCCGCCCGTGCAGCCGGTACTGGCCGTACCACAGCGCAATCAGCGAGCCGACGAGCAACACCGTCACCGCGGCGACGGCGACTTTCAGTATGAGAATGATGAGCGGTCCGGTCAGCACAAAGACTCCCTGTCAACGCGAGGCTTCCAACCTCCCCTACGTCATCCATAGCGGTCCGCCGGGCGGTGTCAACCGTGACTCACGCCGCGCGCAGGTTCCGGTGCCGCGATTCGGCGAGTGCGGGGGGGGCACGCTGAGTCAATCGTCGTCTGCCGTGAGTTCCACCTGCCGTCGCCGCACTGCCTCTTCGGCGCCGGGCTGGAGCATCCACGACAGAACCGCGTCGAAGACGTCTTCGAGTTCGGCTGGGCCGCCGAAGGACCGCACTTTGATCCGCGTCTTGCAGTACGGACAGGGCGCGTAGATATCGAACGGCGATACCTGAAACGTCGTACCGCAGTGCTGAACCTGGCGCCGAACCGGGAAGGCGGCGATCGCTTCGAGGAGTTCCTGCGACACGTTCACGTCGTCGATCTTGTTGGCAGTCATCACTCCTCCAGTTCACGCAAGGCCGTCTTGAACGCGGCTCGCGACATGCTGGAACCTGGCCGGATCTCTCGATGTGACGTCCGCAAACGCTCAGGCAGCGACTCGGCCGCCTCCGTGGCGAGTAGAGTCAAGCCCAGCGAGGCGATCTGTTCGGCGCTGCGGTACACAACCGTACTGCCCGGTCGAAAGGCGTCGAGGATCTCCTGCTCAGTGAGTAGGGGTTCAACCGCTTCGGGGTCGAACACCGACAACCCCTCCTCACCTTTCCTCAGCTGGAAAGCAGGCACGCCTGGTGTGCAGACACGGATCACAACGGCGACGATGGCTCCGCTCACGACCCGCCCTCGTCCCCTCAGCCTATTCTACCGTTCCACGAAGCGGAATCGGCACGATTCCTGTCCATCCGTGATCGCTCACGCCGCCCGCTTGCCCTTGCGTGCCGCCGGCTGGTGCTTCCAGCGGCGGTGCAACCAGAAGTACTGGTCCGGATGATTCCGGACGATGCGCTCCAGGGCGGTCGTGTAGCGCTGCGTGATCGCCCGGATCGCGTCGGGAGCGGTGTCGTACTCCTCGGGGAAGATCATGTCGCCAACGTACAGGGTAAACTTCAGGTCGTCGCTCGCCCGCGCCGCCGCCAGCACCAGGATCGGCGCCCGGTACTCCAGCGACAGGAGCGCAATCGCCTTGAACGTCGACGCCGGCCGGCCGAAGAAGTCGACGAACACGCCGCGCGGCCCGGCGTCCTGGTCGGCCAGCACGCCCAGGCCGTCGCCGTCCGTCAGGCTATCCTGAATGTCGTCGAACGCTCCCTTCTTGGCGTGCAGCGTTTGCCCGGTCCGCGAACGGAACTGGTGGACGAAGCGATCGAGGTACGGGTTGTCCAGCGGCCGCGCCACTACCCCGCCGCGGTAGCCGGCGAGGCCGAGGACGTAGCTCAGCACTTCCCAGTTGCCGAAATGTCCGGTCAACACGATGATCGGCCGGTTCAACCCGATCAGGCCGATCACCCGGTCGAAGTCGCCGGGGACGGCGTAGTCGACGTGGCGGTCGAGCGTCGCCAGGTGCATCCGCCGCGGCAGGAAGATCATCTCCATGACGACCAGGAACAGGTGCCGGTAGACGGCGCGGACCAGCCGGTCGATGTCGGCGTCGGTGCGTTCCGGGAACGCCGCGCGCAGGTTGTCGCGGGCCACCTCGCGGTGTCGCCGATTGATGCGGTACGCCAGCCGGGCCAGGCCGTCGGCCGCCGCCACCGCCCACGACCACGGCACCGCCTGGATCACACACACCGTCAGCCGCACCGCCAGGTAGACGGCATAGTCGAGTATCCACGGTCGTTTGTGCGACATGGCGTTCTCCCTCGCTCACGCCGCCTTCTGAAAGCCGAGCACGGTGTAGCGCAGCCAGCCCATCTGGCTGGCCATCTCCAGCTGGCCGGTCGCCTTCTCGAACACCCGTGCCTCGGCCGGGTTGTGCCACTGGCGGAAATAGCCGCGCAGGAACGGGTAGGTCGGCAGCGTGTTCGGCGTCAGGTCGACGTGCCGGTCGACCTGCAGGCCGGCCGAGCCGGCGAGCTTCGTGTACAGCTGCAGCGAGCACATCAGGTCGACGTGTCCGTAGGTCTTCTGCGTCGCCGCACTGGCGCCGGGGTTCATCTGGCGGAGGATGCCCACCGCCTCCTCGGTCGGCACGAAGTCCGACAGCGCCAGCCGGCCGCCCGGCTTCAGCACCCGCTGCGCCTCGGCCAGAAACCGCGCGCGGCTGGGAAAGTGGAACACGCACTCGACGGCCAGCACCACGTCGAAGCTGCTGTCGGCGAACGGCAGTGCGCAGGCGTCGGCCTCGACGAACTGAATGCGGTTGTCCGCGCGCGGCTGGACGGCGCGGCGGGCGCGGACGAGCTGCCGGCCGTCGATGTTCACGCCGGTCATGTCGAGCCGGTCGAAGTGCTCGTTGAGCGAGGCGATCGTTCCACCCAGGCCGCAGCCGACGTCGAGCAGCCGGCTGCCGTCGCGGATGTCGGCGGCGTTGCACACGCGCCCGCACATCGCCTCGGCGGCGCGGGCGTAGTCCTCCGGCGTGCCGTCGGCACGGTCGGGGTCGTCCCAGCAGCCCCAGTGAACGTGCCGGCCGAACGCCACCCGGGCGGCCGGGTCGTCGTTGTCCAGCCGGGTGAACAGCATGTCGAAATAGGGCGGGATCGAATCCGCCGGCGTCACATGGGTCATCGGTCGGCCTCCTCGGCGGCGCCCCACGCGCCGCGGCGGTCCGCTGATACCGTCCGCCCGGCGGCGCGGCAAGGCCGGGTTGCCGTCGCTCTTGACGGTCGACCCGGACGACGGTATCCCCCGCTCGCGCCGCGATCGGTCCGGGGGAGAGATTCGCCGCGGCACGGGGGGAGAAGGAAGCATGGAACCACCGATCGGCAAGGCGGCCGACCTGGACGGCGTGTTCGAGGACACCGTCGGCTGCCTGCGGCGGCTGCATCATCTCTACGGTAACTGCGTCGCTTACCCCAAGTCGGAATGGCTCACCGTCTTCGCGTTCGGGCCGGAGTTCAACTACCCGACGTTCAGTGACGCCCACCTGTTCCACCTGTCCGGCTACCCCGGCCCAAAGGGCAGCAGTCAACGGCTATTCAAGTACGGCTTGTTCGGCCTGAACGGCGACATCCAGCTGAAACACCGGCGGCTGCTGATGCCGACGTTCAGCAAGGGGGCGGTGGACGGGTCGTTCGCGCCGATGGCGGAACTGACCGATCGCGCGCTGGCGGAGTGGCGGCTGGGCGACACGGTCGATCTCGGCGCGACGTGCAAGGAGTTTGCGCTTCAGGTGACCGGGCGACTGCTGTTCGGGCTGGAGGATTTCGAGGCTGCCCACGCCGTCGCCGACACGTTCAACGACTGGCTCGACCACTACCACATGGTCCTGTTCGCCGCCAACCTGCCGATCGACCTGCCGGCCGGCGCTTACGAGCGGATGATGGACGCCGCCGACCGATTGGTCGGCCACCTGCGGCAGATTCTGGCGTTCAAACGGCGGACGATGCGCCCCGACGACCGCGACATCCTCGCCATCCTGCTCCGCAGCCAGGACGCCGGCGTGCTGTCCGACGCGGAGGTGATCGGTGAGATGCTCACCCTGGTCAACGCCGCCTACCAGACGACGTCATTCGGGCTGATGTGGACGCTGTTCCTGCTGGCGCAACACCCGACCGCCGCCCGTACCCTGCTGGAAGAACAGCGAGGCATCGTCGGCGCCGACGCACTCACCCCGGAGCACCTGCCGCGGCTGAACTATCTGAATTACGCCATCAAGGAGGCGCTGCGCATCCTGCCGCCGGTGGTGTACACCCAGCGGTGGGCGACCGACACGGCGCCGTTCGGCCGCTACACGCTGCCGAAGTACAGCATGGTGATCCCGAGCTACTACGTTTCGCACCACTTGCCGGAAGTGTTCGCCCGTCCGGAGACGTTCGCGCCGGAGCGGTGGGTAGGGGCGACGTTCTCGCCGTGGGAGTACCTGCCGTTCAGCGCCGGCCCGCGGATGTGTATGGGGGCGACGTTTGCCACGCTGCTGTTCAAGATCGCGGTGACGGCGATCTGGCGGCGTTTCCGGCTGGAGGTGATGCCGGGGGCAACGGTCAACCGCCACGCCAACCTGACGCTCGGCATCACCGGCACGCTGCCGGTGCGGTTGCACGCCCAGGACGGCCGGTTCACGACCAGTCCGGTCAGCGGCGACATCCTGGAGATGGTGACGCTGCCGCTGCCGGCGGTCGAGCGTCGCGCGGCGTGACCGGCGACGCGAACGCGGGGCGGTGAGCGGATGCCCTCGCCGCCCCGCCGCGCGGTTACTTGATCACCCAGAGGTGCAGCTCGTAGGCTTCTTCCTTGTCGAAGTTGTTGATCGCCTTGATCTTGCGGCTCTCATCAGGCTTCCAGTCGCCGAGCAGGAAGCGGTGCGAGACGACGCGCGCGCCGGGCTTGAGCGTCTTCTGCAGCACCGGCCGCAGCTTCTGGTTCAGGAAATCGCCCAGGTAGAGCAGCACCACCGACGAGTCGGACAGGTCGGTGATCTTCGTCGCGTCGGCGACGCGGAACTCGGTGCGGTCGGTCACGCCGTCCTTCTCGGCGTTCTTCTTCGCCTGCTCGACCAGGTATTCCTCGATGTCCAGGCCGATGCCGCGTTTGGCGCCGAACTCCTTGACCGCCAGGATCGGCAGCCGGCCGTCGCCACAGCCGATGTCGGTGACGACGTCGTCCTTGCCGATCTTCGCCATCTTGCACATCTCGCGGACGACCGCCACCGGCGTCGGGAAATAGATCGGCTTGATGAGATCGGGAGTTTCCGGATCTTCCTTGTTGAAATCGACCTCGATCTCCGGCTCCTTGCCGAGCTTCACCATCTTCTTGCGGACGATGTTGGTGTAGGTGTTCGGCCAGAAGCTGTAGACGACCTCGGCGGTCGCCTTGCCTTTCGGACTGGTCAGGGTGACAGTGCGGCGAACGTCGCGCGGTTCGGTGTGGTCCTCGCCGTCGACGGTCAGCTTCGACACCCGATCGGGGGCGTGCGCCGGCGGTTTGGCGCTGGGCGGCAGCACCAGCACCAGCGTCCGCTCGACGGTCTGCGGTTTGGACTCCCCACACCCGGCGAGCAGCGGAACGACGATCGACAGCAGCACGACCCAGCAGCGCATCACGGCGGCATCTCCCACGGTTCGCTCGCCACGACGGTCCGGGGCCGCGACGAGACAACTCAGCCAGTAGGATACGACGCCGCGAGGCCGTTTCCAGGTGCCGCGCCAACCGCCGGCTCACCTCGCCACTCTTGCCGCCCTTGCCCTTGGGCTGGTGCTTCCAGCGGCGATGCAGCCAGAAATACTGCTCCGGGTGCCGGCGGATGAGCCGCCTCCAGCCGCCCTCCGGTGAAGCGCCGCGGTCATCGCCGTCACCGCGTCGGGGCGGCCGGCGTAGTCGGCGGGGTCGACCACGGCGCTGACGCACAGGTGATGGAACAGCGGTTCGGCCACTCGCGGGATGCCGAGCACCACCAGCGGGGCGTTGTGCTCCAGCGCCAGCAGCGCGATCGCCTTGTGCGTTGACGCCGGCCGGCCGAAGAAGTCGACGTACAGCCCGCGCTGTCCGGCGTCCTGGTCGCCCAGCGTGGCGATCACGCCGCTGGGCGCCGAGGATTGCCTCCATCCGCTCGAAGTCGCCGTGCTTGGCGAGTAACCCCTGACCCGTTCGCTGGCGGAACTGGCGCAAAAAGCGATCCAGATAGGGGTTGTCGAGCGGGCGGAAGATGGCGTGGCTGCGGAACCCGAATACGCCGAGCGTGTAGCCGCCCAGCTCCCAGTTGCCGAAGTGGCCCGTCACCAGCAGCACCGGCCGGCCGGACACCAGCGCTTCGATCAGCGGCACCCCCGGCGTGATGTCGAGATAGCGCCGCCAGTTGGTGACGTGGTAGCAGCGCGGCAGGTGGACCATCGTCAGCAGCATGCGGAAAGTGGCGGTAGACGTCGCGCACCAGCCGATCACGGGCGGCGTCGGTCAACTCCGGGAATGCGTGCCGCAGGTTGTCGTCGGCCACGCGCCGGTGCCGCCGGTTCACCCGGTAGGCCAGCCACGCCAGCCCCTCGGCCAGCCGCAACGAGGCCGCCACCGACAGCGCCTGCAGGACGCAGACGATGACACGAACCAGCAGGTAAACGGCGTAATCAACCGTCTTCGACCGCTCCCGGTCCATGCTGTCCCCTCCGTGGGATGCCGACGGTCAGCCCATCTTCACGATACGGCCGGTCGCCGCCGACTGGTAGATCGCCTCGATGATCGCCACCGCCTTGCGGCCCTCCTGGCCGTCGACCAGCGGTTTGCGGCCGGTGCGGATCGCCTCGACGAAGTCGGTCAGCTGCCGCGCGTGGCCGACGTGCGAGATCGCCGCCGGATCGCTCGACCCGCCCGACGCGCCGACCTTCTGCGCAAACCGCTGCCGCACCGCCTCGTCGTCCGGCGTCGGCGGGTTGAAGTCCCACTTCAGCACGTCTTCCTGCTCGATCACTGCCGTGCCGCGGTCGCCGTGGATCGAAATCGTCTTCGGCAGGCCGGGGTAGACGCTCGTCGTCGCCTGAATCACGCCCAGCGCGCCGCTGGCGAACCGCAGACAGGCGACGGCGGTGTCCTCGACCTCGATCCGCTGGTGCGCCAGCGTGTCGGCGAATCCGACGATCTCCGTCACCGGCCCCATCATCCACTGCAAGAGATCGACCTGGTGAATGGCCTGGTTCATAAGCGCCCCACCGCCGTCGAGGGCCTTCGTCCCCTTCCACCCGCCCTCGTCGTAGTACGCCTGCGACCGCCACCACTTGCAGGTCGTCTCGCCGAGCGTCAGCCGGCCGAACTTGCCGGCCTCGATCGCCTTCTTCAGCGCCACGTTGGCATCGCCGAAGCGCGACGGGAAGATAGTACATAGCTGCACCCCACCCTTGCGGCAGGCGTCGAGGATGGCGTCGCACCGCTCGGTGGTGATCTCCATCGGCTTCTCGACGACGACATGCTTGCCGGCCAGCGCCGCCGCCACCGACGGGTCGCGGTGCAGCCCCGACGGCGTCGCGATGATGATCAGGTGGACGTCCGGCCGCTTCAGCACCTGTTGCAGATCGCCATAGGCGTCGACCTGGAGCTTCTGGGTGTCGCGGAACCGGGCGGCGATCTCCTCGGTGCGGTCGACCACCGCCACCAGCCGGGTGTTCGGCACGTCCTGCAAGGCGCGGACGTGGAACCGGGCGATCATGCCGCAGCCGACGATGGCCACACCGAGCGTCGAATCACTCACGACAGCGTCCCTTTCGGTCAAATCGACCCCTTGTCCGGATCGGCCCAGACGATCGTCAGCCCGCGGCCCAGGTATTGCAGTCCGCTCAGGATGGTCGTCGCCAGCATCGCCCAGATCAGCCCGTCGCGCGTCCAGGCGAACAGCGGGCTGTCGGCATAGTACAGACTGGCGAAGATGGCGACGAGGGCGGCGCACTGCAGCCCCATTTTGAGCTTGCCCAGCCAGTCGGCGCCGAACCGCACCCCGACCGCCTCCAGGTAGCCGCGCAGGCCGGTAATCAGGAACTCGCGGGCGACCACCACCACCACCATCCACGGCGTCAGCCAGCCGGCATCGGGCCGACTGCCGTCGGGCAGAAGGAAAATGAACGCGCCGCAGATCAGCACCTTGTCGACCAGCGGGTCGAACACCCGGCCGAGCGACGTGCTCAGCCCCTGCCGGCGGGCGATGTAGCCGTCCAGCCAGTCGGTCAGGGCGGCCAGCGCGAACACCACCAGGCAGCCGAGCCAGTGCTCCAGGGCGATCAGCGCGAACAGCAGTACCGACAGCAGCAGGCGGCTGGCGGTCAGCTGGTTGGGCAGGTTGAAGACCGACGGTCGGCGTTGCGGGGTGACGGTGGCCATGGGGCCGCTCCTTGCCTGGCGAGGTTGGGACCGCTCGTCCCACGCCCCGGGGTCAGCCGCAGGGCTGGCGGACGCGGATGGCCCGTGCCATTAGATCATATCCGTCGGCGCCGGTGATGCGAGCCTGAACCCGATCGCCGGGGCGGAGGTTTTTGCCCTTGAGGCGGACGACAGTGTCGATCTCCGGGGCATCGGCGGCGCCGCGGGCGTGGTAGTGGCCGGGCACCTCCGGGTCGGCGCCCGTCGACCAGCAGGTCGACTTCCTTGCCCACTTGCCCCTGGGCGTGGGCGAAAGCGATCGGCTGGCTGCAGTTCCATCAGCCGGTCGCCGCGCCAGTTGACCTCGTCCGGCAGATGGTCGGGCAACCGCTCGGCCGGCGTCCCCGGCTCCAGCGAGTAAGGGAATACTCCCAGCCGCTCGAATCAGAGCCTGCTGCACAAAGTCGCACAGCTCGACGAATTCGGCCTCCGTCTCACCGGGGAAGCCGACGATGAACGTGGTCCGCAGCGTCAGGTTCGGCATCGCCCGCCGCAGCCGGCCGAGCAGTTCCTCGGTGGACGCCCGTCACCCGCCGCTGCATGCGCCGCAGCATGCGGTCGTTGATGTGCTGCAGCGGCATGTCCAGGTACGGCAGGATCTTGTTCGCCCCGGCCAGGGTGTCGATCAGCTCGTCGGTGAAGTACGCCGGGTAGGCGTACAGCACGCAGTCCAGCCCGTCGGAGCGCATCCAGCTGCCGCAACAGTTCGGCCAGGCGCACCTCGCCGTACAGGTCGAGGCCGTAGTGGTGGTGTCCTGGGCGACGACGATCAGCTCGCGGACGCCGTCGGCGACCAGCTCGCGGGCCTCGCGCAGCACCTCCTCAATCGGCTTGCTAACGTGCTTGCCGGCGCATCGATGGGATGGCACAGAAGGTGCAAAGACGATCGCATCCTTCAGAGATCTTCAAATAGGCATAATGCCGCGGCGTGATGCGGAGCCGGGCGGTGTCCTCCAGCCGCCTTGACCGGGGCCGGGCGAAACACGGCGCGCTGCTCGTCGCCGCCGCTTCTGCAGCGATCGATCGACGACCTCGACAATCTCCTCGCGGCCGAACACCCCGACCAGGTGATCGACGCCGGGCACCTCGGCCAGCAGTGCCTCGCCCTTGCGCTCCGCCAGGCAGCCAGCGACGACGACGGCGCCGACCCGCCCTTCCTGTTTCAGTTGAAGCATCTCGCGAATAACGCCGAGCGACTCCTGTCGGGCCGGTTCGATGAACCCGCAGGTGTTGACGACGACGACGTCGGCCCCGTCGGCGTCGGGGGTGGGGGCGTAGCCAGCCTGGGCCAGCTTGCCGAGCATCCGCTCGGAGTCGACCAGGTTCTTCGGACAGCCCAGGCTGACGAAGGAAAAAGTACGAGTCGGTTTCTGGTTGTTTGCCATCGTTGGTTCAGTGGACCGAGGCTTCGAGGTGCGAAATCGATTCGATCAACATCATGGACACGGTTTCCCACCGTTCAACCAGTTCTGGCTCCCCAGCCGCAAACGAAAACACGAGCAAAAAGCCCCTGCCGACCTTGATCATTTCGGGGTGGCGAATGTCGAAGGTCTGGCCGCTTGCCATGTGAAGGCGAAACGGACGAAACGGCTGACTTTTTATGTAACTCATTATTTGGGGAGGGGTAACCATCAGCGTATCCTTGTCGGATTCGGGGGTGCGATCACCTGGATCTTGACGAAGGACCGCGTCCTTATCGGTTCCAGCTTCTCTGTCATCGAAACTTCAGTGTACCGGGGCTTCCAGGTGGGAAATGGAGTCGATCAGCTGCGCGAGATCCCGCATCCCGGGTGAGCGGACGGAGGCCCCATCGATCTCCGGCCGGTGGTGAACGCACCTGCTTTATACCGGCGCCGTTGCGCCACCGTCAAGGAACGACACCTGCCCGCTCCTCCATCGATGCGCCCGGCACGGCAGGCTGGTCGGGACTGGCTTGCGCCGTATACTGGACCGTGCAATCCAGATTCGGCGTCGCGGAACGGCGCTCGCAATCGGGAGGGGGGTCGGACAGTCCGGGGCGGCAGCGTGAAAACTCTCGTGGTCTTCGTCCTCGTCTCGTTGTTCCTCACGGCGGTGGTAGGGGGGCTTGGTACCTGGATGATGATTGGGGTCGCCGACGCGGAATCCCCTCCCGCCGATCCGTCCACCGCTCTCGCTGAACTGGAGAAGGGCAACCGCCGGTTCGTGCGCTGCTGTCGCACCCGTTCCACCGACACCCGCCACGATGCGGCCTGCCGGCGGCAGACGGCCCAGGCGCAGCACCCGTTTGCGTCGGTCCTGTGCTGCTCGGACAGTCGGGTGTCCCCGGAGTTCATTTTCGATCAGCGGCCGGGAAGTATCTTCGAGGTCCGCAACGCCGGGAACGTGGTCGACGACGATGTGCTCGCCTCGATCGAATACGCGGTCGAGCATCTGCGCACCCCGCTGGTCGTCGTCCTCGGCCACAAGGGCTGCGGCGCCATCGAGGCCGTGTGCCAGGCCGGAGACAAACCGTTGCACAACCACCTGCGGGCGCTGCAGGCGCACATGGCGGGCATCCGTCCGCAGATTCTGGCGTTCCAGTGTCGGCACACCGCGGCGCTGGTGGACCGCCTGGCGCGGGAGAACGCCAGCCACCAGGCCCTCTCCGTCCTCCGCGAGAGCGAACCGCTCAGCGCGGCCGTGCGAAGCGGCCGCGCCGGTCTGCTCTACGCCCTGTACGACATGGAAATCGGCTCGGTGGAGTTCTTCGACCTCGAAGATGCTGCGGACCTCCCCCGGCAGGGACGGTGACGCACCTTCGTCCGGCCCAGTCCTGACAGGTCTGCCCGGCGCTTGACTCAGGGCGGCGACGCGGCGGCCAGCAGCGCCTGCAGCACCGCCGGGTCGACCGGCTTGACCAGGTGCTCGTCGAACCCGGCGTCGCGCGTCTGCCGCCGGTCGTGCTCCTGGCCCCAGCCGGTCAGCGCGATTAGCTTCGCCTGTTGTCCGGCGTCCAGCTGGCGGATGCGGCGAGCCGTCTCGTACCCGTCCATCACCGGCATGCCGAGGTCGAGCAGGATCACGGCGGGCCGAAACCCCTTCACCAGCTCGATTCCCGTCGCACCGTCGTGGGCGGTGCGGACGTCGTGGCCGCTCAGCGCCAGCACCATCGCCAGGCTGTCGGCGGCGTCCACGTTGTCGTCCACCACCAGAATGCGGCACCCGCCCCGGCCGTTGACCGTGTGGGTGGCAGGTCGCTCGGCGGCGGCCGGCGCGGCGTCGGCGAGCGGCAGCCGGATGACAAACTCGGCGCCCGTGCCGGGGCCGTCGCTGTGGACCTCCACCGATCCGCCGTGCATCTCCACCAGCCGTTTGACCAGCGCCAGCCCGATCCCCAGCCCGCCCTGCGAGCGGTCGCGGGTGCCGCTGAACTGGGTGAACAGCTCGAACACCTGCGGTAACACGGCGGCGGGGATGCCGGGACCGTCGTCCTTGATCCGCACCACCGCCCGGCCGTCCTCCCGCGCGACGGTCACCGCGATGTGCCCGCCGGACGGCGTGAACTTGGCCGCATTGTTCAGCACATTGGTGACGACCTGGGTCAACCGGACCGGATCGCCGTCCACCGGGATCGGCTCGGGCGGGGTGGTAACGGTCAGTTCGTGCCGGCCGGCGTCGAGCAGCGGACAGCTCGTCTCGACCGCGTTCTGCACCACTCGCGCCAGGTCCACCCGGTCGCGCTGCAACTCGATCATCCCGCGGGTGATTCGGCTCACCTCCAGCAGATCGTCGACCAGGCGGACGAGGTGCGTCAATTGCCGGTCGATCAGGTCGCGGACCTGTTCCAGCCGCGGGTCGGGCAACCCAATCAACCGGAGCAGCTGGACGGCGTTGCGGATCGGAGCGAGCGGATTGCGCAGTTCGTGCGCCAGCATGGCCAGGAACTCGTCCTTGCGCCGGTCCGCCTCCTTCAACCCCTCCTCGGCCTCCTTCAGCTTGGTAATGTCGACGAACGCAGCGATCGCCCCACGCGGCTGCCCCAGGTCGTCCCGCAGCGGGACGGCGTTGCCGTAGATGTGGCGCACGTCGCCGTCGGTATACACCAGCTTCAATTCGGCGCCGTGGACCTCAACGCCGCGGGCGGCCGTCTGCATCGGCAGCTCCTCGGGCGAGATCGGCGTGTCGCCGCGGTACTCGCGGAAGGTCCGGTGGCGCGGCCGGTTGCCCGGGGCAGTCGCCGACACGGTGCCGCCCGGCGGAGTGCGGAGCAGCTGGTACGACGCCGGATTGCCGGTGATCTCACGGCAATCACGGTCATACGAGATCCAGATAGGTGTCGGCGCAGCGTTCAGCAGCGTCTGCAGCACCTGTGCCCGTTCGCGCTCGCGCCGCTCGCTCTCCCGCAGCGCCTCCTGAGTCGCTTTCAGGTCGTGGATGTCGGTGGCGGTGCCGTACCAGCGGATGTCGTCGGGCGGTTGCAGCCCGAGCGGCAAGCCACGGCTGAGGTGCCAGCGGTACGACCCGTCCTGCATGCGCAGGCGGTGCTCGCACTGGTATGGGGTGCGGTTCACCACCGCCGTCTGCCACGCCGTTTCGGTCGCCGCCAGGTCGTCGGGGTGGATCGCCGGCTGCCAGCGCCAGGTGCCGTCCGCCTCCCGCCGCATCCCGAAGAACGCCTCCACGCGAGTATTGTAATACTGAACTGCGCCGCGGGCGTCGGCGATCCACACCACCTGCGGCATGGCGTCGGCCAGCAGCCGGAAACGATCCTCGCTCTGGCGCAGCTCCTGCTCGGCCCGCTTTCGCTCGGTGATGTCGATGGCCGACGGTATCAGGTGCGTCACGCGCCCCTGGTCGTCCACCATCGGGTTGAGCATGAAGTCGATGTCGATCAGCCGGTCCTTGGCGGCGCGCACCTTGACGTCGTAGCGCGACGGTTGGCCGGCCGCCGCCCGGCGGATGGCGTCGCGCAACTGGTCCTGAACGGCCGGGGAGTAGGCCCACCAGTAGGTGTCGGCAAACGGCTTGCCGAGCACATCGGCCGGGGCCAACCCGGCGGCCGACAGGGCGGCCCGGTTCGCCTCGGTGAGCGTCCCGTCCGGGGTCATCACGCCGACGAATGCCCCCAGCGAATCGAGCACCCCGCGCAGGTGCTCCTCGCTCGCGCGCAACCGCTGGTCGTAGGCGTGTCGGACCGTGATGTCGCGGAAGACCAGGACGCCGCCGATCACCGTTCCGCCGACATCGCGGATCGGAGAAGCGCTGTCGTCGATCGGCCGCTCGGCGCCGTCCCGGCCGACCAGCACGCCAGGGTTCGCCAGGTCGACCAGGACGCCGTCCTTCAAGGCGCGCAGGGCGGGATTGTCGGCGCGCTGCCGGGTGTCCCCGTTCACGACGTGAAACACCTCGTCGAGCGGGACACCGGCGGCGTCCGCCTGGGTCCACCCGGTCAACGTCTCGGCGATGCGGTTGAGGAACGTCACCCGGCCCTGGCTGTCGGTGGCGATCACCCCGTCGCCGACGCTCGTCAGCGTGGCCTGGAGCAGTTCCCCCTGTTCGGCCAGCTGCGCGGCGGCCAGTTCCCGGACATGCAGGTGCCGGGCCAGCAACCACAGGAACAAACCGACCGCGGCCAGGGCGGTGCCGGCGGTGAACAGGGTGGTGATAACGGCGACGGTGAAGGCACGGACCCCGGCCGCCTGTCGCTCGGTGAGCAGCCGCTCCTCCTCGGCGTTCATCCGCGCCAGCACCTGGCGCACCGCCTGGGCGGGGTCGGCGAGGTCTCCGGCCACCACCCGTGCGATGGCGGCCGGCAGCCCTTGCTCGACCCGCACCGCCGCCGTCCGCTCGAGCGCCTGCCGCCGGGCCGCCAGCATCTGCCGAAGCCGGCCGACATGCTCTTTCTGGGTCGGGTTGTCGGCGGTCAGGGCGGATACCCGCTCGACCCGTTGTGCCAGGCGGTCGGCGACCGCCTCGAACCGCCGGCGCGCCGCCGGATCGCCGGTCAGCAGGAACCCGCGCTGGACCGCTACCGCCTCGTTGCTGTCGGCCAGTACCTCGGCGATCGCGTCCATCACAACGTGGGTGTGGGCAATGCGGGCGGCGTCCTCGTTGAGCCGGCAGACGTTGCGGTACGTCAGCCCGGTGTTCAGCACCAGCAGGGCGACCAGGCCGAGCAGTCCGAGGAGGAGGCCCGGGTTGAACGAGTGCGGATGCTTCATGACGTCGCGAAGGCCCGGGGTCGCGCAACACCCGACCGCGGCGCCCTGACTGGGCGGCGGCAGGTCACGGCAGAGGTCCACCGTCACAGATCCCCATTGTACGTTCGCCGTGACACTCTGCCAAACGCCCGGTCACGGGCGCGCCGGCTGCGGTTGTGGCTTGGCAGGCCGAGTCGGCTGGGGCCGAGCCGGTTGTGGGCGGGCCGGCACCTTCTCCGGCACCTTGACCGGCTCCCGCCGTGGGGCCGTCTCCCGTCGATGCAGACGTGGGGTGGTCATCGATCGACCTCCGGGAAGAGGTTTTCTGTCGGGGCGAGCTGTTCGCCGATGTCATAATACGCCAGCGCCTGGCGGAACGTCGTCGGGTCGGGCAACTCCTCGGCGGTCGTTTCGCCGCGGGCGATCGCCATGCTGACCCGCCGCAGGTAGTGCTGGGTCGCCTCCTCCTCGGCCGGGTCGATGAATGGGTCGGGCGGCAGCATGGCGTCGGATCGGGGGACCGGGTCGCCGGCCAGCGCCGCCTCGATCGCCGACGCCGTGCGGTAGCCGAGCCGGCGCATCTGGTGGATGAAGTCGGTGCCGCGGGTGACGTCGAAGCCGTCTACCTCGCCCTGGTGGAGCAGCATCCCCTCCACTCCGCGCAGCGGCGCCAGCAGCCGGTCCCAGCGCGTGTCCGGGTCGTACAACGGCACCACCCAGCTGTACTGCGGGTACAGGCACTCCTCCAGCCGGTATTGCTCGAACGCCTGCACCCGTTCCAGATCGTCGGTGGCGATCAGGCGGTGCAGGTGGCGCGGTTCGCGGTAGCGGTCGTAACGGCGGAGCAGGGCGACCAGTTTGCGCTCGAACCCCCGCCACATCCGGCCGATGGCGGCGCGGCGGCTGTCGACCCAGGACGGCAGGTCGCCGCCGAGCAGCACCCGGCCGGCGTCCGTCGCCGAGGCGACCAGCAGGCCGAGATTGAGCAGCTGGATCTCGCGGAACAGTCCGGCCAGGTTGGCGGTGCTCAGGCGGGTGGGCAGCGGAAAGACGTAGTCGAGCCGGTGGCCGCGGCACTGGCCGGGATAGCGGACCTCGACCACGTCGCCGCGAATGAGCAAGCCGTAGGCGGCGTTCGGGTCGCGCGGCGGGCGACGCAGCAGCCCCTGGAAGCGGCTCAGGTCGGTGGTGCTGATGAACAGGTAGAGGGCCAGGAACCGGGCCCGGTCGAGCAGCGACGGCAGCGGGCCGGTATCATAGCCGACGGACACCTGGATCTCCGGGTTCGGGCCGTGCCGCGGACAGGCCTCCACCCAGCGAGCCAGTTCCTCGGGGTTGCTGGTGACGGGCATCAGCCGCTTCTCGGTCGTCCCGGCGCCGAGCTTGGCGCCGAGGGTGACGCGCTCGCGCAGGTCGGCGTCGAGCGGCGTCTCCGCCAGGGTCCAGGCGAATCCGGGCGTTTGCAGCAGCGCCCGCTCCAGCAAGACGCGCGTCGACCCGGTGGCGAGCGCGGGGGACGCCCGCAGGAGGATGAACGAGGTCGACAGGGCACGGTGGCGAATGCCGTCGTTGGTGTCGAGCAGGCAGCGAAGGACCGCGCTCAGCTCGCCGGCGGTGGCGCGCGCCTGGGCGCGCGTCGTCAGCGCCTCCAGGTGGGCCAGCTTGGTGCCGACGCGCCACGCCTGGTAGCGGGCCGCGGTCTGCTTGATAACCTCCACCGAGGCCAGGACGATGCTCACCCCGAGCACCATGCCGAAGCACTGCAGCACCCCGAGCAGCGATGCCACGACCCGGTCCCACATCGGCCGGGTGTCGGCCGGCTGACTGCCAGCCATCAGCCGTATCGCGGTCAGACAAACGACCACGATGAGCGTCAGGATAATGGCGTTTTCGTGGACGTGAGCGCCTCTACGGGCATGGACGCTGGTGCGCGCCATCGTGCCGCCCTCCGGCCCGGATAGGAGACAGATCGCGGGCGATCTGCCGGCATTCCATCCTACGCGGTCGATGTCGAGATTGCTACTCCCCGCTCATCAACCGCGACCGGGTCGCAGGTGTTGTCAGCGCGGAAACAACATAACACCCATTTGAAGGTCGCGAATGTTCTAAAAAGGTGCGTCCACCGCGCTGACGATCAGGCCGCGGCAGCGGGTGTCGATCGTCACGCCAGGACCGTCTTGATGACATGGCCGTGGACGTCGGTCAGTCGCCGGTCGATGCCGTTGTGGCGGAAGCCGAGCCGTTCGTGGTCGATGCCGAGCAGGTGCAGCAGGGTGGCGTGCAAATCGTAGCACCACAGCGGGTTGATCGATCGCCACGACCATTCGTCGCTCGCGCCGGCGGTCGACCCGCCGCGGATACCGGCCCCGGCCAGCCAGGCGACGCCGGCACCGCCGTTGTGGTCGCGGCCGACCGACCCCTGGCTGAACGGCTGCCGGCCGAACTCGCTGCACCAGATCACCAGCGTGTCATCGAGCAGCCCGCGCGCCTTCAGGTCACGGAGCAGCCCGGCGATGGGCCGGTCGACGCGGCCGGCGATGGCGGGCAGCTCGGTCAGGATGCTGCTGTGGTTGTCCCAGTTGTTGCTCGGTCCGCCGGCGCCGGACCACACCTGGACGAAGCGGACCCCGCGCTCGATCAGCCGCCGGGCGGTCAGGCAGCTGCGGGCGAACGGAGCGGTGACGGGGTCATGCAGCCCGTACAACTCCTGCACCGCGCGCGTCTCGCGGTTCAGGTCGAGCGCCTCCGGCGCCGCTCGCTGCATCTGCGCCGCCATCTCGTAGGTGGCGATGCGCGACGTGAGGCGGCTGTCGCCAGGGTGTTCGGCCGCGTGGTCGCGGTTCAGCTGGGCGAGCAGGCGCAGCCCCTCCGCCTCGCTCTCGGCGGTGATGTGCCGCGCCGGCGCCGGCGGACGGAGGGCGTGGATCGGGTTGGCGTCGTTGACGCGCAGAACGGTGCCTTCGTGGACCGCCGGCAGAAACCCGGCCGAGAAGTTGCCGAGGTTGTTGTACGGCAGCCCGCGCGGGTCGGGCAGCACGACGAACGTCGGTAGATTGTCGGTCAGCCGGCCGAGGCCGTAGCTCAGCCACGCGCCCAGGCACGGGAATCCCGGCAGGGTGTAGCCGGTGTTCATCATGTAGCTGGCAGGTCCGTGGACATTCGTCTTCGACGACATGCCGAACAGGAACGCCAGGTCGTCGACGCACCCGGCCAGGTGCGGGAACACGCTGCTCACCCACCGGCCGGACTGGCCGTGTTGCTTGAACGGGAACGGGCACTTCAGCACCGCGCCGGGGGTGGAAGTGACCGCCTCCACCCGCGCCCCGCCGCCGGGGTCGAACTTCTGGCCGTGGCGCTTCTCCAGCAGCGGCTTGTAGTCGAACGTGTCCTGCTGGCTGGCTCCGCCGTTCATGAACAGCTGGATCACCCGCCGCGCCTTCGGCGCATGATGCACCCCGCCGTCGGACCGCGGCGCCGCGGCGGACAGGCTCCCGTCGGCGGCGAGCAGGTGCGCCAGCGCGATCCCGCCCAGTCCGCCGCCCAGCTGCCACAACAGGTCGCGCCGCGAGTAATGCGATACTGGTAAAGAAGACTGGATGTGCATCGTTCGGCCCCCGCGGTCAGTCGACGAACACGAACTCGTTGCTGTTGAGCACCAGCCGGCAGACATTGCTCAGCCCGTACCGCCGCAGGTGCTCGCCCAGCAGCGTCCGCTCGCGGGCCGTCGTCGGGCGGCCGAGCGTCAGGGCGAACAGCCGGTCGAGCTGCCGGGCCGGGTCGGCGCCGACCTCCGCGGTGATGCGGGCAGCCAGGTGCTCGGTCTGCCGCACCATGAACCGATCATTGAGCAGCGCCAGCGCCTGCAGCGGCGTGACCGACGCCGACCGCGCCGGGGTAAACTGCGACGCATCCGGACAGTCGAGCGCCGCCGAACGGGTCCGGCAGGGTGCGGAACACGAAGCGATACACGCCCCGGCGCGGTGCCGCCGGCGCGTCGACGTCGAACCCCAGGTAATCGGCGTTCGGGGTGACGTGAAGCCCGGCGGTGCTGAGGAAGTGCCGCACCGACGGCCCGCCCATCGTCCGGTCGAGCCGGCCGCTCACCGCCAGCACTGCGTCGCGCAGGCTCTCAGCGTCGAGGCGGGTGCGGTTCATCCGCCAAAGCAGCACGTTGTCGCCATCCACCCTGGCCGCGGCCGGGTCATGCGTGACGGCGCGGCGGTAGGCGACACTGGTGACGATCAGCCGGTGAAGCCGCTTGAGCGATCCGCCATTGTCGCGCAGCTCGCAGGCCAGCCAGTCGAGCAGCTCGGGGTGGCTCGGCGGCCCGCCCATCCGGCCCAGATCGCTGGGCGTGGCGACCAGTCCCCGGCCGAAGTGGTAATGCCATACTCGGTTGGCCATCGACCGCCAGGTGAGCACGTTGCGCGGATCGCTCAGCCAGCGAGCCAGCGCCGCCCGGCGACCGCCCTCGTCGGCGGTATCGGCCAGCACCAGCGTGCCCGGTAGCCCCGGCAGCAGGCCGAGCGCCTGCGGCACCGCGGCGGCGGCCGGTTTGGTGACGTCGCCGCGGCGAAGGATGTGAATCGGCCGGCAGCCCTTCGCCGGGCGGAAGCTGCCGGTCGGCTGGAAATCGTTCGCGGCGGCGTAGACCATCCGCTGCGGCGGCAGCCGGTCCAGCTCGGCGGTGACGTTCTCCGTCAGGACGTGTCGCGTCAACGCCGCCCGTTGTGCTGCCGTCCGCTTGCCGGCCGGGGTGTTCAGCACGGTCGTCAGGTCGGCCGGCAGCGGGACGGCGCGGGATGGCACGGTCGCCGCGGTGGCGGACAGCCGCAGCCGGCCGATCAGGTGCCCCGCGCCGTGAGTCTGCTCCAGCGTGAACCGCAGCCGGCCGTTGGTGCTCGGTTCGATTGGCGTGGCGAGCAGGAAGACGATCTCGTGCGACTTGCCGACTGCCGGGTAGATGCCCCACGCCGTCGCCGGCTTGCCGTCGATCGCCAGCGCCGCCGTCCACCCCTCCTGATCGAAGTCGGCCCGCGCCGCCGCGATCGGGGCCGGCTTCCAGCCCGGCGTCTTGCCACCCGTGTCGACCTCGACGCGGAATTCGTTCAGGTGCAGGTTGCCGTTGTCCTGCCGGCCGGGGCCGCGGTGCGGCAGGGTATCGTCGGTCAGCACTTCCAGACGGACCGCCGTCAGCCGGCCGGGCGGGGCGGACGTCGTCAGCGTGTAGACCTCGCGTTCCGGCCGCGACCCGCCGAACCGTACCGACCCGTCGGGCAGCCGCGCCGGCACCGACCCGTGCGCCGTCCCGATCTCCTGCAGGGCGAGCGGCTGCCATGCCCGAACGCGGGGTTCTCGCTCCCACTCGTCGGTTGTCCGCGCGTGGGTCGGGTCGAGCAAGGCCATATCGGGCAAATTGCGGATCTGTTTTTGCCGGGCGAGCAGGTCGTGGCGACGGCGGTGGACGGCGGGGTCGGGGTCGTGGGGACGATTGGCGCGGTCGATCCCGGCGAACACCGCCTGCAGGCCGTAATAGTGCTCCTGGGTGACCGGGTCAAACTTGTGATCGTGGCAGCGGGCGCAGTGGACGGTAGTGCTGGAGAAGGCGGAAAACACGGTGGTGACGATGTCGTCGCGGTCGAGATTTTGCGCCTGCTTCTTGTCGAGTGTGTCGTCGCGGATCGACTGCTGCGAGCTTTCGTCCCACGGGCCGGCGGCCAGCATGCCGGTGGCGGCGACGCCATCGGCCGTGTCCGGGTAGAGCACATCGCCGGCCACCTGTTCCTCGACGAACCGGCCGTAGGGACGGTCGTCGTTGAGCGCGCGGATCAGGTAATCGCGATACGGCCAGGCGTTCTCGCGCGGCACGTCCTGATCGTGGCCGTGCGTCTCGGCGTAGTGAACCACGTCGAGCCAGTGCCGCGCCCATCGCTCACCGTAGGCGGGCGAGCCGAGCAGGCGATCGACGAGCCGTTCGTAGGCGTCAGGCCGGCGGTCGCTGACGAAGGCGCCGACCTCCTCGGGCGTGGGTGGCAACCCCGTCAGGTCGAACGACAGCCGGCGGATGAGCCGCCGGCGCTCGGCCGGCGGGGCAGGGGAGAGGGCGGCGGTTTCGAGGGCGGTCTGGACGAACGCATCGATCGGGTTCCCGATCGGCACCCGGTCATGCGGCGCCGGCACGGCCGGTCGGAGTAGCGGGCGGTACGCCCAGTGCGTCGGCGCGACGGCGACTTTCGGCGGCGCTGCCGGCCAGGTCGCGCCCTGGTCGATCCAGGCACGCAAAAGGGCGACCTGAACGGCGGTCAGCCGCGGTCCGGTCGGCGGCATGGGGCGGCCCGGTCCGTTACCGTCGACGTGACCGATCAGGCTGCTCGCCCCACTATTGCCCGGCACGATGCTACCGCCGCGGACCGGACTGTCGCGCTCGTCGAGCCGCAGGTCGCCCTTCTGTTTGTCGGGGCCGTGGCACGAGACGCACCGGCTTGCCAGGATCGGCCGGATGTCGCGGGCAAAGTCGACCGGGCGCGCGGTCCTGGTAGGCGGCGCGGCAGCGAAGAGGCCGGTCGTCAGGCAGACCAGGGCAATCAACCAGGCAGGGGCGGGGGTGGGCAGGCGGGTGCGCATGAAGCCTCCGTGGCGGCAAGGCCGGACGGCTTCAGTATGGCGCGACCGGCGCGGGCAGGCAAGGAAAACCCGCCGGTCCCACCCCGCTCCCGATGTTTACTGCGTCACCTTGAGCAGCGCGCACGCCTGGGCATAGCCCGGCGCCGGCTGGCCGAAGGCACTGGCGGTCACTCGCGCGAGGGCGACCAGCTGGCGGTTGCGGAACGCCTTCCGCGTCAAAGCGTACTCCTCGCTGGCGGTGCGGTAGAACTTCTCCGCGTGCAGCGCCCCGTCCTCGCTGACGGCATAGCGCAGCAGCAGGGCGAACAGCGCGTCGGCGGGATTGCCCAGGTCGGCGTAGCGGGCGGCGAGGGCGGAGGCGAGCGGCTGGTTCTTCTCGCGAATCGCGCCGTCCAGTTCCTTCAGCAGCACCGCCGGGTCGCGGGCCGTTACTCGCTCGCGAACGTCGGCGCGCGGATAGGGCTCCCACTTCTGGAAGTCGCCGCCGCGCTGCATCCGGTCGAGCGCCACCTGGTAGGCGCCGAGCAGAAGGCTGGCGGCGGCGCTGCGCGGACTGCTCACCCGCGCGATGTTGCGCCACGCATTCGCCGAGTCGCAGGCGTGGACGCCGATCGAATCGCCGTGAACACTGCCAACCGGCTTGTTCGGCGCCGTCTGCCCCTTCGGCCGCCCCTCGTCGCGGAGCACCAGTTGGTTGGCCGCCAGGCTGATCGCCTCGGCGACCGCGTCGGGGGTGAACCCCTCGCCCAGCGCCTCGGCGGCGATCCCGGCGGCGTCCTCCGGCGATGCGGTGAACAGCCGCTGGCTGGTGCGGCTCGACCCAGCCGTCGTCAGGCGTGTTCCGCCCGCGCGGCGTTCACCAGCCGGTGCCGTTCGAGCAGTTTGGGCAACAGGGCGTCCAGTTGCGAACTGTCGCGTGTACTCCTCGTTGCGAACGCAGTAGCGAACCGACTGCCGCAACAGGGTGTGCGCCTGGGCCGGACCGAGCAGGTCGAGCAGGTCCCACGCCCGCGACACGAGCACCACCCGGTGGACCTCGCAGCCGTCGTGCAGGGTCGGCAGCAGCCGTTCGAGCATCGCACGGGCGTCGTCGGCCGGCGGGGTAGCGAAGGCGGCCTCGGCCTCACCCAGCTTGCGAGCGGCGGACGGCGTCGCGGACCCGCAGGTCGACAGGCGTTCCGGCCCCGCCGGTCGGCGGGCTGACCGGGTGCAACACCTCGCGGTCCGGTCCGCCATGTTCCTGAATACGGGCAGCTTGTTGCGATAGAGAACTTTGAGGATCGGCAAAGCACGGCGTTCGGCCGGCAGCGCGTCATCTCGTGGGCCGGCACCAACGCCCATGAACGTGTGAAATCCGATGTAGTCCTCGCCGCCGAAGACGCGGGCGTTGGCCAGCGCGCCGCCGCCACCACTTCCTTGCGTCCGGCCTCGGTGTGCAAGCGCGGGGCGATCGCCAGCAGTTTGTCCGGCCCGGTTTCCTGCAACTGGGTGACGAGCGGTTCCAGGCGGCCGAACGTCACCCGGCCGGGGCCGTCCGCCGCCCAGCCGGTGCCGATCCCCAGGTCGTCCGCCAGCGCCGCCCCGGTGCCCGCGATCACCATGCCGCGTCCGAGGTCGGTCAGAAAGGTTCGCCGCGTGGTCTCCATTCGGGTGCCCCCAGTCGAAGGTACGCCCGCTCCCTCCGCCGCCCGGAGAGGCGACCGAGGAGGGGCGGAGAGATGACGTCCCCTCAGCGTACCCGGTTCCGCGCCGGGGCCAACAAAAAACCAGCCTGGCGGCATGGAATGTCGAAGCGGACGACCACGGTACATACCCTGCGGCATGTGGGATCGGCGCTTCGTTGACAGCCGGTGTGTCCGTCATAGCATGGCTGGCAGGCAGCTTGCCATCCACTCTGCTTACGGAACCTTGTTCATGTACCGCGCGCTGGTCTTCATTGTCGCGTTCCTCGCCGTGTTCATCCCCATCCGGGCGGAAGCCCCGCCCGCCGAGAGCAACGCCGCCATTCTGGAGCTGACTCTGCCGAAGAGTTCGGACCCGCCGGACTGGGACCCGGAGCAGGTGTCGAAGCTGGTGGTCGACGGCAAGGATTACAGCACCCCACGGGTGACCAAACGGACCATCAAGGTCGAGCCGAAGAAGGGCAGCGACAGCGTTCGCGTGGTCTACACCTTCTGGCCGAACACCTATACCCGCTTCATTCGCACGCGCGTGGTCAAGGTGGAGAAGGGCAAGACGGTGGCGGTGAACCTGGAGAAGCCGGACCCGTCTCAGCCGGACAAGATCTTCGTTATCTTCGTTCCCACTCCGGACAAGGTGGTCGACGCCATGTGCAAGCTGGCGAAGATCGGCAAGGACGACGTCGTCTACGACATCGGCTGCGGCGACGGCCGTCTGGTCATCCAGGCGGTGAAGAAGTACGGAGCGAAGAAGGCAGTCGGCATCGACATCAACCCGACTCGCATCCGCGAATGCCGCGAGAACGCGAAGAAGGCAGGCGTGACCGATCGCGTCACCTTTCTCCAGAAGGACGCACTGACGATCAAGGACTTTTCCGAGGCCAGTGTGGTGCTCGTCTACCTGAGTGACGCCCTGAACGAGGCAGCGCGGCCGACGTTACAGCGGACGATGAAGCCCGGGTCGCGCATCGTCTCCCACCGCTTCCTGATGGGCGAATGGAAGCCGGAGAAGACGGAGTCGTTGCGGGTGACCGACGACGGCGGGGACGAGGACGATTACGACCTCCACCTGTGGACGATCAAGCCGCGGTAGGAGACGGCGCTTGCAGAACCCGGACGCAATCACTTCTTCAGCCGGTCGATCAGGAACGCGGCGGTGTTGCGATACTTCGTGTCGGGCTGACCGGGGTAAACGAGGATCACCTCGACCCCCGCGGCCTTTAGTTTCTCCGCCAGCTTGAGGCCGAGGATGGCGGAGTGCGTGGGGTCTTTCTGGTTCTCCCCGACCACCGGCGGGACGTTCTGAGCCGGGTAGTCGAGGAAGATCGGCGGGTCGTCCTTGCTGACGTGTTCAATGGGCGAGTATTCGCGTATCCACTTGAGCACCTTCTGCCGGCCGTCGTGATACGCCTGGAAGCTGGCGAACCCGAAGGCATGCCCGCCGTAGCGGTAGTTCGGCATCCACTCGCGCAGCTCATTCGGGTCGAGCGACGTCTGCGCACCGTTCACCGCCGCACAGAACAGCCGGGTCGACTCGCGGGCGATCGGGTCTTCACTCTTGGGGTCGGCCAGGTCGTCGTGGAACGCCAGCCACAGCGATGAGCAGCCGCCGGCTGACCCGCCGGTGGCGCCGATCCGCGCTTTATCCAGGTTCCACTCCTTCGCTTTCGACCGGATCGTCTGTAGCGCCCGCGCTGCGTCATGCAGCGGCGCCTTCACCGGCGGCTCGACCTTCTCCTCGACCGCCTGCTTGATGAAACGGTAGTTGATGGCCGCCACCGAGATGCCGGCGTCGAGGAACTGCCGGATGGCCGGCCCGCTCAGCCCGCTCTTGTCGCCGTTCACCCATCCGCCGCCGTGGATGTACAGCACAAGCGGGGTCGGCCGGTCCGATCGGGCCTGCCAGAAGTCGAGCACCTGCCGCTCGTGCTTGCCGTAAGCCAGATTGGCGACCGTCGGCGTCGGCCGCGGGGCAGGCTTCTTCGGCTTGGTGCCCTGTCCGGTAGCGACCCCGGCACTCATCAGCAGGGCGGCGGATAATAACAAGCGAGGCATGACGCACTCCATGGAAAGAGAGGCGAGATTCAGCTGCGAGGCTGTTGTAGCCGGAGGATGGGCCGGCGTCAGAAGATCCGTTCGAGGATGACGACGTGATCGGCGCCGGCGGCGGCAACGTACAAGTCGGTGAGCACGCCAAGCCACTCCCGCGCGAACGCCAGTTCCTCCGCGCGGTCGTCCTCGGTATCGGTGCCCGCGAACCCATGGAACTGTTCGGCGCTCCAGACCGTTGGGTCCGTGGCATGCAGGTAGGCGGCGATGCGAGCGACGTCCTCGGAGTTGTTGTATCCCGCATGGCCAGGTCGGTAGGTGGCCAGTCCAAACGTCAGATCACGACTACCGAGCAGGGCCTGGTAGACGGCTGGGAGGGCAGGGCGGTCGCTGAGGTCGGGGTGCGGGTGCTCGGATGCGAGCAGGTGGGCCAGCGATTCGAGGTGGGTCGGCAGTTCCGGCATCGCCACGGCGGCGACGGCGAGCAGTTCGCCCACGAACAAACGCCAGAGGGCGCGATCGAACGGGCATCCGCGTGCGACCTGAGGGATAAGCAGTTCCTCCGGCGGCAGGTGGTAGCGGGAGGCATACTCAAGCGTCCGGGGGGTCCATTGGGCGGCCAGTTCGCGACACGGAGCGAAGCTGCCGCGCCGCCACGCCGCCGCCACCGGCGAACGGATGTGGCACTCGAAGGTGTGGCGCTCGTGGATGAAGCAGTAGTCAGCCATCAGGCGGCATCTCCACGCCAGGGAACGCCATCGGCGTGGGCAAAGCGAGTTCGCGAAAAGGCACTTGTCAGGCCGCCGGGACGTGACTACTATAGTGACTGATGCGGGCGTAATTCAGCGGTAGAATGCTAGCTTCCCAAGCTGGACGTCGTGGGTTCGAGTCCCATCGCCCGCTCTTCGCATCTCCAAATCCTAGCAGGGATGCGCCGCCGAAATCCCAGCCCCGGCCCCGTCGCGACTACCCAAATCCCATCGCGACTACGCAGAGGGGCAGGGATGAGAGTACCCAAGTGTTGGGTGGTGCAACTGCATCTTACAGCGTCGCAGAAACGCTGCCATGAGCCGATAGGTTCCTCCCTTCTGTCGGAACCGATCCTGTCCCCTTCCTCTGAGTTGCCCGTCCTGGTCGAGTCGCCCGATTTGCTCGAAGGCCCGCCGCGCGGCCGCCGGCTGGGTCGCGTCCGTACCTGCAAGGCCGGATGCTCGCACTCCTCGCTGGCGGGGCAAGCCGCGCCGAGGCGGCGGTCGAGCGGGCCTTGGGCCTGATTCTGATGACGCAATTCGTCCGCGACCGCAGGCGGTGAGTTCGAGCGATAGACGGCTGTGGTTCAGCCCCACAGGCCGATCAGCCGGTCCTTGTCGGCCACGCCGAGCGGGAAACGGCGGCTGAACGGGTGGTCGGCGATGCCGGCCAGCTCACGCAGGGCCGTGTGAATGTGCTCTGGCCGGACGCGAATGCCGCCCTTCGGATCGCGGGCCAGCGACCGCGGGTTCACCGGGACGTGCAGCTGGCCGTCGTCGGTGGCGCCGATCACGCGGTTGCCGCGGATGCCGCGACCGAGAAACATGATCGAGCCGATCGACCAGTGGTCCTTGCCGTTGCCGTTGTTGTAGTTCGGTGTGCGGCCCATCTCGCTCTGCAACACCACGACCAGCCGATCGCGGAGCTTCAAATCTTCCGCCTTGCGCAGCAGGTAGCGGACACCGGCGAGGAACTCGGGGATCAGCCGCAGCTGGTCGGCGTCGTTGTTGGCGTGGCTGTCGAACTGGCCAATCGTCAGGTTGGCGGACACGCCCACCCCGGACTTGAACGCCGCCAGCGCGATGTCGACTGCTGCGTAACCGCTCCTTCGGCACGTCCTTGGGGATGTAGGGCGTGACTCGCTCAACGCCCTTCGAGTTGGCCTGCGGCGTACAGCATGTTGGCGGCATGCTCGGCGCGGCAGGCGCTTGACCGGGCTGACTGCGCTTCACTTCCGGTTTGCAGCGCCCGCTCGATACGCTCGAGCGCGAGAATGGTCGTGGTACGGGAACCGGGTGTTGCCGTAGAGCGCGTCGGCGTTGGCCAGCCCGCCGGAGCATTGCAGATAGGGCACCCGCGACATCGCCACCAGGTTGCCGGTCGCCGAGTAGTTGCCGAAGGTGAGGAACGACAGCGGACAGGTCGGCCCCTGGCAGGCCGCGACCAGCGCGACGAACGTGGGTACGCCCAGGCTGTCCAGCTTGCCGGTCGCCATGTAGCGGCTGCCCGGCGAGTGGTTGTTGACGGAATAGTCCAGCCCATTCACGACCAGCAGCTCGATCGCCGAACTGTTCGTAGAACGCCTCGTTGCTCAGCCCGCCCTTCGCGTGCTTGGCCGTCAGCGCGAACCGATGTCGCCCGCGCGTCGGATGTCGCCCTGCCTGTACAGCCGGTTGATGCCGTTGACCCCCTTCGGGTCCATCCAGGTAAGTCGTGTCCACCCGCCGGCGGCGTTGAGGATGACGTAGTACGGCCCCTCGTAGGGGCCGGTCCTGCCCTCGCCGCGTGTCGGCAGCGGGTAGGTCAGCGGGACGGCCACGCCGGCCCCGGCCAGGCCGCAGCGTTTCAGGAAGTCGCGTCGGTCGCTCGGCATGGCGGTCGTAGAGGAACTCGGGGCGGCGGAGCAGGTACGTAACCACGCCGCGCTTGAGCGCACGAGATGGTGTAGTGCAGGTCGTCGGGAGCGTTGGGAATATTCGCGCGGCACGGGTACGCCTCGCGTTTGTCCAGCCCCTTGCGGCTCGCGGGCGTCGGCGACCAGGCCGGCGAACAGGTCGTAGGTCCGCGTCACCTCGGCGGAGTCGGCCGCGTCGTGGCGGCCGAGCACCCGCTCGTGCAGGTGGACGATGGTGCGGCGGATGGCGGCGTCGGCGGCCGGGGAGGCGCCGGGCAACACACTCGGTTCGACGTCGGGGAACAGACGGCGTTCGCCGGGCTTGCGCAGGAAGTCGCGCATAGTGTGCTCGCACGCCACCTCGTTGGCCAGCGTCCGCTGGATGGCGCCCATCGCCCCGCTCGGGTCGGCGGCCCGCTCGGTCACCTCCTTCGAGTCGATCCCGCCATACAGCACCGCCAGCTGATCGTGCAGCTTGCCCCACCGCTTGCCAAAGATCGCGTTCACCTTCCGCTCGACCTGCTCGGGCGACAGCATGCGGTAGACGCCGAGGTCGGCCAGTTCCGCCTGCTGCTGCAGGCCAGCGGCGGCAATGGCGACGCCGTCGGCGCGGTAGAACGGCTTGGACGACCCACGCCTTGAACACCGATTTCAGGTTGAACCCGCCGCGGGCGAACTGCTCGGCGATCGCCTCGACGCCTGCCGACGCTGCTCCTGGTAGGCGCGGCGGCGGCCCCGGATAGAGCGGGTCGTCCAGGTCCTTCGGCGGGAGTAATGCCTTACGGCCAGTCAGGGAGGTAGTAGACATGCTCGGTCATGGCGACGGCGAGCGGGTCTTTCGCCGTGCGTTCGCCCAGCACTGCAGCGCACGCTCCGCTGGCGGTAGCTTCTCACCCTCGAAGCCAGCGGCGAGAATGTCCTTGTACCAGCCGTCCTTCCGCCGGCCGTAGACGCCCTCGAAGGCGTAGAAGTCCTGAAAGCAGCCGGCGACCGGGTCAAGAGCGTTTTGTGGCAGACGGCCGCACTCCGACGCCTGCATCGTCGGCACCGGGTACTTCGCCGTCACCGCCGCGGCGTCGAGCAGGCGGGCCGCCAGCTCAGCGCGTCGACGCCGAGGAAGTGCAGGTAGAACATGCGCGAGCACGCAGCCGGTTGCGGTTCGTTTCCGTCGTCGGGTAGCGGCGGAGGTACCGGAAGTGCTGAGGATGCCGGCGTGCGGGTAGAAGCCGGTCGCCGACTCCTGATCGGTCGATCGGCTCCGGCCCTTGAGCGCGCTTGATCTTGACCAGGATGTACTCGAACAGGTCGTTCGGGTCCTTGAACCGCCCCTTGGTCTCGTCGAAGATGCCGTAGCCGCGGTGTACGGTGTGACCAGGATGTAATCGGCGGAGACGACCTCGGTGAATGGCCGGTCATGGCGAACGATGTGCTCGTCCAGCTTCATCGGCTCGCCAAGCAGGGCAACCCGGTAATCGGCGTCCAGCTTGTAGCGTGCCTTCTGGCGGTCCTTCTCGGGGATGTGGCTGAGGTCGTGTTTCTGCGTCCACAGCCGCGTCTTCTCGAAGTGCTCGTAGGTCAGGACGGTAGCCACCAGGTCATCGATACCGAGGGTGAGGAAGATGTCGTTGAACCCCTCGCGGCCGGTCGTAGAACGCCTCCTCCTTCATCACCACGTCGAGAACGGTTGACAGACCGTCCATCCCTTTTTCGGAGACGACCGCCAGCTCCGCCTCGCTCGGCAGCCGACCGGCGAGCGACAGCGTCACGCGGCGGAGCAGGCGCTTCGGCTCCAGCAGGACCACGCCGTCAAAGAACGGCGTTTTGTCCTCGACGGCCGGCCTGGCCGCCCCGGTGGCTGGGCTGCTGAGCCGGCGGACGAACTCGGCGAGCACCTGGTAGCCCTTCGAGTCGGGCTTGAGCACGTCGTTCCCGCCGTGCTTGAGTCCGCCGGTGGCCTTCACCAGCAGCCGCGAGCGGCCCTCGTGCTTGACGGCGGCGATACGGGCGAACAGGTCGCGGTTGTGCTGCATCGCCGCGTCCCGCTCAGCGCCACGGAGCTTCTGCGGGTCACGGAGGACGAGCTTGCTACCGTCGGCGTCGCCGTCCGCGACGTGACAGGTCAGGCAAACGGGTGCCGCCACCTTCGGCCACACCTCGCGGGTGAAGTAGTCGTCCGCCGCCCGCGTACAGGCCGCGCCGGTGTACGGCTTCTTCTCCTCGGCCCGCACCGCCAACCCGACGAGGCCCGCCGCCAGCGCGAGCACCGCCCAATGCTTCTCGCACGCCATCACACCAGCCCTCGACCCGACGGGGACGCCTCACGAACGAGACACAATTCGGTCCCGCTATCCTATCAGATCGTCGGTGAAGGATCGGCGGTAAATGTCCTTTCCCTGGCAGCCAGGTCAGCGGTTGATCATGCGCTGTGCGGCCTCGGAGTAGCGGGCACCTTGCACCGTGATCCGGGATGCGGCGCTCTCGATGTCGCGCAGGTCGCTCTCCGTCAGCTCGACGGTGGTGGCGGCGATGTTCTCCTGCAGGCGATGCTGCTTCGTCGTCCCCGGAATCGGCACGAGATACGGCTTCTGAGCGAGCAGCCAGGCGAGGGCGATCTGCGCCGGCGTCGCCTGCTTCCGTGCGGCGATCGTGCCGAGCAGTTCGACCAGCGCCAGGTTCGCCTTCCGGGCTTCCGGCGTGAAGCGCGGTACGGTGTTGCGGAAGTCGGCGCTGTCAAAGGTCGTGTTCTCGTCGATCTTGCCGGTGAGGTAGCCCTTGCCCAGCGGGCTGAAGGGGACGAACCCGATGCCCAGTTCTTCGAGCGTCGGCAGGATCTCGGCTTCGGGTTCCCGCCACCAGAGTGAATACTCACTCTGGAGAGCCGTGACGGGCTGGACGGCGTGGGCGCGCCGGATGACCTGCACGCCCGCTTCCGAGAGGCCGAAGTGCCGGACCTTGCCTTCCCGGATCAGCTCCTTCACCGCCCCGGCGACGTCCTCGATCGGCACATTCGGATCGACGCGATGCTGGTAGAGCAGGTCGATGTGGTCGGTCCTGAGCCGCCTGAGTGAAGCGTCCACGACCTCCTTGATGTGGTCCGGGCGGCTGTCCAGCCCCGCCGACTTGCCACCTTCGAACTTGAATCCGAACTTGGTGGCGATCACCACTCGGTCGCGGACGGGGGCGAGGGCCTCGCCGACCAGCTCCTCGTTGGTGAACGGGCCGTATACCTCGGCGGTGTCGAAAAACGTGACCCCCTGATCGACGGCGGTTCGGATCAGCGCGATCCCCTGCTGCCTGTCCACGGGCGGACCGTAACCGAAGCTCAGCCCCATGCAGCCGAGGCCGAGAGCCGAGACTTCCAGTTTACTGGTCCCAAGATGGCGCTTCTGCATCACGTCATTCCTTTCAAGTATCGATTACTCGGATTTGAGGAAGCCATGTCGATGACGAAGCGGTATTTCACGTCCGACTTCTCCAGCCGCCGGTACGCCTCGTTGACCTTCTGGATGGGGATCACCTCGGCGTCGGCGGTGATGTCGTGCCGGCCGCAGAAGTCGAGCATCTCCTGCGTCTCGGGGATACCGCCGATGTTCGAGCCGGACAGACTACGGCGGCCGAAAATCAGGCCGAACGCCGAGAACGCCAGCGGCTTGGGCGGCGCGCCGACCAGCGTGAGGTTGCCGTCAAGGCCGAGCAACTGGAGGTAGGGGTCGAGGTCATGCTCGGCGGAGACGGTGTCGAGGATGAAGGCGAAGCTGCCGGCGTGCTTCTGCATCTGGTTGGCGTCGCGGGAGACGACGACCTCGTGGGCACCCAGGCGCAGGGCGTCCTTCGTCTTGCCTGGCGAGGTGGTGAAGACGACGACGTGCGCCCCCAACGCGCGGGCGATCTTCACCGCCATGTGCCCCAGCCCGCCCAGGCCGACCACGCCCACCTTCTGCCCTGCCGTCACTCCGTGGAATCGCATTGGCGAGTAGGTGGTGATGCCGGCACACAGGAGCGGGGCGGCGCCGGCGGGGTTCAGGTTGGCGGGAATGCTCAGAACGAAATGCTCGTCGACGACGATGCTGTCGGAGTAGCCGCCGTAGGTGACCGGGGCGGTCCCGTGGCGGTCCGGCGAGTTGAACGTGAGGATCAGGTGCGGGCAGAAGTTTTCCATTCCCTTCTGGCAGTTCGGGCAGGTGCGGTCCGAGTCCACCAGGCAGCCGACTCCCACCAGATCGCCCGGCCTGTGCTTCGTGACGGCGGTGCCGACCCTGGTAACGCGGCCGATGATCTCGTGGCCGGGCACGATCGGATAGGTGGTGGCCAGGGCCGCACTCCACTCGTTGCGGACCATGTGAAGGTCGGAGTGGCAGATCCCGCAAAAGAGGATCACGATTTGCACGTCCCGGTCGGTCAGGTCACGCCGCGGAATGCGGGTGGACGCCAGAGGAGACGTCGCGCTGACAGCGGAATAGGCCTTCGTTTGATACATCGATCGGTGCTCCTACGAGTTCGCGGATTGAGAGTGATAGTGCTCGTCGGTGACGTGCTCCAGCCACTCGACGACCTTGCCGTCGAGCGCCTCCTGCATGGCGAGGTGCGTCATCGCCGTGGTTGGGGCGGCGCCGTGCCAGTGCTTCTCGCCGGGTGAGAACCAGACCACGTCGCCGGGCCGCACCTCCTCGACCGGCCCGCCCCACCGCTGTACCCGGCCGCAGCCGGCGGTCACGACCAGCGTCTGGCCGAGCGGGTGGGTGTGCCATGCCGTGCGAGCGCCCGGCTCGAACGTGACGCTGGCGCCGGCTACCCGGGCCGGAGTAGGGGCCTGGAACAGCGGATCGATGCGGACCGTGCCGGTGAACCACTCGGCCGGACCGCGGGCGGACGGTTGGGAGCCTGCTCGCTTGATTTCCATCGCCGACCTCCTTCGCATCCCCTCTGACATTCCGGGGTCGCCTGAGAGTATGGTAAGCCGAGGAGAGGCAGGCCGGTAGCACGATCGTCCGGACGGGTTGCCTGATCCTCCACGACTTTCGGAACGCGCCTGCCGGGGGAGGCCCGCGCCGGCTACACTGGGAAGAGGCCGACGGGAGGGCGAGGCGTGGAAAGCGAACTGGATCGACTTGCAGCGGCGATCGGGCGACACACAACTGGCGACGGCGTGTATCAGTCGGCGGTGCCCGACCTGATGTTGTCGCGCCGGTCGGCGTGCTCCGACCTCACCGCCGCTGTGTACGAACCGTGCCTGTGCATCGTTGCCCAGGGGGCGAAGCAGGTGATTCTGGAGGGGGAGGCGTACCGCTACGACCCGGCGCAGTCGCTGCTGGTGTCGGTCGACCTCCCGGTCACCGCCCGCGTGGTCGAGGCATCGCCGGAGCGCCCGTGCCTGCTGGTCCGCATCGCGCTGCACTCGGCTGCGGTCGGGGAGCTTCTGGCGGACGGCACCGTGGCCCTGCCGTCCGGACCAGCCGGGCGCGGGCTGGCCGTGACCCCGGTCGACCTCCCGCTGCTGGACGCCGTCGCGCGCCTGGTGGCCCTGCTGGACGCCCCGCAGGACATCGGGACGCTGGCGCCTCTGGTGCTCCGCGAGATCACCTATCGGCTACTGACGGGGCCACAGGGGGCGCGGCTGCGGCAGATCGCCTCTGCCGGCGCACCGGCCCAGCGGATCGCCCGCGCGATCCGCTGGCTGAGAGACCACTTCGCCGACCCGCTTCAGGTGGAAGCCCTGGCGCGACAGGTCGGGATGAGTCCGTCGGCGTTTCACCTGCACTTCAAGGGCGTGACGGCGATGAGTCCGTTGCAGTATCAGAAGCGGTTACGGTTGCAGGAGGCGCGGCGGCTGATGCTGGGCGCCGGGCTGGATGCGGCCGAGGCGGCGTTCCGCGTCGGCTACGAAAGCCCGTCGCAGTTCAGCCGCGAGTACCGGCGGCTATTCGGCGCTCCGCCGCGCCGGGACGTGGCCGCGCTGCGCGTCGAAACCTGACAACCGGCGCCTCGCCGTCGTCCCTGGAGTTCGTTCGATGAAGCTCCCCCGTTCTTGCGTCGCACGTTGCGTCATCCTCGCCGCCCTCCTCGTCGTGTTCCCGCTGCGGGAAGTGCGCGGCGCCGAGCCTGCGGCCCCGGACGTCACGCTCGAAGAGGCGGGCGGCCACGTCGTCCTCGCCAACGGCACCCTCACGGCGACCATCTCCCGCGCCAGGGCGCGGCTCACCGCGCTCCGCTACCGCGGTTTCCCGATGCTGATCGACGGTTACTACAGCATGGACGGGGGGAAGAACTACCGCACGCCCGGCAACTGTCGGTACAAGGTCCATGTCCGAACGCCGGACCTGGTCGACGTCGGCTTCCGATCGGTGCGCAAGGATGAGCCGCAGGCGTTCGACATCGAGGTTCACTATGTGCTGCGGCGCGGCGACTCGGGCCTGTACACCTACGCCCTGCTCGATCACCCGGCCGATTACCCGTCCACGGGGGTGGGAGAATGGCGCATGGTCTGGAAGCTCTCCGACGACCTGCTGGAGCGCATCTACGTGGACGACCTCCGCCGCTGGCAAATGCCCGGCTCGCGGGACACCAGCGAGCCGACCGAGATAAAAGAGATCCGCAAACTAACCAGTGGCGTGCGTGCTGGCAAGTACGATTGCAAGTACGACTTCAACGCCAACTATCACGACCTGGGTTGCTGGGGCCATGCCAGCGACAAAAACAAGGTCGGCGCCTGGATCGTGCTGGGCAGCCACGAGTTCTTCAACGACGGGCCGACCAAGCAGGACCTCACCGCCGCCGCGGGCATCAACCACATCCATTTCGGCATGAATCACTACAACGGCTCGACCGTGCGGGTGAAGGCCGGGGAAGCGTGGCAGAAGCTGTACGGCCCGTTCCTGCTCTACTGCAACCACGGCAAGGACGGCGACGCCTGCTGGGCCGACGCCCGCAGCCGCGCCCGCGCCGAGCGAGCGGCCTGGCCCCACGCCTGGCTCGCCGGTAACCCCGCCTATCCGCCGGCGTCCGGGCGCGGCCGGGTGACGGGCAAACTGGTCGTCGACGACCCGCTCAAACCCCACCTCTCCGGCGGCAACGCCTGGATCGGCCTGGCGCAGCCACCGGCGGGCGGGAACTGGCAGTTCGAGTCGAAGAACTACCAGTTCTGGGTGAAGGCCGGGGCCGACGGCGGGTTTTCCATCCCCCACGTTCGCCCCGGCACCTACACCCTGGTTGCCTTCGCCGACGGGGCCGTGGGCGAGTTCGCCCGGCCGGACGTGCGCGTGGAAGCAGGCAAGACGCTGGACCTGGGAGTCGTTCGCTGGACCGTCCCGCACCGGGGGAAGCGGATCGCCTGGGAGATCGGCGTTCCGGACCGCACGGCCCGCGAATTTCGCCACGGCGACGACTACTTCCAGGGCTTCCTCTGGAAACAGTTCGACAGGGAGTTCGCCAACCCGCTGGAATACACGATCGGCAAGAGTGTCCCGGCGCGCGACTGGAACTATGCCCAGGCCCGCTACACCCACGGCGCCCGGCCGGTCGCGCATGACTGGCGGAGTCACTTCGACCTGCCCACCGCCCCCGCCGGCGACGCCACGCTGACGCTGGCCATCGCCTCGGCACAGCGCGCCCGCATCCAGGTGTACGTCAACGACGGAACCCGCCCCGTGGCGGAGGTGACGCCGGCGGTCCAGGGCGGCAACGCCCTGCTCCGCGAGGGCATCCACGCGAAATACGGCGTCGAATACGTGACGATTCCCGCCGGCCATTTGAAGGCGGGCAAGAACACCATCGGCCTGGTACTGGCCAGCGTCCGCGGTGCCGACACGCATGTCATGTACGACTACCTGAATCTGGAACTGCCCTGACGGCCGACCCGGCTTCAGCGGCACGCGAGAAAATCGCCTCTGTGGACCTGGCGGACACCGCAGCGGCATGCGGCGGTCCGGCCTGAAGGGGGAAGTGCCGTTCACTTGCCGCGGTCGAGCAGCGACAGCAGGTCGCGGGCGGTTTCGCTGAACGCCACCGGGTCGACGTCGCGGAGGACGATCCGCGCCGCGTGCTCGTAGTGCTCGTCGGAGCACGGGCCGTAGGGGCCGTCCACGCCGCGGACGAAGAACACTTCCCGCACTGTTTGCGGCTCGTTGTCGGTCATGCCGATCAGGATCCACTCCTCGATAAACATCACCGCCGACACCCCGGCTGCCGGGTACGACTTCACAAAGCCGACGATGCCGCCCTGATCGTGCATCACCCGCCGCCAGCCGCGTTCCTCCAGCCGGCCGCGCATCCGCGTCGCCGGCACCGGGCCGTCGGGCCTCACGAACGCCTGCTGCGCCGCCTCCTCCGGCCGCGGGGCGTACACCGGCCGGCGGATCTGCGGGAACGGCGGCTCCAGCCGCAGCCGGTCGAGCGCCTGCCGCCACGACTCCACCTGGCCGGGCGTCAGCTGCAGTCGGTGGGCGACGCGGACGGCGGTCACGTCGGCGGGGAAACCGGCCGGGCCTCGTGGTTCTGCCACGCGCCGGCGTCGGAGACGTGAAAGGTCCGCGACCACGCCCCCGCCGCATCGCGGCCGGCCCACACCAGCCGGCGGACCAGGTGGCTCAGAAACGGGTGGCCGACGAGCAATCGCTCGAACTCATCGCGCGGCCACACGCGGCCCGTCACCATCGCCTCTTCCAGCCGCGCCGTCTGCACCTTGAGCGTCTCGCGGAGCTGGGCTTTGAGTAATTTCCACTCGCTCGCCGCGGCGGCCGCCATCTCCGGGTCGTCCTTGCCGGCGGGCTTCGGCAACTCCTTGTACGGCTTGCCGGCCTCGTCGGCCGCAGCTTGCGGCGAGGTCATCGGCCAGGGTGAAGCGAAATCGGCGCGGGCCGAAGTCGAACACGCGCGTGCCGTCGGCGGACAGCCCGAGGTCGGGGACGATGCGGTCCTCCAGCTGTTCGCGGTTCAGCCCGCGGTCGGCGGCGATGGCGTCCATCAGCTCGCGGGCGCGGGCCTGCAGGCGCCTTGAACTTCAGCTTCAGCGCCATGCCGTTGAGCTGCTGCAGGGCGGTGTCGGTGCCGATGCCCCGCAGCACCTCCAGCCCGCTGACGGCTCGCTGGTGCTGGCTCTGGCCCGGCCAGGCGCGGACCAGCGGCGCCAGCCGCATCACCGCCTGGTCATCGCCGAGGTGCCCCAGCGCCAGCAGTGCCCACTTCTCCTTCACTGGGGCGCCGGCCTTCAACCAGCCGTCGAACAGCGCCCAGGCGAATGCTGCCAGCGCCGGCCGGTCGCCGTGGCGCCGCAGCGCCGCCACCAGCGGATGCGGGCCGGCGAGGGTACTGGCCGCCAGCGCGGTGACGACGCGGTGGACGTCTTCTCCGCCCAGGTCATGAATCGGCGGTAACTGGTCGGCCGCGGCGTACTCGGGCAACGCCTTCGCCGGCTTCACCGCGTCGAGGGCGACACGAAGCCAGTTGACGTCGGCGACGGTCGCATTGTCCGCGGGTGCCGCCTCCGCCAGAAAGGCGCGAGCGGCCTCGCCGAACGGCGTGGTTTCACCAGCCCGTGGTGTCAGCCCGGCGACGGCGTGGTCGCGGTGCGCCTTGAACCACGCCGCGATCCGCGTGCCGACCTCCGGCGGGCGGGCGTCCAGCTTCACCTCCAGCAGCGCCACCGCCGCCTCCGGCGACTCGGCCAGCAAGAGCACGTCGAGCAGCGCCAGCTGGACCGCCGCCTTGCGCATCCCGAGCACCGAGGCGCGCGCCACGTCGAGCGCCGCATGTCCGGTCAGCGCCAGCCACATCCGCAGGTCGGCCGGGGTGCCAAAGGAGAGCTTCAGACGGCGACACTCCGCGATCATGCGCTCGGCGTCCGGCAGGCCGAACAGCACCGCCGCCCACCCGACGCCGACTTTCTTCATCCCAGCGACGCAGGTCGCCAGGTCGTCTGCCATGCCGGCATGTCGCGCCAGGATCGCCGCCGCCAGCGCCGCCTTTCCGCCGCTCCGCAGCAGCGACCGTAGTCGATCACGGACCGACCCCATCGCCGTCTCGTCGAGGCGAGAATACACCTCCTCCGTCAGCCAGTCGGCCGTCTGGAGCGCCTCCTCCGCGGAATCCTGCACCACCTGATGGCAGGCCAGCACCTCGACCAGGTCGGCCGGCGGCATCCACGCCGCCTGTAGCCGGATCGTCAGCAGGTTCTCCTGCCAGAACAGCATCTTCGCCGCCGCCTCTTTCACCTCGGCGAGCGACAGCGGCTTCTGGAACTGGCCGGCGGTCAGCCCACGGAGAGTCGCTTGGCGATGGCTATCGCCGTGCAGGTTCGTGATGGTGCCGTACAGGTAAAGCCAGAACCGGGCCTCCTCCGGCGTGACGACCGCCGGCGGCCGCTCTCGATGGCCAAGCTCGAACGTCTGCTTCCCGAGTCGCTTCAGCAGGTCGAGATCGAACGGCCGCGCCGGGACGGCCGGCGGCAGCGGCGTGGCCGGTCGTGGCCGCCCGCGCGCACGCTGCCAGTCGGCCGGGTCGAGCCGCAGTTGCCGCTCGACAACAGCGACGACCGGGGACGGCGCGCGGCAGCGCCACCTCCCGAACGATGGGCGCCTCGACAGGGGCGCCGGCGGCGACGACTTCCTGGTAGCCCTTGCGCGTCTTCTCGGCGATCAGTTTCTCCGCGGCGACGTTCGCCTCCGCCTCGGTGGCGAACGGTTTGTGCTGCGTTTGCCCGGCGCTGCCGATGCGGCCGAACTGGCACGTCAGCGTACCGCCGGCGACCGACACCGCCCAGAACTTGCTCGACGTTCCCTCAGCGAAATGAAACTCGCGGCGATTCATAAGAGGTGCCCTGTGCAAAGGGTTCGGGTGTTTGCAGGATTATTCCCCTCCGCTGCGGAGATGGCAAGCGCAGCAGTCAACGCGGCACGTTCACCCCGTACCACGCCACGTTCGAGCTGGCCTGGAGCCGAGTGGACGGTAACTCCTGGCGGGGGCCGAACCTTCCTACCCGGCCATCGGCACCGATTCGGCGACCTCTTCGGTCGGCCGCCATGAGGGAGTCAAACCCTCCGGTTTAGATATCATTTCGTCCGCTCGCTCACCGCCCTCGTCGCGGACCAACCGTTCGAGGTCGAAGCGGAGGACGCCGTCGGTACTCACCGCCAGCAGCCACCGATCCGCACAGACGTTGGCGTCGACCATCTCGCGAGACCGGACCGGCCGCACCCGGCACGGAGTCGAGGCGACGCGGTCGCCCGCGAGAAATCGTTCGGCCAACCCCGCGAGAACGAACACCCCCTCGCTGGTGAGCAGGATCAAACTGCCCAGGGCGCAGAACACCCGGTACGGCACGCCGGGCACCTGCGGGAAGCGGAGCGTAACCGGGTTGCGGGAGTGGAGAACGTCGTCGAACAGCACCAGTGTGCCGTCCCGTCCGACGGCGGCCACCGCCGGCGGCGTGGTTCCGGTCCCCAGGGGACAGACATCCACCACGTCGAGGCCGGGGAAGGAAAGCGAGCTGAGCGGCCCCCATTCCTCGTCCGTCCGGAGGGGCGTCGCTACCACCCCATCCTGGCGGGCGGCGCACACAATCACCTCGGGACGACCGTAAGAATGGAGGGTAACGGCCTTGTAGAAGGACAACGGTCGACCCGAGGCGCGGCCGACCTGTACCAATTGTTCGGCCGCGTGCCCGGCGCGGACCTTCATCAGCCCCGTTCGCCCGAGCGGGGCGACAAAAGCTCCCGCCGCGGTGGCAAGAACACCGTGGGCGCCGCAAGGGAACACTGCCCGCTGGGCGAGCTGGCTACCCGGCCGAGGTAACGTCCAGAAGGTGACGTCGGCCCGCGTACTCACGGCGATGACTGGTCCGATGAACGCCACACCGTTGATCGCCTCGGCGTTCTCCACCCCGGACACGAAGCCACCGATCGGCACCCCGCCCACGGTGGTGAAGTGCAGCCGGCCGTCCTCGGAGCCGAAACAGAAGTCCTCGTCTCGCCCGCCCGGACCAGCCCAGGAGACGGGGAAGCCGGGGATTGCGATAGGAACGGACACCGGATCGCCGGTGGCGGCCGCTGGACTCATACATGGTCCCCTTTGTAGAGCCGTTTACGCATCCGCTCGGTGATCAGACCGACGTCCCGCAGCCGGTCGAACACCGCCTTCCCTGGCCGCATCCGCTCGCCGCGACGGTTCGGCGGAGCCAGCCCGCTCACTGCCCAGATCGGGTAGCCGTGCCACGCCTCGCCGTCGCGGGCCGCTGGGAACTCGGCGACCTGCTGTGCCCACGTTCCCAGGTCACGCAGCGTATCCCTTTCCGGCAACACCCCGTACAGCCGCCCCTCCTCGTCCACCAGGTCGTGTTCATCCGCCGTGTTGAACACGGAGAACTCGTCATCCAGCGCGAGAGCAGGGATCCACTGGGCGGCGTCCGGGTCTGCCCCGTGATGTTTCGGGGTAAATTGATATCGGTATTGATGCTTATCCGTCGCATCCCCGTGGATCACCACCTGACTCAAGGTCGGCATCGCCAGCGCACCCTCCCCGAGACACCCCCTACATGCAGCATTGTACACCGATACCCGCTGGTGATCCTCCTCTACTGCTACGCCCGTCCTCCTGTCAAAAGCCTCCCGCGGGACCGTCACTGCTTGCCCTTGGCCCGCACGCTCGCCAGCGCCTCGGTGGCGGCCTCGCGGACGTTGGCGTTGTCGTCCTTCGCTGCTTTCTCCAGCGCCGGCAGGGCTGGGGCGGCGGCGACGCCGAACTTTCCCAGCACGTTCGCCGCCTGCACCCGCACGTCGGGACTGCGGTCACCGGCCAGCACCGCCGCCAGCGGCTTCACCGCGTCCGTCGCCTCGTCAGTGATCTTGCCCAGCGTCGCCACCGCGTTCAGCCGCACGTCGGCTTCCTGTCCTTCAGGGCGGCGATCAACCCCGGCACTCCCTGCCTTGCCGACAATCCCCAGCGCCAGCACTGCCTCGACGCGCACATCCGCGTCGGCGTCTGTCGATGCTTTCGTCAGCGCGGCACGGCCGGCAGCACCGACCTGGCCCACGCGCCCTGCGCGCATGCGAGCGGGTCGCCGCCTCCTGCAGCGGCTTCGGCCAGCGCTGGTACGGCTGCCTTCGCATCGGCAGCGATCTTGCCCAGCGCTTGCCCCTGCATGGGGAGCCGACCTCCCGGTCCTTCAGCGCGGCGGCCAGTGCGAGGCACGGCGTCCTTCGCGTCGGCGCCGAAGCGGCCGAGCGTGTCGGCGGCGATACAGCGGACTTCTCCGCTCTTTTCCGTCTTCAGGATGCCAAGGACACGCGGCAACGCCGGGCGGGCGTGGTCGCCCAGCTGCTTCACCGCGTACAGCGCGTAGGCGCGGACCTTGGCGTCAGCGTCCTTCTCGGCGGCGTCGAGTAGCGGGGTGAGGGCCGGCTTCGCTTCCTCGCCCAGCCGAGCCAGGTCGCTCGCCGCCTGCATCCGATCCCGCGCCTTTTCCGCCTTCAGCCCGCGCACCAGATCGGGCACGCGCGTGTCGTCGCCTTGCGCGAAGGAGACGATCAGCCCCAGCGCGATCACCACCAGCGTTCGGCGCGTCATCGCAGGCACCTCCACGGCGAGCGTTGTTCCCCGCCGTGTTGTACCCGCTGCGATCACCGCACGCCAGGGGCTACCAGGTCCGCCAGCGCCGCCAGCCGGTGCTCCAGCGGCACCGGACAGGCGCCGGTGGGGTCGAGCAGGCGCGCGTGCAGGCCGGCGGCGGTGGCGCCGGCGTAGTCGTTCTCCAGGTCGTCGCCGACGAGTAACACCTGATTCGGAACAAGCGCGCGGCGAGCGGTCAGCTCGGCGAAGAACCCGGCCGCCGGCTTCTTCCAGCCGACCTCGGAGCTGATGACCACGTCGTCCAGCGCCTCAAGCGCCGGTAGCCCGGCCAGCACGCTGCGGAGTCGATGATCGAAGTTCGTCGCCAGCCCGACCTGGTAGCCGTCGCGGCGGAGAGCGTTCAGCACCGATGCCGCTGACGGGTCGACGGTCCACGCCGACGGTTCGGCGAAATGGACGTAGAGGGCGGCGAAACAGGCCTCGCGATCGCGGACGTCGTCGAGCACCTGGTCGACGATCCGCCACCACCGCTCCAGCTCGCGCGACTCGTCGGTGCGGTGGCCGTGGCGGGCGTCGGCGTCCTCCTCCGCCTGGAAGGCGACCGCAAACCGCCGCTTCACCTCGCCGGCGTCCAGCTGCGAGCCGAACCGCCGGCCGATGTCGGCGTAAACCGCGCCGGCCGAGGGCCGCGGGTGGATCACCGTGCCCACGGCGTCGAAGTAAATGGCACAAACACCGGGCGGAATGACGGACGGCAAACGCATGCAGATCCCCGGATGAGCGGACGACACGCCTATTGTCCGGAATCGGCGCGCCGCGTCACCCCCCGCTCTGCCCGCAGCCGCTTCAGCTCGCGGCGGAGCAGGCGGAGGCGGATGGCCAGGGTCCACAGGATGCCGTCGAACGTCGCCCGCTCGCGCCGGTCGGCGTCCAGCTCGCGGCGGACGCGATCCAGCTCCAGCGCCTGCCGCAGCGCTTGCCCCGTCTTGCCCCGGCGCAAGCTGCTCTCCACCAGCGTCGGCAGCAGCGCCGCCGCCTCCTCGTTGACCCGCAGCCGGGCGTCGACGGCCGATCGTCGGTCCTCGGTTGCCGTCGCGGCGTCTTCCACGCGGGCGATCTCGTCGCGGAGCGACGTGATCTCGTCCGGCCGGTCATCCGGCTCCCACCAGGCGAACAACCGGGCCTCGACACGATGAACCAGTTCCTCCAGCATGGCGCCCCCTCCCGAGATGGTGCCGCCTTGTACTTCGTCGCTCGCTTCCCATTCTTGCGCCGACGTGTAAAAACAAGGACAGGACCGGCCGCAAGGGGCGGCCCGCGGAAGCGACGGCAGGGCGCGGAGACGACGCATGAGCAGGACGAAGGGGGAACAGTTCGCCGGGGTGACGGTCGCCCTGGTGACGCCGTTCCGCAACGACGAGGTCGACTACGCGGCGCTGCGGACGCTGGTCGACTGGCACGTCGAACAGGGCACCGACTGCGTCGCCCCGGTCGGCACCACCGGCGAGTCGCCCACCCTCAGCCACGACGAGCACGAGCGCGTGATCGCCACCGTCATCGAACAGGCAGCAGGCCGGATCAAGGTGATGCCCGGTACCGGCTCGAATAGCACCCGCGAGGCGGTGCGGCTGACGAAGTTCGCCCACAAGACCGGCGCCACCGGCGCGCTCATGGTTGGTCCGTACTACAACAAGCCGACGCAGGAGGGCTACTACCGCCACTTCGCCGCCGTCGCCGATGCCTGCGACCTGCCGATCGTGCTGTACAACATTCCCGGCCGTACCGCGTCGAACATCCTGCCGGAGACGATCGTCCGGCTCGCCGAGATTCCGTCGATCGTCGCTGTCAAGGAGGCGACCGGGTCGATGGACCAGGCGTCGCACATCGCCTCGCTGTGCGACCTGACCATCCTGTCCGGCGACGACAGCATGACCCTGCCGCTGATGAGCATCGGCGGCCGCGGCGTGGTGTCGGTGGTGGCCAACATCGTGCCCCGCGACCTGAAGGCGCTGGTGGCGGCCTATGACGCCGGCAAGACCGACGAGGCGCTGCGCTGGCACCGCAAGCTGTTCACGCTGTGCCGCGACCTGCTGTCGGTGGCAACCAACCCGATTCCGCTGAAGACGGCGATGAAGCTGCTCGGCCGCGACACCGGCGAGCTACGGCTGCCGCTGTGCCCGCTCGACGCCGCCGGCGAGACGCGGATCACCACCACCCTGAAGACCTACGGCCTGCTGCGGTGACACCCGCTGTGCCGGGAAACGGCTTCCGGGACATGTGGCGTTGCTCCGACCGGCCCTGTCCGAGAGAAGCGGCCCGCATCACATGGCCACGAAGCGTGGCCATGGCACCAAGAAGTCACCCCGGATGCTGCTCTATATGCCATGCCCACGCTTGCGTGGGCATGCGGCGCGCCACCGACAGGCCCCGAACGGCTGGGTAGGCACCAACGGGCCAGGTCCGTACGGCGGCGTGACACTGTGACTCGGCGTTCCGTGGGAAACTGCTTGCGTCGCGGGGCAGGGGACTGAGATACTGATTCCATCCGAACCGGCGTGGGGCGTCGGTCGGCATCGTCGGTCCCTGTCTCGCCCTGGTTGATGGATTCACCGAACGTCACATACCCCCTGATCCCCCCTCCGCCCCGTCGGCTGCTCGCGCTCGCCGGGGTGTGGCTGGTCGTTGTCGCCGGCGGGATGGGGTGGTTGGTGAGCTACAAGGGGCGTGCCGGCGATCCCGGCCGGCCCCCGCCATTGTGGCCGGCCTCGTCGGCTCTCCCCCGCGCCCCGGACCGCCCGACGCTGCTGCTGTTTGTCCACCCCCGCTGTCCATGCAGCCGGGCGACGCTGGATGAACTGGCCCGGCTGATGGCCGGGTGCGGTGATCGCGTGCGGACGTGGGTGGTGTTCCTGCACCCCGCCGGCACTCCGGCCGACTGGGCGCGATCCGACCTGTGGGACGAGGCGGCCCGTATCCCCGGCGTGACGGTATTCGACGACGACGCCGCCGTCGAGACGCGCCGGTTCGCCGCCGCCACGTCGGGGCAGGCGCTGCTGTACACGGTGGACGGCAGGCTGCGGTACAACGGCGGCCTCACCCCGGCGCGCGGCCACGCTGGTGATAACCGCGGACGCTCGGCCCTGTCACGCCTGCTCCGATCAAAGGCGGACGATGCCGTCGAGTCCGCCGGCCCGGTCTACGGCTGTCCCCTCTTCGCACCCGCCGAGGAGGACTCCCCCTCATGACCGCCCTCCACGCCATCACCCCGGCGATCGAACGCAAGGCGGACGCGCTGTACCTGCAGCAGCACGAGGAGGTGTACCGCCGCACCGACCAGCTGTTTGGCTGGCTGATGGGCTTCCAGTACCTCGCCGGCATCGTCGCCGCTCTCCTCCTGTCGCCGCGGCAGTGGGCCGGGGTGATCGACGGCGTTCACGTCCACGTCTGGGCGGCGGTGGTGCTGGGCGGGCTGATCGTTGCGCTGCCGATCTACCTGGCGGTCACGCACCCTGGCCAGCCGCTCACCCGCCACGTCATCGCGGTCGGCCAGATGCTCGACGGCGCACTGCTCATCCACCTGTCCGGCGGGCGGATCGAGACGCACTTTCATGTGTTCGGGTCGCTGGCGTTTCTGTCGTTTTACCGTGACGGCTCGGTGCTGCTGACAGCCACCGCGGTGGTGGCGATCGACCACTCGATTCGCGGCGTGCTTTGGCCGTTCTCCATCTTCGGCGTGGCCTACCCGCAGCCGTGGCGATGGCTGGAACATCTCGGCTGGGTGCTGTTCGAGGATGCCTTCCTGCTGCGGGCGAGCCGCAAGAGCGTGGCCGAGATGCGCGGCATCGCGATGCAGCAGGCGCAGCTGGAGTCGACCAACGAGGTGATCGAGGCGGAGGTGCGGCAGCGGACGGCCGAGCTGGTCCACAGCCAGCAGGAGCTGCGCACCGCCACCCTCGCCGCCCAGTCCGCCAGCCGCGCCAAGGGCGACTTCCTGGCGAACATGAGCCACGAGATCCGCACCCCGCTGCACGCCATCCTCGGTATGACCGGGCTGGTGCTGGAAACTGACCTGTCGGCCACCCAGCGGGAGTATCTGGAGACGGTCCGCGACTCTGGCGACCTGCTGCTGGCGCTGCTCAACGACATCCTCGACTTCTCCAAGATCGAGGCAGGCAAGCTGGAGCTGGAGGCGATCCCGTTCCGCCTCCGCGAGAAAGTCGCCGACACCCTGCGCGTGCTGGCGTTCCGCGCCCACGCCCGCGGACTGGAGCTGGCGTGGACGGTTGCCCCGGACGTGCCCGATCACCTGCTCGGCGACCCGCACCGACTGTGCCAGGTGCTCGTCAACCTGGTCGGCAACGCCGTCAAGTTCACCGAAAAGGGCGAGGTCGTAGTACACGTCAACTGCCGCACCCCGACCGACGCCGTGGTCCAGCTGGCGGTCGAGGTCCGCGACACCGGCATCGGCATTCCGCCGGCCAAGCAGGCGGGGCTGTTCAATGCGTTCACCCAGGCGGATGCCTCGACCACGCGGAAGTACGGCGGCACCGGGCTGGGGCTGGCGATCTGTGCCCGGCTGGTGCGGCTGATGGGTGGCGACATCTCGGTCGAGAGCGCGCCGGGGCGGGGCAGCACGTTCCGCTTCACCGCACTGCTCGGCCGCGCGCCGGCCGAGTCGCTGCCACCTCCGCCGCGCCCGGTCGGTGTCGAGGGCCGGCGAGTGCTGCTGGTCGACGACAACGCCACCAGCCGACTGATCCTGACCGAGATGCTGGGGCGGTGGCAGCTGGCGGTGACGGCCGCCGACAGCGGACCGGCGGCGATCGCCGCGCTGCGCCTGGCGGACCGTGAGGGCCGGCCGTTCGAGTTGCTCATTACTGACTGCGACATGCCGGAGATGGATGGGTTCCAGCTGACGCGGGCCGTCCGCGACGATCCGGCGCTGGCGCGAACACGAGTGATGATGCTCACCTCCGTCGACCGCACCGGCGACCGGCAGCGCTACCAGGAGCTGGGGATCGCCGCCTACCTGCTCAAGCCGATCAAGCCGTCGGAGCTGCTCGCCTCGCTCGAACGCGGGCTGCAGGGGGTCGATCAGCCCGCCGCACCCGCCGCGCCGGCCGTCCCGGCCGTCCCGGCCGCGCCCCGCCGGCTGCGCATCCTGCTGGCCGAGGACAACCCGATCAACGTCAAGCTGGCGGTCACCCTGCTCACCCGCAGCGGCCACGAGGTGACCGTCGCCGGCAATGGGCTGGAGGCGGTCCGGCTGGCGGGCGAGGGGCCGTTCGATGTCATTCTGATGGACGTGCAGATGCCGGAGATGG
>JAXMAU010000031.1:0-84465 GCA_046350215.1 Gemmataceae bacterium | reverse complement strand
GCGTTGTCAAGCATCTGCCCGGCGGCGAGGTGATCAGCTGGCCATTTCGTACCCGCCATGCCATCGGGCAACTGCTGTGCCAACGCCGCCGGCGAGCAATTCGCTAGAATGGCGCCGGCGCCTGGCCAGCGGGTTTGCAGTTTTGAGAACTGTCCCGCCGTCGTTCCCGCCAGCGAGAAGAAGTCAAAGGCGATGCAAAAACTCCTCTACCGCCTCGGCCGACTGCTGCAGCTCGCCGGCATGGTGTTGTTGCCGATCGCCATCGCCGGCAACCTGGCGCCGGAAGCGCCGCTCGATCTGCGGCAGTCGCTGCTGCTGTCCGGCGCCGGCGTGGCGGTGTTCGCCCTCGGCTGGCTGCTCCAGCAGGCTGGCCGGGCGGAGTGAGGGCGGGTTATTCGGACGGCTCACTGGATAGGTTGCGAGTACGCAGGCTACTTACCTTTAGTGGTCCGGCGGCGGAGGCGCGGGGAGGAACGCCGGTGGGTGATAACCTGATCTCGGTAATCGATGTCGCCCGCCAGCACGGTAAGGGAAAGTCGACCGTATTCAAACTGCTGAAGCGGCTCGGCATTACACCAGTGAAGCGTCGGTGTGAGTCCAGTAAGAACCAGTTGATCGCTTGCATCACGCAAGAGGAGTTGCGGCTTGTCGCGGTCGAAATGCAGCGATGTACAGTCGGGGACAATGCAGAATCCGCTAACGAGGACAGGCCAGATGACTTCGTATCGGCTGAGGTCGGCGTCTTTTACCTCATCCAGTTAGAGCCGGAGTTCGACCCAGGCCGGTTCAAGGTGGGGTTTGCGGCGGGCATAGCGGAGCGCCTGCGACAGTTACGGTGTTCCGCGCCATTCGCCACAGTGGTGCAAACTTGGCCCTGCCGCCGGCTTTGGGAAAAAACCGTCATCGACTCGGTGACCACTGGCTGCGAGCGGCTATACACGGAAGTCTTCCGTGTCAGGTTGCTGGAAGAGGTTGTCGGGCGGTGTGAGCGATTCTTTGCCGTCATGCCGCCGGTGCAATCAGGCAACAGCACCCAAGGCGCTGCAGCAGACGGCGGGGGCGTGTCGGATTCTCGTGGTTCGTAGCTGAATCGGTCCCCGCCGGCAGTTGAGCGTGGTCGTTTGGCCGCAGTAGCCCCGAGCTGAGACGGGTGCTTGTCGCGAGGTCGGCGGCAGGGTACGATTCGGTGGGAGGGAAACGATGGACACACCCGTGATTACATCCGATCCGGCTGTGATGCTGGGCAAGCCAGTGGTCGCCGGCACCCGGATCACGGTGGAACTCATCCTCCGCAAACTCGGGGCCGGTGAGAGCATCGACCAGCTGCTCGACGCGCACCCCCGGTTGACCCGGGAGGCCGTGCTGGCCGCCCTCCGGTTCGCGGCCGACTCGCTCGGTGCCGAAGTCGTCCGGCCGGTGCCAAGGCGGTCGGCATGAATCTGGTGGCCGACGAAAACATCGATCAGGATCGTCGAGCGACTACGGCGAGACGGCCACCGCATCGACTGGATCGCGGAGCTGTCACCGAGCGTGTCGGACGAGTACTTCGCCAGGCGGTCGACGGCGGGGCGGTCCTTGTCACCGAGGACAAGGACTTCGGCGAGTTGGTGTATCGCCGTGGAATAGCACGCTGGCGTGGTACTGATCCGTCTGGAGGGGCTGGACAAAGCGGCCAAGGCCGAGATCGTCTCCCAGGTCGTGCGGGACAACGAGGCCGAGCTGCCGGGGGCATTCGCGGTGGTGTTGCCCGATTCGATCCGGTTGCATGCGCAGCTGACGGGTGAGCAGGTCGATCCGGGCGCTGGGTGCCATGGCCACGCTTCGTGGCCATGTGGTGCGTGCAGCCTCTCTCGAACGGAGCCAGTCGGTGAATGGCCGCATGCCCACGCAAAGCCGTGGGCATGGCACAGCAGTCTGACGCAGCGGACGATTTTCCCACCAGCTGCCCTGTCCTCACCGTGGCGGTGGGGTGCTACAATCGTTCGGTATGCCGCGTTACCTGCGACTCGCACTTCTGCTGCTTCGCCCATGGCTGTCGCCAACGAGGCCGGCCCCGTCACCCTCGTCAGCGAATCGCGGCCGACGGCGGCGCGCGGCACTGGAGGAGGCGACAGCATGGCCGCTGGCAAGCCGGCCGGGCGGCGGTCGTGCTGCAGGCTATCCTCGACGCCGGAGCAAGAATGAGCTGGTGCCGGTCGGCCCGGGACGGAGCGTGTCGGCTGCGCTGCTCGCCCGGGGACAGCTGGCGCGGCTGCCGGCCGGAGGAGCGGCAGCAGCGCTATCGCCGGCAGGTCGACGCTGAGCACACCGGCTGGCTGCAACGAGCGGACCGGACCGGCGACGTCGCCTCATTGCGGCGACTGGCCCGATGCCTTCCTCAGTCCGCACGCATTGACCGCGGCACGAGACCGGCTCCGACGCCACGACCGGGCGTTCGAGCGAGGCGCGTTTGACGAGGCCGAGCGGTGGTGGGCCGCCCATCGCCCCGCTTGACACCGCGGCGGCGCTGAAACGCTGCATACCCCGACCCACCGGCCGACCTCGTCCGCGGGGTGCAGGCCAAGCCGGTACTCGCCCGGCTGTTCCGCCGCGCCGGCGGCTGGAAGACGACCTGGCACGGTTCAAACAACAGTACCCCGATGCCGCGGCGGCCTCGCCGGTCGGTCGGGCACCTACGCCGAGATTCTCACCGCCGTCGCCGCGTCCTGGCACCGCCGCCGGCGCGCGGCGACTGGCCAGGCGTTCGGCGGAGCGGAGTGCCGTACCCGGCTGGGCCGGCAACGCCGCGGCTGCTCGATCGGCTCAGCCTGCTCTGCCGTAGCGGACCCGCCTGGCAGTTCGACCTGGAGACGCGCAAGCAGCAGGCCGGCCCGCCGGTCGCTCCGGCGCGCGGTGGCGAGATCGACGCGGCACGACGCCTGGCGTTCTTTCCGGTCGTGGTCGGACACGTCGCCCTGGTGGCTGACGCGCGGTATGTCACCGCCTACGACCTGCGCACCGGCGCGGCGACGGTGTGGTACGACGCCGCTGCCTACGTCGGCGGGCTGAAGCCGCGTCTGGGGCTGCCGGCGGCGGTCGACCTGCGCTACACGCTGACGGTGGCCGAGGACTGCGTGTTCGCACGGCTGGGGACGCAGACGGTTCGCGACGTGCGGCCCGCCGGCCGCGGCCGGCGGTGGGGCGGCCCACGAGGACGCCGGCGAGAGCGTGCTGGTGTCGCTGTCGCTGCAGCCCGGTCCCGACGGCGACCGGCGCCGCTGGATGGTGCGGGCAATCGACCCTGCCCGCAAGGAGTTCGCCGTGTTCGAGGGGGCGCCGGTGGTCCGCGACGGGCGGGTCTACATCGCCGCCACGCGGTTCGAGGGTGACCGCGTCGTCACCGCCATCCACTGTTACCCAGCCCACCCCGAGGACTCGACCGCCCCGCTGCTGTGGCGAACCGACGTGTACCGAGACGCGCGGCTGCTGCCGGCGACCGCTGCCGCCGAGGCTGACCCGTGGCTGCGCGGCGGCCGAGCACCTGCTCACACTGGCCGGCGGACAGGTCGTCTACTACTCGCACTCCGGCAGCGTCGTCGCCGTCGACGCACGCACCGGCACGCACCTGGGGCGTCCGCTATCACCGCGACTTCGTCGATGCATCCGACGAACCGCGGCTGCGCGACCTGGCGCCGCTGTTCGCCGACGGCCGGCTCTACGTCGCCCCGGCCGACACCGATCATCTGCTCTGCCTCGACCCGGAAACCGGGGCGACGGTGTGGGAGCGGGACGGCATCGACGTGGTCCACCTGGTCGGCGTGGCGACGGGGCGATTGATCTTCACCACCTGGCGTCCGCCGTCGCCCAGGGGCAGCTGTTCGCCGGCGGGCTGCGCGATCGACGCTGCCGACGGCACCGACGCCGGCGAGGTGGGCGCTTGCCGGCGGACTGCGTTCGGCCGGCCGCTGCTGGTCGGCGACCTGGTGCTGTGGCCGACCGCCCGCCAGCCGTTCGGCGTGTTCGCGGTGCGGCAGGCCGACGGCCTGCAGCCGGACAACCCGTCGCTGCTGTACCGCATTCCGTCCGGCAACCTGGTCTACGCCAACGGTGTGCTGCTTGTCGCCGACGGGCGCACGCTACGCCTTCGTTCCTCGGAACTGCTCGCCGACGACCCAAAGGAGCCGGCCGACGTCGCCCTACCCCGTGCTCGACCGCGCGCGATCGGCAGCAGCTCGCGGTGACCATGCTGGCCGCTGGCTCCTTGGCTGAGCCGCGTTGACAACGGTAAACCTGGTGCCCCCTGGTCACACCCGTACCGCCAGGACACGACAGGTCACGACCATGCGCCCGCGAGGGTCCAGCAGGCCGCTACACGCCGCGATCGCCCGCGGTCAGACGGCCGAGGCCGAGCGCCTCCTCGTCACGCTGCGTGACGCCGCGCCGACGGACGAGCTGGCGGCGCTACTGACGACAGCGCGGACATGGGCCGCCGCCAGGGACCGGGAGCGCGCCGCGGCCTGCTGGCGCGCCGTCCTCGACCGGCCGGCGATCCGCGACCGGACGATCGACGACGCCGGCTTGCCGCAACGCGCCGGCTGGGTGGCGGAGCGCGGCTGGCCGTCCTCGACAAAGCGTCGACGCGCACGCCGCCGGCTCCGGATCGGGCCGACACCGCCACAGGGCCGTTCGGCGACCTGCCGCTGCGCCCCGTTGCTGATCTGCGCCTGGAGGCTGGCGAGCGGTGCCTGCTCGCCGAGCCGGATCGTGCGATCGTCGTGTGCGGGCGCAGGGGAGGTAATCGCCCGATCGATCGACGGCGGCGACGTGATGTGGCGGTGCCCATTACCGTTCACGCCAGTGTGGGCGGCCGGGTGCGGTGGACGGATCCTGCTCGGTGGAGAGGCGGGGTTGGCGGCGGTCGACGAGGTTCGCGGTGAGCGCACCTGGGTGTTTCTCGCTCCGCCGGGAGGGCGTTATCCGGCCAGCCCCGACGTGCGAGTGCGGGGCGATGGGCCGAGCGTCCCGTTCACCTTGTTTCACCGGCAAGCGGATCGGCTGATCGCACTGCAGGGTGAGCGGCGGCTGCTGGCCCTCGACGCGGGGACGGGCCGCGTGCTGTGGCAGCGGTGGGCGCCCGGCGCGCACTTCGAGATGCCCTCGCCGCGCGGCCGGTTCTTCCACCTGCTGCCGCTTGGTGCCGACCGGCTGCTCGCCCAGGCGAGCGGACGCCTCTGGCTGCTCGATGCGTCCACCGGCGCGACCTGTCACGACCGGGCGACCACTGTCGAGCCGTGGCCGCGGCCGCCGGTCGTCCTCGGCGCCGACCGGGTGTCCGTCGTCACCGCGGCGGGGCTGGACGTGATCGCCGTTCCATCCGGCCGATTGCTCTGGAGTCATCGCGTTCCCACCGGCAGCCTGTCGAGCGGCGAGGCGCCCGTCGTCATGCCAGCGGGCGACACCGTGTTCGTCGTCGAACCGCTGAACATCGGCGGCCGGCTGCGGCGGCTGTCAGCCGGCGACGGCCGGGTGCTGGGGACCCGTCCCGAACCGCTGCGACTGGACCGCTTCGATTCCGCCGCGTGGGCGGCGAACGCAGACACTGTGTTCTTCGCCGACAGGGGACAGCTGACCGCCCTGGCAGTCCCGACTGGCCGGATCCGGTGGCAGCGACCGCTCGACGGTGCCGGACCGTGGCAGCTGCGCCGCGTCGGGGCGACGCTGCTGGCGTGGCCGGCGGCGGCGGAGACGGTGGCTTTCGGTTTCGCCTGGCTCCCCGGATCGGTACAATACCGTCTATCCGTTTGCCGCGACCGGCCCGCCTGGTCGCTGGTCCGGTTTGATGCTGGCGGCGGTGAGCTGCTTGAGCGTATCACGATCGACGGGCCGGGGACGACCGAGCGGACTGTCCGCGCTGGCCTTTGCTCCCATGCCTTTTTCCCGCGGCTCGACCTGCGAAGCGCGGGGACGACCCCGGCGGTGACGATCGGGGCGAACGGCTGTCGGATCGCCCTGGGGGATCGCGTTCGTGTCCTCCGGTCTGACCGCCCGACTTCCTCCAGGTGACATACACCCGATGCCAATCATCCGTTGCAAGAATTGTGGGCTGACGATGCAGGTGCCGGCCGGCGGGCGCCGGCTGTGCGGGTGCGGCAGCTGGTTGTCGGGCGAGGAGCCGCAACAGGCCGACGCCGACATCCCCGACGCCGCCCCGGCCGAAGCGCCGCTGGCCGCTGGACCGCGGATCGAGGGCGACCTGTCCGCCATCGAGCGGCTGAACGACGGCTATCGGCGCATTCGCAAGGAGATGGGCAAGGCGATCGTCGGCCAGGAGCGCGTGCTGGAGGAACTGCTCATCTCCATCTTCGCCCGTGGCCACTGCCTGCTCGTCGGCGTACCGGGGCTGGCCAAGACGCTGATGATCCGCACCCTGGCTGACGCCCTCAGCCTGAGCTTCTCGCGCGTTCAGTTCACCCCGGACCTGATGCCGTCGGACATCACCGGCACCGAGGTGCTGCAGGAGGACAAGACCACCGGTCAGCGGCTGTTCAAATTCCTCCACGGCCCGCTGTTCGCCAATGTCGTCCTCGCTGACGAGATCAACCGCACTCCGCCGAAGACGCAGGCGGCGCTGCTCGAAGCGATGCAGGAGCGGCAGGTCACCGTCGGCGGGCAGCGGCACAAGCTGCCCGACCCGTTCTTCGTGCTGGCGACGCAAAACCCGATCGAGCAGGAAGGGACGTACCCGCTGCCGGAGGCGCAGCAGGACCGCTTCATGTTCAACATCCTCGTCGACTACCCCGAGGAGGAGGAAGAATATCACATCGTCGAGATGACGACGGCGGTCCATGTGCCCAGGCTCGACCGGGTGCTGTCGGCGACCGACATCCTGGAGATGCAGGACATCGTGCGCAAGGTGCCGGTCGCTCCGTATGTCATCCGCTACGCGATGAAGTTCACCCGGTTGACACGGAAAGCGAGTCGGGTCGGCGTCGGCGTGACGACGCAGCGCAAGGTGGACGGCGACGTGCCCGACTTCGTCCGCGACTACGTCACCTGGGGCGCCGGTCCGCGCGCCACCCAGTTCCTCATTCTGGCCGCCAAGGCGCGGGCCGTGCTGCACGGCCGCTACTACGTCTCGTGCGAGGACGTCCGTGCCGTCGCCCCGCCGGTGATGCGGCACCGGATCATCACCAACTTCAACGCCGAGGCCGAGGGCGTCAAGCCCGACGACATCGTTCGCCGCCTGGCCGACCTGATCCCGCGCGACCCGTCCGACAAGGGCTGACGCCACCCCGAGGGCCTCCGATGACGCAGCACGCCCCGCCGACGGTCGGCCGCGACGATCCGCACCGCTACCTCGACCCGCTCAACCTGGCCAAGGTCCGCAGCCTGGAGCTGCAGGCGCAGCTGGTCGTCGAGGGCTATCTGTCGGGCATGCACAAAAGCCCGTATCACGGCTTCTCCGTCGAGTTCGCCGAGCACCGCGAGTACGTTCCCGGCGACGACCTCAAACACCTCGACTGGAAGGTGTACAGCCGCACGGGCCGCTTCTACCTCAAGCAGTACGAGGAAGAGACGAACCTCTCCCTGTGGCTGCTGGTCGACGCCAGCGAGTCGATGTGCTACGGCTCCGGACCGCGCGGCGACGACGGCAAGCCGCTCGTCCGCAAGTACGACTATGCCTGCATGGCGGCGGCGGCGGCATGGCCACCTGACGCTGCACCAGCAGGACGCGGTCGGCCTCGTCACCTACGACAACGCCGTCCGCCAGCTGATTCGCCCGGCCAGCCAGCCGTCGCACCTGAAGGGGCTGGTGACGCTGCTGAACAAGGGGCCGGGCAGCGGGCGGACGGCGCTGGCGCCGATCTTTCACGACCTGGCCGAGCGGATCACCCGCCGCGGCATCATCGTGGTGCTGTCCGACTGCTTCGACGAGGCGGACGACATCCTCAACGGGCTGAAGCACCTGCGGCACAAGCGGCATGAAGTGATCGTCATGCAGGTGCTCGACCCGGCCGAGCTGGACTTCCCGTTTCAGGACGCGACGCTGTTCCGCGGGCTGGAGCAGGAGCCGGAGCTGCTCACCGATCCGCGCTCGCTGCGCGAGAGTTACCTGGAGCACCTGAACGCATTTCTCGACCGGCTGCACACCGGCTGTTTGATGCAGAACATCGACCACCTCCGCCTTCGCACCGATGCCTCGCTCGGCAAGGTACTCGCCGGCTACCTGGCGCGCCGGCTGGCGCGGACGTCCTGACCGCAGACCGCTCGGAGACTCCTGATCGTGGCCCCGACCGTACCCTTCGCGTTCCTGTTCGGCGGCCCGCTGTCGGCGGCGGCGGTGGCCGGGACGGCGGTGTCGATCCCGGTCATCATCCACCTGCTCAACCGGCGGCGCTTTCGCATCATCGAGTGGGCGGCGATCCGCTTCCTGCTGGCGGCGCAGCGCAAGAATGCCCGGCGGATGCGGCTGGAACAGCTGCTGCTGCTGGTCGTCCGCTGCCTGGTGCTGCTGCTGCTGGTGCTGGCGATGGCCAGCGTCACGCCGTGGGCCGAGGCGGTGTGGCGCTGGGCCAACCCCGAGGGCGGCAAGGGTGTGGTGGCGGCCAGCACCCGCACGCACCGGATCGTCGTGGTCGACGGGTCGTTCAGCATGGCGGTCAAGAGCGGCGAGTCAACCGCGTTCGCCCGCGCCCGCCAGATGGCCGAGAAGATCGTCGAGGACGGCGCCGGCGTCGACGGCTTCAGCCTGGTGCTGATGGCCGCCCCGCCGCGGCGGATCGTGCCGGAGCCGTCGGAGGACGCCCGCAAGGTCACGGCCGAGGTCCGCAACCTGCGCCTGACCCACGGCAACGCCGACCTCGCCGGTACCCTCGCCACCGTCGCCGGGCTGCTCAAGGCGTCGCCCGGCAAGTATGCGGCAAAAGAGGTCTACTTTGTTACCGATCTGCAGCGGTCGAGCTGGGTGCCGGCGCGGCCGGGCGACCTGGCGCCGTCGCTGCAGGTGTTCCAGGAGACGAAGGCGAAGGCGATCTTCGTCGACGTCGGTCGCGACGGGGTGTCGAACCTGGCGGTCACCGGGCTGGAGCTGGGCGAGCCGGTGGCGACGACCGCCGCCAAGGTGCCCATCCTCGCGACGATTCACAACCATGGCGACAGCCGCGACGACCTGGCCGTCCGCCTGTTCGTCGGCAAGGCGCGGGCCAGCGGCGAGGAGCGGCCGTGTACGCTGCGCGAGGTGGCCAACACCACCGTCCGCGCCCGCCGCGGCCAGCAGACGCCGGTGGCCTTCACCTACCAGTTCCCGGCACCGAGCCGACTACGTGGTGCAGGTGGCGGCGGCTCCGACGACCTGGAAGCTGGACGACACCCGCACCGCCATCGTGCGGGTGAAGAACCAGGTGCCGGTGATGCTGGTCAACGGCAAGCCGGCGGCCGAGGCGTTCGACCGGGCGACCGAGTGGCTGCGCGTGGCGCTGCAACCCGTTCGACGACGGGCCGAGCGCGGCACCGGGGTGGTGTTCCGGCCGAAGGTGCTGACCTGCAGTTCCAGTTCGCCGACGAGAAGCTGCAGGCGACCTGAGCGGCTATGACGCCGTCTACCTGTGCGACGTGCCGCGACTCAGCCCGGCGGAGGTGCGGCGACTGGAGGGCCACGTCCGCGCGGCGAAGGCGGTGGTGGCGGCGATGGGCGACCGCGTCGACCTCGGCGCGTATAATGATCTGCTTTAATCGCGATGGCGCGGTCTGCTGCCGGCGCGGCTGATCGGCGTGCAGCGACCGCCGGCTGGGTACGCCTACACGCTGACGCTCGACCCCGAGGCCGATCGCCGCGACCCGTTGCGGATGTTTCAGGACGCGCGGCGCGACGGCTGCTGGCGCCGCCGCGTTCGTGCAGACCGAGCGGCCCGCCCGCTCGCCAGGCGTGGCCGTCGCGGCTGCTGGCGTTCGCCCCCGCCGCGGCTGCAGCCCGACGCGCGCACCGCCCCGGCCGCTCCACCGCCCGGCGGCCCGCGGTATGGGAATGGCGGCCGCCGCTGCAGCCGGTCAAGGGCGCCGACCTGGCCGACCGGCCCACCGTCGTCCCCGGTCGTGGCCGCGTCGTTCTCGTCACCACCACGCTGAATTCCGACTGGAACCGCTGGCCGGTGTCGCCCGCGTTTCCGCCACTGATGCAAGAGCTGCTCTATTACGCTGCCGCGCCGCGACTGCGCGAGCGGGCGCTGACGGTCGGCGAGCCGATCGAGATCTACCTGACCTCCACCGGCAGCGTCGACGCCGCCGTCGAGGCGCCCCGCGACGGCAGCGGCGGTCCGACCGGCGACGGGGACGAGGCCGCCCGCCGGGTGACGTCGCAGCCGTTCGGCGACGGCAGCGTGATCCGCTTCGGCGACACCGACGCCGCCGGCGTGTACAAGCTGCACCTCGGGTCGGCGCCGCAGGAGCACCTGTTCGCGGTCAACGTGCCGGCCGCCGCCGACGATCAGCGCGGCAGTGAGAGTAACCTCTTACGCACAACCGAGGACGAGCTGAAGAAGACGTTCCCCGAGTGGGACCTGCAGGTCGTCGACGAGCTGCGGCAGGTGAAGCACGCTCAGGCAATGGTGGAGACGAACGAGGTTGTCTACAGCCCGCAGGGCGGGCCAATCGCCCATGTGCTGCTGCTGGCGGTGCTCGGTCTGGTGCTGTCCGAGGTGGTGCTGGCGTGGCGGTTCGGCCACTACACCGCCGCCCCCACGCCGGGTGAACAGCCAGTCCGCCGGCCGGGGGCGAAGGAGTGGGCGCTGGCGGCGGCTCCGTGGCTGCTGTTCGCGGCGCTGGGAGGAGTTGGCTTCGTCCTCGCTCACAATGCCTGGACCGGCGACTTCCTCGGCTTCCTGCCGGAGACGGCTCGCGCCCTGGTCGAGCGGGGGTTCGACATCCCGCCGCCGGCGACGGGCGAGGGCAGCCGGTGGCGGCTGGAGTATTCCAGCTACCTGGTCGATCCGCGCTCTGACCCGTGGTTGATCGGGGCGCTGGTGCTGGCGCTGCCGGTGGCGATCGCCTTCGTCTATCGGCAGGAGGGGCACGACATCCGGCCGGCGGTCCGGCTGCTGCTGGTCGGCCTGCGCGTCGGGCTGCTGGCGCTGCTGCTGTTCGTGTTCCTGCCGCAATTGAAGCTGCACTTCGAGCGGCAGGGGTGGCCGGACGTGGTGCTGCTGATCGACGACTCGCAGAGCATGGCGGCGCACGACGTCTACCGCGACGACACGGTGAAAGGGTCCGCCGACGCCCTGGCGCGTCGCTCGACGCTGACGGAAACGGAGAAAGCGGAGCTGGCAAAGGCGCTGGCCGGTCGGCAGGGGGTGACGCCGGCCAGCCGGCTGCGGCTGGCGCAGACCTTCCTGACCGGCGACGGCGAGGAGTGGTTGCGGACGCTGCTGGCGCGGCGCAAGGTGCGGCTGCACGTCTACCGCTGCTCCACCCGCGCCCAGCGGCTGGCTGACGTGACCGCTGGCGACGAGCTGGAGCGGGCGACGCACGCCATCACTGACCTCCGCGCCGACCCGGCTCACGACTCCAGCCAACTGGGCACCGCCGTGCGCCAGGTGCTCAACGACTTCCGCGGTGCGTCGCTGGCCGCCGTCGTCATGCTCACCGATGGCGTGACGACCGAGGGCGAGGACCTGGGCGCCGCCGGCAAGTACGCCGCCCAGATGGGGGTGCCGCTGTTCTTCCTCGGCATCGGCGACGCCCACGAGACGCGCGACCTGTTCCTGCACGACCTGCAGGCCGAGGACGCCGTTTACGTCAACGACCGCATCGTCTTCGAGCTGCGGCTGACCGCCCAGGGATACGACAGCCTGACCGCTCCGGTCGCCCTCTACGAGAAAGGCAAGGACACGCCACTCGACACCCGCAACGTCACCGTCGAGGCCAACAACCGCACGGTCAAGGTGCGGCTCACCCATCGGCCGACCGAACCGGGCGAGAAGGTGTTCGTGGTCCGCACGCCGCTCCAGCCGGACGAGAGCGACCGCGAGAACAACACGATCGAGCGCGCCGTCCACGTCCGCGAGGCGCGGCAGCTGAAAGTGCTCTATGTCGAGGGCTACCGCCGCTACGAGTATCACTATTTGAAGACCCTGCTCGAGCGCGAGAGCGGGCGGGTGAAGGGGAACAAGAGCGTCAATCTGAAGGTGGTGTTGCTGGACGCCGACGCGGACTTCGCCACCCAGGACCGTACCGCCATTCCGGCGTTTCCGACGCCGTTCCGCAACCTCGACGCCCACACCCGCGACGACGACCTCTGGTCGTATGACGTGGTCATCCTCGGCGACATCGACCCGGAGCCGCGCGACGACAACCGGATGGCCGAGAACCTGAAGAACCTGGCCGAGTTCGTCACCGAGCGCGGCGGTGGGCTGCTGGTGCTGGCCGGCGAACGGTCCTCGCCGCGCGCGCTGCGGAACAGCCCGCTCAAGGACGTGCTGCCGATCGACATCACCGGCGAGCGCGTCGCCGACGGCGACCAGGACAACAACGTACTGGAGACGTACCGGCCGGAGTTGACGCCGATCGGCCGGATGCACCCGATCTTCCGCTTCAGCCCCGACGAGAAGGATAACGAGGAAATCTGGGAGCGGCTAAAGGAGTTTTACTGGTTCGCCGACGGCTATGTGCCCAAGCGCGCGGCGGAGGTGCTGGCGGTTCACCCGACGCTCAAGGCCGCCGGCCGCGGCGGCGAGAAGCACCCGCTGGTGCTGCAGCAGTTCGCCGGCGCCGGCCGCTGCATGCTCTTCGGCTTCGACGAGGTGTGGCGGTGGAACTGGCGGGAGGACCAGCTGCACTACAACCAGTTCTGGATCCAGACCGTGCGCTACCTGGCCCGCGCCCGGCTCGGCCGCATCGACCTGCGGCTCGACCGACAGACGCCCTACCGCCGCGGCGAGCCGATCAAGGCGACGGTGCGCTTCCCCGACGACGACCGACCGCCGCCGGACAAGACCGAGGTCAAGGTGGTGGTCGAACGGAAGGTGCCGGGCAAGCCAGGCGACAAGGAAACACGGACGCTGCAGCTGAGCAAGGTCGACGGCAGCCGCGGCACCTACGAGACGATCCTGACGCAGACGCCGGAGGGCGATTATCACTTCTGGCTGAGCGAGCCGGAGGCCAAGCCGCGCCCGCAGGCCGACTGCAAGGTGCTGGCCCCGCCGGGCGAGATGGAGAAGCTGCGGATGAACCAGGTGGAGATGGAGCAGGCGGCGGTGGCCAGCCGCGGCAAGTTCTACACCCTGGCCAGCGCTGACCGGCTGATCGACGAGTTGCCGACCGGCGCGCGGGTGACAGTCACGGCGTCGGGCCAGCCGCTGCTGATCTGGAACCTGTCCGGCCTGTTTCTGCTCGCCGGCGGACTGCTGACCGTCGAATGGCTGATTCGCAAGCAAAAGAACCTGTTATAGTAGACGGAAACGGCCATCCGGCCGGCACCGCGGAGGCGTGAGCATGGCGACCACGGTTCGGCCCCTGGCGGGGGACGCGCGGACGGCGGACCACCCGCTGCGGCGGCGACTGGCCCGGCTGCGGCGCCGGCTGCGCCTGGTGGCGACCGCCCGCGGGGTCGGCTGGCTGGTGGCGCTGGTGCTGACGGTCGCCCTGGTCACCGGGCTGCTCGACTACCAGGTCCATCTGCCGGGACTGGTCCGCGCCGGTGTGCTGGTCGGGCTGCTGGCCGGAGCGGTTGCCGTGGTGCTTCGCTACCTGCTGGTGCCGCTCGCCGAGCCGGCCGACGACCTGTCGCTGGCGCTGCGGATCGAGGATCGCTACCCGCTCCTGAACGACGCGTCTGGCGACCACCGTCGAGTTCCTCGACCGGACGCAGCCGCCGGAGGGCGAGTCGGCGAGCATGCGCGCGAGGCGGTCCGGCGCACGCTGACGCGGGTGGAGGGGCTGGACTTCGGCCGGGTGGTGGACGAGGCGCGACTCGGGCTGGCGGTGCTGCTGGCGCTTGGCGACCGGGGCGACCGCGGCCGCCGCCGCTGCCGTCGTGCCGCACCTGGCGGCGGTCGCCGTCGCCCTGCACGCCACGCCCTTCGCCGCCGTCGACTGGCCGAAGAAGACGTTGATCCGCTCTCGACCCGGTCACCCGGCGGATCGGCCTCGCAACAAGGAGTATCGCGTTACTGGCACCCTGAGCGGGGTGGTGCCGCCGGAGGGGATGCTGGAGCTGCGTCACGAGGGGTTCCCGCCGCAGCGGCGGACGTTCGCGGTCCAGCCGGACGCGCTGCCTTCGCCGTCCACCTCAAGCCGGACGAGGTGCAGCGGAGCTTCGCCTTTCAGGTCCATGCCGGCGACGCTGACGACCGACGAGATTGCGGTCGAGGTGCTGCCGTTGCCCACCCTGGTGCCGCTCGACGGCCGGCCGTCGCCGCAGGTGCGGGTGGATGTGCCACGCTACACTGATCTGATTACTCCGCAAATCCTGTCGCCCGGCGTCGGCAACGGTGGAGGCGATCGCCGGCAGCGTGGTCACCGTCCGCGCCGCCGCCGACCGGCCGCTGCGGCGGGCGTGGGTCGAGTTCCAGCCGGACACGCAGGGCGTCGTCCAGGCGGCGCTGCCTCGCCCCGCTCGGCCTGCCTCCCACCCGCTGGCCGCGGCTCGCGCCGGCCTACCTCGGCGGCGCGATGGCCGGCCCGGTGCAGGCGGTTCTCGGCGTCGATCGGCGGCAGCTGCGAGGCGACGTTTCGCCCGGCGGTGAACGGCAATTATGTCCTGACCTTCGAGGACGAGCACGAGCTGGTGAACAGCCGGCTGTACGGAGCTGCAGCTCGACCCGCCGCCGACGGTGCGGTTCGAGCGACCGGCGTCGCGTGATGCGTTGGGGGTGATGGCAGCCGCCGAGCTGCCGTTGCACGTTCTCGTCGAGGACCTGGCCTTCGCCATCCACTCCAGCTGGCTGTATCGCACCAGGCCGGGCGAAACGCCGCGGACGATCCGGCTGTTCGACGCCGGCCTGGGGTGGCGGCCGACCTGGCGCTGTTCGCCGGGGTCGCCCTGCACTGGCGGCGCCCGGCCCCGCGATTGCGTCTGCCGCACCTGGAGTTCGTCCGCAAGCTGCCGCTCCGCCCTCCGCCGCGCCGACGGTGGCCCGCTCCGCGAGGGCGACACCGTCACCCTGCGGGCGATGCGCCGACGACTTCGACGACGTGTCGGTCGGCAAGGAGCCGGGACGCAGCCACGAGGTCACCATCCGCATCGTCGGCCGCGACGTGCTGGAGGCCGAGTTGAACCGCGAGCAGGATGCCGCATCCAGCAGGAGCTGGTCCAGGCTGCGCGACCGGCAGCGCAGGTCGCCAAGGTGAAGGAGATCGACACGCGCCTGCGTCAGGGCGGTAAGGTATTACCCGAACGCCAGGCGGCCGAGGCCGAGGCGGCGGCGCAGAAGGCCGCCCAGGACGCCCGCGACGAGGCCGACAAGGCGCAGAAGGCCGACACCGCCGACGCCCGCGAGGCGCATCGCCAGAAGGCCGAGGCGGCCGCGCCGAGGCGCAGAAGCAGGACGCCCAGGCGCGCGAGCTGAAGCGGCAGGCGATGCAGCTGCCCGAGGCCGCCCAGCTGCAGCAGAAGATCCGCGAACGGGTGGGCAACGAACGCGAGGGGCTGCGCGCCGAGCTGGACCGCGTGCGCGAAATGCTGCGGCAGAACGGCATGGAGAACTCCAACGCGATGGAGCGGATGACCCGCGTCGCCCGCGAGATCGACCGGCTGGCCGACCGCGAGATGGAGCAGATCGAGCCGCGGCTGACCAACGCTCGCAAGCTGGCCGAGCTGGAGGACGAGCGGACCCGTCAGGAGCGTCGCGCCGAGGCCGAGCGCAGGCGAAGCAGGTGGAGGAGGCCGAAAAAGGCCGACGCCCGCGCCCCGCCCTGGCCGAACAGGCCGCCGCCGCCGAGAAGGACGCCGCCGCGGCGTCCAGCGACCGCGACCGCGACCGCCGGTCCGAGGACGCCAAGCAGCTTCGCCAGCAGGCGCAACAAACGGCGCGCCGCCGCAGCTTGCGCGAGGCCGAACGTGAGCGGCGCGGGCGGGCGAGGGCCCGGACCCGCGGCGCGTGCGGCAGCGGCGAGTCGAGGCCCGTCGCGGCCAAGGAAGAGGTCGAGAAGACGCTCAACGCCCTGCTCAACGACCTGGAGCCGTGGAGCAGCACGCTGGAGGTGACCGGCGAAGGCCGGCCGGCTGCGGGGCAGAAGGAGCTGATGGCGCTGGAGGAACTGGAGCGGAAGGGGCTGACCGGCAAGAACCGCGAGGGCTGGCCGAGCTGGAGAGAGCCGAGCTGGATGCCGCCCGCGACGCCCAGAAGCGGCTGCAGGAGCGCGGCCACGACGAGCTGCTCAAGCAGATGAAGCACTGGCCGACGCCCGCGGCGAGCGCCGATCCAGAGACGGCCGGCGATCTTCGCAAAGGCACGGCCGGAGCAGCCGAGGAAGGCAACCTGTCTGGCCAGATGCGTTCGGCTGCCGAACACCTGCGCAACAACGAGCTGAACCGGGCACGCCAGAAGCAGCGTGAGGCGGCTGGCCGAGCTGGAAGCTGCAGCGGCAGCTGCACGACAGCCGCGAGGCACGCCTCGATCGTCTCACCGCAAGATGCGCGAGGCCGAGAAAAGGTGGAGCGGCTGCTGGAGCCGAACAGGAGAAGCTGCAGCGGAAGCTCCGCGACGCCGACAAGATCGCCGACCCGAAACAGCGCAGAGGAGGTGGCCGCCTCGCCCGCCGCCAGAAAGAGCTGCAAAAGCAGACCGACGAGCTGATGCAGGACCTGGCGCGACTGGGCAATGACCCGGGCAGACAATCGCTCCAGGGGCAGGAAGAGATGGCCGAGGCGGTCCGCCAGCTGTCGCGTGGCAACCGCGACGATGAGAAAGCCAGGAGGACGTCCTCGACCGGCTGGAGAAACCCGCCGCGAGCTGGAGGAGGCCCGCAAGAAGGCCGAGGAGGAGCTGGGCCGCGAGCAGTTGGTCCGCGTTGGCGACGTGCTGCGGCGGATTCGCGACCGGCAGCAGGGCCACGCCGACGAGGCGAAGCGGATTCAGGACGCCGTCCGCGAGCGAGGGTGGACGCGGGCGGCGAGGCCAGTCTGCGCGACCTGGGGCAGAACCAGGCCGATCTCGGCAAGGAGACGGCGGCGGCGCAGTGAAGAAGGAGTTGTCGGCCGCGCCCGGTGTATGCCCGCCTGCTGGACCTGCAGCCACGCGCGCGATGGGGCGGGCCGGCGACCGGCTGGGCGTCCTCGTCCGCGAATCGCCCGAGCCGGCAGCGTTACCCGACGCCGAGGTGCTCCGCGAGCAGGGAGAGGCGATCCGCCGGCTCGACCAGCTGCTCGCCTCGCTCAAGGAAGCAGGAGGAACCGCGGCCGCTCAGCCGCGGTGACGACGGCGGTGGCGAGGGTGGTGGTGGGGGTGGTGGTCCGCCGCGGGACTGACAGCCTGCCGCCTGCAACCGGCTGCTCCGCTCGCTCCAGAAGAGGTGAACGACCGCACCGAGGCGTTCCGCAAGGAGGCACCCCGACGCGGACAAACTCGGCGACCGCGAGAAGGGGCAAATGCAGGAGCTGCGCCCGCGAGCAGAAGGAGATCGCCGATCTGCTCGACCGACTGACGCAACCGCCCGACGACGAACCGCGCGACCCGGAGAAGGAGAAGGAGGCGAACCCATGAGACGCCTTTTGCCGATCCTGATTGTCGCCCTTCTCCTGGCCGCCGGCGCCGGCGGCGGCGACGACCCCGCTCGGACAAGGGCGATCCGCCGCTGCGGCTCAAGCGCAGGCGGTCCACGCCGCCCGCCGAGCCGGCGAAGAAGGACGCCGACAAGCCGGCGGAGAAGCCGCCCGCGAAGGAAAAGGAGCCGGACGACAAGGATAAACCGGCGGAGGATGAACCGCTGGCAGCGAGGAGGACGGCCGGCCGGCCGACCCGGACGAGGGACGAGCAGGAGGTCTGGGCCATCGGGCGGAACATGCGGGCCGTTGAGGAGAAACTCGGTAACCGCGAGATCGGCGACCGCACCCGGCAGCAGCAGCAGGACATCCTCCGCGACCTCGACTCGCTCATCAAGAAGAGTGAGTCCGGACACGGCGGCGGTGGAGCGCAGCAGCAGCAGGGCGGCAGCCGCGATCAGGAGAAGCAGCAGGCCCGCGAACAGGGGCGGCAAGGGTCGGCGCAGGGCCGGCAGCAGCAGGGCAGCCGGGCCGAGCAGCGGCGGCGGTTCCGCCAGCAGCGGGTGGCGCGCCAGCCGCGGACCGGGGCAAGGGCGAGAAAGGCGACAAGGGCGACCGGCAACGAGCCGAGGCCGGTCCAGCTCGCAACCGGGCAGGCCAACCGGCGGTCAGCCGCCCCGGCCGACTCCAGGTGGAAATGCAGCCGGGCAAGGGCGGCACTGGCCCGGACCGGGCGCCCGGATGATCAACGTCGAGGAGTACAAGGACGTCTGGGGCCATCTGCCCGAGTCGCTGCGGGCGGAGATGAACGCCTACTCCAACCCGCAGCCGTTCCTGCCGCGCTACGACCGGCTGATCCGCGAGTATTACAAGACGATCGCCACCCAGGGCCGCAAGAAGGGAGACTGACCGATGCTGACTCGACGCCGGTTTCTGTCGCGCTCCGGCCTGGGCGTCGCCCTGACCGCCGGCGCCGGCCTCGCCTTTTCAGGCGATAATGCATTACCCGTTGCGGGCGACGACCCGCGCGACCGCATCCCCGACGGGTCGGCGTCGCGCAACATGATCACGCCGCGGACCGAGCAGGCGATCGCCCGCGGGCTGGCCTACCTGAACGCTCGCCGTGACCGCGACGGGTCGTTCGGCACCGGCCAGTACCGCGGCAACGTGGCGATCACCAGCCTGTCGGCGATGGCGTTCATGTGCGCCGGCTACCAGCCCAACCGCGGGCTGTTCGGCCGCAACATCCTCGACGCGCTGCGCAACGTGCTCGGCAAGGAGAACCTGCAGGGCGGCAATCCCGGCTATCTCCACAATCCGGCCGGCAGTCCGCACGGGCCGATGTACGGCCACGGCTTCGCCACCCTGTTCCTCGGCGAAGTGTACGGCATGGTCCACGACCGCGTCCTCCGCGACGAGGTCCGCGAGAAGCTGCACCGCGCGGTCAAGCTGATCCTCGCCAGCCAGAAGCGGAACGTCGAGGGCGGCTGGCGCTATACGCCGAGCAGCCACGACGCCGATCTGTCGGTGACCATTTGCCAGATCATGGCCCTGCGGTCGGCGCGAAACGCCGGGGTGTTCGTGCCCAAGTCGGCGATCGACCGCTGCACCGCCTACGTGAAGGCGTGCCAGGACCGGATGGAGGGGTGGTTCCGCTACATGAAGCGGGGCGGCGGCGGGGGCGGGCCGCAGGGGTTCGCGCGAACCGCCGCCGGCGTGTGCGCGCTCAACGCCGCCGGCATCTACACCGGGCCGGAGGTGGAAGCGGGGCTGAAGTTCCTGCTCCGTAACAAGCCCGGTCAGGGGTTCGGCCGACCGGACATCCACTACTTCTACGGCCATTACTACGCGGTGCAGGCGATGTGGACGGCCGGCGGGGCGTACTGGACCGACTGGTATCCGGCGATCCGCGACGAACTGCTGGCGCGGCAGAACCCGGACGGGTCGTGGATCGACCAGATCTGCAGCCACTACGGCACCGCGATGGCGTGCATCATCCTGCAAGTGCCGAACAATTACCTGCCGATCCTGCAAAAGTGATCAGCGGCCCGGCGCCCGAGCGATGGCGAGCTACATCCAGTATCACAATACCGACAAGATCGGCTGGGCGCCGCTCGACGACGCGCCGTTCCGGCAAACGGCGCTCTCGGTGTACACTCGCGCCGCCGCCGCGCGGAACGCCGTCGGCGGGACCGTCTACCTGGTCGTCGGCCTGGGTCGACCGCGGCGCTACTACCTGTGGGAGCGGTTCACCGTTGGCGAGGTGCGCGAGGACGGCGGGGCGTACTGCGTGCTCGGCACCGGCTGGCAGCTGGCCCCGCCGCAGCGGCTGGAGGGGCCGGCGTTCGAGGCGTTTCGCCGCGCCTGCGGCTGGCTGATCGGCTTCCGCGCCATCGACCGGCTCGACTACCGGCACACCCTGGCGGAGTTGGCCGAACAGTTCCGCCGGCCGGCCGTCGACGATGCGGTGGAGCGGTTCTGCACCGAGCTGATCCCGCTGCTGCCCAACGCCGGCGACGGCCATTACTACCGCGGCCACGTTCGGCACCAGCTGGGACGGGCCGCCGACGCCCGCTTCGACCTGGCCGAGTCGCTGCGGTTGGGGACGACGCACGCCGCGGCGGCACGCTCGCTGCTGGGGTTGCCAGGATAAGACGGATCGCTTTACTCGTCTTCCGCCGGCAGCGGGTTGCGGGCGAAGATCCACTCCTCGATCGGCCGGCCGTCGATCAGGTGCTCCTGGACCAACCGCGGGATGCGGTCGGCGGTCATGCCGTGATACCACGTCCCTTCGGGGTAGACGACGGCGATCGGTCCCTGCATGCACACGCGCAGGCAGCCGACCTTGCTGCGGTAACAGGCGTGTGGCCCGGCGTGCAGCCCCTGTTCCTTCACCGCCGCCTTGAGCGCCTCCCACGCCGCCAGCCCGTCGGCCTCCGCACAGCAGGTCGGGCCGGTACAGAGCGCGTGCGTGAAGCGCGGCGTCGCGCTCTGGGGGACGCACTCGGGGTACCGGGACTCAGCTCGCCAGTCACCCATCGAACGTCGTCCTCACGCCTTGCCGGTCGCCAGCCGCACCCGCCGCCACACCTCGGCGAAGAGCAGCACCGACGACGTACCGGCGATGATCCACAGCCAGTCGGTCAGCTGCAACGGCTCCACCTTGAACACGGCGCCGAGGAACGGCAGCTGGGTGAGTAACACCTGCACCACCGCCACCGTCCCGGCGATCGTCAGGAACGTCGGGTTGGCGAACAGGTTCTTCAGGCCGCTCACCTGCGGCACCAGCGACCGGCAGTTGATCTGGTTCCACACCTGGAAGAACACGTAGACGGCGAAGAAGATGCTCACCTGCCGCACCGTCAATTCGGGGAACGCGCTCGACTGCGACGTCTTGCCGTACGCCTCCGTCCACTGGTCGCGCGGTAGCCAGTTCGGGTCGAACCAGCCGCGGTACTCCATGCCGAGCAGCAGCGTCAGCATGATGACGACGAAGAACGCGGCGGTGCCGAAGATGGTGTAGAGCATGCTGCGCGTAAGGATATTCTCGTCCTTGCGCTTGGGCGGCAGCCGCATCACCTCCTCGCGGGGCGGCTCGCTGCACAGGGCAATCGACGCGAACGTGTCCATGATCACGTTGATCCACAAGAGCTGCAACACGGTGAACGGCGGGCGAACGCCGAGGAACGGGCCGAGGAAGGCGATCGTCAGCGCCGACACGTTGATTGTCAGCTGGAACTGAATGAACCGCTGAATGTTCTCGTAGAGCGACCGGCCCCACTGCACCGCCTTGACGATGGTGCTGAAGGCGTCGTCGAGGAGTACGATCTTACTCGCTTCCTTGGCAACCTCGGTGCCGGCAATGCCCATCGCCAGGCCGACGTCGGCCTTCTTGAGCGACGGCGCATCGTTGGTGCCGTCGCCGGTCATGGCGACCACCTGCTCCTGTTCCTGCAGCAGCTGCACCATCTTGTACTTGTCGAGCGGGCGGGCGCGGGCGAGCACGCGCAGCCCGGTCAGCCCCCGTGCGATCACCTCGCGTTCGGCGCGGGTGGCATCACCGCCGGGGCGCAGCGCCTCCAGCCGATCGAACCGGGCGTTGAATTCCGGACTGGTCAGGACAATGGCGTCCGGAGTGTTGATCGGGGCGTCGAGGCTGCCGACCAGGCCGATACTGTAGGCGATGGCGCGGGCGGTCTCGACGTTGTCGCCGGTGATCATCTTCACCTCGATGCCGGCGGCGCGGCAGCGGTCGACCGCCTCCTTGACGTCGTCGCGGAGCGGATCGCGGATCGCCACCAGGCCGGTGAAGATCAGCCCCTGTTCGATCTCGGCGCGGCGCTCGTGCAGCTCCTCTTCGGCCTCGGGGGTACCCGGCGGCAGCTCCTTGTGGGCGAATGCCAGCGTGCGCATCGCCTGGCGGGCGGAGTCGTTCAGGTAGGCGTGGACGGCGGCGCGGGCGGCGGCGTCCCACGGGCGCACGTCGCCGTCGCCGGCCAGGTAGTGCGTGGTGTGCTCCATCACCACCTCGGGCGCCCCCTTCATCAGCACCGTCAGCCGCTCGCCGTGCTTGATCACCGTGGTCATCCGCTTCCGTTCGGACGAGAAGGTGATCTGGTACAGCGCGTGAGCGGGGCGCGGGATGACGTGGTCCAGTTCGCTCCTCGCGGAGCCACTGCAACAGGGCGCCCTCGGTCGAGTTGCCGACGGTGATCAGCTTGCCGTCCTTCTCCTCCAGGTTGGCGGTCGAGTTGGCGGCGGCGTTGAGCGTCAACCAGTCAAGAGCGGCGCCGTCGCGCGGCCAGGGGCGGTGCGGGTCGGGCAGCGTCCAGCCGGGTTCGCCACGGTCGGCGCCCTTGCCGTTGAGGAACAGCCGCACCACCTGCATGCGGTTCTGTGTCAGCGTGCCGGTCTTGTCGGAGCAGATCACCGTCGCCGAGCCGATCGTCTCGCACGCCACCAGCTGCCTTACCAGCGAGTTGGCGCGGGTCATCTTTTGCATCGCCAGGGCGAGCGACACGGTGACGCTCATCGGCAGCCCTTCCGGCACCGCCACGACGATGATGATGACCATGTAGACGAAGTAGCTCAGCAGGTTGCCGGCCACCTTCAGCCAGCCGCCAGCCAGTTCGGGACTCAGCTCGCCGACGAAATAGCCGCGCACCAGCAGGGCGACGAAGATCGCCCCGGCGGCACAGTAGCCGACGAAGCTGATCAGCTCGGCCAGGTGTTGCAGCTTGAGCTGCAGCGGGGTGAGCGCCTTGCTGATGGTCAGCTTGCTCTTGACGCGGTCGTGCTCGGTGGCCGGTTCGCTGCCCTCCTCGCCGACGTCCTCGGTGGCGGACAGGCGGCGGGCGATCTGGCCGAGCATGGTGGTATCGCCGACCTCGGTCACCATCATCACGCCGGCGCCGTCGACCACCTGGGTGCCGCGGTACAGGCAGCCGGGCTGATCGGGGCCGTCGGACATGTCGTCGAGCGGGCGGGCGGCTTTTTTGACCGGCTCGCTCTCACCGGTCATCAGCGACTGGTCGACCTTCAGCTCGACCGAGTGGACGAGCCGGCCGTCGGCGGGGATCTCGTCGCCGGTCTCCAGGTCGACCAGGTCGCCGACCACCACTTCTTCCAGCGGGACGGTGTGAAACGCTCCGTCGCGGGTCAGCTTGACGCGGATCGAATCCTTCTGAGCGTTGAGCGCCTCGAACTCGCGGTCGCTCTTGAACTCACTGACGAACGCCACCCCGGTGGCGAGGGTGACGGCGATCATCACCGCCAGCCCCTCGATGAGCGGGTGAGCCGGGACGACGATCAGGCCGAAGACGAACACCAGCACCGCCGAGCCGAACATCAGGCTCGGCACCCACTCGCCCAGGCGGGCGACGAAGAACCCGACCAGCGCCGCGGCGAACACCCCCAGCGCCACGCCGGCCGCCGCCGGGCTGTACTGGAATAGCTCGACGAACATGCTCAGCAGTGCGGCGCCAAGCAGGATCTTGATGATCGGCTCGTCGAACTTCTCGAGGAACTTCTTCCAGATCGGCTCGCGCGGCAGGGGGGTGAGCCGGTTCTCGCCGAAGCGCTGGCGGCTGGCGTCGACCCCGGCGGTGGTCAAGCCGTTCTCGGCGCTGGTGGGTAATGTCTGGAACAGTTCGCTCAGGGCGCGCATCAGAGTGCCTCGGCGGCCGGGGGGAAGGGGTGGGAAGACAACGGGGGCGCAAGCGTCCGCGGGGTACCACACGATGGGTCGCCGGGTGCCATGGCCACGCTTGCGTGGCCATGTTCGCATGACACACATGCCCAGCCCCGAGCGGCTGGGCATGGCACACCGACCGCCGTCGGTTACGCCTCCATGATCTCCTTCGTCTTTTTCTGCTCCAGCTCCTCGATGCGCGCCTCGTACTGCTTGAGCAGCGTCTGCACCTGCTCCTTGCCGGCGTCGCGGTCGTCCTCGGTCATCTCCTTGTCCTTCTCCGCCTGATCGAACTCCTTGTTGCCATCGCGGCGGATGTTGCGGCAGGCGACCTTGGCGCCCTCAGCCGACTTCTTGACCACCGTGCTCAGCTTCTTGCGCTGCTCGCCGGACATCGGCGGGACGATCAGCCGGATCATCTTGCCGTCGTTGTTCGGCGCCATCCCCAGGTCGCTGGAGCGGATCGCCTTCTCGATGTCCTTGAGCACGGTCGGATCGAACGGCTTGATGACGATCGACTGCGGGTCGGGGGTACTGATCTGCGCCATCTGCTTGAGCGGGGTGGGCGAGCCGTAGTATTCGACGCGGAGGTTGTCGACCAGCGCCGGGGTGGCGCGGCCGGTGCGGAGGCCGCGCAGCTCGTCGCGGAAGACGTTCACCGCCTTCTCCATCCGCTCGTCGGTGTCCATCTGGATTTCGTCGGCTGTCATGGCTCGTATCCGGGTGCGGGGGGTGAGACGGGGGTCAGAACGCTTCTTTGATCAGGCTGCCGATCGGCTGGCCGGCGATGGCCCGCTCGATGTTGCCCTCGCGCTTGTAGTTGAACACCAGGATCGGCAGCTTGCCCTCGCGGCAGGTGCTGATTGCCTGCATGTCCATCACGCGCAGGTTGTCGCGGACCACCTGGGAGTAGGTCAGGCGGTTGAACAGCACGGCGTGCGGGTTGACCTCCGGGTCCTCGCTGTAAACGCCGTCGACGCGGGTGGCTTTCAGCAGGATCTCGGCGTCGAGGTCGCGGGCGCGGAGGGCGGCGGCGGTGTCGGTGGTGACGAACGGCGCGCCGGTGCCGCCGGCGAGGATGACGATGCGGTCTTTTTCCAGATGACGGATGCAGCGACGCTGGATGTACGGCTCGGCGATGGTGTCCATGCGAATGGCACTCTGCAGCCGCGTCTCGCAGTTGAGGCTCTCGAGCGCCTGCTGCAGCGCCAGCCCGTTCATCACCGTGGCGAGCATGCCCATGTAGTGCGCGGTGGCTTCCTTGATGACCTCGCCGCCGGCGGAGAACTGGGCGCCGCGGAGGATGTTGCCGCCGCCGACGACGATCGCCAGTTGTACCCCGCTGCGGGCGATGCGCAGCGCCTGCCGGGCGATGCTGAGCGTCTCGTCGATGTTGATGCCGCTGCTCTTGCCGGGGTGGCCGAACGCCTCGCCGGATAGTTTGAGGATGACCCGCTTGTACGCCGGCTTGAGCGAGCCATTCGTCGGTGATTCCATCACGATGTACTTCCGCCAGGGTGATAAGTGCTACCCCCGGATTATAGCTGGGCCGTCGGGGGGCGGCGAGGGCCGCTCAGACCGTCAGCACCCGGTCGCGCGCGGTGATCTTCCACGTCCCGACCACCCGCCCGCCGTCGACGACATAAGCGTGCTGGTGCAGGGCGACCGTGGGACAGACGTGCGTGGGGATCGCCAGCACCTCGTCGCCCGGGTTGAACCGGCTGGCCTGCGGCGTCTCGACGACCAGGTGTTCCTCGTTCTGCAGCACCGCCTGATACCCTTCCACGCCGAGCAGCACCAGCCGTTTGCCCGCCGGCGGATCGCTCGCCACCGCCTTGTAGCCGAGGTCGAAGGTGACGCGGGTGGGCGTCGGCCGGCTGATGACGCGGGTGAGCAGCAGCGCCGCCGGGGCAAACCCGGTGATGTCGGCGAAGCGGGTGCCGTAGCCGTGGTCGTGCAGAATCAGGGTGCCGGGCGAGCACTCCAGCCCCGGCACCTCGCGCAGCCGGGCGTAGACCGGGAACGTGGGCGTTCCGCCGACCACCACGCGCGGCACCGGCAGGTCGCGGTGCAGCAGCGCGTGCCGCAGCTTGAGCGCCGGCTCCAGCTGGGTGAGCCGTTCAAGCGATGGCCTCGTGCTTCATCACCATGCGGGTCGAGCTTGTGCTCGTGGCAGACGGCGCAGCCGGCGGTCATGCCCATCCACACCTGGGCGACCGTCTCGGTGCGGTCGCGGGTGTACAGCACGGCGTACTCCTCGGGGATGACGCCGCCCTCGTTGGTGGTGATGTTGCAGCGGTTGAACCCGCTCGCCACCTGCTGTTCCAGCGTGTGGTTCGGCAGCAGGTCGCCGGCGAGCTGCTCGATGGTGAACTGGTCGTAGGGCAGGTTGCGGTTGAGCGCGGCGATCACCCAGTCACGGTAGGCCCAGATCTCCCGATAGTTGTCGAAGTGAATGCCGTGAGTGTCGGCGAAGCGGGCGTAGTCGAGCCAGTGCCGGCCGCGGTGCTCGCCCCAGCCGGGCGACGCCAGCAGGCGGTCGACGTAGCGCTCGTAGGCGTCGGGTCGCGGGTCGGTGACGAACGTCTGCACCTCCTCGGGCGACGGCGGAACGCCGCGGAGGTCGAGGCTGACGCGGCGGGCCAGCGCTGGCCGGTCGGCCTCCGGCGCCGGCGTCAGGCCGCGGTTTTCCAGCCCGGCGAGGACGAAGCGATCGATCGGGTTGCGCACCCAGCCGGCGGCCTTCACCGCCGGCATCACCGGCCGCGACGGCGGGATGTACGCCCAGTGCGGCTCGTACTCGGCGCCGGCGGCAACCCAGCGTTTGAGGATCTCTTTTTGCGCCGCCGACAGCTTCTTGCCGGTCTTCGCCGGCGGCATCAGCTTGCCCTTGGCGGTGGTGTCGAGCCGCTCGCAAAAGCTGCTCTCGTCCACCTTACCGGGGAGGAGGGCGCCGCTCTTGATCGCCTCCTCGCGGATGTCGAGCCGCAGGTCGCCCTTGCGCGCCGCCTTGTCGGGGCCGTGGCAGGCGAAGCAGAACTCGGCGAGGATCGGGCGGATGTCGCGGTTGTACTTCGGCTTGTCCGGCACCGTTGGCCGCGGGCCAGGCGCCTTCTCCGCCGCCGTGGCGAATACCCACACCGCCGCCAGCAGCGGCAGGGCGGCCAGCAGGCCGATCGGCCAGAGGGTGCGATTTGCACGACCGGTCATGACGAGTCCTCCTCGGGATCAATTCGTGTGCGGGGCGGGCGGCATGGCGCGGGTCCAGTAGCGGACGCCGGAGTGGATGTGCCGGGCCATGGCGCGGGCGGCGGCGTCGGGGTCATCGGCGAGCAGGGCATCGACGATGGCCAGGTGCTCGGCCGCCTCGCCGGCCAGCCGCCGGTGGTCGTTGCGGGCCTCGTGGCGGATGTACGACACGTCGCGGAAGGCGCGGAACAGGATCTTCAGCCGGCTCAGCTCCTGGGCGAGAAAGGCGTTGCCGCACGACGTGGCGATCAGGTCGTGCAGCCGGGTGTCGACCTGACGCGCCTGGTCGATGAACTCGGCGATGTCGGCGGTCGGCCGGCCGCGCAGGCGGCGCAGCTCGGCGGTGAGGGTATGCAGCTCGGCCAGATCGATCCGGCCGCAGGCGAGGCGCGACGCCTTGCACTCGAGCACACAGCGGACCTGGCAGATCTCGCGGACCTCGCGGGCGGTGACGGCGCGGACGACGGCGCCGCGGTTGGGCACCAGATCGATGATGCCGATGCCGGCCAGGCTGATGAGCGCCTCGCGAATCGGCGTGTGGCTGACGCCGAAGCGATGAGCCAGCTCCTGGGTGACGAGCCGCTGGCCGGCGTGCAGCTGGCCCCGAAAGATCTCGGCGAGCAACGACTGCACGATCGCCTGGCGGAGCAGGCCGTGCTCGACGACGGGATGCGGAGAGGGAGCGACCATCAGCGGCGTCCCGTGCGGGCGCAGGGAGGAAGGTTCGGGGCAGTACGGCGGGCCGGTCCGGGGGAATTTTCTATCGCGATGGTACGCGACCGGGCGCCGGCCGGCAAGGGTATTCTGTAGAATGCGTCGCCGATTCTATCATCAGCGGGCGATCTCGAAGCCGTGGTACGCCCCGGTCGCCGGTTGGCGTTCACGGTCCTCGTTGTCGATGCTGTCGCCCCAGTGGCCACGGATGCTGTCGAGGAAGGCGCGCACGTCCGCCTCGGCGCCCTCGGCGAGCAGCCGCACCCGTCCGTCGGGCAGGTTGCGCACCCAGCCGACCACCGGGAACCCGCGCGCCAGCACCTGGGCGATGTAGCGGAACCCGACGCCCTGCACCATGCCGCTGTAGGTGACCAGGTAAGCCACGCGGTCCACGCTGTCCATGTCCGTCGTCCTCCGTCCGGCGGGTGCCCTTGCACGACCCGGCGTGTCCCGTTATATCCCGTCCCGCTTTGGGGGGCCAGCATGCCGCTCGCGGCCGACCGGGGGGTCGGTGGCGGGTTCGCTCATACGGGGAGGGGGGGACGATGGACCGACGACATTTCCTCGCGCGGTGTTCCGCGGTGGCGGGTGGGGCCGCCCTGTTCCTGACCGGCTGCCGCAGCCAGCACGCGCACGTCATCAGCGATTGCAAGCAGGACATGGTCGGCAGCTGTGCCGCCGGCGCCGAAACGTACAAGCCGCTGGTGAACGAGGCAGTCGGCAAGCTGTTGATGCGCCACGGGGACCCGGTCCAGCTTACGAGCACCAACCCGCCGGGGCCGAAGCGGATCTGTTTTGTTGGCATCGAGAACCGCAGCGCCGAGGAGATGGGCGACTTCAAGGATCAGATCACCGAGGTGATCGACACCAAGATCGTCGAGTCGAAGGTGTTCCAGCCGATCAGCCGGCGGTTCGTCGAGGTCGGCCTCCGCACCGTTCGGCTGCGGCCGGACGAACTGTTCCTGCCGATGAACCAGCGGCAGTTCCTCGCCGTCATGGAGCAGCAGGGACAGCCGTTCGACTACCTGCTGTTCGCCAGCCTCACCTCCGGCACCACGCGAAACAACAGCGACATGCAGCGCGACTACCTGCTGACGCTGGAACTGGTCGACATCAAGACCGGCGCACCCGACAAGGAGTCGGCGACGCTCCGCAAGGGGTATCACAAGTCGCTGTTGAACAAGGCGATGGCGTATTAATCAGCCCGAAGCGTAAGCGAGGGGATGAACCATGAGCCGTCACGTACTGCGGTGGCTGGCGGGGGTGGCGCTGTTCGCCGTCGGGTGCTCGACACACGCCCAGCGGCTGCACGGGGTGAGGGACGCCTTCTACAGCGGCGACCTCGCCACCGCCGAGCTGAAGATCGACGAGGGCGCGAAGAAGAAGGCGGGCGAGGCCGACGTGCTCGAGCTGGACCGCGCCGCCGTGCTGCTCACCGCCGGCAAGCCGCGCGAAGCCGAGCAGGTGCTGCGCAAGGTGCGCGACCAGTTCGATCAGTTCGAGCAAAAGGACGCCGCCGAGGGCGTGCTGGCGATGCTCACCGACGACCAGGCACTCGCCTACGCCGGCGACGACCACGAGAAGGTGCTGATCCGCGTCTACCTGGCGCTGGCAAACCTGCTCGGCGACGGCGGCGACGCAGCAGCATACGCCCTGCAGGTGGCCGACAAGCAGCGGCAGATCATCGACAAGGGCGCTCAGCCTGACGGCAAGAACCCCAAGCAGGGCTATGCTCAGGTGGCGGTCGGCGCCTACCTGCACGCGGCGCTGCGCGAGGCGACGCACCAGAACTACGACGACGCCGCTCGCTCGCTGCAGCTGGTCTGCCAGTGGGAGCCGGCGTTCGCTCCCGGTAAGGCCGACCTCGACCGCGTCAAGCAGGGCCACCATTCGGGCAAGGGCAACGGCGTACTCTACCTGTTCACGCTGGTCGGCCGCGGGCCGTACAAGGAAGAGAAGCTGGAGATCCCGTCGACCGCCGCGCTACTGGTCGCCGATCGGATCCTGTCGATCGCCGGCAAGCGGTCGCTGCCGCCAACGGTGGCGCCGATCAAGGTGCCGTGCGTGGTGCGGCCGGTGAACGTGGTGCAGGCGGTGGCGGTGAACGTCGACGGCGTGCAGCGCGGGCAGACGGCGACGCTCACCGACGTCGGCCGGCTGGCGACGCAGCAGGCGGAGGCGATGCACCCGTATGTGCTCGGGCGGGCGATTGCGCGACGGGTCGTGAAGAAGGGTGCCGTCTACGCGGTCAAGGAAGTGACGAAGCAGCAGAAGGGCGACCTGAGCAACCTGGCGCTGGACGTGGCCGGGGTGGTGTGGGAGGCGACCGAGTCGGCCGACACCCGCTGCTGGGGACTGCTGCCGGACAAGATTCAGGTGCTGCGCCTGGAGCTACCGGCCGGGTCGCACCAGATCACCCTTCAGCCAGTCGCCGGCGACGGCCGTCCGTGCGGCCCCGCCGAGACGACCGCCGTCGAGGTGCGCGACGGCCGCAACAGCTACGCCCTGGCCAACTTCCCGACCTCGCGGCTGGTCGGCGCCGTCGTCACCAGCGATCGGCCGGCGCCACGACGGCGGTGAGGCCAGGGGCCAGCGCCGCGGCCGTGAGCGGTCATCCTTCGGACGACGGCGGCGGGAGCTGGGCGCGGAGGCGTGCCAGCTCCCGCCATTTCCTCGCGTTGCCGCTGTATCTCCTTCAGTTGTTGTTGCAAGGCGTCGCGTTCAGCCACCGCTTTGTCGCGCTCTCCCCACGCCTCGTCAAGTTGCTCCCGCGCCTCGTCCAGCGAGGCAAGAAGCTCGGCCGGCAAGGGCAGCAGCTCGCCGCGAAACCAGTACCGCACCCAGCCGTCGAGCAACCCGATCTCCAGCTCCAGCTCGGGGATCGGGTGTCGACCAACGTCGTCGGGCGGCACGCTGACGTACTTCCTGCCGTTGTGGCGGTAGAGCGTCAGCTCCTGGTTGTCGGGGTAGAACAGCAGGTAGTACGGGACGGTCAGCTCTTTCTCGTAGCGGCGGAAGTTCTGCTCGTAGTCCTTGCGGCGGTTGCTCTTGGAGACGTACTCCAGCACCCAGAACGGCCGCGTCGGCTGGTGTTCCAGGTCGAAGCTGCCGGCGACGGCGAGCGGCCGCGGCCAGAGGACGACCAGGTTGTCAGGCACCACCTGGCCGAGCTTGCGGCCGCGGGTCGGCAGGTACTGCACCAGCAGTTCATTGAACACCTGCACCTCGGGCCGCCGGGCGCGGACCAGGTCGAGGCTTTCGAGGGTGATCTTCCGCTGCGTCGCCTGAGCGGTCGACTCCATGAAGTGTTCCTTCTTCAGCCGCCGCAGGTACTCCTGCGCCGCGCGCTCGTACTCGTCCGGGGTCAGCAGCGTGGTCGGCGTTTCAGTCGCCATGGGCACCCTCCGCAAGACACGATGACAGCCCCGAGTGTACCGGCAGCGACCTGTCAGGCAAAAGGGCAACGTGGTTGCGGCGGCGGGGGACGCGAGTTAGCATGGAGTTCTCTTTTCACACACACCCCGCCACGGAATGGGATGAGACTGTCCAACCGCGCAGGACGACGCGGCGAACCGGACAGACGGCCGATGCCCCGGCACGGAGACGCGCATGTACGAGGACGGGCGACTGGAGGAGATCCTGGACCGCTGGCACGAGCGGTTCGACTGCGGCGAGGACCTGTCCGCCGCCGAGTTGTGCCGCGACTACCCGCACCTGTGCGATCTCGTCGAGGAACGGCTGGCCGTGCTCCGTCACCTTGCCCGGTTGGGGCAGCGGTTCGACGGCGACCCCGCGAAGCGGGAACCGATCACGCTCACCGAGGAGACGCCCTGGGACGATGCGACGGGGCCGACGATCCCGGCAACGCCGGTCCCCCCGCGGCGCTCTCCTCGTCGACCGATGGCAGTGCCGTCCATTCCCGGCTATCAGGTGCTCGAGGAACTGGGCCGCGGCAGCATGGGGGTGGTGTTCAAGGCGATCCACCTGCCGCTCAAGCGAACGGTGGCGCTCAAGGTCATCCTCAACGACGACCAGGCGACCGACGACCAGCGGGAGCGGTTTCGCACCGAGGCGGAGGCGATCGCCCGCCTGCAGCATCCGGGGATCGTCCAGCTCTTCGAAATGGGCGAGTACGACGCCCCGTCGGGCCGCCGCGCCTACATGAGCATGGAGTACTGCAACGGCGACACCCTGGCGAAGCTGCTGGCCGAAAAGCCGCTGCCGCCGCAGACCGCCGCCCGCGTCGTCGAGGCGATCGCCCGCGCCGTCCACGCCGCCCACGAAGCGAAGATCCTGCACCGCGACCTGAAGCCGGGCAACGTGCTCCTTCAGCAAATGCAGAAGTCAGAATGCAGAACGCCTCAGCAAATGCAGAATGCAGAATGCAGAACGCCTCAGCAAATGCAGAATGCAGAATGCAGAATGCAGAATGAAAGGCAGGAAGAGGACGAGGTCGACGGCGACGGCCGGGCGACGACGCGGGTAGACGAGGCGAAGCGGACGGCGAAAACGGCGACCAGGGACGTTCCAGAGGACGGTGGCACGAGAGGGTCTTCTCATTCTGCATTCTGCATTCTGCATTCTGCATTTCTTTCGAAGGTTTCCGATTTCGGGCTGGCGAAGAAGCTCGACGAGGACGGCCAGACGAACACTGGCACGGTGATGGGAACGGCGTCGTACATGGCGCCGGAACAGGCGGAGGGCAGGCGGGACCTCGGCCCGGCGTGCGACATTTATGCGCTGGGGGCGATCCTGTACGAGTGCCTCACCGGCCGCCCGCCGTTCAAGGCGGCCACCACCTACGAGACGATCCGGCAAGTGATCGGCAGCGACCCGGTGCCGCCCCGCGACCTGGAGGCGAACTGCCCGCTCGACCTGGACACCATTTGCCTGAAATGTCTGCACAAGGACCCCGCCAAGCGCTATCCGACCGCCGCCGCGCTGGCGGCCGACCTGCGCCGGTTCCGGGCCGGCGAGCCGATCCACGCCCGGCCGATCGGCGCCCTCGAACGGCTGGCACGCTGGGGCCGGCGGCGGCCGAGCGAGGCAGCGCTGCTGGCCGTCCTCGCCCTGGTGCTGCTGACGGTGCCACCGCTGATGGTGTGGTCGCACGGTCGCGCCCGGCAAGCCGAGGCCGAAGTCGCCGCCCTCGAACAGACCGAGGCGCTCGCGCGGAAGGCAGCGAAGGAGGCCCACCTGGCGGCCGAGGCGTCGCGCCAGGCGGCCGAGGCGTCGCGCGAGGGGGAACTGGCCCAGCAGTACCACAGCCTGGTACATGCGGCGCGGCAGCGGATCGCCGAACGGCCGCCGGAATGGCCGTGGCTGGCGCTGGCCGACCTCCGCCGCGCCGCGGCGCTGGACACGACCAGCCGCAACCCGATCGAGCTGCGGACCGCCGCCGTCACCGCCACCGCCGGCATCGACCTGCGCGAGCGGGCCCGGTGGACGACACACCTCGGCACCGGCCTGCCGGCGTTCAGCCCCGACAGCAAAACACTCGGTGTCGCCCAGTTCAAGACGGTCACGCACCTGCTCGGTACCGTCGGCTTTTTCGACGTCGCCACCGGCAAGGTGCTGCGCCGCTTCACCTTCTCCGCCCCGTCGTTCTACCACCGCGAATCGCAAAACCGGCTGGTGCAGGAGACGTTCAGCACGCCGGTGTTCACCGCCGACGGGCAGTTCGCGTTTGTCGGCTGCCGCAGCGGCAAGGTGGTGCGGTTCGACCTGCGGCCCGGTGGTGACAAGCCGTTGCTCTGGCAGGCGGACACCGGCAACCTGCAGAAGCTGCTCATCAGCGGCGACGGCAAGTCGCTGTACACCTTCTCGCGCGACCTCGCCGGCGACCAGGTGATCCGCCGCTGGACCGAGCTGCTGTCCGCCCGGCCGGTGGCGGCGGCGACGTCGTCCGCGGACCACGTCGCCGACCTGGTGCGGTCCGACGCCGCCACTCTACTCCGCCGCGACGGCAGGCAGGTGGACGAGCTGGACGCGACCACGCTGCAAGTACGGAAGGCCGGTCAGCCGTTCCCGGTCGGGGTATCCGGCGCCGTCCTGGCGGTGCTCGGCCCGGCGGAGGTGCTGGCGACCGCCGACCGCGGGCCGATCAAGCTGTGGGACCGCGCTGCCGGCTGCCTGCCGGCGAGCGTTCCGCGAGGAGGACGACGCCGACAGCACGGTGATCGACCTGCTCGAACCTCACCTGTCCGGTCAGCTGCTCGCCAGCGTTGACCACAACGGCACGCTGGCCCTGTGGAACGTCGCCACCGGCCGGCTGTTGACGAGCCGCCACGTCGGGGCGCCGCCCGCGGTATAGCGTTCAGCCCCGACGGCCGATGGCTGGCGGTGAGCGAACAGGACGCGACCCGGTTGTTCGAGGTGGTCCGGCCGCCCGAGCTAAACCTGGGTCGGCGTCCAGGGGCTGCCGATCCGGGCGATCGCGACCGCCGGCGATCGGCTGCTCACCGTCGCCGCCCGCAGCGGAGAGAACGCGACGAAGTACGAGGTGGTGCTGTCCGAGGTGGCCGCCGACGGGACCCGTCGCGTCCTGTCGCGCCGGGACGCGACCAGGCAGACGCACTCGTTCGCCGTCAGCCCGGGCGCCGGGCCGCCGCACCCTGCTGCTCGGCGGCGACGACCGCCTGACGCTGCTCGATCGTCGGCGGAAGGAGCAGACGGTCTACCCGCTCAAGCCGCGGCGGGCCGACGTGGCGGTGCGGCTGGCGGCGGACGACACGTTCTGGCTGGCCGACGGCGACACCATCGCGCAGTATCGCCCGGGCGAGCCGGCGCCGGTCCGCCAGTGGGAGCATCCCGACCCATTCCGCGGGCTGTCGGGCTACGTCTGCCTGGACGTCGGCCAGGTGCGGCTGGCAGCCGGCGGACGCGACGGTGCGGTGCTGCTGTTGAGCACCGCCACCGCCGACCTCAAACGCCGCTGGCAGGCGACGGAGGCGGTGCGGGCGGTGGCGCTCAGTCGCGACGAGCGGTTTGTCGTCGCCGGGCTGAACAACGGACAGGTGGTCGTGTACCGGGATGACCAGAGCGAGCCGGTGGCGACGCATGCGCTGCACACCGGCCGGGTGGCGTCGCTGGCGTTGCGCCCGACGGCTCCCTGCTCGCCAGCGGCGGCCGGGGCGGGGTGGTGTGGCTGTCGCGGTGGGTAGCCGGGAAGCTGGAACCGCTGTGTACGCTGACCGTGCCGCAGAGCCGGCCGGTGCGGCAGGTGCTATTCAGCCCCGACGGCGCGCGGCTCTACGTCCTGGGCGAGCGCGAGACGGCGGTGCAGTGCTGGGACCTGGCGCGACTGCGCGCGCGGCTGGGCGAGCTGGCACTCGGCTGGTGACGGCGAGCGAGCGAACGGTTCGCTATACTGCCATCGTGTCGAGTCGCCGTCCTGCCACCCGTCTGTGCGGAACGCCTGCATGCGCTGGTCGATTGTCCGGGTCATCTGGGTGCGCGAGCTTCGGGACCAGCTGCGCGACCGGCGGACCGTGTTCATGATCGCCGTGCTGCCGATCCTGCTCTACCCGCTGGCGGGGTTCGGGATCATGCAGCTGGCGGCCGGCTTTCTGTCGCAGCGAACCGTGATCGGCGTCGCCGGGGCGCCAGCTGGTGCCGTGGCCGGCGACGCCACCGCGGCCGACCCTGCTCACCGTGACCGCCCTGCTGGCCGTCACCCCGCCCCCACCCGGTGTGCCGCTCGGCGGACTGGGCGCACCTGGCCGGCGGGTCACTGGCCAGCAGCCGGCCCGACCCGGAACGCTTGGCCCTGCCGCCGCCTGGCTCGGCGGCGACTCCGCCGACCGGGTTCGCCGGCACGGCCGGGGCGGCGGCCCTGGCGATGGCGCGCCGCGGCTCGACTATCCGCCGCTGCTGGAGGAGGCCGACGGCCGGTTGGCGCTCGCCCCGCCCTATCGCAATCCCGCCGCGACGCTGCCGCCGCTGGCGTTCCAACCGCTCGACGACCCACCGCCGGGCGCCGACGCGGACGCCCTGGCTGCCGCCTACCACGGCCCGCTCAACGATCGCCAGGTCGACCTGGTGCTGGTGGTGCCGGAGCGGTTTCGCGCCGAGCTGTTCGCCGGCGGAGTGCCGACGCTCACCCTGCTCGGCCGGGAGAAGGACGAGACAGCACGGCTGGCGCGGGTGCGCCTGGGCAGCACGGTCCGGCGCTGGCAGCAAGACCTGAAGGAAGTGCGCCTGGCTCGCCGCGGCCTGCCGGTCGACTACGACGTCGTCCTCGCCATTGCCGATCCGGAAAAGGAGCGAACCGCCGGGCCGGCCGCCGAGAACCTGTTCACTCTGCTGGTGCGGGTCTTCCCGTTCGTGCTGGTGATGTGGTCGTTGGCGGGGGCGCTGTACCCGGCGATCGACCTGTGCGCCGGCGAGAAGGAACGCGGCACGATGGAAACGCTGCTGATCAGCCCGGCCAGCCGTGAGGAGATCGTCAGCGGCAAGTTCCTGACCATCTGGATCTTCAGCGCCGCGACGGCGCTCTTGAACCTGCTCAGCATGGCGATCACCACCTGGCAGGTGAGCGCCGTCGCGCCGGGCGGCACGTTCCACCCGTGGGCGCTGTTCTGGGCGGTGTTCCTGCTGCTGCCGCTGTCGGCGTTCTTCAGCGCCGTGTGCCTGGCGGTGGGCGCCTACGCGCGGTCGTCGAAGGAGGGGCAGTATTACCTGATGCCGCTCTTTTTGCTGACGATGCCGCTCATCTTCCTGACGCTGTCGCCGGGTGTGGAGCTGAACCCGTTCTACAGCATGGTGCCGGTGACCGGCGTCGCCCTGCTGCTGCAGCGGCTGATGGTGGCGGACACGCTCGATCACGGCCTGTGGCTGTACTTCGTGCCGGTGCTGGCGCCGATGGTGATCTACAGCTGGCTGGCGCTGCGCTGGGCGATCGGCCAGTTCAACCGCGAGGAGGTGCTCTTCCGCGAAGCCGAGCGGCTCGACCTGGGGCTGTGGCTGAAGCGACTGCTGCGCGAGAAGGAGCCGCTGCCCAGCGCCGGCGAGGCGATCTTCTGCTTCGGGCTGATCCTGGTGCTGCGCTGGGTGTCGTTTGGCGTGGGCGGGCACCTGTCGCTGTTGACGCGGACAGGGATCGCCCAGCTGGCGTTCGTCGCCACGCCGCCGCTCCTGATGGCGCTGCTGCTGACCAGCCGGCCGCGCGACGGGCTGGCGCTGCGCCGGCCGCCGTGGTGGGCGGTGCCGGCGGCGGTGGTGCTGGCGCTGCTGACGGTGCCGCCATTGGCGGAGTTAACCTATCTCATTCTGCGCCAATTTCCGGGCCTGCAAACGCTGCTGGAGCTGAACCACCCGCTGACGCACGAGCTACGCGGGCTGGCGAGCGACGGCGGCGGGTCGTGGGGGTTGTACCTGCTGGTGCTGGCGGTGCTGCCGGCGCTGTGCGAGGAGGTGGCGTTCCGCGGCTTCATCCTGCAAGGGCTGCGGCGAGGGTTCCCGACGTGGACGGCGGTGCTGCTGAGCGCGTTCCTGTTCAGCCTCTACCAGATGAACGTGTTCCAGTTCGTACCGCATTTCGTCTTCGGCGTGGTGCTGGGTCTGCTGACGGTGCGCAGCGGCAGCCTGCTGCCGGCGATGGTGTTCCACCTGACGTACAACAGCCTGGTGATGGCGCCGGCGCTGCTGCCAGGCGTGTTCGGCACGCTGACCGGGCTGGCCGGCGCCGGCGACCCGTCCGGTCAGGTGGTGGCGCTGCGGGTGCTGCTGTCGACCGGCTGCACGGTGGCTGCGGCGGTTGGGCTGTTCGCGCTGTGGCGGTATCGGCGCGACCCGGCGGCCGGGACGGCGTGAGCGGCGCTGGCTGGACGCCGTTACAATCGCTACAATCGGTAAACACGGAACAACCCGAACGGCACGGAAGCCCGGCCCCCACCCCCTACCGGGAATCCCGTCATGACCCCTTGCCTGCGCCCCCGCCGGCCGCGCCTGCAGCTGGAGCCGCTCGAAGACCGCCGGGTGCCGACGATGAGCGTCCTGTACGGACAGCTGCCCGACGCCAACGGCAACCTCAACCTGACGTTCACCACCACCGGCAGCACCCTGGAAGTGGCGCAAACCAACTACGCCCAGTTCCGGCTGACCGACAACGCCGGCGGCAGCCTGATTGTGAACAACGTGTTCGGCGACCTGCGGATCAGCGCGCGTTCGCTCAACGCGGCCGGCCTCACCGCCACCCTGGCTCTCGACGGCACCACCTACGGCGACATCCCCGGTAACGTTACCTTCAACCTGGCCGCCCTCAACCCGACCAGCCCGGTCGACTTCCAGCTGACGGCGGCGACGCCGTCAAACGTGCTGGGCGACTTCACGCTGACCACCACCGCCGCCGCCGCGTCGGCCGCGCGGTTCGAGCCGGCCGCCGACACCGCGATCCTCGGCAACCTGACGGTCCGGCTGCAGGGCGGCACCGCGGCGCATCTGAAGACCGTCACCCTCGGCGACGGGGCCGCCGCGTTTCGGGTCAACGGCACCGTGTACGCCCCGCTGCTCAACCAGTTCGACGCCCGCACCGGCACCCAGCTCCTTGGCAACCTGACCGTCACCACCAAGACGACCACCGGGGTGGCCAACCTGTTCCGCCTGGCCGACAAGGCCTCCGTCGCCGGCTACTTGTCGGTGGTGATGGGCAACGTGTTCGGCGGCGGCACCAGCTCGGTGGTGCTCGGCGGCGACCTCGCCCACGTCACCTCGATCCGCCTCGGCTTCAACAGCGGCCCCGGCACCACCAACCAGGTGACGCTGCAGAACACGATGACCTCGTCCGGCAACCTGGTGTTCATCCAGGGCGCCAACGGCAGCAAGCGAGTGAACGTGCAGGGGGCGACAGCGCCGCTCGCCATGCTGCTGGTGCGCGTCGGCAACGCACCGCTCAACCAGGTGATCTTCAGCGGCGCCAACCAGTTCGCCTCCGGCATCCTGATCGGCGGACTGGGGGTGAACAAGGTGAGCGGCGCCGTCGCCTTCCCGCTGCGGCTGTACCGTTTCTCGTACTGACGCCGCCTCACCCCGCCCGCGGCCGCATTGGGTCGGCGCCGAGCGCGCCGCGCAGCGCCCGCAGGTACGCCAGCGACGACACCCGCGCCAGCTCCGCCTCGGCATAGCGGCGCCGGCCGGCGACGTCCATCGCCTGCGCCTTCACTGCGTAGCGCGGATCGGCGAGGAAGGCGTCCAGCGCCCGCAGGTGGCGCTGCCACAGCGCCACGTCGCGCTGCTGCTTCACCAGCAGCCGCTCCTGATACCAGTCGCTGGTAAGCAAATACTCGCGCGTGAACATCCGCCGCACGTCCGGATGGTGGGCGTCCTTCCCCTGGTGGTTGCCGTCCACCAGGATGTGCAACAGCGCCTGCAGCGGCGGGCACGCCTCGGCGATCGAGCCGTCGTCGAAATACTGCTGCGCCACCCGCCGTTGCGCCTCGGTAATGTGCTTGATGCCGTCGACATACGAGGCGAAGTCCTGCGTCTCCGGCTTGAGCACCTTCTCGTCGAAGACGATGTTCGGGTTGTCGAACACCCGGCCGAAGAACCCCTGGACGAACCGCTCGGTAATGCGATATCCGAGCCGGCTGGCGAGGATGCGCTCGCCCTGGTGGTCGAAGTCGTCGAGCTTTTCGAGCATGCCGTTGGCGATCAGGAACGCCGGGTCGCGCTCCTCGGGGTCGAGCCGGCACCACACCTCGGGGATGAGCAGGCTGATGTCGTGGTCGACGCGCATCTGCGGGCCGATGTGCCCGGCGGCGGTGGAGAAGCCGGCCAATCCAGTCAAGATGTACGACACCAGGGCGGCGTTCAGGTCGGCGGTCAGCCGCAGGGCGTTGAACGGCCCCTTGGTCAGCGCCCCCTCGCTGCCGGCGCCGGTCGTCGACGGGCTTTTGCCGGTGAGCGAGCAGATGAAATCCATGAACAGCTCGGGCAGCTCCTGGTAGTGGATCGGGTTGTACACCGCCAGGCTGCGGACGCCGCGCTCCGGCTCCGGCGGGTTGTTCCGCCGACCGAGCAGCACCGCCTGCACCGGATGGCGCACCGGCGCGTCGACCGGCAGTCCGCGATGCAGCCGCGCTCCCTGGTAGGCGGCGTAGCGCTCCAGCGGCCGGGTCAGGTCGGGCCGGACCTGCAAGTAACGCGGGTTCTTCGACGGCTTGCCGTCGACCAGTCGCGGATGCGCCGAGCTGACGGCGTACTCCAGCCCGGACTCCTCCAGTGACCGCAGCAACCGCTGCATCGGCGCGGTGAAGGCGTCGAAGTCGACGAAGTGATCGACCAGGTCGCGCACCTGCTTGACGGAGAGCGGCTCGAAGTTGGACAGGAAGTTGTCCGGCCGGGCCAGGTCGGCCTCGGTCTGCCGGTCCAGCCCGCGGTGGATGGCGTCGTCGGGCCGCTGGAACAGGCGGTATTCGCAGTTGGCGGCGAACTTGCAGCTGGGGGCGGTGTCGGCGGACGCCTCCGAGTCGAGCAGCCCGGCGGGGATCACCACCGACGCGGTGATGTCGTCCTCCATCTGGATCTTGGCTGAGGCGGCGAAGTCCTGGCGCAGCTTGAACGTTCGCCACGCGCCGGTCTCGGTCAGCCCGATGCGCAGATAGGTGCCGACCAGCTGCCGGTTGTTCATCTTCAGCTCGTGGCCGGGCACCCCGTTGACCACGTCGACCGAGAAGTGCCGGCGCCAGTCGTCGCCCCACGACGGCTGCCAGAACCGCTTGATGATGTACACCACCGCGAACACGTAGTTCGGCAGCGAGCGCAGCCAGTCGTTGTACGCGGCGGTGTAGTCGGGCGACGGGGTGAGTAGCTTGATAACGCTGCCGAGCGAGCGCTGCGGGCTGAGGATCGGTCGCGACGCGCGAGTTGCGTAGTCGGGCGGCTTCACCCGGCCGGTGTCCCAGCGGTCGGAGTAGTCGCGGGTGAACAGCTGCTCGACCAGATCGAGGTCGCGGTCCAGGTCGGCGACGAAGATCGGCCCGTAGTGCATGTAGTCGAGTATCGACTTACTGATCTCACTCTTACCGCCGCCGCTGACGGTACACGGCTTGTGGCAGAAGGTGCCCTCGGCGGCGGTGCCGATCAACCGCCAGGACGGCGCCGACGGGTGCTTCTCGACGCGCAGCTTGTACCCCGACGGCGCCAGGTAGAGCCGGCCGGGCAGCAGCGGGATCGACTGCGGGCCGGCGGCGGTGGTCCAGCAGACCCGCTGATCGAGTACGCTGGCGACGGCGTCCTCGGGGATGTAGACCAGTTCGGGGAACTGGCGGTCGACGGCGTAGCCCTGCGGGCGGACGTCGAGCAGATCGGCGTAGTCGCGGGCGACGTCGGCGAAGGTGCGGCCGGTGTCGTCGAAGCGGCTGACGTGGAACTCCTCGCCCAAATTGTAACTCGGGTAGGCGATCGCCCCGCCGGCGTGCTCCTCCTCGACGTTGCCGTACAGGTTGGCGGCGTAGCTCAGCTGCGTTTTGACTTCCTTCTTGCAGTAGCCGAAGTAGTTGTCGGCGATCAAGGTGACGATAACGCCGGTGGCGTCGCGGCAGGTGAGCTTGAACGGGGTGCCGTCGTTGTAGCGCTCGGCCGGGTCGCGCCAGCACATGCCGTCGCGGCGCTGCCGGTCGGTCGCCTGGTCGTGGTGCGGCAGGCCGAGTTCTTTCTTACTCACGCGAACGAGATGCGGGGCGAGGATGACGCAGCCGGTGTGCCCGCTCCAGTGGACGACGTCGAGGGCGGCGTCGTTCTCCGGCAGGTACGGGTCGCCGGCGTTGCCGAAGATCGACTCGACGAAGTCGAGGTTGCTGACCAGGCTGCCCGGCGCGAAGAAGCGCGTCTCGATCGACCGCGCCGGACAGACGCCGGGCACCTCGGGGCACACCATCGGCCGCAGCAGCAGCGACACGAAGGTTTGAGCCGGCGTGTCCAGCTCGGCGGTGAACGGCAGGGTCAAATAGTCAGCCGGCGGCTCGAAGGCGAGGCGGAACAGGCGGGCGAAGACGGCGCGGGGGACCGCCTTCTTCTCGTCGGGGAACGGCAACCCACCCTCGGCGACGTGGAACGTGCCCTGGGTGGTGCGTCGATCGGCGCGGGGGTTGTGCAGCACCCCGTTGGCGACGCGGTACGAGTCGACCAGTTCGTTGCGGAAGGCGTGGCCGGTGGCCGGCAGCGACAGCTCGCGGACCATGCCGGGGCGATCGAGGACGAGGGTGTGGGCAGGCAGGCGCAGCGGCTCGGGAAGATTCAGATCCGCAAAGTGAATTTCGAGGAACCGCTCGATGCGGGCGTCGACCGGGCAGCGGGCGTCGTGGAGCAGGCGATCCTGCTGGCGGGCGTGGTCGATCAGCTCGCGGGCGGTGTCGATGAACTCGCGGTCCCGCTGGTTGAGGCAGGCCGGCAGGCCAGCGGCGAGCAGCATCAGGTTGGTGTGCTGCCGCAGCCGCTGCTGGTCGGCGGCGCGGTCGGTCAGGTCCGCGACGGCGAGCGGAATGGGCGGCGGTTGCATGCTCATGCGCAGGATCTCCAGAGACGGAACCGCGAACCGGGCGGTAGGCCGGCGGAGAGAGGGCGGGAGAAGAGCGCCAGGGCGTGGGGGAACCGCCGGTCCGTCGGCCCGTCCCCCCCGCGGCGACGACGATACTGTATGGAAACGGCCCCGGCGGCGGCAACCGAGATCGCACGAGGTACGGCGCTCAACGGAGAGCCTTCCCGTCAAGGACACTCCGTGTCCGCCGAGCGGTCGACGCGGAGGGTTGGGGAAATACGGACTCCGCCATCTTGATTTATCCGCCGTCGGGTGGTAAGTTCGATTACGGTTACTGAGCTGCCGGGTATTCCCACCTACCGTCCCGAAAGCCGCGAGACCTCTCCATGTACCCCCGCCGTCCTTCTCTCGTTTGCGCGTGGTCACTCGTCGTCTGCCTGGCGGCCGCCCCGCTCGTTGCCCGCGGCGACGACTTCGACCGCGAACCGATCAACTACCGCAGCAGTACCCCGGACAACGTCATCACCCGGCTGCAAAAGCAGCTCGATGACGGCAAAGTCCGCCTTACCTTCGACGAACACACCGGCTACGCCCGATCGATGCTCAAGGTGCTGAACGTGCCGGAGTCGTCGCAGGTGCTGGTGTTTTCCAAGACCAGCCTGCAGCGGCACCGCATCTCGCCGCAGACACCGCGGGCGCTGTACTTCAACGACGACATCTACCTCGGCTTCTGCCAGAAGGGCGACGTGGTCGAGATCTCGGCCGTCGACCCGGTGCTCGGCACGGTGTTCTACTCCCTCGATCAGAAGGAGACGGACCGCCCGAAGTTCGTCCGCCAGACCGACAACTGCCTGCTCTGCCACGGCTCGTCGCAGACGATGGGCGTGCCGGGGCACGTCATCCGCTCGGTCTACCCCGACCCGCGCGGGCTGCCCATCCTCTCCGGCGGCAGCCACCGCGTCGACCAGACGACGCCAGTGGACAAGCGCTGGGGCGGCTGGTACGTCACCGGCACGCACGGCACCGGCACCCACCTGGGTAACCTGATCATCCGCGGCCGCGAAGTGCCCGACCGGATCGACAACGCCGCCGGCCTGAACGTCGTCGACCTGACCAAGCGGTTCGACACCGACAGCTACCCGACCAAGCACAGCGACATCGTCGCTCTGATGGTGATGGAGCATCAGGCCGACATGCATAACCTGCTGACCAAGGCGAACTACGCCGCCCGGCAGGCGCTGCACCAGGAGGCGACGCTCAACAAGGAGATGAACCTGCCGGCGGCGCACCGCTGGGATAGCACCGGCGTCCGCATCCGCAGCGCCGGCGACGACCTGCTGCGTTATCTGCTGTTCAGCGAGGAGGCGAAGCTCGACGCCAAGGTCCGCGGCACCACCACCTTCACCACCGACTTCGCCAAGCGCGGCCCGCGCGACGACAAGGGCCGGTCGCTCCGCGACCTCGACCTGGAAAAGCGGCTGTTCCGCTATCCGTGCAGCTACCTGATCTACTCGCCCAGCTTCGATGCTCTGCCGACGGCGATGCGGGAGTACGTCCTGCAGCGGTTGTACAACGTGCTGACCGGCAAGGATACGCACAACGACCCGCGCACCTGACCGCGGCCGACCGCACGGCGATTCGCGAGATCCTGGTCGCCACCAAGCCGAACCTGCCGGCGTACTGGCACGGCGGCTCGGCGAAGCGGTGAGTTGACCGTAGCGAGTGAATCGGTAATAAACCACTCTGTAAATAGTACAGGTTGCAAGATGTCACTCTTGACAACCACATCGCATATACTATTATGGAGGCTACCTGTGCCTGTTGCCGGGTAGATCGCAATGCAGGAACATCCCGCACCTTTAGAACTGAACTGCACAGCCTCTCGGCTGATTGAGGTGAAGCATACCCAAACCCATCTCTCATTCTCCCATTGACCCGACCGTTTACGACGGCATTTCACTTCACGACGCGGCGGATTTTCTAGCTGACCGCTTGGCTAAACGCATCACCATTAATTACGCCGCGTTACGACAAGTCCTTGAGAAATGTCGAGAGAATGCTGGATGGCGGTTAGCTACCTCGCATGAGATATTGCTCTCCGCCGACCCAGGGTCTGAAGGCCAACAGCGATTTCAGACCATGCTAAAGCACGCCGGTTTCGAGGTGTCAATTACACACTACCGCGACGCATTCATCTCGCTTCCCCCAGGAAAAACCCCGCAAGAGGCTGTGGGTCGCCCCGCTGCATCCTTCGGAACCAAGTTGGCGTACATCGCCGGCTTGATGGCCCGCCATACTAATCCTCACTTTTTGGTCGTCACCCACTCGTTCGACCTTACGAACCGCTTGTCGATCTCGCCCGGCGTTTTCCCCACGGGCATGTGGGGCTGACGTATTTCGCCTCGCTTCCTCGACTACCGATGGAGGGCCACCGGACTGCTCGAAAGCAAGATCGGCATCGAGTTCTTCGACTTAGACGAACACGGCGAGGCGATCGTTGGTGCCGACCTTTATCGGTCGGCCGATGCAGGCCCCCGATCTTCGGACTGGGTTTGCCCGATTCTTGATCATTGCTGAATGCCACTGTGCCAGTTGCCGGGTGGACTTCGATGCAGGCTCTACCTGCACATTTAGACCTGATTGCAAGGGGATCCGCCATGAGAACGGTTTACGCCGCCCAATTTGAGGTTCAGAATTGCCGCCTCGCGACAGGAATGCCAGGAGCAGCTCGCCACTCTGACGAAGGACTGGATCGAGGGCAAGTACCGAGATGTGTACCGTACCCCTGCCAATTGGCGGGACGGTAAACCTATCAAGCCGTGCGACGGCCACGAACTCGTCGGTATTGACGAGAACTGTGACGAGATGAGACTCCGCGTTGTAGAGTGGCAGCATCCAGACGACCAAGACAAGACGGTCCTTTGGAACACTACCCTGCACAATCGCCAGCGACGGGCAAGCCATCCAAGTGGCGTTCGTCCTTCGTATCTCATCGGCCTCGTTCGTCGTCAAGCCCGCCTCCTACAAACTCGGCCGTCCCCGCATCTTGGAGCAGGAAGATCCTCACGAACTTCTCCTGCACATTGGACGGGGTTCCCATCCCTGCTGAGCACAGGGTGGTCGCTCAGCAGGATATCGCTGGCCTAGTGGCGGACACGCTGATGCACAAGTCCAGGGTGCTACCACTATCGTGGTTTCCCCTGACAGTCGACAGATCGCATGCATGTGGATCCTGTGCAGGCTTCAGAAGCAGCTATTAGGGTCTGGGTGGAGGTCGTTGCTCTGAAGGACAAGTGGGCAGGGTTCCGGCTGACAGAGAAGGTCGAGCGCGAACTGTCCTGTTACAATGGCGCGGTGCGGCTATACTGGCCGGGACTTCGCTTTGACTCTAACTGGCGAGATCACCCGCTCTACTTCCCCGACCGAATCGCCGAGATGGAGAGACAGCGGCTTCGGGGTCAAACTGTTCCGGCTTTGGCTCCGTGGCTTCCATTCGTCACGCCGAAGGCGTGGTCATCAGGAAGGTCCGCCGCGCCTTGGACGCTCAAAGCGCTGCCCACATCGAGGCGATGCGCCAGCAGTTGCAAATGGGGACCGAGAACCCGGAGGATCTGGCACAGTATCTTGAAGAGTTACAGCGAACACTCGACGAGAACGCACGGCTCCGGAAAGAACCGGATACCGCCCAATTACGAACCCTTGAGCTAGAAGAGGAGGTCGAACAGGCGAAGGCAAACCTCACGACAATTCTCCAGTACCGCGAGGAATCGCAGTCGCAGGCCGGACACGAGGAGCGAGACGGGGAACCCGAGACTGTGCAGAGTGCCCCTCGATCGTATCACCGATCGCCATCCAGACCCTCCCGGTCGTCTACGACTCCGCCGTCGAGTCGGCGAAGGAGTCGAATTTGGTCGGCCCGCCCGGGCGCTGGAAGCCCCGGCTGGCGATCGCGGAGGTGGGGGCGGCGTGGAAGGAGGCGAAGGAGAAGAAGAACCCATTCAAGCCCCTGAAGCATGCGTTCGCTGAGAAAATTGCAAGCAAGTACTCAGTCGGAGAGAGTCAGCAGACGATGAATATGCATGGCAGTGAGAGGGTATTTCGTCACAAGGAAGGTGCGTACAATCGAGCAGCACCTCACGCTCGGGGGTGGTGACCGCGTCAACTGCCTACAGATCTACTAGCCTCGACGAGGACTCAAAAAAGTTCACCTCGCGTACTGTAGCGCCCACCTGTCCTACTTCGGAATGTAGATCGGGCAGAGCAGCCGTCGGGCTTCGAGGTCGGCCCGACTTTGCTTGGGCTGTTGCGGCAGAGATGTAGGTGGCCGTTGCCTGACGACAAGCCGGCTGGTGCTCAGCCTGGCCCGCATCCACGGCACGCATGGCAACCTCGACAAGAGCTTGGTAATGATCAAACGCCGATCTCGCGCCGGTCCGCGACCCAGCACAGCTGGCCCGCCTGCCGGTCGACGAGGCGGCGGCGTGGCGGCGGCTGTGGGCGGAGGTTGACCGGCGCGTCCGGCCGTGAGGCGGCGGTCAGTCGATCGGCACCGAGTCGATCTTCCAGATGTCGCGGGCATATTCCCGAATGGTGCGGTCGCTGGAGAAGCGGCCGGAGCTGGCGACGTTGAGGATCGCTTTTCTCGCCCACGTCTCCGGATCGCGAAACACCTGGCCGACCCGCTCCTGGGTGCGGACGTAGGCCGTCAAGTCAGCGAGCACCATGAACGGGTCGCCCTTCGTCAGCAGCGCCTCGCGGATCGGCGCGAACACCCCGCGTTCGTGCGGGGTGAAGTGGTCGTGGAAGATCAGCTCGAGCGCCGCGCGCGTCTCCGCCTCGTTGTTGAAGTGCCACCACGGGCTGTACCAGCCGCGGCCGTTGGCCACCTGCTCGGCGGTCAGGCCGAACAGGAAGAAGTTCTCCTCGCCGGCCGCTGCCGCCATCTCGATCGTCGCCCCGTCGCGGGTGCCGACGGTCATCGCGCCGTTCATCATGAATTTCATGTTACTCGTCCCGGACGCCTCGTATCCGGCGGTCGAAATCTGCTCGGAGACGTCGGCGGACGGGATCAGCCGCTCGGAGAGGGTGACGGAGTAATTGGGCAGGAACACCACCTTCAGCCGGCCGGCCAGCGCCCGATCGGCGTCGATGGTGGCGGCCACGCTGTTGATGAGCTTGATGATCAGCTTGGCCATGCGGTACGCCGGGGCCGCCTTGCCGGCGAAGAAGAACGTTCGCGGCGGCACGTCGAGCGACGGGTCGTGGCGCAGCCGGTTGTACAGCACGACGATGTGCAGCACGTTGAGCAGCTGCCGCTTGTATTCGTGAATCCGCTTGACCTGGCAGTCGAACAGGGTGTCCGGACTGACCACCTGGCCGGTGGCGGCGCGGAGCCAGCCGGCGAAGCGCGCCTTGGCCTCCCGCTTGGCCTGCCGGAACTTCTCGCGGAATGTCGCATCGTCGGCCAGCGGCCGCAGCCGCACCAGCTGGTCCAGGTCGGTGATCCAGTCGGCGCCGATGGCGTCGGTGATCAGCCGGGCGAGCGGCGGATTGGCCGCCAGCAGCCACCGGCGCGGAGTGACGCCGTTGGTCTTGTTGTTGAACCGCTCGGGCAGCATCTCGGCGAAGTCGCAGAGAGTGTGCGTCTTCAGCAGGTCGCTGTGGATCTCGGCGACGCCGTTGGTCGAGTGCGTGCCGACCACCGCCAGGTGCGCCATCCGCACCTGCTTGACCGGCCCCTCCTCGATCAGGCTCATCCGCCCCACCCGGTCGTTGTCGCCGGGGAACTTGCGGCGGACGTCGACGAGGAACCGGCGGTTGATCTCGTAGATCACCTCCAGGTGGCGCGGCAGCAGCGCCTGGAACAGTTCCACCGGCCACTTCTCCAGCGCCTCCGGCAGAAGGGTGTGGTTGGTGTACGCCAGCGAGCGCGTGGTCAGGTCCCACGCCTGGTCCCAGCCGAGGCCGACCTGGTCGAGCAGCAGGACCATCAGCTCGGCGACGGCCAGCGACGGGTGGGTGTCGTTCAGCTGAATCGCCACCTTGTCCGGCAGCAGCCCCCAGTCCTCGTTGCGGCGGCGGAAGCGGGTGATGATGTCGGCGAGCGAGCAGGCGACCAGGAAGTATTCCTGCAAGAAGCGCAGCGACTTGCCGCTGCTGGTGGAATCGTCGGGATAAAGGACGCGGGTGAGCGTCTCGGCATGGACCTTCTCGGCGACGGCAGCGGAGAAGTCGCCGGTGTTGAACTCGCCAAAGTTGAAGTAATCCGGGGTAGCAGCGCCCCACAGGCGCAGGGTGTTGATGCACCGCCCACCGTAGCCGACCACCGGCCGATCATACGGGATGCCGTAGAGGTGCGTCTCGCGGCCGGGGGTGATGACCACCTGGCCGCCGTGGAAGTCGAAGCCGCTGCCGAGCCGCACCGGCGTGGTCTGCTCCGGCCGCGCCACCTCCCACGGATCGGGCCGGCGCAGCCAGTTGTCCGGCCGCTCGATCTGGTAGCCGTTTTCGATCTCCTGGGCGAAGATGCCGTACTCGTAGCGCAGTCCGTAGCCGACCGCCGGGATCTGCAGCGTCGCCAGCGAGTCGACGAAGCACGCCGCCAGCCGGCCCAGGCCGCCGTTGCCCAGCCCGGCGTCCGGCTCCAGCTCGGCCAGCCGGTTCAGGTCCAGCCCCTCGTGGGCCGCCACTTCCTGCACCACCGGGTCGACCAGCAGGTTGGTGATGTTGTTCACCAGCGACCGGCCGATCAGGAACTCCATCGACAGATAGTACACGCGCTTGACGTTGGCGCTGTGGTGGGCGCGGCGCGTCTTGATCCACCGCTGGGTGAGCAGGTCGCGGACGGCCAGGGCGACCGCCTCGAACTTCTGCCGCGGATGGGCGATGGCGGCCTCGATGACGTGGTCGAGGATCAGGTGGCGCTCGTAGGAAGCGTTGGCGTCGCCGCTGAACCGGAGCGGGCCGACCTCGTAACGCTTCAGGATCTCGGCGATGGTAGCCATCGGCCTGCTCCGTGGGAGGGAAGGGCGGCTCCATTCGCCGTCTGTCACGTCCGCGGCCGCGTCCGTTCGCCGCTCCGATCACTGCCCGCAGGCCAGACACGGGCGATAGCGCCGGTCGGCGCTTCCCCGTTTTCCACTCCGGCCTCGTTCACCGATTCTGCCCAGACCCGATTGTTGGTGTAATCAATAGGGTGATTATAACGGACGGCCACCGGAGTGTGAGACGAGTCCGGGACAGAACGGGACGGAGCGGCGATCGGCGGCCGGCAGAGTCGGCATGTTCGACGCCCGAGGAGGGCAGGATGCGGCATCTGTTCGTGACCGACTTCGACGGCACGATCACCCGGCGCGACTTCTTCTGGCTGGCGGTGGACGCCTTCGCCCCGGCCGGGCTGGACGAGCACTGGGCGGCGTACCGGCAGGGCCGGTGTACCCACTTCGAGGCGCTCGCCGGCATCTTCGCCGGCGTCCGCGCCGGCGAGGCGGAGATGCGCGAGCTGCTGACGCACGCCGACCCCGAGCCACAGCTGGCCGACTGGGTCGAGCGGCTGCGGCGGGGCGGCTGGGACGTGGTGGTGGCGTCGGCCGGGTGCGAGTGGTACATCCGGCACATCCTGACCGCCGCCGGCGTCGACCTGCCGGTCCACGCCAACCCCGGCACGTTCGTCCCCGGCGAAGGGCTGTTCATGCGCCTGCCGGTCGATTCGCCCTACCTGTCGCCGACGGTGGGCATCGACAAGGCGGCCATTGTCCGCCGCGGTCTGGACGAGGGGCGCATTGTCGCCTTCGCCGGCGACGGCACCCCCGACATCCACGCCGCCCGGCTGGTGCCGCCCGAGCGGCGCTTCGCCCGCGCCGACCTGGCAACGGCGCTCGACCGCGAGCGGCTGACGTATCGCCGCTTCGACCGCTGGGGCGAGGTGGCGGCGGCGCTGTGCGCGGAATTCGCGTAGGGGGACGGCCGTGATGCTCGACGACCTGATCGCGGCGCTGGCGAGGCCGGAGGCGTATCCGCACCCGGTCGACGCGGTGACGGTGCATCAGACGCACATCTCGGCGGTGTTCCTCGCCGGCCCGTTCGCCTACAAGGTGAAGAAGCCGGTCGAGATGGGGTTCCTCGACTTCCGCACCCTCGATCGCCGCCGGCACTTCTGCGCCGAGGAGGTGCGGCTCAACCGGCGGCTGGCGCCGAGCGTCTACCTGGGTGTCGCCCCGGTCACGCGGACGGGCGACCGGATCGTCATGGACGGGACCGGCGACGTCATCGAGTGGGCGGTAATGATGCGGCGGCTGCCGGAAGAGGCGTCGCTGCTTGCCCTCCTGACGAGTAATGCGATATCGGCTCCCCAGATCGAGGCGGTGGCCCAGCGCCTGGCGGCGTTCCACCGTGGCGCGGCGCGGGGCGAGGCGATCGCCGCCGCCGGGCGGTTCGCCGTGATCGCCGCCAACGCCCGCGAGAACTTCGCCCAGGCGCGGCCGTGCGTCGGCCTGACGGTGACTGCCGAGCGGTTCGCCGCGCTGGAGCGGCTGACCGAGGACGCACTGGCGCGGCTGCGCCCGCTGATCGAGCGCCGCGCCGCCGCCGGCGTGCCGTGCGAGACCCACGGCGACCTGCGCACCGATCACGTCTACCTGTTCCCCGACGCCGCACCGCCCGACGACGTGGTCATCATCGACTGCATCGAGTTCAACGAGCGGTTCCGCCACGCCGACCCGGTGGCCGACCTGGCGTTCCTGGTGATGGACCTGACGTTTCACGACCGCCGCGACCTGGCGGATGCGCTGGCCGACGCCTGGTTCGCCGCCGACGACGACGTAGAGGGCCGACCGCTGCTGCCGTTCTACGCCGCCTACCGGGCGATGGTGCGCGGCAAGGTGGAGGGGTTCGCGCTGGGCGAGTCGGAGATCCCACGCGCCGAGCGGTTCGCCGACCTGCACCGCGCCCGGGCGCACTGGCAGCTGGCCGAAACGTACCTCGCCGGCAGGTGAGGTCACATAGACCGGCGCCGCGCCAGCCTCGCGTCGCGTTGCTGGTCCTGATTGGCCAACCGCGCCCGTTGGACGTCCTTTGCGTCCCACTGCGCTGCCCGTTCGGCGCGGCTTCGCTCGGCGACCCGAACAGCCAGTTCCTCGATCGGCAGAAACGGAGAACCGTTGGGGTTGAGGAAAGTGAGTTCGGGGTTCGTCTGGCGAAAGCGAAGGCCCATCCGCGGACTTACGAACTCTTCCAGCCGCCGAATCAGGACAACCCCGTCGCCGTCGCGAACGTACACGTACAACCGATTGACGTCGGGGAAGTAGAGGTATCGCTCCTCCAGCCCATAATCGTAGTAGAACTCATCTCGGTGAAACGATCTCGATGCGGGCGCCTCCCCCTGCATGACGTCGAACGCCACCGTGATCGGGACACCAATTTCTTCCCACTGCTTGTACGCCACTCGATCACGCTTCGGTCGTCCGAAGACCACGGACACTTCGGGAGCGAAACGAATATCCGGCCGTGCTTCAACTGGAAACCACATCAGGTTGCTGGCGACGGACACGTCGTCACGATCACGAAACAGCTCGACGAGGTTGGCGGTCAGGAAGAAGATCCGACGCATCTCCAGCGTGAACTCGTCGAGTGTGCTCGCGTCGCAGAACGGGTACTCGATGGCGGACGGGACCGCCTGTTTCACGCCATCCATCGCTGTCTCTCCTTCTACGAAACCAGCGGCAGTGCGGCGACGCGGACGGGACGGCGGACGCCGGCGACGTCGGCCTCCAGCTCGGTGCCGGCGGTGGTCTGGGCGCGGCGCACGGTGGCCAGCGCTACCGCCTGCCCCAGCCGCGGCGAACGGACGCTGCTCAGCGTGCGGCCGACCTCCTTGCCGGCGTGGACCAGCAGCGTGCCCGGCGGCAGCGGGTCGGCGCCGAGCAGCAGGCCGACCATGCCTCGCTGGACCATGCCGCGGTCGCGGGCCATGACGATCGGCTCCTGGCCGAGATAGCACCCCTTCTGGTAGCTGATCGCCGTCGCCGTGCGGCCGACCTCGGGGGCGAAGGTGGTGTCGAAGATGTCCTTGCCGAACTCCGGCGTGCCGGCCTCGACGCGGAGCATCTCCCACGCTTCCATTCCCGCCGGCCGGGCGCCGGCGGCGACCAGCCGCTGCCACAGCGCCGGGGCGTCCGCCGCCGGACCGAGCAGATCGTACCCCGGCATGCCGAGCGGGTCGGTCATCCGCACTGTCCAGTCGCCGACGGTGCGAAACGTGTCCCGCTGCCACGCGCCGACGTCCAGCCCGGCCGCCGCCAGCGTCCGGCCGGCGTCCGGCCCGGCCAGGTGCATTTGCGCCAGCGCGCCGGTGTGGTCGGTCAGCGTCACGTCCTCGCTGATCAGGTAGCGGTCGAGGTGCTGAAGCAGCTTCTCCGCCTGCCCCGCCGGCAGGTCGAGCCACAGCCGCTCGCGCTTGCCGTCGGGCGGTTCTCGCCAGAGGGTGCCGTGCGCCACCGCCTTCGCCGTCGCCGTGCAGAAGAACGTCTCGCACCCGTGCCCCGGCGCCAACCCCTTGACGTCGTTGGTCGACAGGTTGTGCAGGAACACGACGGCCTCGGTCCCGGCGGCGGTCAGCTTGCCGCGCGACGAGCGATCGAACAGGGCGGCGGCGCTGCGCGCGGCGTCGTATTCCGCCGCCGGGTCGCCAAAGTGCGCCGGCAGCCGCCAGCCGGCGTCGTCTGCCAGCGTGGCGGCCGACGTGACTGCATGGAGCGGACTGGTCGTGACCATGAGTGCCTCCGTCGTCAGCCGGCCATCGCCTTCGCCGCCACCGCCTTCATCTTCGCCAGCCCGGTCTTCGCCACCTCCAGGGCGTCGCGCTTCCAGTAGTCGCGGTTGAACAGTTCCAGCGACAGCAGGCCGCGGAAGCCGAGCGTGTGCAGGTCGCGGAGGATCTGCACCAGCGGCGCCACGCCGTCGCCGGGGAAGATGCGGTCGGCGTCGTTGATCTTCTGCCGCGACAGCCCGGCGGGGTAGTCGTTCATGTGGAACACCTGCATGCTCGGCCCGCCGAGCATCTTCAGCCCGCCAAAGTCCGACCCGCCCTTGTACAGATGGTAGACATCGGCCAGCACACACGCCTGCGGGTGGCCGCTCTCCATCGCCACCAGCACCGTCTCGCCCAGCCGCGACAGCGACTTCGAGAACCCCCACAGCTCCACCTGCGGGATGACGCCCATCTTCGCGCCGAGCGCGCACAGGTCGCGGTAGCGATCGGCGACGCGGAGCAGGTCGAGGCCGCCCTTGTCGGTCGCCCCGACCGGCGGCGCGGCGATGCGCGTGCCGCCCAGCTCCTGCATCAGCTCCATGTCGCGCTTCGCCTGCTCCAGCCCCTTCTTGCGCGCCGCCTCGTCGTCGACGATCCACGTCGCGAAGCCGATGGCGCTCTCGACCGTCAGGCCCCGGTCGCGCGCCTGCTTGCCGGCGTCTTTCAGGCTCTTGCCCGCCTTCTTGTGCGTCTCCAGGTCACTTATCCACGGCTCGATGGCGTCGTACCCCGCCGTCGCCGCCACCTCGATCTGCTCGGTCAGCGGCAGCTTCTGCCCCATGATGGTGGCGGTGTTGAACATGAAGCGAAACGGCCGGTCAGTGCGGACGGCGGCCGGGGCGCCGCCGGCGGCGGCGAGGGCGGCGGTGCCGGCGAGCCACTGGCGGCGGGTACAGGCGGGGGGCATCGGCTATCTCTCCGTGGGTGCGAGGTTGTTCTGTGATGGTAGCGGTCGGGTGGGGCGGAAGTCCACGTCGGCCGGCGAGCAATGCCGCGACCGGACAGGATGGGGGAATGGTAGCGAATATGCCGGACGTGCGGTGTATACCCTCATCGATCGTTCACACGCCGCGGACAAGAAACTGGCTAGCGGGGGCAGCCGTGATAGAGTAGGTACTGGTTTGTCCCAGCAAGGACCGGATGTCCCCGGAACCATCGCGCCGTCCTTGACAGGGAGTCTCCGATCCGAGCCTTCTGCCGGCCCCCGGTCCGGCGACGGTCGAGACTGCGCGCTGGAACCGACCGCCGGTCCCTGGCAGGAGGAGAGCGAAGCATGTCGGATGATGAAGCCCTGCGCCAGCTGGCGCAGGAGTGTCCGCGAAAGATTCTCGGACTGCTACACGCCCAGGGACAGTATTTCCACTGCACCAGCGCCCGCTTCCCGGGCAAGATCCTCTGCTTCCACAAGGACAGCGAGCGGCCCGGCGACTGCCTGCCGTCGGCCGCGCAGGCCCACTTCGGCGGGGCCGAGGATCGCACCCAGGTAGCCACCGGCTGAGCCGTGCGGCAGGGAATCGAGGGTGAGGAACGGAGCGGGGGGGCCAGGGGGCCCCCGCTCGTTTGTCCAGGGCGCTCAGAAGGAGGACAGCAGCTGGGTGACGTCGACCGACGGCACGTCCTCGCCGACCTTCTTGTTCGGTTTCAGCGCCCGGCCGGTCTTCGGGTCGGCGTACCAGTAGGCATGACGGTCGACCTGCCGATCGGTGCGGATCTTCGCCCCGCGGGTGTCCATCACCCCGTTGAGGTAATTGATCACCCACTTCTGCGTTTCCAGGTCGCTGTCGAGCAGCTTCTCGCCGGTGAGCTTGGTGTCGGCGATCGCCTTGGTGCCGGTGTTCGGGAAATCCTTGCTCTTGCCGCCGGTCGGCTTGATCGACTTGAGCAGGTTGGTGGCGGTGTTGTCGCCCTTGGCATCGCCCTTGCCGTAGATGAACGCCATCGGCACCTTGCGCCCCTTGCCGGCCTCGACCACCCAGCGGCTGAGCGGCGCCGTTCGGGTGCCGAGGCTGGGGCTGATCGACAGCCACACGCCGGCGGCCAGGTCGTTGCTCTCCGGGTCGCCCAGGTCGGGGGCGCCGACCGCCAGCAGCGGGTTCTGGTTCTTGTCGCGGCGGCGGCGCGTCTCGTTGGCCATCCACATCGCCCCGAGGGTGGCTCCGTCGCCGGCGCCGATCACGAACAGGCTGGAGGTGTTGCAGCCGCTGTTGTCGTTCAGCTTGTCCAGGTACGCCTTGGCGGCGGCGATGTCGTTGACCAGGTACGGCAGGTAGTTGGGCAGGAAGTCCTTGTGATCGATGTTCGCCGGCGGCTTGACGCCGCGGCGCTTGACGAACTGGTTGTGCTTCTGGTTCCAGAAGGTCGATTCGACCGCCTTGCTGTCGCCGAAGCCGCGGAAGTCGAACGCCAGCACGACGTACCCCTCGGCCTGCAGCGCGGTCGCCAGCCGCGTCCACCCTTCCTGCTGGCTGCTGCCGCCTTTTTTCAGGTCGAAGTTGTGCAGGAGCAGCACGGTCGCGTCGCGCTTGCCGCCGGGGTTGGGGTAGAGCGTGCCGGACAGCTCGACGCCGTCAAACGACCTGAAGGTGACGTTCTTGGTGTTGCCTCCTTTTTTGCCCTGCGCAGGGGCAGGCGCACCCCCGGACAGGACGACGGCCACGGCGGCGAGGCCCGCCACGACCCGCAGTCGGGACAGCAGTTGCATCGGCAGCTCCCTTTCGGCAAGATGTGCGCACCAAACTCTTCGGTCGATCTTATAAGTTCCGCTGCGCGGCGGTCAAGCGACCGCCGCCGTCCGCGCCCAGCGCAGCTTGGCCGAGCGCGACCGGGGGTTGGTCATCCGTTCGCCCTCGCCGGCACGGACCGGCTCGTCGGCGATCGCTGCGTAGACGCCGGTCCGCAGCCCATCGCGGAACGCCGCCTTGACCAGCCGGTCCTCGCCGCTGTGAAAGCTGATGATCGCCACCACTCCGCCCGGTCGCAGCAGCGTCGGCGCTACCCGCAGCAGCTGCTCCAGGTTGGCCAGCTCGCGATTGACGAGGATGCGCAGCGCCTGGAAGGTGCGCGCGGCAGGGTGGAGGTTCCACTTGCCCGGCCGTGGATGCAGCTTCCACGTCGTCACGCCGGCCGCCTCCTGAATCAGCCGCGACAGGTCGGCGGTCCGCTGCAGCTGGCCGTCGCGTGCCGCCTCGACGATCAGCGGCGCCAGCCGCTCGGCCTGCGGCTCGTCGCCCAGCTCGCGCAGCGCCCGCGCCAGCTCGGCCGGACTGATCGCGGCGAGCAGCTCGGCGGCGGTACGGCCGCGGCTGCGGTCCATCCGCATGTCGAGGGCGCCGTCGCGGGCGTAGGAGAAGCCGCGTTCGGCGTCGTCCACCTGCATCGACGACATGCCCAGGTCGGCGAGGATGCCGTCGACCGCGGCGATGCCTTCCTCGGCAAGCACTGTCGGTAAAGCGGCGAAATTGGCGTGACGGGTCACGAACGACGTGCCGACCTCGGCCAGCCGCTCGGCGACGCGCGGCAGGTTGTCGGGGTCGAGGTCGAGAGCGATCAGCCGCCCGGTGGGGCCGACGCACCGGAGCAGCTCGCGGCTGTGCCCGGCCCAGCCGGCGGTGCAGTCGACGACCGTCCCGCCCGGCGCCGGGCGGAGGGCGGCGATCACTTCCGGAAGCACCACCGGGACGTGCTGCCCGTGCGGGGTGCTGCGGCTGGCTCGACGCATGACCGGGACTCTCGGCGGCGGAGAGAGGACTCGCTCTCTTCAGCGTAGCAGGCCGGCTTTTCCCCTTCCACCCGGCCGGCGGGCAAATTACCATGCGGCAACCGAATCCCCATCCCGCGGGCCGCCCGCACCCTCGTTCGAGAAAGTGCGTCCATGACCGAAGGCTCCTCGGCCGCCGTCTCGTTGTCGCCTCGGCCGCTCGCCGCCGCGGCCGACGCCCCGCTCGCCGGCGCCCGCCACGCGCTGCTGCTGCTGGTGCTCATCAACCTGTTCAACTACATCGACCGGCAGGTGCTGGCGGCGGTCGAACCGAACATCCGCGCCGAGTTCTTCCGCACCGACCCCAACGACCCGGCCACCGAGTCGGCCGACGCCAAGGAGCTGATGGGCTTCCTGTCGTTCGCCTTCCTGATCACCTACATGCTCACCGCCCCGGTGTTCGGGGCGATGTCCACCGTGCTGCCGCGCTGGCTGCTGATCGCCATGGGGGTGATCGTCTGGACGCTGGCATCGGGGGCGTCGGGACTGGCGCCGTACCTGGGCGGCCAGCTCGGCGGCGGGGCGGTGCTGCTGCTGGGCTACACGCTGCCGATGGTCTACCTGGTGATGCTCGTCACCCGCTGTTTCGTGGGCGTTGGCGAGGGGGCCTATGGGCCGATCGCCCCGGACGTCATCTCCGACCTGTTCCCGCCCGCCCGCCGCGGCCAGGTGCTCGCCTGGTTCTACGCCGCCATCCCGTTTGGCGGGGCGCTGGGGTACGCGCTGGGCGCGCTGGTGGTGATGCAGACCGGGGACTGGCGAAACGCCTTCTACGTGGTCGTCGCGCCGGGGCTGGCGCTGGGCGTGTGGAGCTTGCTGATGCGCGAGCCGGCCCGCGGCACCGCCGATCACGTCGCCGCCCCGCCGCGGCCGAACCACTGGGGCGACTACCTGGTGATGCTCCGCACGCCGTCCTACCTGCTGAATACCGCCGGCATGACGTTCATGTGCTTCGCGATGGGCGGCCTGGCGTTCTGGGCGCCGGGCTACCTGCACTACCTCGAAGTGCCGCCGGTGCTCGGGATGCCGCCGGCGATGTTCTTCGGCCTGCTGACCGCGTCGCTCGGCCTGCTCGCCACGCTGGCCGGCGGGCTGGCGGGCGACTGGCTGCGGGCGCGTTTCACCGGGTCGTACTTCCTCGTCTCCGGGGCGGCGATGGTGGTCGCCTGCCCGATGCTGCTGCTGATGGTGGCGCTGCCGTTCCCGCTCGCCTGGGTGCCACTCGGGGCGTTCGTCTTCTGCCTGTTCTTCAACACCGGGCCGACCAACACGATCCTGGCCAACGTCACGCACCCGCTGCTGCGGGCGCGCGGATTCGCGCTGAACATCCTGCTCATCCACCTGTTCGGCGATGCCGTCTCGCCGTCGGTGATGGGCCGGATCATCGGCAAGGAGGACCGCTTCGACCTGGCGTTTCAGTTCGTGTCGGTGACGGTGCTGGTGGGCGGGCTCTTGTGGCTGTGGGGCGCCCGCTACCTGCAGCGCGACACCGACCAGGCGCCTGCCGCTGCCGCCGGGCTGAGGCGAGCCGGGAAATGGCCGCGGGCCACCGTTCGACGGTGGCCCGTTCGCTTGCTGGTAGGTGGACGGGTGAGGAGAGAGACGACGGTGGACGGTTCAGCGGTAGGGGGAACAGACGACCTCGATCTCGTTGACGACGCGATGCACTCCCTCCATACGCGCGACCACCGACTGCGCCATCTGCTTGAGATAGTAGGTGGGCAGGCAGCCCCGCAGGATCAGGGCGCCGTCGCGGTAGTCGCACCGGACATTTTTGAGAGACAGATACGAATTGTGGCGGAGGTGACTTTCCGCACGCTCGACGATCTGGTCCTCGGGGGCCGGCCGGGGAGAGTTGCACACTCCGGTCGATTGACCGGATGGGTCCTGCTGGCCCATGGTTTCCTCCTCACGGGTTGGACTGGCAACCGGCACAGACAGAGACGGCTCGATCCTTTATCCGAGCCAGCATAGTAGCAACTTACACTAAACCTCCGCTTTCGCGGTGTCAATCACATTCCCGATGAATAATTCGGAATATGAAACAGATTCTTCTCTCCGCTGTCTCCGCCACTTACCCAACCGCCAGCATCATCCGCTGGCCGTCCTCCAGAAACAGGCAGGTTCCGCCGCCGGCGACCAGCCGCTGAACCTGGGCCGGGTCGTCGAGCGGGGTGGCGAACAGGTCTTCCACCAGGTCGGCCGGCAGCCGGCTGAGCACCGACACGCGGGCGTCGGTCACCCCGCGCGCCCACTGCAACGCCGCCGCGTAACCGGCGCGCGGCGTCTTCTCCAGCGCCGCCACCGCGGTCGGCAGATCGTCGCCGCGCAGCATCAACTCGAACCCCGGCGGCAAGCCGCCCTCCGCCTCGGACACCACCACCACCCGCCCGCCGGGCCGTACCACCCGGCCAGCCGCCGCGATCGCCCCGGCCAGTTCGGGAAACCCGATCCGTGCCCGGTCGCCCGTTAGCGTGACAACGACCGTCTCCGGCCGCCCTGTCAGGGTGTGCCGCCAGCTGTCGTCGAGCAGGCGTTGCCCCTCGTGCGTCGAGTCGGCGCCGCCGGCGACCACATGCGCCACCCCGTCGCCAGGCCGACGCGATCCCCTGGACGTAGAACGGCTGGCCGAGCAGCAACGCCACCTCGATCGCCTGCTCGCGCAGCGGCCACGGCCGGCTGCCGGGCACCGCGGCGTGAAAGCGGTGGTCCAGCTCGTCACGGGTCGGCTCGTCGCTGAACGTCGGGAACAGCGATCCCTCGCCGCCGGCGTAGCCGAGCAGCAGGTCGTAGCGCCGCGACCCGACGACGACCACCTGGTCGGCGTCCACCAGGGTGCGGTTGAGGTACACCCGCCGTCCGCTTTTGGTCGTCGCCAGGTAGGCCAGGTGCTGCCGATTCGTCGGGTCGTGGTCCTCGACGTGGACGTCGCCGAACTCGTCGGGCAGGTCGTCGATCCACGGGTGCGCGGCGTCGCCCGGCGGACACAGCAGGGTGACCGCCGCGGCTGGCACGCCGGCGGAGGCGACGTGCTCCAGCACCACCGGCAGCAGCTCGCCCAGCTGCGGCAGTGTCTCGTCGACCACCACCACCACCCGATCATCCGGGGTGAGGGCGCGGCGCAGCGGCGGATAGCGCCACGGCACCTCCAGCGCCTGGCGGACGGCGTGCGCCGGGTCGGGCAACGGCGATGGGCCGCGGAACACGCCGAGGCAGCGGTCGGCGGCGAGGTCGAGGTCCAGGTGCTGCCGGCCGAACGGCATGCGGACGTTCATGGGACGACTCCCGGGGGGCTGCTGCTTATTGTACGACCACGACGCGGACGGTCCGACCAGGGCCGAAAAATGCCTCGCCGCCGCCGCCTGAACAGATTTTGCAACCTATAGTTGAAGGGAACGTGCCCTACGCGAATCAGGACCGGCGACCAGGGCGATGACAGCGCATCAGCGGGAGACAGGGAACATGGCTCGACCCATCTCCACCTCGGACCCCTACCGGGGCGGTTATAACGGGAACTATCACCCTCGATACAGCCTCGACGACGCCCCGGCCGCGGCGGGCGACGCGGCCCACCTCGATCAGATGCAGGCCGAGAACGGCCAGCTGCGGGCCCTGTGTGCCGAGCTGGAACAGGCGCTGCAGGAAGCCTCGCAAAACTCGGCGGACACCTCGGTCTACGAGGATCGCCTCCGCGAGTACGAGCAGATGCTGGAGGAGAAGACGGAGACAATCCGTCAGCTGCACCAGCAGCTCGAAGAGACCCAAGTGGCGCTGCAAGAGGCGGTGCAGCCGACGCCAGCGGCCAGCGAACCGGCGGCCCGCGGCCCGTTGCCGCGCGAGGACGAACTGCTCGCGCTGAGCGAGGAGCTGGAGCGGGAACGGCGCCAGCTGCAGGAGGACGAGCAGGCGCTGATGGAGCAGATGCGGCAGATGGAAATGTCGATGGCCCGCGAGCGCGCCGACATGGCGCGGCAGCGCAACGACCTGCAGCGGCTGTACGGCGAGATCCGCCACGAGCTGGAACGGCTGGAACGCAACGGCGCGCTGCAGAACAAGATGGAGGAGCTGAAGGCGCGGCTGCAGGACGCCGCCAGCCGTCGCGGCGCCGCCCCGGCCATCCACAGCAAGCCTGGCTCGTCCGGCAGCCTGCCCGCCGTCGGCCAGGGCGGCAACACGGTCGAGCCGACGCAGAAGAGCTTCTTTGGCCGGCTGTTCGGCAACAAGTAGCCGCGCCGCCCGTCTCCTGCCGCACGCCGCGGCCGCCCGTTCGAGGCGGCCGCGGCGTGGCGGTTTTTCCGTCGGCCGCTCCCGCGCCGGGTCATAGCGTATCGGGGTCGATCGTCCGTCCCTGTCCTGTCGATGGAGGAATCGTTCCCATGGCGCACCGCGTTGCCCTGCTCGCACTCGTCCTGTTCGTCGCCCCGGCCCTGGCCGAGAAGTCCACCGTCAAGAAGCCGGTCGGCACCTGGCACCGGGAAACCGACGGCCACAAGATCACCTTCGCCATCAAGGCCGACACCCTGACCGTCACCCTGGAGAATGGCTCCAAGGTCGAGGCGAAGGCGTCCTACGGACTGACCGCCGACGGCGTGCTGTTCGGCGTCATCACCGCGGTAGAGAAGGGCGACAACGGCCCGGAGAAGGGCGACCTGTTCAGCTTCCGCGTGGCGGTGGACGGCAAGCAGCTGACGATCAGCGAGCTGAACGGCACGCGGGCCAACGACAACAGCCGCAAGCTCGTCGAGGGGACGTACACGCGCAAGGAGTGAACGTTCGCCTGTCTCGGACGCCCCGGCTGCCCGTCATCGCAATGGTTTTGTGGAAGAGAGGACACGATGCGACACGCGAAGCGGTCCCGCCGATTTTCCGGTAGCCCCCGGCCGGCGGCCGGCTAAGATGCTGGGAGTTCGTGCGTATACACACGATTTCCCGGGGTGACCGCCGGTGAACGAGGAAAGTGAACTGCCGCGCCTGCTCCGCGCCGCCTACTTCGCGATGCACCGCGTCTCCGACGCCCACTTCGCCCGCTCCGGGGTGACCGCCGATCAGTTCGTCCTCCTCGCCTGTCTGGCGGAGCAGGACGCCATCACTCAGCAGGAGCTGGCTGGCCGCGCCTCGTCCGATCCGAGCACGGTCCGGGCCATGCTGGTGCTGCTGGAGGGCCGTGGCCTGGTGAGCCGCGCTCGCCGTGCCGACGATCGGCGGGCGCGGGTGGTCGCCCTCACTCCCCGCGGGCGGCGGCTGTTCGCCCGACTGTGGAAGACCAGCGACCCGATCCGGGTGCAAATGCTGGCGTGGTTTTCCGCCGACCAGGCGCGGTCCCTGGTCGACGGTCTCCGGCGGCTGATCGACAACCTGGCGGCGGGCACCGACCGCCGCGCGGCACGTGAAACCTAGTGGTACGGCTTCGTGGAAGAGAGGACCCGATGCGACACGCACGGTATGTAACGGCCTGGGCCGTCGTGATGACGTTGACCTGCACCAGTGTGCATGGACAGGACAGGGCGGACAAGGTCGCTCCGGCCTTCCCGCCGGCACCGGGCGGCTTTGACGTCCGCCGCGACGGCATCGCCCGCGGCAAGCTGGAGACGGTCGAGTACGAGTCGACCACGGTCGGTGCCAAACGCAAGGCGCAGGTCTACACCCCGCCGGGCTACTCAAAAGAGGGGAAATATCCGGTCCTCTACCTACTCCACGGCATCGGCGGCAACGAGTACGAGTGGACACGAGGTGGGGCAGCGAACGTGATCCTCGACAACCTGGACGCCGACCACAAGGCGATGCCAATGATCGTCGTCTTGCCGAACGGCCGGGCGACGAAAGCCCCAAAAAAAAATCCGTTCGAGGACCAGCCGGCGTTCGCCGTGTTCGAGAAGGAGCTGCTCACCGACCTGATCCCGTTCATCGAAAAGACCTATGCGGCGAAGGCCGATCGCGCGTCCCGTGCGCTGGCCGGGCTGTCGATGGGCGGCGGGCAGGCGCTCAACTTCGGGTTGGCCCACCTCGACACGTTCGCCTGGGTCGGCGGCTTCTCCTCCGCCCCGAACACCCGGCCGCCTGCCGAACTGCTCAAGGACCATGCGGCCGCGGCGAAGCAGTTGCGGCTGCTGTACGTCGGCTGTGGCGACCGCGACGGGCTGCTCCGGATCAGCGCCGGCGTTCACCGGATGCTGGAGGAGAACGGCGTTCCGCACGTCTACAACGTGGTGGCTGACGGGCGGCACGACTTCCGGGTGTGGAAGTACGACCTGTACCACTTCGCTCAGCGGCTGTTCCGCGCGGCGGGGCCGGAGACGAAGGCGGCGGACACCAAACCGGACGAGGCCCAGCCCGCGTCGACCAACGTTGCCGGCTCCCCCTACCCGCGAGTTCACGCCGACCTGCGGGTCACGTTCCGTCTGCAGGCGCCCGACGCCCGCAAGGTGCAAGTGGTGGGCAACTTCGGCCTGGGCAAGGGCGGACCGTGGGCGATGGAGCGGGGCGACGGGGGCGTGTGGACGGTGACCACCCCGCCGGTGATCCCCGGGTTCCATTACTACAAGCTGTCGGTCGACGGGGTGGAGGTGAACGACCCCGCGAGCGACACCTTCTTCGGCACCGGCCGGCCGACGAGCGGGATCGAGATTCCGGAACGCGGAGTCGATTTCTATCACCTGAAGGACGTGCCGCACGGCGAGGTCCGCTCCCGCTGGTATCCGTCGAGGGTGACGGGACGACCGCGTCACGTCCTGGTGTACACCCCACCCGGCTATGAATCGGATACGAGTAAGCGTTACCCGGTTCTTTACCTGCAGCACGGCGGCGGGGAGGACGAGACGGGGTGGACCCGGCAGGGCAACGTGAACTTCATCCTCGACAACCTGATCGCCGCCGGTAAGGCCAGGCCGATGATTGTGGTCATGGAGAAAGGGTACGCTGTCCGAACGGGCGAGGCGGCCAGGCCGGGCGGGCGGGGACGGTGGGACTTCAGCGCCTTCGGCGACGTGGTGCTCAAAGACCTGATTCCGATGATCGACGCCACCTATCGGACCGTTCCCCACCGAGATCAGCGGGCCATCGCGGGGCTGTCGATGGGGGCAGCACAGTCGCTGCAGATCGGCCTGACCCACCTGGACACCTTTTCCGCCGTCGGGGCGTTCAGCGGAGTCGGCAAGGTGGATACCAAGACCGCCTACGGCGGGGTGTTCGCCGACCCCGACGCCTTCGATCGGAAGGTTTACCTGCTCTACCTGCACTCCGGCACGGTCGGCATGGACGCCGGGATCCACCAGAACGCGGAGGCCCTCGCTCGGACGCTGCGAGAGGCCGGTATCAAGAACGTGGTGTTCCGCGACGCCAAGGGGTTGTCGCACGAGTGGCAGACCTGGCGGTACGCGATCCACGATTTCGCCCCGCGGCTGTTCAAGCAACCCTCCGTCAAGCCCGACGCATCGCGCTGATCCGACCCGGTCCTCAAAGGGCGCAATCTGTCATGCTCCACCCCTTCACACCCGCGCGGCGGGTATCGACCGACGTTCCTTCCCCGGCAACGCGCCGCCACCGTGCGCTGGGTTTCGCCGTGAGATGCCTCGCGGTCGTGGTGATTGGGCAGGGCGGATTCTCGACCGCCGCCAGAGCGGAGGACGAGGCCCCGGCGAAGGGGGCCGCGCAGGCGGTGACGCCGCTGCGGGAAGCGTTCAAGGGGAAGTTCCTCATCGGGGCGGCGCTCGACCTCTGGGGAGGGAAGGACTCCCTGGAGGTCGCGCTCGCCACGAAGCATTTCAGCGCGTTCACGCCTGAAAACAGCATGAAGCCGGCGTCCGTCCAGCCCGCCGAGGGCCGGTTCACCTTTGACGGCGCCGATCGCCTCGTGGCGCTGGCCGAGAAGTGTGGCGCGACGCCGATCGGCCATTGCCTGGTCTGGCACTCGCAAACGCCGCGGTGGTTCTTCCAGGGGCCGGACGACAAGCCGGCCGGCCGCGACCTGGCCCTCGCGCGGATGCGCAAACACATCGCCACCGTGGTCGGCCGCTACAAGGGCCGCGTCAAGCAGTGGGACGTGGTCAACGAGGCGCTCAGCGATACACCCGGCGAGTTCCTCCGCTCCAGCCCCTGGCTGAAGGCGGTTGGCGACGACTACATCGCCGAGGCGTTTCGCGCCGCCCACGCCGCCGACCCCGGCGCCGTCCTGATCTACAACGATTACGGCATCGAGCGCGGCTCCAAGCGCGCCAAAGCGCTGAAGCTACTGAAGGCACTCCTCGATCAGAAGGTGCCGGTGCATGCGGTCGGGATTCAATGCCACTGGCGCATGGACGGGCCGGACCTGGCGGAGGTGGAGGAGTCGATCAAGCAGTTCGCCGGCCTGGGTCTGAAGGTGATGATCACCGAGCTGGACATCGGCGTGCTGCCGGGGCGGTCGCGCGGGCCGAACGACCGCACGCCAGTGAACCCGTACCCCGACGGCCTGCCGGACGCCGTGGCGCGGAAGCTCGCCGAGCGATACGGCAAGGCGTTCGAGCTGTTCCTGCGGCACCGGGACGTGATCGGCCGCGTCACCCTCTGGGGCACGCACGACGGCCGCTCCTGGCTCAACCACTTCCCCGTCCGCGGCCGGACGGATCACCCGCTGCTGTTCGACCGCCGGGGCCAGCCGAAGGCCGCCTTCTTCGCCGTCCTCAAGGCCGCCCGCGAGGTGCCCACCGCGGCCCCGACGACGTGGACGGCGGACAACGGCAACGGCACCTTCTCCAACCCGCTGTTCTTCGATGAGTTCTCCGACCCGGACCTCATTCGCGTCGGGGACGAGTATTACCTTACCGGGACCACGATGCACACGTTCCCCGGCCTCCCCATCCTGCGGTCGAGGGACCTGGTGAACTGGGAGCTGGTGTCCTACGCCTGCGATCGGCTCGACCTGGGGCCGGAGTTCCGTCTGGAAAACGGCAAGACGGTCTACGGCCAGGGGATCTGGGCGCCGAGCTTTCGCCACCACAACGGCACGTTCTACCTCTTCACCAACGTCAACCGCCACCAGACCCAGCTGTTCACCGCCACCAACCCCGCCGGCCCGTGGAAGCACACCCGGATGAAGCGGGCGTTCCACGACCTGTCGGTGCTGTTCGACGACGACGGCAAGGTGTACGTCATCTGGGGCTATCAGGAGATCCGCCTGGCGCAGCTGAACGAGCGGCTGGACGACATCGTGCCCGGATCGGAGCGCGTCATCATCCCGAAAGCGGCGGGGATGGGGGAAGGAAGTCACTTCTACAAGATCGACGGCAAGTATTACATTACCAGCGCCTGGTTTGCCGGGCCGATGCGGATGCCCTGCGCCCGCGCCGACAAGCCGGAAGGGCCGTACCAGGTGAACCGCGCCATCAGCGCCGGGGAGACGTTTGGCGTCGCCGCCGGCGCGATGCACCAGGGCGGCATCGTCCGCACCCCCGCCGGCGAGTGGTGGGGCTTCTCGATGATGGACTACAACGCGGTCGGCCGCCTCACCTGCCTCTCGCCGGTGACCTGGCACGACGGCTGGCCGTACTTCGGCCTGCCCGGCAACCTCGGCCGCACGCCGCGGATCTGGAAAAAACCCGCCACCAGCCACCCGTCGCCGCCGTCGGCGCCGTACCAGCGGAGCGACACCTTCCGCGGCCCGCGGCTGGCCAATGCCTGGCAGTGGAACCACGTCCCGGTGGACGGCCAGTGGTCGCTCACGGCGCGGCCGGGCTTCCTGCGGCTCCGTTCGCTGCCGGCGGCCGACTTCTGGACTGCCCGCAACACCCTCACGCAGCGTGCCGTCGGCCCGCACTCGGCGGCCACGGTGGAACTGGATCCGCGCGGGTTGAAGGCGGGCGACGTCGCCGGCCTGGGGTTGCTGAACGCGCCCTACGCCTGGATCGGCGTTCGACCGGCGGCGGACGGCGTCCGCGTCGAATGCTACGATAAGCGGTCCGAAAAATCCGTCTATCTCCAGCTGCCGGCCGGTCTGGTGTGGCTGCGGGCCGACTGCGACTTCCAAACGCAAACGGCGCGGTTCAGCTGCAGCACCGACGGGAAGACGTTTCAGGCGCTCGGTGAGCCGTTCAAACTGGTCTTTCAGCTCCGCACCTTCCAGGGTGTGCGGTTCGCCCTGTTCCACTACAACACCGGCGGCAAGCCCGGCGGCGATGCGGACTTCACCCGCTTCACGCTTCACGAACCGTACCCACGCGGGCTGACGCGGCCGATCCCGGATGGACAGGTGATCCAGCTGCGGACGGGCGGTGGTGGCACGGTGCTGGCGATCAAGGGGGATACGCTGGCGGGTGTCCCGGCGAACGATCCGCTGGCGGCGACGGCGGCTGTTCGTTTCAAGGTGCTGGCCCGACCGCTCGGCCGCGTGGTCCTGCAATGTATGGCGGACAACCGCGTCATCGGCGTGACCGGGCGCGGGGCGGAGAGCCGGGTCGTCCTGGGGCCGCCACGCGACGACGACACGCAGTCGTTCCAGTGGACCGAAATGCCGAACGGGGATTTGTACTTTCTGTCGGTGACCGGCCACCGGCATCTGCGGATCAGGCCGGACGGAACCGTTTCCGCCGACGCGCCAGGAGCAGACCGGCAACGGCCGAACGGCGCTTCATTCGCATGGGAAGTGGCGAAATGAGGGGGCGACATGGCCGCGCCTCATGTTCGCCGCGCCGACGGCCGATAACAGAGGAGTCTCTGTCTCCCGTCAGGACGGCGGTCACGGTGCGGCCATGCAACCTCTCCCGCGAATCCCCGGCTATGTGCTCTGCCGCCGTCTCGGCGGCGGGCCGATGACCGCGGTCTACGAGGCCCGCGACGCGGAATCCGGAGCGGCCTGCGCCGTCAAGGTGGTCCGCGACGACTGGGAAGACCAGGCGACGGCGGCCAAGTTGCTGCAGCGCGAGGCCCGCGCCGGGCTGATGATCCGCCACCCGCATCTGGTTCGCTTCACCCACGCCCACGTCCTGCAGACGCCGCACTTTCTCGTCATGGAGCTGCTGCCCGGCGAATCGCTGCGGCGCCGGCTGGAGCGCGAGTATCGGCTGCCGCTGGCCGAGGCGGTGTGGGTGGTGCGGCAGGCGGCCGAGGCGGTGGCGGCGCTGCACCAGGCCGGGTTTCTGCATGGCGACATCAAGCCGGACAACGTGCGGCTGATCGGCGACGGGACGGCGGTGCTCACCGACCTGGGGTTCGCCCACCGGCCCGGAGAAAACGCCGCCTTCCTCCGCGCCGGCTACGTCCTCGGCACCGCCAACTACCTCGCCCCCGAACTCTGCGACGAGCTGCCGACGGAGGATTTTTCCAGCGACCTGTTCAGCCTCGGGGTGACACTCTTCGAGATGCTCACCGGACAGCTGCCGTACCCGCCGGGGTCGCTGCGGCAGACGTTCCGCCGGCACCGCTGCGATCCGCCGGCTGACGTCCGCCGCCTGGCCGGGCCGCTGCCGCCGGGGCTGGCACAGCTGATCGAACGGCTGCTCGCCCACCGGCCGGAAGATCGCCCGCGCGCCGCCAGCGTGGTGCAGCAGCTGGTGAAAGTGGAGATCGCCACCTTGCGGCAGGGGTTCCGCCGCGCCGGCTGATCGAAGGTGCGCCGCCGGAACTACGCCGCCTGACTCCGCACCTCGGCGTCCTTCACGACGCGCAGGACGTAGCGGATCTCGCTGGCCGGCAGCAACCGGCACAGCCGCCGCTCGTACCAGTCCAGCCAGCCGATGCCGCGGTTGAGCAGCGGTTCGACGACCGACCGCACCAGCCGGTTGAGCAGCGACTCCTTCAGCAAGCGCAGGCGCACGCTCTCGACGCGGAAGCGCTGCGGCAGGTAGAACGCCGGCACCTTCCGCCGCGGCTGGTCTCGTTCGTCGGCGAAGTAGAAGAAGCTGTAGACCCCGAAGAAGCGAACGTGCGTCGGGTCGGAATAGCCGTAGGGGTTGGAGTAGTGCGGAACGATCACCTCGATGCGGGCATCGGGGCAGCAGATGCGGTGCAGCTCGGTCAGCAGGCCGAGCAGGTTGGGGACGTGTTCGAGCGTGTGGCGGGTGGTGACCGCGGCGACGCAGTCGGCCGGCAGGGCGCTGAGCGGCTCGCTCAGGTCGGAGACGATGTCCACCTCGGGCAAGGGGACCAGGTCGACCCCGTAGTGGCCCGGCACCCGCCGCCGGCCGCACCCCAGGTTCAGACTCAATTTGCGACCGGCCTGCAAGTCCTGCAGGACCGCCGGGTTGAGGATTTGCATGGGCATCCGGACACCCAAACGATGCTCCGAGACACGACGGCGAGCCGGTCGGGCACCGCGTGATCGGAAGGGAGCGGATGGGTTGGCCGCAATCCAGGCGCGGCAGACCGGCGGTGCGGCTATAGCAAATCCTGGTCGTCCTGCAAGTCCTTTTCGGACAGCACGGTGAACCCTTGCGGCACCAGCGTCTGCACCGCTGTCTCGTGGTCCTCGACGTGCAGCGCCAGCGCCGCCCGGCCGTGCGGTCCGACCAGCAGCGGATAGGCGTAGTGGATGCTGATCTCGGCGCGGAGCAACGCCATGCAGATTTGCACCAGCGGCTGATCGTTGCGGGGCAGCTCGACCACCAGCAGGTCCGTCTCGGTACACGGCAGCCCGGCGAGGTCGAAGATCTCTCTGGCTCGATCCGGGTCGCTCAGGACCATGCGAATGATCGCACAGTCAGACGAATCGACGATCGTGAGCGACACGATGCGGATGTCGGTCGCCTCGAAGCGGCGAACCACCGTCAGCAGGTTGCCGACGCGGTTCTCGACGAACACGTTGAACTGACGGACGCTGGGGAAGTCCCGCCCCCGCGCCGTCGAAAAGCCGATCCCGGCGCCCGACCCTTCATCCTGACCGTGGCTCATACCTGACTCCCTGGTTGGAACACCTCCAGTCTACGCCAGATACGCCGACCGGGTCAATTCCCATGTGGCGGCCCGGATGGCGGCCCCGCCGGGGCAGGGGTGGCGGCGACCGGCGGCCGGCCGTCGCGGCGGAATCGGGGCGCGAGGAACCGCTCGCGGACGGCCTCCTCCTCGGCGTGGCGGGCCCGCGACTTGAGCAGGTCGCTGCGGCTGACCAGGCCGACGAGCCGCCGCGGGTCGTCGTCAGCGACCACCGGCAGCCGGCCGACCCCGTGCTCGGCCATCCGCTCCGCCGCCGTCCGACACGACTCCCACGCATAGGCTGTGATCGGCTCGCGGTGGATCAGGTCGAACGCCAAAACCGGAGCAGGGCTGCTGTCGTCCTTCCAGTCCGGCCCGGGCAGTGCGGCAGCGATCCAGTCGTGGAGCAGGTTCGCCCGGGTGATGACGCCGAGGAGCCGGCCGTCGCCGTCCACCACGGGGTAGGCCTGATGGTCGCCCCGCTCAGGGTGGAGGAAGTACTGGCGTAGCAGCTCCCGCACCGGCAGGCCGGCCGGCACCGTCACCACCTCGCGCGTCATCACCTCGTCGACGTTCAGCCGCTCCAGCGGATCGACGCTGTACTCGCGGCTGACGTGGTAACCGCGGCGGGCGATCTTCTCGGTCAGGATCGACCGCTTCATCATCAGCACGGTGAACCCGTAGGAGACCGTGGCGGCGACCAGCAGCGCCGGCAGCACGTTGACGTCGTGCGTCAGCTCCAGCGCGAAGACGACCGCCGTCAACGGCGACCGCATGGTCCCGCCCAGGACCGCGGCCATGCTCACCAGCGGCCACAGGGCGGCGTCGCCGGGCAGGAAGTTCGCTTCCACTGCCCCCAGTGCGCCGCCCAGGATGAGCAGCGGCGCCAGCACCCCTCCGGAAGTGCCCGAACCGAGCGCTGTCGACCAGATCCAGCACTTGACCGCGATCAGCGGGATTAGCACCCACAGGTCGGCCGACCCGGCGTACCGCCCCCGCAGAAGGTCCTCGATCAGGTCGTAGCCGACGCCCAGCGCCCGCGGCTGGAAGTAGCCGCCGATGCCGACTACCAGTCCCCCCAGCGCCGGCCACCACATCCAGTGGACCGGCAGCCGGTGGAACAGATCCTCGAAGGCATACACCGCCGCCGTCAGGAACAGCGCCAGCGCTCCGGCGAGCACTCCGGCCGGGGCGGACGCCAGCAGGGCGGAGACGCCGAGCGGGGCATGCCCCTCGACCGGGAACAGCGGACCCTGGCCGAGCAGAAATGGCCGGAGGGTCGCGGCGACGGCGGCCGCCAGCGCGACCGGGATGAAGCTCCGCGGCTTCCACTCGAACAGGAGTAGCTCGACCGCGATCAGCACCGCCGCCACCGGGGTGGCAAAGGTGGCGGCCATCCCACCGGCAGCCCCGGCCACCAGCAACGTCTTCCGTTCGGCCGCCGTCAGGTGGAACACCTGGGCGACGATCGACCCGAACGCCCCCGGTCATGATGATCGGCCCTCCAGCGCCGAACGGCCCGCCCGAGCCGATCGACACCGCCGACGACACGGGCTTCAGGACCGCCACCAGCGGCGACATGCGGCTGCGGCCGATCAGGATGGCCTCGATCGCCTCCGGGATGCCGTGGCCACGGATCCGCTCCGACCCGTATCGCGCCAGCAAGCCGATGATCAACCCGCCGACCACTGGCACCAGAACCACCCACATGCCTAGCTATGCGCGGCCGGAGACGGCAGGTCGGTCGGGTCGATCCAGGCCACCCGCTGAAAGAAGAACAGGTTGGTGAAAAAGCCGATCAGCCACAGCAGGCCGTAGGCGAGGAAGGCGCACGCTCCCCCGATCACGACTGCCAGCGCCGCGATCCACAGCAAGCGGACGCCCGCGGTGAAATCCCCCTTCTGCGTCATCGATCCTTCCCCCACCCCCGGCCGCGCGGCCGGTTCCCCGTGATCCGCCACCGAACCCCGACCGTCCCTTCACCCAGCCCGAACGACGGCAGACGGCCGTCGCCGGTCCGGAGCGAGGAGGCCGGTCAGATCAGCAGGCGGCAGAGCGTGTGGAGGACGGGGGAGCACGACGGGTCGACGGCGACGACATCGGTCGGCCGATCGCTGACGGGAACAGGCGGCGGCACGCCAGCGGCCGCGACCGCAGCGTAAGCCAGCTTCACCAGCCGCGCCGGATCCTTTTCGTCCCCGGTACAGGCGCGCAACCGAACCCGCGGCGGGCGCGTCGGCTTGCCCGGCGCGAGCGGAGGCGCGGATGCCGCGCCGGGATGAGCGGGGCCAGCGACCGAACGGGAGACAGTGGGTAGCGGCGCCGCCAGCGCGTGCGCGACAGGGACCGGCAGCCCGAACAGCAGCACGGCGAGCACCCCAAACGGCATACCACTCCCCTGACGCGGCCCGATCCGCTGGCGAGTCGCCGCCGCGGCGTCTGGACCGATAAGTATTCAGTCATGCTAACTGCGCAGCAGGGGCCGACGCAAGATTTCCCCGGCAGCGGCCGGCAGGGTTGCGGCGGGCGGGTCAGGGCCGTACAACGGATGCATGTTCAGGACCATACTCATCACCGGGGCGAACGGGGAGATCGGGCACACGCTGGTGATGCGGCTGGCGGAGCTGTCGCCGGTCCGCATCGTCGCTCTCGACCTGCACGCCCCCGACGCCGTCATCCAGGCCCGTTGCCACCGCGTCGTCACCGGCGATATCTCCGACATCGCCCTGCTCGACACCCTGGCCGCTACCTACGACTTCGACGCCGTCTATCACCTGGCGGCGCTGCTGTCGACCAAGTCGGAGCGGCAGCCGCGGTTGGCCAACCGGGTCAACGTCGACGGCACCCTCAACCTGCTGGAGATGACCGTCTCGCAGGGACGGCAGCAGGAACGCGAGATCAAGTTCCTGTATCCGTCGTCGATCGCGGTGTACGGCCTGCCCGACCTGGCGACCAAGGACCGGGTCGGCGCCGTTCGCGAGGACGACTGGTGCGAACCGCGGACGATGTACGGCATCAACAAGCTGTACTGCGAGCGGCTCGGCCGGTATTACGAGCAGTATTATCGGCAGCTGGACGCTCACCAGAGCACCGGCGGGGTCGACTTCCGCAGCCTGCGCTTCCCCGGACTGATCAGCGCCGTCACCGTGCCGACCGGCGGCACCAGCGACTTCGCCCCGGAGATGGTCCACGCGGCGGCGGCCGATCGGCCGTACCCGTGCTTCGTCCGCGACGACACCCGCATCACCTTCATGGCCATGCCGGACGCGGTGCAGGCGCTGCTCGACCTGGAGGCGGCGCCGAAGGTGGCGCTGTCGCGCAAGGTGTACAACGTCGGCAGCTTCAACCCGTCGGCCGGCGAGTTCCTCGACCGGGTGCGGCGGTCGTTCCCCGATGCCCAGGTGACGTTCGCGCCGGACCGCCGGCGCCAGGGGATCGTCGACAGCTGGCCGATTGACGTGGACGACACGGCCGCCCGTCGCGACTGGGGCTGGAAGCCGCGCTACGACCTCGACCGCGCCTTCGACGAGTACCTGATCCCCGGCATCGCCCGGCGCTACCGGCCGGTCCGCGGCGTTTAAGACCCATACCGTTCGGTGAAGCGTGGCCTGAAGAATTTGCCCCCGGTGACCACACCGGGGGCTAATGCGGTTCGCCCTGCTTGGGCGGTGGTCGACACGCACTTGCCCCGGGGCGAATGCGAAGCGTCTCGTTCGGGTGGACGTCGACACGCACTTGCCCTCCGGGGCGAATACGGAGCGCCCTGAAAGGGTGGACGTCGACACGCACTTGCCCCCGGTGTGTTCACCGGGGGCTAATGCAAAGACCTCGCCGAACGGCAGTCCACAAAAGCAGCCGGGGGCGGCGGCCCCCAAGGATCGCCTCGCCCGGCCGCCTCGTTCGCCTCTACGCGAGTAAGATGTTACTCCTCGGCGTTGGCTACCGAGGTGCCTTCCGCCTTCGGCTTGCTCTCGCTCTGGGCGGTGCCCGTGGCGGCCGGCTTCTCGCTGATCAGGACCGGCTGGCCGTAGGCGACGCCGGTGATCGGCAGGTTACCCATGTTCGGGTAGCCGTAGCCGGGGAACCCACCCATCGCTGGATAGCCGCCGAAGGCCGGGACGGCGGCGAGGGCGGAGTTGTCGACCGGCATCTGCAGGGTCGGGTAGCTACCCCAGGTCGGGGTGCCGGTGTAGGTCGGGGTCAGGCCATACGCCAGGGCGGCCGGGTTGAACGCCTCGGCGCCGTAGCCGTAGCCGGGCATGCCGGCCAGGCCCTGGGCGGCCATCGGGTTGAACATCGGGTTGAACATCGGGTTGAAGCCGGGGGCGAACGCCGTCGGGAAGCCGGCGTAGCCCGGGATTCCGGCGATGGCCATCGCGCTGGCCATGTCCGGGGTCACATAAGGCGGCATCCCGGCGAGGGCCGGCCCAGGCATGCCGGGATAGCCGGGCATGCCGGCGTAGGGCATGCCGCCGCACGGACCGACCGGGCCGCACATCGGGCCGCCCGGCATACAGGGATAACCAGCGTACGGGTATCCGGCACAGGGATAGCCGCAGCCCTGGCCGCAATTGTTCTTGTTCTTGAAGCCGGTGAAGGAGAAGTTCAGGCCGATCCCGATGCCGAATCCGAACCCGCACTGTGCCCGCGCCGGCTGGTGGGCGCAGGCGAGCAGGCCGGTGGCAAGCACCGCCGCGATCAACGGACGCTTCATCTGTTCCATCCTCAATCCGCTGTGCGTCTTGCAGGCGACACTCCCCGTGAGTGTGCCCCGCGCCTCTGCACGCCGTGAATGGTGCGCCATGACCCGTCAGGAAACCAGAAAAACCGCGCCGCCGGGGAGGTCGCCGACCGTCGGCGGGATGGCGCCCCAGGCGCATCTGACGAGCCGGGAGCAACCGCGCCGACCGCTGTCGTTGGCGAGTTGAGCGCGGCGTCCCGGCCAGCGCGGGCGGACGGTCCGCTGCCGGGAAAACGACCGCCGGGCGGCGCCTCCCCCGACTGGGGGAAACGCCGCCCGGCATCCTCTTCCGTAAGAGGTTACTCGATTAGAAGCAGCCGGGAGCCATCGGCATCATGGGCATCATCGGCATCATGGGCATCATCGGGTACACCGGCGCGATGGGCATGAACATGTACTGCGGCGGGTAGCAACCGTGCTGCGGCGGCGGGCAGGCCGGCTGCGACTTGGTGCAGCTCAGCGAGAAGCCGATGCCGATACCGATGCCAAACCCGAACCCGCAGTTACCGCCGTTGCACTGAGCCTTCGCCTGGCTGCCGGTACCGGCCAGCAGGGCGCACGCCAACACCGCGGTCACGAGGAGACGCTTCATCTGTTCCATACCTCCGTTACCGGCCGGCGAGGATCACGACGCGCTCCCCATAAGCTCGTCGAGCCACGGCCGCCGGCATGTCCACCTATGGTAAAGTGGGCAACTTACGGAACAAGTTTGCTTGAGCGAAAAGGTATGGATTGTGAATAGTTGACCGCCTCGCAACCGGCAGAGCAAGAACCGCCGGCACAGCCGGCGCTGGCGGACCAGCCAAAGGAGAAAGGACGCGGGCCGGTGAAGACCCGCGTCCGGTCGGGGAGAACGGAACCTGCTCCGTGCAGAGGGTGGACAGGCGGCCGGCTGAAGGGTACGGGGAGCCGGCGAAAGAGAAGAGCGATCGAGTGGGGCGGCTCAGAAACCGGGGACGGCGCTGCGGCTGGCGGCGGCAGCGGCCGGTGCGGCGGCACCTCCGGCCCCGCCGGCGGCCCCGGTGTTCGAGGCGTGCCCGTGCGCGGGCTGCTGGCCATACCCGCCATAACCGGGGTAGCCGCCGTAGCCGTAACCCGGATACGGGTAGCCCGGGAACCCGCAATACGGGTACGGCATCGGCATGAAGATCGGCATGAACATCGGGTAGGCCGGCGGCGGCGGGGGCGGCGGCTGGTCGCAGTTCCGCGACTTCGAGCAGCTGGTGCCCAGTCCGAGGCCGAGGCCGATCCCGACGCCACATCCGCCGGCCCGCGCCTGCCCGTGCGTCCCGGCCAGCAGACCCAGCACCGCCACGCTAGCAATCATCAGACGTTTCATCTGTTCAGTCCTCGAGTTGCAACGCCTCCGGGGCCTGGCGACCGCTCCCGTCGAGGGTTCCGTTCCCGGTCTGCAGTAAAATTGCTCCGGAATCGCGTCCGGACCAGAAAAAGACTGCCCCGGCAGACCGGAAATCGACACGGTCCGCCCCTTCCCGATGCGCGTCCGGCGCCGTGAAAAAAGTCGGCCGGATCGACTCAAGTCCGGCCCGGTCGGCGGCGCTGGAAAGCACCCGTGCGGGGTGCCGGTCGGGCCGGTCGTGCCGGTCGGGGGGGCAGGCGAAAGGCTGCCGGCGCGCAGGTCGCGACTGGCCGCCCTGTCTATAATGCCGATGGCACCTTCGTCCCCGGGAGCAGCTGCATGGCCTCGTCGTCGCCGGATCAACCGCTGCCAGTCGCGCTCCGCCGCGACGGCGACAGTCTCGTGATCGAGTGGAGCGACGGGCTGGTCGGCCGGGTGAGCTGGACGCGCCTCCGCGCCGCCTGCCCGTGCGCCGGCTGCCGCGAGGAGCGGGACCAACCCGCCGACCCGTTCCGCATCCTCAAGCCGGAAGAACTGCTCCCGCTCGCCCCGGTCAGCATGCCGCGGGTCGGCCGCTATGCCTACAAGCTCGTCTGGAGCGACGGCCACGACAGCGGCATCTACACTCTCGAACTGCTGCGCCAGCTGAGCCAGCCCACCGCCGACCGCCCGACCACTCCCCGCTAACCTCCCCTGGAGATCCGACCCGATGCGTCCTCCCGACGGCCCGCCCCCGAAGATTGCCTTGCCGAACATCCGCTACGTCGTGGCCGTGGCCAGCGGCAAGGGCGGCGTGGGCAAATCGACCGTCGCCGTCAACCTGGCGCTGGCCCTGCTCCGCACCGGGGCGCGCGTCGGCCTGATGGACGCCGACATCTACGGGCCGAGCGTGCCGATCATGCTCGGGGTGCCCGGCATGGTCGACCAGGCGGTCACCCCGCTGCCGCTCGATCGGTACGGGCTGAAGCTGATGTCGATGGGCTTCGTCGTGCCGGCGGAGAAGGCGGTCATCTGGCGCGGGCCGATGGTCGACCGGGCGCTGCGGCAGTTCCTGGCGCAGCTCGACTGGGGGCCGCTCGACTATCTGATCATCGACCTGCCGCCAGGCACCGGCGACGCCCAGCTGACGCTGACGCAGCACGCCCCGCTCAACGGCGCGGTGGTCGTCACCACCCCGCAGGACGTCAGCCTGGTGGACGCGCGCAAGGGGCTGGAGATGTTCCGCGAGGTGCGCGTTCCGGTGCTCGGCATCGTCGAGAACATGAGCTACTTTGTCGGCGACGACGGCAAGCGCTACGAGATCTTCCGCCACGGCGGCGGGGAGAAGCTGGCGGCCGCCGCCGGGGTGCCGTTCCTCGGCGCCATCCCGATCGACCCGCGGGTCGCCGAGTGCGGCGACCAGGGCGAGCCGATCGTGCAGCGACACCCTGACTCGCCAGTCGGCCGGGCGTTCGCCGCCCTGGCGGACGCGGTCGTCGCCCAGCTGGAGCAGGGGACGGCGACGGAGCTGCCCGAAGCGCAGCTGTAAGCGGTGAGGAAATGCCCGCGGCCGCGCAGGAGTTCGGCGCGGGCCGCGCGACGTATCGGGCCGGTCGATCACTCAGCGGCGGACCGCCTTCTGCAGCACCGGCTTGATCGCCTTCTTGGCGACGTTCCGGCCGGAGGAGGTCGGCCCCGTGGGCACGCCGATGACCGGGCCGCTTAGCACTGTCCACAGGGCGATCAGCGTTACCCAGCGAAACTCCATTGTCGCACTCCTTCGGTCGGCCCGGGAGGGAGGGGATGGAGAAAACCTCCCGGTCCGCCAGCGAAATCCGAAGCAACCGTTGCGCCAATTCGATCGGTTCACCCAGAAATCGGCATGCAACGTCGTGACGGGTCAGGAATTGTGTCCGGTTTTGCTGCCGATAGCGATTGCGCCGCTTGTTGCCGGAGGTTAACACCTGGAAACGCAGGTGTTCAGGCCGCCTCGCAGCCGGGGGAAAACAAAAACCCGCGCCGGGGGTGGCGCGGGTTTGGGGAGGGGGAAGTTTGGGCCGCCCGCCGTGAGGGGGACACGGCGAGCGGCGGAGCGGCGCCGAGATCGTCCAGGGGAGGGGGAGACGACCCGGCTGTCAACGATTCGTGTGTATGAAAAAATGCCCGGATCCGCCGAACAGGGTCCAACGGACCCGGGCACTGCCTTTTCGGCTCGGGTTCCGGCCCGAGCCGCTTCTGCTCCAGCCCCGACTCGAGTCTGGGTGTCACTCGTGGGCGGCGTCTTTTAGAAAGCAGATCGCGTGCCAATGATGGCGCCAGATTGTTGATTCTGTCGCAAGCCGCTTGCGGGTAATGGCTTGCTGACCAGAAGCGTTTCTGGCGGCGGAAGCGGAGCGGCGGGCGGGATGGTGGCAATTGTTACAATTGCCATGCGCCGCTGGTAAGGGTTACACGTTTTCCCCTTCATCCGCCCGTGGCGTCGGGATGAGGGTCAGCCGCACGTCCATCACGTTGGTCCCCGTCAGGCCGGTGCGCAACAGGTCGCCCGTCGCTGCGAAGAAGGGGTAGGCGTCGTGCCGGTCAAGGAAGGCGGCCGGGTCCAGCCCTCGTCGAGCGGCCTCGGCCAGTGTCGCGGCGTCGCCGATGGCACCGGCAGCGTCGGTCGGGCCGTCCTCGCCGTCGGTCCCGCCGGAGAGCACCACCGCGTCGGCCAACTCGCCAACACCCAGTTTGAGCATCGTCGCCAGCACGAACTCCTGGTTGCGGCCACCCTGGCCGTGCTCCGGTCCGAGCGTGACGGTCGTCTCGCCTCCCGACAGCAAACAGACCGGCGGCGCGAACGGCACGCCGTGGCGGCGTATGCTGCGGACCACGCCCGCGAGCACCGTGGCGGCCTGGCGCGTCTCGCCCTCGAGGAACGATCCCAGGTTGAGCACTCGATACCCGGGAGCCGCCTCGGCCTTCCGCGCCGCCGCCGCCAGCGAATCGGTGTTACTGGCGAGGACGACGTTGCGCACCGTCGGCGGCAGCCGCTTCGGCGTCTCGGCAACCTGCCCGGCGCGCCGCAGCGGAGATGGCCACCACCGCCGCCGGCGTGCGGTCGACGAGCCGGTGGCGCGCCAGCACGGCGAGGGCGTCGGCGTAGGTGGTCGGGTCCGGCGCGGTCGGGCCGGAGGCGATCACGTCGAGCGGGTCGCCGATCACGTCGGAGACGATCAGGCTGACCGCCGGGCAACCGCGGGCAGCGAACCGCTCGGCTAGCCGCCCACCCTTCACCCGCGACAGATGCTTGCGGACGCAGTTCATCTCGTCGATGGTGGCCGCAGGCGTGCAGCATCCTTGTGACCCTGTTTATCCGCAAGAGAGATACCCGCCACCGGCGCCGGCAGCAGCCGCCGATCCGCCGCCGGACAGCAGGCACAACGCCAGGTCGGCCGGCCGCAACGCGTCGGCCAGGACGAGCTGTTCGTCGACAGCGGCGACTCCGGCGTCGGTCGGGTGGTTGCTGCCAGCGGGTCGAGCAGCGAGCAGGCGGACGTGCGCCAGCGGTCGGTCGCTCCTTCCGGCACGTTGACCACGCCTGAAACGCAGTCGAGGTGATCGGCCAGCGCCCGTCTCCACCGCCACCGCCATCGCCGCCCCCGCCTTGCCGCCGCCGAAGACGACGATCCGTCCGCCGGCGTCCAGGGCGCGGCGGGCGGGGCTGTCGGCGGCAGTCAGGTAGGCGTGGACCCGCGCCTGCGGGTCGGCGGCGGCCACCGCCTCGTGCCAGATCGCCAGGGCGTGTGCGCGTCGCGAGTGCATCGTCCGTCTCCGGTCGGCCTTGATGGAAATTGTCCGCCCCGGCTCTACGATAGGCAATGCGATCCGCCTCGCCTCTCCAGGGAGTGTTCGTTCGATGACCAGGCCGAAGGTTTTTGTCACCCGCCGCATCCCGTCCGCCGGGCTGGAGCAGATCGTCGCTCACACCGACGCCGAGGTGTGGCCGGGCGAACTGCCGCCGCCCTACGAGCTGATCCGCGACAAGGTGGCGACCTGTGACGGGCTGGTGTCGCTGCTCACCGACCGGATCGACGCGGCGCTGCTCGACGCGGCGCCGCGGCTGAAGGTAGTAAGTAATTACGCGGTCGGCTTCAACAACGTCGACATTCCGGCCGCCACCGTCCGCGGGGTCGCCGTCGGCAACACCCCCGGCGTGCTCACCGACGCCACCGCCGACCTGGCGTTCTGCCTGCTGATCGGGGCGGCCCGCCGGCTGGTCGACGGCCACGAGTACGGCCGCGCCGGCAAGTGGAAGACGTGGGAGCCGCTCGGCCACATCGGGCAGGACCTGGTCGGCCGTACGCTCGGCATCGTCGGCATGGGACGGATCGGCCACGCCCTGGCGAAGCGCTGCCGGTTCGGCTGGGACATGACCGTGCTGTACCACGACGTTCAGCCGAACGCTGAGGCGGAGAAGACGCTCGGGGCGCGGCGCGTCGACCTCGACACGCTGCTCGGCCAGGCCGACTTCGTGTCGGTTCACACCGACCTGAACGACAGCACCCGCGGTCTGTTCAATGCCGCCACCTTCCGGAAAATGAAGCCCACGGCGGTGTTCGTCAACACGGCGCGGGGGCCGATCGTGGTCGAGGCCGATCTGGTCGAGGCGCTCAAGGCGGGGACGATCTTCGCCGCCGGACTGGACGTGACCGACCCGGAGCCGCCCGTCGCCGGCAGCCCGCTGTACGGGGTGCCGAACCTGATCGTCGCCCCGCACATCGCCAGCGCCACCACCGGCACCCGTAACGCGATGGCCGACATCTGCGCCCGTAACCTGCTCGCCGGCGTCCGCGGCGAACCGCTGCCGGCGTGGGTCAACCCCGACGTCGCCAGCCGCCGGCGCTAACCCGGGCGCAACAAAAAGGGGGGCGGCCTTCCGGCCACCCCCCTCGGGAGGATTGTCGACCCGCGTTTGCAGGTCGTCCTGCTCGCCTTACTTGGGCTTCTGCTCAGGCTTGCCCTGCTCGGGCTTGCCCTGCTCGATGACCTTGCTCGGCTCCTGAATGACCTGCTGCTGGATCACGGTGCTCTGCTGGACCGGGGTGCTGCTGATGACGGTGCCACAGGTGTAGCAGCCCGAAATCACCGTGCCGCAGCCGCAGCAGCTGGAGCAGCCAGAGATGACCGTGCCGCAGCCGCAGCAGGTGGAGCAGCCGGAGATGACCGTGCCGCAGCCGCTGTAGCAGCCACAGCCGTAGCTGACGCCGCAGCCGCAGCAGCTGGAGCAGCCGGAGATGACCGTGCCGCAGCTGTAGCAACCACAGCTGGAGCAACCGCAGCCACTGTAGCACCCGCAGCTGTAGCAGCTGTGGCAGCTGCTGTAGCAGCCGCAGCCACTGTAGCACCCACAGCTGCTGTAGCAGCCGCAGCTGTAGCAGCTGTGGCAGCTGTGGCAGCCGCTGTAGCAGCCGCAGCCGCGCCAGTCGGCGCTGGTGGTGCCGGCCGTCATCGCCATCAAGAGAACCATGCTGTACATCAGTGAACCCCTCCTCAACCACGACCACGGAAAAAAAACACAACACCTCTCCCCCGCCCACACCGGGAAATGGCGTGAGGAGTGGCCCTGAACGGCAGACTGTGCGGAAGGCCGGGCAGCGTGTGCGGTCCTGTTCCAGCCCTGTCCTCCGACCCGGCAGATTCCGCCCCAGGTCGCTCGCGCCCCCGCGACCGAAGTCGTTTCATGTCGGGGCGATCGAGAAGCCTGTAGGAACTGAGGGCAATGGTAAAGGCAGGAAAAAAAGGAGTCAACAATAAAATGGGAGAATTGCGACGATTCCGCAGTTTTCACCGATCACGCTGTCTGTGGCGGATGGGATGAGCATATTGTCTGATTTGTCAACGAGATGCTCCAGGCGTGCGCAAGTTAACTGGATTACCGCATTTCCCAGGTATCCGGATCTGGGACGCTTTTTTCCGGTTGACCCCTTCGCCCTCCGGCCGGGTTTGGTATTCTGGCTAGATGCGGTGCCAGACCGCCCGCCGGCGCCCGGTCCTCTTCCCCAGGAGTGCAGCGAATGAGTCGCGACCCCGCGCCCCCCCCTTCGACCGTTTCCCTGTCCACCCGCCCCTGGCCGCCGCTGCTGGCCGCTCTCCTGGCCATTGTCGGCGGCTGGCTGCTGGCGGCGGTGGCGCCGACGTCGCTGATCGCCGTCCGGCTGGCCCTGGTGTTCGCCGGCACCGTGCTGATCGCCGTCGCCCTCACCCGGCAGGCGCGGCGGGCGCGGTGGGACTGGTCCGGCCGCGTCGAGTCGGCCGCCCTGGTGTCGGTCGCCGGGGTGGCGTCGATCGCCGCCTACAAGAGCATGGCGGCCGACTGGGACGCCGGGCACATGTTCTACGCCGCCGCGTTCCTGACCGCCCTGGTCGGCAGCCTGCTGCTCTTGCTGTCGTCCCGCGGCCGGCGGGTGGCGATCAGCCTGCTGGTGGTGTTCCACTTCACCGGCATGGCGGTCACCATCACCTCGATCGACCCGCCCGGCGCCACCGGCCCGTGGGTGTCGAAACAGCTGTGGACGTGGGTGTACCGGCCGTACCTGTCGTTCCTTTACCTGACCAATGCGTACCACTTCTACTCGCCCAACCCCGGCCCGCCGTCGCTGTTGTGGTTCGCCGTCACCTATCCCGACGGCGGCTACCGCTGGGTAAAGCTGCCCGATCGCCGCAACAGCCCGATCGGCATGCACTACCAGCGCCACCTGGCGCTGCCGGAGCACTCGTTCTCGCTGACGCCGATGCCGATCCTGCCGACGCCGCTCCGCGGCAGCTGGCAGATGATCTACCACCGCCGCGAGTTAGGCTCGACCCTCGAATACCTGCCCGAGGGGCGGCCGATCCCGATGGTTCAGGATCTCGACATCACCCAGCAATACCGCGAGCCGACCGACGTGGCGAAGCGGCTGACCGGGTCGCTCGCTCGCCGCGTGTTCTGGACCGAGCAGGAGAAGGATCCGGCCAACCGCATCAAGAGCGTGAAGATCTACCGGGTGACGCATCAGATCCTGACGCCGGCCGAGCTGGCCGCCGGCGTCAGTCCCTACGCCAAGGAAAAGCACCTGCCGTACTACATGGGCGAGTACGACGGCGAGGGCAACCTGCTCGACCCGCTCGACCCGTTCCTGTACTGGCTGGTGCCGATCGCCGTGGTGCCGGCCAGCTTCCCCAACCACGGGCTGGCCACGCGCCCGGGAGTACCGGCCATTCGCCTCAGTGATGCCCCGCCGCCCGACGGGGTGCTGCTCGACGGGCTGGAGATGCATGCCGCCGGCCGGATGTCCGGCAAGCGCACGGAGGAGAAGAAATGACCTCGACCGCCTCCCGGCCTGAGTCGCTCGTCGGCAGCTTTCTGCGGACGTGGGACCGCTTCTGGTTCACCCCGGCCGACCCGACCACCCTGAGCTTCATCCGCCTCTGCACCGGGCTGCTGGTGCTCTACGTTCACATCACCTACTGCTGGGATCTGTTCGCCTACATCGGCCGCGACGCCTGGGTCGACCACGAGGTCGCCGGCTTCATCCTCCGCGACACCCCGCAGTATCACGTCCCGTTCGACTGGTCGGTGCCGTTCCAGCCGATCGAGACGCCTGCCCTGAAGGCCGGCAACTTCTACTGGTCGATCTACTATCACCTCACCGACCCGCGCTGGATCGTCGCCGTCCACGCCGGTTTCGGCGTAGCGATGCTGCTGTTCGCCCTCGGCCTGTGGACGCGGCCGATGGCGCTGGTCACCTGGGTCGGCGCGATGGCCTATGTGCAACGCGCCAACAGCACCGTGTTCGGCATGGACACGATGATGATGATCGTCCTGCTGTATTTGCTGCTCGGGCCGTGCGGCGACACGTTGTCGCTCGACCGCTGGCGGCTGAAGCGGCGCGCCCGCCGCGCCGGGGAGCCGGAGCCGCCGGTGCCGCACACGGTGGCAGCCAACTTCGCCGTCCGGCTGATCCAGGTACATTTCTGCGTCGTCTACCTGGCGAGCGGCACCACCAAGCTGCTCGGCTCGACCTGGTGGGCCGGCACCGCGCTCAACCTGGTGATGCTCAACCCGTCGTTCGCGCCGATGGACAACGATTACTACTTCAACCTGGTGAAATACCTGGCGTCGAACCGGCCGCTGTGGGAGGTGCTGATGTGGGCCGGCATCCTCGCCACGCTGGCGCTGGAGATCGCCTTCTGCATGCTGGTGTGGATCCCGCGCTATCGCTGGATCATGATCTGCTCGTCGGTGCTGCTGCATGCCTTCATCGGCGTGTGCATGGGGCTGGTGTCGTTCAGCCTGATGATGATGATCTTCGTGTCCAGCTTCTTCCCGCCATCGGTGATCCGGGCCGGGTTGCACACCGGCGGAGCGTTCGTCCGCGGGTTCTTCGCCAGCAAGCAGCCCGAGCCGGTCGCCGCCGCATGACCACTCACGCCCGGCCGGCCTCGGTCAGCCGGGCGTGCAGCCAGACGAGCCACTGCAGCACCTCGGCCGGGTCGCGCAGCGTGTAGCGCGCGGCGGTGTGCGCGCCCGGGTTGACGCGCACCGTCACGCCGTCGGGGAATGCGGCGAAGGCGTCCTCGTCGGTGGTGTCGTCGCCGACGTAGACGACCAGCGCTTC
>JAXMAU010000030.1:0-84592 GCA_046350215.1 Gemmataceae bacterium | reverse complement strand
GCATTTCCGAAGAACTATTTGCGTCGGTTCGCCGTGGTGCCTTACCATGGGACCACCTGCCTACCCCCGCCATCCGGGTATCCGCCATGCTGCAAATCCTCGGCTCCCCCAAGCGACTGTGTGACGGTGTGACCCGCCGCGAGATGCTCCGCGCCGGCGGCCTCGGGCTGTTCGGGTTGACCCTCCCCGACCTGCTCCGCCAGCAAAACGCCCACGCCAGCCAGGCCGAGCACCGGCTCGCGCGCGGGTTCGGCAAGGCGAAGTCGTGCATTCTGCTCTACCTGTACGGCTCGCCCAGTCAGCTGGAGACGTTCGACCCGAAACCAGCGGCCCCGCCGGAGATCCGCGGCGAACTGGGGACGATCCGCTCCCGTCTACCTGGCGCCGACGTTGGCGAGTTGCTGCCGCAGACGGCGAAGGTGATGGACAAGCTCACCGTCCTCCGCTCGGTGACGCACCCGTACCCGATCCACGGCGCCGCCTTCGCGCTGACCGGCGTGCCGGCGATCGACGTGGCGATGGAGCTGAGTCCGCGCGACTTGCGGCACCACCCGTTCATCGGCTCGGTCGTCGAGTACCTCGACCAGCGGGCGCATCCCGGCAAGCGACGGCCGGTGCCGGGCAACATCGCCCTGCCGTTCCCGTTCTCGACACAGCGGAGCGGCGAGGTCCACCGCGCCGGTCCCTATGCCGCCTTCCTCGGCGGTGCTTACAACCCGATCTGGACCACCTTCCAGGGCTCGGCGACGGTCAGGACGACGAAGACACTCGGCGGCCAGAAGCTGGAGGTGGCCGAGCCGTACATGGGCATCGCGCCGGAGAGCCGGTTCGCCATCGGTCGCGACAACGGCAGCGGCATGCTCACCCTCGACCGGCTCGACGGCCGTCGCTCGCTGCTCGAACAGTACGACAGGGCACGACAGGGCCTGACAGCGACCGACGCCGGCCGCAGCCTCGACCGTTACCGCGCACTGGCGCTCGACCTGATGACATCGGCGAAGGTGCGGACCGCGCTGGACCTCGATCGCGAGTCGCGGCCGCTCCGGGAGTCCTACGGCATGACGCTGTTCGGCCAGGGCTGTCTGACGGCGCGGCGACTGGTGGAGGCGGGGTGCCGGTTCGTCAGCGTGTTCTGGGACGAGTACGGGCTGGCCGGCAGCGGCTGGGACACCCACTGGGAACACTATCCGCGGATGAAGAACGAGCTGTGCCCCGGCTTCGATCGCGCGTTCTACGGCCTATTGACCGACCTCGACGGCCGCGGGCTGCTCGACGAAACGCTGATCGTGCTGGTGAGCGAGCACGGCCGCACGCCGAAACTGTCGAGCGGCAACGGCGGTGGACGGGACCACTGGTCGCGGGCGTACAGCGCCGTGCTGGCCGGCGGCGGGATCGCCCGCGGGCGCGTGGTCGGCAAGACCGACAAGATCGCCAGCGACGTGGTCGAACGACCGATCTCGCCGAAGGACATCCTGGCGACGACGTACCACCTGCTCGGCATCGACCTGGAAACGCTGCTGGAAGACCGCATCGGCCGCCCCATGCCGCTCGTCCCCGGCGGATCGGTGATCCATGAGGCAATCGGATAAGAAGAAGACTCACCACAGAGGACGCAGAGGGGCACAGAGGGAAGAAGAGGGAAGACAGGGGGAATAAAGCGGAGAAGAGAACATGACCGAGAATGAGGTGAGTGGGCAGGTCGTCGATGCGGCGATGAGGGTACACACCGCGCTGGGGCCGGGACTGCTGGAATCGGCCTACGAGGGATGCCTCGTTCATGAGCTGCGGAAGCGCGGATTGCGGGTCGCGAATCAGGTAGAACTGCCAGTGGTTTACGACGGCCTGCAGATAGACGTGGGCTTTCGGATGGACCTGCTGGTCGAGGACACCGTTGTCGTCGAGCTGAAAGCGGTTGATGCCCTCGCGCCGATTCACGAGGCACAGCTGCTCACCTACCTGAAACTGAGCGGTCATCACCTCGGCCTGCTCATCAACTTCAACGTCGTCCACCTGAAAGACGGTATCAAACGCCGCGTCCGCTAATCTACCCTCTCTACCCTCTCTACTCTCTCTTATTTCCTCTTCTTCCCTCTGTGTCCCTCTGTGTCCTGCTCTGAAAAACGCCCTCAATCTGATGATCTGTTCACAATAGGCGCCCATTTCATGGGTTCAGGATCCGCCTTGCGGCATGACAACTCTGTGGTGAGTCTTTGCGTCTTTCCGGTCGACTTTCTCTTGCTCGGATGGGGTCGGCGGGTATGATGAGGCATCGAGGGATCGTCCCCGCCAGCTGCAAGGAGGCAGCGACGATGAAGCACACGTTGAACCTGTTTGCTCACGTCCTCGACCGCGCCCGCCGTTACCAGCACAGCAGCCAGTACCACCTCGCCGACACCATCTTGCACCGCCTCTTCGCCTTCCGCGACCTGCCCGCCGACGTCGCCGAACAGGCTGATGCGGCTGCTCGGCGAGGGTATCTCGCGCCGCCGCCGGTTCCGCCTGGCTCGCCGCCACCTGCGCCGCCCTGCGCCGCCGGCCGATGCGCCCGCTACTACTACCTGATGGCGGCTGGCGTTGCACCACGACCCGAGCGGCGACCGCGACCGCGCCGCCCGGTTCTACCGCCGCGCCCTGCGGCAGTCGCCGCGCTGGGTGCGGTGCTTGACCGAGGCCGGATTGCTCGACGTCGCTCGCGGCCGGTGTGACCGTGGCGTTCGCCTGCTCCGCGCGCCGCCACGTCGCTGGCGCGGACGACGTCACCACGCTGGCGAAGCTGGTTCGCGGACTGTGCCAGAGCGGCCGGCCCGCCGAGGCGCGGCAGGCGGTTCGCGTCGCCCTGTTCCGCGCGCCGCGCTGCCCGCAGGTGCGCAAGCTGGCCGACGACCTGCAACTGGCACTGCTCCGCCGCCGGCAGGAGACGAAGCGGGTGACCGAGCAGCCGGACGCCGCTCCGGTGCTGCTGCCGTTCATGCGTGTGATCGGTCTGCCCCACGCGGCCGGCGACGGACTTCGCCTCGATGGCGCCGCGTCGCTGCCCGGTCCGCACCTGGTTCGCCTGCCCGTGGCGCGCAGCCGGCGTACCGCCCGCTGAGGCGTTTCGCCGACAACTGAGAGGCCCGAACTGTCTGCCGGAGGTACACGGACCTTCGCCGGACGGTTCGGGCCTCGTTCGTTAAGGTGGCAGGATGTTCAACCCGATTGCCACGGCCTGCCTGCGCCGGCTCGGCCGGCCGTGCTTCCGCATTCACGGCAAGGCACGCCACGAACCGACCTGGCGGGTCATTGAGGTCCACGCGACGGCGCGGCGCAACCTCGACAGCCGCTGGCCGGCGCCGCTATTCCGCGGCACCTGCATCACCTGGACGGCGGCGGTGATCGCGGTCGGCTGGGACTTTGCGCTGGAGGTACTCCGCGAGCAGACGGCCGAACCGGCGTCACGCGACCGGCCGGTCGAGGTCGCCGGCGGACGGATTCGCGACCTCGACCGCCGAACTCGCGCCGGGGCCACGCCGTGGGCCTCGGCGAGCGAGATCCTGGCCCACGAAATCGGCCACACCGCGCAGGCCCGGCGGCTCGGCTGGCTCTACCTGCCGACTGGCGCCCTGTTCACCCTCTGGCGCGAGGGGCCGCGCTGGGTCAACTGGTTCGAGAACGCCGCCAGCGAAACCGGCCAGTTCGGCGGACTCGTCAACGGCTCGGTGTGCCCGGAGCTGATGGAACGCCTTCACCGGAAGGACGACAACGACCGACCGGGGAGGTAGAATACTGTCAGGCTGATCTTGTGAGGGAGGATGAAGTCGTGACGCCTGTACCCTGTCCGAAATGTGGTCGTCCGGTAACCCCGGACGCCGTCTGCCCTCAATGTACCCCGTCCGCCACAAACGGGGCGATCCCGCCCGAGGTCGCTGGTTGGGTGATTGAGAAGACACCGCCGGACCTGCTTGCCTGGGCACAGCAGACGTTCGATGAGAAAGAGTACCTGGCCGGCGTTCGGGCAATCGAGGCGACTGGTGGAGTCCGGTTTGAGGACTTTATCGGGGAGATTGAAGGAATGGTAAGACGGGCGGGGGAGAAGTGAGAATTGCGGCAGGCAACATACAAGGAAGGCCCCGGCGAGATAGACGCCGGGGCCTTCTACTAATCAGACTCGGCTGCACCCGACGGCAGCCCGTCGGCTGCGTTTAGTGCAGCCTCACCTGGGTTTTACTACACACTCGACCACCTCCTTCCGCCAGTACCACCCGCCTTCCCCGGACGCCAAGTACGCCGAGGACCGACGGCTACCAGCCCGTCGCGCTACGTCCACGCGACCCGAGTCCCGCTCCAATGGGAGGGAACACTCTAAGTATAGACAGTCGCCCTCCCCGGTCAAGCGTCTCCCTGTAGGCGAGGCCCATTTTCCGCGCCGCCGTGGCAAAGGGGAGGCGTGGGGATAGATTAACGGGAACGAGTGAATGAACGGTGTTCCCGGAGAGCGGCCATGCGTCTCGCGGGCGACGACGGGTGGCGAGGGCGGCGGGCAGCTGTCCGGTCGCCGTTCGCGCGCCTCGGGGTGGAACCGCTGGAAGCTCGCCTCGCCCCCGCCAACCTGACGCTGACCAGCCTGTCCCTGGTAGACGCCGCCGCCCTGCCGATCACCGCGCCGGTGGTTGGTCAGCAGGTCTACCTGCGAGCAGAGTGGTCCGCCACCGGGCTGACTCCGGGATCGACGTACCTCCTCCGCTTCAAACTCGACGACACGGAAATTGACTCCCCACCGATGGCGGGCCTGGCGGGGACGTTCACCGACTGTCGAGCGCTCACATTTGCCACCGCCGGTCCGCACACCGCCCTCGTCAAGGTCGACATCGCCGGCCAGGTGGCCGAGACCGACGAGACGGACAACTTGCTGGCGCTTCACTTCACCCCCGTCTCGCCGGTCAGTCTCGCCGAGAAGTTCGTCTTTCCGCTCACCGGAGAGCCGAACCGGGACTTCGCCGTCACCAACTATGTGGACGTCGACCCACGGCTGGACCTCCGGGCTGACTACCGGGGCGGGCCGTTCCAGCTCGACGGACACGACGGCATTGACGTCGGGCCGGCGACGTGGGCCGCGATGGACGCCGGCATGGCCGTCGTTGCCGCGGCCGGTGGGACGGTGATCGACACCCACGACGGCGACTTCGACCGTCGCACCGGGGAAGAGACGGACGAACCGGGGAACTTTGTCGTCCTCGACCACGGCAATGGCTGGACGACGACCTATCTGCACCTCGCCGCCGGGTCCGTGACGGTGAATCCCGGCGACCGGGTCGAGCGGGGCACGTTGCTCGGGCTGGTCGGATCGTCCGGCCTCAGCACCGCGCCCCACCTGCACTGGACGGTGCGCTACCGGGGCGCTGTTGTCGAGACGGGATACGACCTGGCGAGCTACTTTGAGACCGCGCCGGTCTACCAGGGCGACGCCGCTCCGACCGTCCGTGGTTCCGGCGTCACCAACGAGGATTGTGGCGCCGACCTCGGTCAGCCGCCGTCGGCGGTCGACCTCTTCCCGCGCTCCGCCGACTGGTCGGTATTCTACTGGTATCAGCTGTCCAACCTCCGCGCCGGCTCGACGGTGCAGGTGCGCTGGTATCAGCCCGACCACAGTCTCTTCGCGCAGTTTGACGCCACGCCGGGCGTGCAGCAACCGTCGTCGTGGTACGGGACGATCGGGACCGGGTGGAAGACCGCGGTCGGCACCTGGCAGGTCGCTCTGGTCGTCGACGGGCAGGAATGCGATCGGCGGTCGTTCACCGTCACCGATGGCGCCGGTTCGCCGGAACTGCACGTCATGGTCGGAGCGGAAACGCTGCTCGACCATCGCGCCACGCCCATCGACCTGGGCACGGTTGCGGCCGGCCAGGCCGGTACGGCGTGGACATTCACCGTCGTCAACCACGGCGCAGCGGCGCTGACGCTCGCCGACCTGCATCTACCGGACGGGGTTGCCCTGGTCGGGTCGTTTCCCGACAGCGTCGCACCGGGCACGGGACAACCGATCACGCTCCGCCTGGACGGCGTGACCGCTGGCGGGAAGTTCGGCGAGGTACGCTTCCGCACCAACGACGCCGACGAACCGACGTTCGCCTTCCCGGTGAGTGGACGGGTGACCGGCGCGACCGATCCGGCGACTCCCGTACTCTCCTGGCCCGGCCCCGCGATCGCCTACGGCCGGAGCAAGGCGGCCACTGCCATCGCCGCCAGCGCGAGCCTCGCCGCCGATCCCTCGACCGGGTTCGCCGGCAGCGTGCTGCGGGCCATCGTCGTGGCCGGCGGTTCGGCGCTGGATGTGCTCGGCGTGCAACCCGCCGGAGAACCGGTCGTCGCGGCGGGCGAGGTGCGCTTCGCCGGAGTCGTCGTCGCGACGATGAGCGGTGGATCAGGCTCGGTGCCGTTGACCATCCGTTTCAACGCCGCCGCCACCGTGGAGGCGGTCCAGGCCGTCCTCCACGCGCTCACCTACGCCAACACCGATCCCGCCGGCGACTCCCGACCGCGTTTCCTGGGGCTGACCTTCACCGATGCGACAGGGAGGACCAGCGACCTCGTCGTCAAACGGGTGAGCAGCACGCGCACCCCCCTCAACGACGCCCCGATCCTGACGCCGGAGAACGCGCTCGACCTGGCGCCGGTCCACGACACCGTGCCGACGGACGGAACGCAGGTCGCCGACTTCGCCGGACCGGCCCTGTGGGACCGCGACCTGGCCCAATCTGTCGGTATTGCCCTATTCGAGACGAATAGCACGGTTCCCGGCAGCTGGCAGTACCAGCGGGACGGGGAAGCTGCCTGGCACGATTGCGGGGCCGTTGCGGAGGCGACGGCACGGTTGCTCGCGCCCGGCGATCGAGTCCGCTTCCTGCCGAGCGCTTTGCAGTCCGGCACCGCCACGATCCGCTACCGGGGCTGGGACGGCACCCAGGGCGTCGCCGGTGGGACGTTCGATCTGTCGCACGGGGGCGGCGGAAGTTCGGCATTCAGCGCGGCGACGACGGCGAGCGTCTGTGCGATCCATGCGAACAACGACCCGCCCTCGTTCGTCCCCGGCCCAGACGTGACGGTGGACGAGGACGCCGGAGCGGTCCAGGTGGCGTGGGCGTCGGCCATCTGGCCCGGCACGTTCGTCGTTCAGACGACGGACGCTTCCCTGTTCGCCGTCCCGCCCGCCATCACCTCAACTGGCGTCCTGACCTTCACACCGGCTGCCAACGCCCACGGTTCGACGACGGTGACCGTCCGCTTGCGTGACAGCGGTGGGGCGGAGAGCGATCCGCACACGTTCACCGTCACCATTCGTCCGGTCAACGACGCTCCCGTCCTGACCGGCGTCGAGCCGGTGCGACTGTCGCTAATTGACAACGGCAGCCTGTCGCCCCGCGGAGTGTTCGTCGGCGCCCTCCTCGGCAGCCGATGGAGCGATCCCGACGGCGCGGGAACGCTGCGCGGCCTCGCCGTGTTCGCACCGGCGGTGGCCGGAATCTGGCAGTGGTCGGGCGACGGCGTGGCGTGGGCTTCGCTCGGCGAAGACGGCGCCCATGCGATATTGCTCCGCGACACCGATCAGGTTCGCTTTTTGCCGTCCGACCACTTCACCGGCACGGCAGCACTGACCGCCCGCGGCTGGGACCAGTCCAGCGGCAGCGCCGGAGAAACGGTCGACCTGACGCTATCGGGCGCCGTCGGCGGTACGTCGGCGTTCAGCGCCGCCACCCTGACGGCCACGGTCGCGGTCGGCTGGTCGCCGCTCAAGGTGATGGAGGACACCACCCAGCCTGCCGGCTGCCCGGTGGCGACCCTGCTGGCCGATGCCTTCGCCGACGCCGACCCACGCACTGCGCCCGGCATCGCGGTGGTCAGTGCGACGGCTGCCGACCACGGTCGATGGGAGTATCTGCTTGCTGGATCGAGAACGTGGCTGCCGGTGGGGGCGGCGGAGGCGACCGCCCGGCTGTTGCGGGCGACGGATCGGGTACGGTTCGTGCCGGCCCGCGACTACAGCGGCGTCGCCACTATCCGCTACCGGGGGTGGGACAGGAGCGTCGGCGTGCCGGGCGGGACGATCGATCTGTCCGCGCCGGCAGCGATCGGCGGGGCGACCGCGTTCAGCATGACGATGCGCTCCTTCCGCGCCCCGGTCGTGGCGGTGGGCGACCGGCCGGTCCTGACACCGGGGACGCTGGCTCTCACATCGATCCTGCCGGGTACCATCGATCCCCCCGGTGACCCGGTGGCGGCGCTGCTCGCCGGTCGGGCTGCCGACGCCGATCCGGGCGACGTCGTCGGTGTGGCCGTCATCGCGATGACGGGCAAGGGGGTATGGGAATACGCGGCGAGCGCTGGCGGACCGTGGCGCGCGTTCGGCACGCTCGCACCCGGACGAACGCGGCTCCTCGCGCCCACCACCTGCATCCGCTTCCGTCCCGAGGCGGGGTTCCGCGGTGTCGCCACGCTGAGCTATCGCGCCTGGGACGGGACGGCGGGGCAAGCCGGGGCGGAGGTCGCCGTCGCCAGGGTGGGTTCTGCCCTGAGTATCCAGGCGGCGACTGCCACGGTGGCCGTCAACGTCGCGCCGGTGCTGGACGATACCACCGTCGGCACTTTGCCGGCACAGGTCGAGGACATCCCGGTCCGCGCCGGCTACCCGGTGGCGCAGCTGCTCGGCCGCACCGTCGCCGCTGGCGTGGCCGTGACCGAACTCACGGGCACGACCAACGGCCGGTGGGAGTTCTCCCTCGACGGCGGGCGGACCTGGCGGCCATTCGGTAACCCGTTGACCAGCGCTGCCCGGTTACTCCGTGCCACCGATCGCCTCCGCTTCCTCGCCGGCGCCAACTTCCACGGCACCGTCGCGCTGACCTTCCACGCCTGTGATCGCTCCGCCGGATCGGCCGGTGGAGTTGCCGATGTTTCGCAGATGGGTGGCGCCACCCCGTTTAGTGTGACCGATGCCACGGTCGCGCTGACGATCACCGCCGTGCCCGATCGCCCGGCGCTCGACCTGACGCCGACGCCGTTCCTGACTCCGCTGGCTCCCAACGCCGGCAGGACGGCGGGCGATCCGGTCGCCCATATGATCGACGCGGCATTCATCGACGTCGATGGGACCGGCGGCCGCGGCATCGCCCTTGTCGGCCTGACCGGACAGGCGACGGGCGTGTGGGAAGTTTCGACGGACGGCGGCAGCCGCTGGGACGCGGTCCCTGCTGTGTCCGCCACGGCGCCGTTGCTCCTGCGCGGCGACGACCGGCTTCGCTATGTCCCCAGCGCGACCTTCCGCGGCCTCGCCTCGGTGCGCTATCGTGCCTGGGACCCGACCAGCGGCACAACAGGCCTCGCCACCGAAACCGCCACTGTGGCGGTCAACACGGCGCCGACGCTCGACGACGTCACGGACCTGACTCTGCCGACGATCGCGGAAGACGCGCCGTCCTCCCCGCCGCTGCGGGTTGCCGTCCTGCTCGCCGGAGCGGTTCACGACGCCGATCCCGCTGCTCAGACCGGAATCGCCGTGGTCGGTGCTTCCGGTCCGGATATGGGAGTATGGAATTACTCGATCGACGGGATGCACTGGCGGCCGCTGCTCGCGCCGTCCGCCGCGGCCGCGGTGCTGCTACGGTCGACCGACTCGGTCCGCTTCGTGCCCCGCGCCGACTTCGTCGGGACGGCGACGCTGCAATTCCGGGCGTGGGACCGCACCGCCGGAGTCGCCGGCGGCACGCTCGACCTGACGCTGCCCGCGACGACCGGCGCGTTCGCGGCATTCAGTGCGGCAGTCCGGACGGCGAACCTGCCCGTCCGCGCCGTAAACGACCGGCCCGTGCTGCACGTCACCGGCACACCGACGCTGACACCGCTGCTGCCCGGTTCCGCCAACCTCGACGGCGATTCGGTCGCTGCCCTGCTCGGAACCTGGCTGACCGACGCCGAGGGGTCGGCCGGCGGCGTCGCGCTCGTCGCCACGGGTGGACCACTCGGAGGAGTATGGAAATACTCGATCGATGGCGGTCCATGGACGCTGATCGAGGCGGTATCGCCGCAACGGGCGCTGCTGCTGAAACCAACCGACCGGCTGCTCTTCGTTCCGGTCGCGACGTTTCGCGGGACCGCCACACTCGTCTACCGCGGCTGGGATCGTTCCGCCGGGACCGCCGGCGCGTACCTCGACAGCACCGCGACCGCGGTCGCCTCGGCGTTCAGCCGGGAGTCCGCGGTCGCTTACCTGGCGGTCAACACCGCCCCGACGCTCACCCCGTAGAGGCCGCTCACGCCGTTTTGCGCAGCCGCGGCGGCGTTTGCCGGCATGTCTCGAGGATCTCCTGCACCACCCGAGAGGCGAACAGGTATTCCTTGGCGTAGATGGCGAACCGTCGCAGCCGGCCGTACAGATACCACGCCTGGAAGCGGTGGTACGGCGCGTGGTACTCACGCAGGATCTGGCAGGTGTCCTCGTACGTCGGCAGCGGCAGGTCCGTCACCGGCTGCCGTTTGACGAACAGGATCTTGTGATTGATCCCCAGCCCCGACGACCACACGCTATGCACCTCGAAACCGCATTGGCGGGCGAGGGCAACCAGGGTGTGCGGAGTGAACGTCCAGATGTGCGCGAAGTGGAACATCTCGGCGCGGTCGGCGTGGTAGACGCCCAGGCTCGGGCATTCCAGGTAGAGCCGGCCGCCCGGTTTGAGCAGCTGGTAGATCTTCTGCAGCGCCTGCCGCGGCGAGCGGAAGTGCTCGATGACGTGAATCAGCAGGATCAGGTCGTAAGGGGAGTCGGCCCGGTAGTCGAACAGGCTGATGTTGTCGACGGTGACGTGCAGCTGATCGCGGGCGTAGGTCTGAAAGCTGTCGCTCGGCTCGATGCCGTAGGTTTCGTAGCCGGCCAGCTCGAACTGCTTCAGGTTCAGCCCCAGCCCGGCGCCGATCTCGAACACCCGGTCGCCCGGCCGCATGGTCGGCCGCATCTGCCCGAGCACGCGCTCGCCCTTGTACCACGCTCGCATGACGCGGCGGTTCGACGGCCGCGACTCACCGTGGTACTCCTTGCGGTAGGCGCGGGTGTAGAACTCGATCAATTCGGCCTCGGTCGGGACGACCTCGTGGCCGACCAGCCCGCAGGCGGTACAGGCAACCGTGTTCCACGGCTTGCCGCGCCGGTCGCGGGTGCAAATGACCTCATATTCGTGCCCGCCACAGAGATCGCAGACCCGCCCGTGCGACTGCAGCTTCAGGCCCACCGCGGGAGACGCCGACGCCATGACCCACCTCCGCACCCGACTCGTGCCCACCGACCAACCGGACTCGCGGCTGCGGACTCTCGAAAGCGGGGTGGCTTATAGCGACGGGTTCACCCGGCAGCAAGACAATTCTTTCCGCCGGAAGCGGAGGTAAAAATGGGGTAAAAAGGCGAACCGGGGCCGGGGGAGCAACTCCCCGACCCCGGTCCGGGCGGACGATGAACAGGGATGAGCAACCAGCCGTCCCGCTAGCGGACGGACACCATCTCACGCCGCCGCGGCTTGTTCTCCGGGGCGGCGCAGCAGAGGGTGTACGACCCGCAGAACGGGCACGGACAGGACTCCTGAGCCTGCTGTTCGTAGACTGAGAACGGCGTGGTCACGTACCACCCCTGTTTGCAGTTGAGACACGAAACGGTGAGATGCTCCACAGAGCCTCCCAGACAGAGAAACGGCCCGCCGGGCTGGACACACGGGGCGATCCCGCCGGGTTCCCGCGAGACACCAATTCCTTCTTTATCGACCTGCAAGGGAGTCGACTTGAATGGCTGACGCGCCGCGTACCTACCAGTTCTCGTTCGGGCCGTGGAACATCTCCACCGGGGCCGACCCGTTCGGTCCGCCCGTCCGCAACGAGGTCAAGTTCGCCGCCAAGATTCGCGAGTACAAGAAACTCGGCTTCGACGGCGTGCAGTTCCACGACGACGACATCGTCCCCGCCGACCTGAATCCGCAGGAAACCCGCAAGGGTGTCCTCAAGGTCAAGAAGATGCTCGCCAACGAGGGCCTCTTCCCCGAAATCGTCGCCCCGCGGTTGTGGGAAGACCCGCGCACGATCGACGGCGGGTATACCAGCAACGACCCGGCGCAGCGGAAGTACGCCATCGAGCGGTCGAAGCGAACCGTCGACATCGCCCGCGAGATCGGCTGCAAGAACATCGTCCTGTGGCTGGCCCGCGAGGGCACGTACATCCGCGAGGCGAAGGACCCGTTCACCGCCGCCGAGCGGATCCTCGAAGCGGTCAACGTCATGCTGGAGCACGACAAGGACATCCGTATCCTCGGCGAGATGAAGCCGAACGAGCCGATGGACCAGGCGTACCTGCCGACTCCCGGCCACTTCCTGTCGCTGTGTTACCGCACCGTCGACCCGGCGCGCTCGGGGGTGCTGATCGAGTCGGCGCACTCGATCCTGGCCGGCCTCGACCCGTCCGACGACATGGCTTACGCCCTGTGGCACAAGAAGCTGTGGAGCGTGCATCTCAACGACCAGAACGGGTTGAAGTACGACCAGGACAAGGTGTTCGGCTCGGTGGACCTCCGCCGGGCGTTCAACACCGTCTGGGTGCTGGAGCGAGCCGGCTATGATGGCTGTGTCGGCCTGGATGTCAAGGCCATGCGGTCGACCAAGGCGGCCGACCAGACCAAGCACCTGGCGAACAGCCGCCGCATCTTCCTCGATCTCGTCGAGATCGTGCGGTCGATCGACACCGCCCTGGTCGAGCAGCTCCGCGCCGCCCGCGACTACGAGGCGCTGGAGATGTACATCGTCGGCAAGCTGATGGGCAAGTAGCGCAAGATCGAGACGGGGCACGACCAATGCGGAAGAGGCCGGCCGGAGTTTCCGGCCGGCCTCTTTGCACGGAGGCGTTTTACGGTTTGGCGGGCTGCCGCTGCTTTTCGACCTGCTGCCGTTCCCGTTTGATCTGCTCGATGTCCTTTTTGATCATCTCCTTGCGTTGCTCTTCGCTGCGAACCGGGGTTTCCGGGGCGCTCTGGCCGCAGCCCGTCAGACCGATTACGAGCAGGGTGCCGAGGCCCGCCGCCAGGCAGGCATGGGGGATAAGGCGTGGCATGCGCGTCCGTCCTTTTCAGTCCAGGGGGAATGTCTCACCGCCGTTGCGGCTACCGGCCGCCATCCAGGCGTCGGCGCCGACGTTGTTGGAAACAAACCGCACCGAGCCGTCGCATATCAGCACGTTCGCCCCGTTGGTGTGATAGCTGGAACTGGGCAGGACGATGGTCGTCCAGTCCTCGGTGCTGGGCACCCAGCACACGCTGTTCGGCGGTAGCAGGTGGGTGTATCCCGTCCGCCACACCGACCGCTCGACGTACGGATACCCCTTCCACCGCCAGGAGCCGCCCCAGGGGATGGTGGCGGTCTTCCAGTCCATCGCCAGGAACTGGGTACGATAGGTAGCCAGTTGGCTGAACGTCTGGACCGAGCCTGGTGCGGCGATGGTCGCGTTGAAACAGTCGGCCTTCGGATGCGGCGAGCCACTCGCTGGGGCGTTGACAACCTCGGCCATGTACGCCGTGTTGCTGGTACCGTCGGAAATCGTCTCCAGCTTGCGCGGGTTCAGCCCGTCCTCCATGATCCCGTCGTTACCGCTTTTGGTGTGCCAGATCCCGTAGTTCATGCGGTAGTTGGTCCACGCCATGGCGGTGTCGCCACGGGTGTTGACCTCCGATGGGCAGGCGAGCGGCTTGATGCGGGTGGCGGCTACCGTCTGGTTACTGGCCGATTCCCACCAACCACTGTTCACGTCGTAGCTCTTGAAGATGTTATCCTGCTCCATCGTCGGCAGTAGAAAGGTGAGGGCGGAGTTCTTGCTGTTCCCCGCTGGGAAAGTGCCGTAGCTGGAGTGATAGTTGTGGGCCGCCAGCCCCCACTGTTTGAGGTTATTCGTGCAGCTCATACGGGCGGCAGCCTCGCGGACCTTCTGGACGGCAGGGAGCAGCAGCCCGATCAGAATGGCGATGATGGCGATCACGACCAGCAGTTCGATCAGGGTGAACGCGAGCCGTCTGCGGTGGGTGTGCATGGCAGACCTCGACCAAACAGGTGGGAAAGAGGAATAACAGGCAGGTAAGTAAGTATAAACGGGGGAGCGGCAGTAACGCAACGCATTACTCGTCGCCTCGGCCTGTCGGGCGGTCGTTATCGGCCTCGGTCGCAGGAGGTGCCGACCTCCGTCCGGGGGCGCCCCGTGGCCGATCAGTGCGGCGCCGGCGGCACGTCGGGGAAGCCGTGATAGCCGTGGCAGACGTGAATGGTCCAGCTCGCCAGCGTGCGGCCGTTCTCGATGTACGTCACCTCAATGGGCGGGTAGACGCGATCGAACCCCAGAGCGACGCGCGGGCTGATCGGGCCGACGAGGACGAACGTGCGGCCGGCGAACGGCTCCGCCTGGTCGATCGGGTTCGGCCAGTGGTCGTACTGGCTGAAGCGGTCGCCCTGCACGCGGCCGAGGTTGTATGCCTGCGGGTGCCCGTCACAGTAGACCCCCAGCTCGCCCGGCACTGCCCAGCTTACCCCGCCGAGCACCGGCTCGATACCGCGGCCGCGCAGCCCCTGACACACCTGATCGACGCGGGCGGCCAGGAACCGCCAGCCGCGCAGCCGGCAGGTCGGGTCGAAGCGCCGGGCCGGGTACGGATGTTTCGGCGTCGGCGGACCAGCCAGCGCTGCCATCACCGGATGCAGCAGGTGGCTGCAGTGGACCGCCAGCGACACCGCCAGTCCGATCGCACACACCGCCGCCAGTCCACCGCCGACCACCCAGCGATACCACGCCCGCGGCGAGTCGAACTGCTCGCTCAGCCACGCCGCCACCAGCACCGTGCCCGACAGATACGCCGTCACCGGCCAGTTCGGCTCACCGCCGCCGGTCTTCGGACTGAAGGCAAGGAACAGCAGGAACATCGGCGCCGACAGCCACCACAGGAAGCGCAGCCCGCTGTCGGTCGTGCGAAGCGGGTTATATGCCACCATCGCCGCCACCCAGGCGACGAACCACCAGCCGAGCAGCAGCGCAGCCTGCATGCCGAGGTAGTGCGGCGGGCCGCTCCAGTGGAACCGCCCACCCTGCCGCAGCGCCGTCTCCCCGGCCGCCGCCAGCCCGGCCAGTCGCCGCACATGCAGCACCGTCACCCACCCGTTTTGCGCGTTCCACACCGCAATCGGCAGACAGCAGAACGCCGCCAGCCCGACCATTTTCCAGAACCCCGCCGACCACAAGAGGCGGCGGTGGTCGCGACTGGTCAGGAGGAAGACTGCCAGCGAGGGGATGAACAGCACCATCGTATACTTGGCGAGGATGCCGATCCCGACCATCACCCCGGTCGCCTCCCACCCCCAGCCGCTGCGGCCGGTGATGGCGCGATGCGCAAACACCAGTGCCCACCCCCAGCAGCAGGTGTACGGGGCGTCGATCGTCATGATCGACGAGCCGACGGTGATGAGCGGCAGGGTCAGTCCGCAGGCGACCACACCGAGCGCAAGCCGTGGCCTACCAAGTACCTGCACCGTGAGCAGATACAAACTGGCGAGCAGCAGACTGCCGCACACCACCGCCGGCAGGCGGACCGCCATCGTCAGGTTGCCGGTGAGCCACACCGACAGCCCGCCGAACAGGGAACAACTGAGCCGGATCAGCCAGGCGACCAGCGGCCCCTTGCTGTAGTAGCTCCAGTCGAGGTGGCGCGACCAGTCCCAGTAGTGCGCCTCGTCGGGAGCGAGGTCGAGGCGGCTGTTTGCGGCCAGGTAGAGGACGTGCAGTGCGGCGGCGAAGACGATCAGGCTGGCGGCCAGCGCCGCGCACGACCGCTCCGGCAGCCAGCGAGCCACGGCGGACTGGCGAAGGGGCATCAGCACGGGAGGGTCCTCCTGACCCTGGTGGGGAGCATCCGGGCAGAGTCCCGAGTTGTAGCCCGAACCGATGCGCCCGGTCAAGACGGGCCGCCTGGCTCCTGTCACTCAGCATCGCTCTTGCCGGCTGTCGGGTGCCATGGCCACGCTTCGTGGCCATGGGGTGCGGGAACATCCTCTCCGACAAGGCGGGTCGGTGGAACGCCGCATGCCCACGCGAGCGTGGGCATGGCACCGCGCGAGGCGAGTACGTCCATGCCCCGAGTCCCTGCCTCGCCAACCCTGGCATCATCGGTTCGACCTGCTAGAATCACTGACATCCCACCCCCTTCGCCTGCGCCGTGTGCCGGAAGGGGGTGGCGTCATCGAACGGAGCGGTTGCATGAAGAAGCAGCGCCTGCTGACGCCCGGCCCCACCCCGGTCCCCGAGGAGACTCTGCTCGACCTCGCCAAGCCGGTGTTCTACCACCGCGGCGCTCAGTTCCGCCAGCTGCTCACCGAGGTCACCGCCGATCTGCAGTACCTGTTCTGTACCACCAACCCGGTGCTCACGCTGACCGCGTCCGGCACCGGCGGGATGGAGGCGGCGGTCGCGTCGGCGCTGGCGCCGGGTCGCAAGGCGATCTGCCTGATCGCCGGCCGGTGGGGCGAGCGTTGGCGGAACATCGCCCGCGCGATGGGCGTCGAGGTGGTGGCGGTGACGGTGCCCTATGGCCAGCCGGTGGCACCGCGGCAGCTGGCCGACGCGCTCGCCCAGCACCCCGATGCCGCCGCCGTCTGCGCCACCCTGTGCGAGACCGCCACCGGCGTCAAGAACGACATCGCCGCCTTCGGCAAGCTGGTCGCCGCCACCCCCGCCTTGCTGCTGGTCGACGCGATCAGCGGCCTGGGCTGCGTCGAGTGTCGCACCGATGAGTGGCAGGTCGATATCTGCGTTACCGGATCGCAAAAGGCGCTCATGCTGCCGCCGGGGCTGGCGTTCGTCTCCGTCAGCGACAAGGCGTGGCGGGTGATCGACGCCAACCCGCAGCCGCGCGCGTTCTACTTCGACCTCAAGAAGTACCGCGACAACCTGGCCACCGGCGATACCCCGTTCACTCCCGCCAACAGTCTCATCAAGGCGCTGCGGACCAGCCTGAAAATGCTCCGCGGCGAGGGGCTGGAGAAGATCTGGGCGCGCTACGCGCGCATGGCCGCCGCCGCCCGCGCCGGAATCCAGGCGATGAACCTGGAGCTGTTCGCCGCCGTCCCCGCCGAGAGCCTGACCGTCGCCTGCGTGCCCGATGGCATCGACGGCGCGGCGCTGCTGTCCCGGCTGGAGAAGGGCTACGGGGTGCGCCTGGCCGGCGGGCAGGACACGCTCAAGGGCAAGATCCTTCGGCTCGGCCACATGGGGTACATCGACGCCTTTGACGTTCTGGCCGCTCTCTCCGCGCTCGAGCTGGTGTTGCTGGAGATGGGCCATCGGTTCACCCCCGGCGCCGGGGTGGCCGCCGCCCAGCGGGTGTACGCCGAGGCCGTGCCGACGGCTCCCGGCCGCGAGAGCGCACTTCCTCAGGCTGCCTTGACAGAGAAAGAACCGCCATGCCTCGTATCCTGATCGCCGACAAGCTCGAAAAGCCCGGCCTGGAGCTGCTCAAGCAGGCCGGCTGCGAGCTGGACGAACGCACCGGGTTGAAGGGCGACGAGCTGCTGGCCGCCGTCCGCGCCGCCGATGGCGTGATCGTCCGCAGCGCCACCCGCATCACCGCCGACCTGCTCGCCGATCCCGGCAAGCTGCGCGTCGTCGTCCGCGCCGGTGTCGGCGTCGACAACATCGACGTGGACGCCGCCACCCGCAAGGGCATCCTGGTGATGAACACGCCGGGCGGCAACACCGTCAGCACCGCCGAGCAGACGATTGCGCTGATGTTCGCGCTGGCGCGGCACACCCCCGCCGCCGACGCCACCATGCGGCAGGGCAAGTGGGAGCGCAACAAGCTGGTCGGCACCCAGCTGGCCGGCAAGACACTCGGGGTGATTGGCCTGGGACGGATCGGCCGCGAGGTCGCTCGCCGCGCCACAGCGATGGACATGAAGGTGGTCGGCTTCGACCCGTTCCTCGCCGCCGCCGGCGCCTCGCAGATGGGCATCGAAACCGCCCCCGACGTCCGCACGCTCCTGCCGCGCTGCGACTTCCTCACCGTCCACACCCCGCTTAGCGACGAAACCCGCGACCTGATCGGCGCCGCCGAGCTGGCCCTCATGCCGAAGGGCGCCCGCGTCATCAACTGCGCCCGCGGCGGTATCATCAACGAACTGGCGCTGGCCGAGGCCCTCAAGAGTGGCCACCTGGCCGGCGCCGCCCTCGACGTGTTCGTCGAGGAGCCGCCGCCGGCGGATCACCCGCTCCTGAAGCTCCCGAATGTCGTCCTCACGCCGCACCTGGGCGCGTCCACCGTCGAGGCGCAGGTGACCGTCGCCCGCGAGGCGGCCCAGCTGATCACCGATTACCTGCTCAAAGGCATCGTCGGCTTCGCCGTCAACATGGCCGCCGTCGACCGCGCCGAGCTGGAGGAGATGCGGCTCTATGTCGACATGGCGCGGCGGCTCGGGCTGCTGCTCGGCCAGATGGCGCAGGGCACCATCCAGAAGGCCGAGGTGATCTACAAGGGCGAGGTCGCTCGCCGCTCGACGCGGCTGATCACCGCCGCCTTTTCCGCCGGGCTGCTCGAGCACCACATGGCTCAGACGGTGAACATCGTCAATGCCCCGGTGCTCGCCGCCGAGCGCGGCATCGAGATCGTCGAGCAGCGGTCGTCGCAGAAGGGCGACTTCAGCACCGTCGTCCGCGTCGACCTGCACACCGACCGGCAGGTGTTCACCGCCGCCGGCACCCTGTTCGGTCACCAGTACCTGCGACTGGTACAGCTGAACCAGCACCACCTGGACGCCTATCTCGACGGCGTCATGCTGATCTTCACCCACCGCGATGTGCCGGGGCTGATCGGCTTCATCGGCACCCTCTTCGGCAAGCACCAGGTCAACATCGCCCAGATGACCGTCGGCCGGCAGACCAAGGGCGGCGAGGCGGTGGCGGTGCTCAACCTGGATGCGCTGCCGCCGGAGGAGGCGCTGGCCGAGGTGCGGGCACTCCGCAGATTACCCACGTCAGCGTGGTCAAGCTGCCGTCGGTCGGCCAGATGCCGCCGTGGTTCGGCTGAGCTGCTGTCGGTCATTGACCGGCCAGGGCGGTACAAAGGCGGACCGGGCCGTCACGGGTCACGGTCCGCCGGGCCGTCCGCCTCCCGTCTGGCCCATCAGGTAGGCGCGGAGGTCGCAGAAGATCTGTCCGCACACCTCGCGCCAGGCGGCGTCGGCGCTGGTGTCGGCATCGCTGGCGCGGAAGATGACCATGATTTTCAGGTGGTTGTCGCGGCCGCTGTCCGAGCGCTGGAGGCGCAGCTCGACGTCGATCAGCGGGCGGCGCCCCAGGCCGAGCCACGCCAGCCTGCGCGACGGCACGACATAGACGCAGCCCTTGCCGCCGAGCCGGACCCGGATCTTCCCCGGCACGCTCTCGATCAGCTCGCCGCCGACGTCCTGGATGAACCCGCTCAGCTTGTAGCGGGCGATCGTCTCCGGCATCCACGCCTCGATGTGGTGGACGATCGCGAGCGGGTCTTGCAGCACGGTGAGGGCGGTCGGACTCTTGATCGTCGCGTGGGTGGCCGATGGCGGGGTGGCCTCGACCGGGCCAGCCGGGACGTTGACGACCGAGGTCGGCATCGAGGCGACGGACGGGCCGCCGGCCAGCGAAGCCGCCGAAACCGGCGGCCGGGCGGCGTCGTGCGGACCACGGCCCCACGCCGGCTGTTCGCGCGGCGGACGCAACCCGCCCTGGCCCGAGGGAGACGTCGGCCCCGGAGTGGTCGCCAGCATCTGCTGCGCCTTGTGGGTCGCCAGCGCATCGGCGTAGAGGTCGGCCAGCTCGCGGGCGTGCTGCGGTCGCTGGGCGGGGTCTTTCGCCAGGCACTGCATCACCACCCGCTCGATCTCCGCCGGCACCTGCACCCCTGCCCCGAGGCTGGAGAACGCCGGCACCTCCTCGGTGGCGTGGGCCAGCAGGATGTCCATCGTCGACCCGCCGGAGAACGGCAGCTGGCCGGTGAGTAGCTCGAACAGGATCACGCCGACCGAGTACAGGTCGCCGCGGTGATCGATCTCCTCGCCGCGGGCCTGTTCCGGACACATGTAGCCGGGCGTGCCGATGGCGAACTCGTGGTTGGTGACGCCGATCCGCGGCTCCGGCTCGACCAGCTTGGCCAGCCCGAAGTCCATCACCTTGAGCAGCTCGTACGGGGTGTCCGGGTCGACGATCATCAGGTTGGCGGGCTTCAGATCGCGATGGATGATCCCCTGCTGGTGGGCGGCGTACAGCACCTCACACAGCTGCTGCACCAGCCGGCCGATGCGGTTGACGTCGAACCGGCGGTTGCGGGCGAGCACCAGGTCGAGCGGCTCGCCGTGGATGTACTCCATGACGATGCACGGGTCGGTCTCATTGAGCGACGCATCGTAAAGCGTGACGGCATAAGGGTGTTGAAAGCGGATCATGGCGCGGGTTTCGCGCAGGAACCGCTCCCGAAACGCGGGATCGGCGGCGATGTGGTCGTGCATCACCTTGACCACCACCTGCCGGCCGAGGTCCACCTGACGGGCCAGGTAAACCCGACCCATCCCCCCTTCGCCGAGCAGACGGGTCGTCTCATATCGTCCGAGGAAGACGCGACCCAGCATCCGGTTGGACCCATTCGTCAGGGAATTACGGGACATTTCCACCGTCATGCAAGTGTAGATCGTGTTTCGCCGGTGTGCGCCCGGCCCTGACTTTTTTCCCGCCACGATGAATCGACTCGCGAAACCGTCGCCATGACGCCGTTCGGACCGATTTCCCTTGGTGCCGGCGGACGCCTCCGTCACAATACCTGGATCACCCCCGGTTTCGCTCCCTCCGCAGGACCTGCCGCATGCCGTCGCACCGATTCTCCGCTTGCCTCGCCATTCTCCTCGGCACCGTCGCGTTCGCCGCTGCCCCGCCCGCGCGCATGCCGCGGACCGGCCTCGCTCCGGCGAAGCGCGTCCTCGACCAGTGCGTGCTCCGCTATCGCATCAGCACCACCTCGTCAGCGTGCCAGGACTACTTCGACCAGGGATTGGGGTACTGGTACTCCTATGTGTGGATGGAGGCGTCGCGGTCGTTCGAGACGGCGATCCAGCACGACCCGCACGCCTGATGGCCTACTGGGGGCTGGCCCGCGCCCTGGAGCGATGGGGCAAGGGCGATCCGACGAAGGCGGCTGCTGAAGGCGTGGGAGCTGAAGGACCACGCCAACGTGCGCGAGCAGATGCTCATCAAGGCGACGATGCGGGAAAAGGCCACCTGCCGGGCACCGGCGACTCTGAGCAGCGGAAGCGAAGGCGATCGCCACGATCGACGAGCTGATCGCGGCTGCATGAGGACGACGAGGAAACGTGTTTACCGCGCTTCCAACTGGCCGGCGGGTCGGGGCTGTTCGGCGGCAAGGCGTCGTCGGCACCGTTCTACAAGGCGGCGCTGGTACGGATCAACCCGCTGCACCCCGGCGCCAACCACGAACTGCTGCACCACTTCGAGAACTGCCAGCGTCGGCGGCTCGGCTGGCCGCACGCCGAGGCGGCCACTTCGTCTCCTCGCCCGGCATCCCCGCCTTCCACATGCAGAGCGCACCTGGCGACGCGGCTCGGCCGGTGGGCGAAGACGAGTGATCGATCGGCCCGCGCCATCGAGCTGCAGCGGGCCTACCACCGGCGTGAGAACGTCCGCTCGAAGGACGACTGGCAGCACTCGCACCACCTGCAAACGCTGCTCGTCTCCCTCACGCACGACGGGCGATACACGGAGGCCGAGGCGATCGTCCGCGAGGTCAAAGGACAACGGCCACGAGCTGCGGCTGCCGTTCTTCCGCCTCTACCTGGCCGAGCGCGACTACGACGCCGCCCTGCGCATCGCCGACGAGGTGCGCGCGGCGAGCGATCCGCACGCAAGGGCAAGGGCGACAAGGCGCAGGGAGCTACCTGGCGGCGGCACGGTGTACCTCAAACGCGGCGAGCCGGAGCGGGCGCTGCCGGAGATCGAGGTGCTGCGGCAGGCGGCGCAGGCGGACAGAAATAATCGCAAGCTGGAGCTGAACCTGCTGGAGACACAGGGGTTGTACCTGTGCGCCACCGGCGCCGGCAGTGCCGGGCTGAAGCTGCTGGCGAAGTCGGTGGAGCGGACCAAGGACGACTACAGCCACCACGCCTGGGGTAACGGCGCGTACTACATGGAAGGCTGGGGCGTCGGGGCGGCGCTGGTCGGCAAGCTGGACGTCGCCGAGGAGGCGTTCCACGAGGCACTGCGCACGATCCGGGCAGCGCGGGCGGCGAACTGGGGATGCAGGTGGTGTGCGAACGGCAGGGGCGGTCAGGAGGAGGTCGAGCAGCACGCCGCGGGGCGCGCCGCTGCTGGGCGCCGCCCCGATGTCGACAGCGGGAGGCAACGAGCTGGCCGCCCTTCGCGGCGAGCGGGTCGTGGAGCGCGTCGACCCGACGCGGCGGCCAACTGGGCGGGGGAAATGACGCAACCAGTCAGGCGTTGTCATGCCCTGGCCGCGTGATCGAGTAGATCTCGACATCGGCGCGGCTCTGCCAGCCGAGCCGCCGCCAGAACGCCCGCGCGCCTCGTTGTCGGCGCACGAACAGGTGGCACTTGTCGATCCCCTCGGCGGCAAGGCGGTCGAGGCAGGCATACCAGTCGCCGGCCGATGCCGCGCCGGCGATGCGCTGGGTGGACGCTGACGTGATGGAGATAGCCGCGGCGTCCGTCGTGTCCGCACAGTGCGGCGGCGACGAGCTCGCCGCCGGCGAACGCCGCCACGCTCAGTCTCGGGTTTCGCGCCAGGTAGCGGGCCAGCGCCTCGGGTGAGTCGGCGTCGCGGAGCGTCAGCCCCTCGCTCGCCTGCCACAGTGCCCGCACCGCCGGCAGGTGCTCGGAGGTGAGTTCGACCAGCACGATCGGCGTGGCGGGCATAAGGCATCCGGGTCAGGTAAACAGTGTCTTTTGCACTGGCCGGGCGGCGGCGAACGGGCCGATGACGTTCAGCTGCGGCGCCTGGGTGCCGAGTAGCTCGATCATCCGTCGGGCGTTGACCGCCGCCTGGCTTCGCTGGCAGTTGTTGAACAGCAGCAGCGCCCGCTCGGTCGTTCCCAGCGCATCGTGGCGGACCAGCTTGGCGACCCACTCGTTCAGCTCGTCGTCCGGGTAATCATAGTCGTACCGTTCGCCGTCGCCCCTGAACCACTTGTCGGCGTTCCGCGAGTGCAGACGGATGTAGGCGGTGCTGGTCGACTGCACCCAGCCGCGCGGGAACAGTCCCGGTAGATCGGGCACGTCGACGGCGACCAGGTCCAGCCCCTTCTCCGCCAGCCATGCCGGCAGCCCCGACCGCGTCCACGACTTGTGCCGGAACTCGACCGCCAGGTGCAGGTGGCTCAACTCGGCGCTGACGGTCGACACCCAGTCGCACGCAGCCCGGGTGCAGTGCATCGACTGCGGGAATTGTGCCAGCAGCCCGGCCAGCTGCCCGCGCTCCGCCAGCCCCTCGACGGCATGGCGAAACCCCGGCAGGTCAAGCGGACTGTGGTCGTGGCTGATCGTCTGCGGCAGCTTGACGACGAACTGGAATCCCGCCGGCGTCTTGTCCGCCAGCCGCACCAGCTGCGCCCGCGTCGGCGGACGGTAGAACGTGAAGTTCAGCTCCACCAGCGGAAACTGTCCGCAGTAGAAAGGCAGCATCTTCTCCGGCCGTGTCCCCTCCGGATAGAAGTCGCCGACCCAGTTCGGATACGAGTATCCCGACGTGCCGACCCAGACGTACATGGCATGCACCTTCGCGACCGTTCCGTCCTCCTCCTCACTAGACCACAAACCGCCGCGCGGTCGTAGCTCAGCAGCGAAGGTGCGAATGGCGTTCCAGCCGCGGGAACCTCGCTCATGGCCGACGTCGCTCGGCTCGTAAGCGCAAAAGGGTCAGCAGATCCGCCAGGTGGACCAGCCCTTCGGCCTCGGCCCGTTCGTCGGCGGTCAGCGGCTGTCCGGCGTCCTGACGGTCGAGCAGCGCTTGCAGGCGCGCCGCCACCGCGTCCGGCAGGTGAAGGCGGGCCAGGTCAGCGGGCACCTCGAGTTCGACGGTTACGGTCATGGCGTCCTCCCAGGATCCGACACCATTCTAAACATCCCAGCGGCGGCATCCCAACATACGGTCGAAAACGGAGACGGTTTCGATTTTTTGATTGCTGTCAGTGAGCGACACGGCTAGAACATCAGTACACTTGTGATCGCGCGTACAATCGCGGCGAGGGCGGAGGAGTCGCCATGCTGGCCAAGCTGAACACGTTCGCGCTGGTGGGGATCGACGCCGTCCCGGTGGTGGCGGAAGTCGACGTGGCGGTCGGGCTGCCGAAAACTGTCCTGGTCGGGCTGCCGGAGGCGGCGGTGCGCGAGAGCATCCACCGCATCGAGCGGGCGATGGTCAACCTGGGCTATCGCCGACATCCCGGCCGGACGGTGATCAACCTGGCGCCGGCCGAGCTGAAAAAGGACGCCGGGGCGTTCGACCTGCCGATCGCGCTGGCGTTCCTGGTGGCGACCGATCAGCTGGCGCCGGACGGCCTGGAGACGTTCGCATTCGCCGGCGAGCTGGCGCTGGACGGCAATGTCCGGCCGGTGCGCGGGGCGCTGAGCATGGCGATGGCGGCGGCCGACCGCGGCGTGCGCAAAGCTACTGGTGCCGGCGGCCAACGCCCGCGAGGCGGCGGTGGTCAAGGCGGTCGAGGTGTTCGGGGTGAACACGCTCGCCGAGGCGGTCGGCCTGGTGTCCGGGCAGCTGGACCTGGAGCCGGTGACGGCCGACGTGGATGAGCTGTTCGCCGGGCTGAACCGCTACGAGGTCGACTTCTGCGACGTCCGCGGCCAGGAGTTCGCCAAGCGGGCGTTGACGGTGGCGGCGGCGGGCAACCACGGAGTGCTGATGCTCGGCGCCCCCGGTTGCGGCAAGTCGATGCTGGCTGCCCGGCTGCCGACCATCCTGCCGCCGCTCACCGAGGCCGAGAGCTTGGAGACGACGCGGGTGTACAGCGCCACCGGCCGGCTGGGCGGTGCGCCGCTGGTCACCTGCCGGCCGTTCCGCACGCCACACCACACCATCAGCGATGCCGGCATGGTTGGCGGGGGCAACCCGCCAGCGCCGGGGGACATCACGCTGGCACACAATGGCGTGCTCTTTTTGGACGAGTTACCCGAGTTCAATAGGCGCTCGCTGGAGGCGCTGCGGCAGCCGCTGGAGAACGGCACGGTGACGATCTCGCGGGCACTGCGGTCGACCACGTTCCCGGCCCGCTTCATGCTGGTGGCGGCGATGAACCCGTGCCCATGCGGCTATCTCGGCGATCCGCGGCATGCCTGCAAGTGCAACCCGCAGCTGATCGATCGCTACATGGGGAAGGTCTCCGGCCCGCTGCTCGATCGCATTGATTTGCACATCGAGGTGCCGAGCGTGCCGTTTCAGGAGCTGGCGGCGTCGGCCGACGGCACCAGCAGCGGGCAGATGCGCGAGCAGGTGGGGCGAGTGCGCGCGATCCAGCGCGAGCGGTTCGGTGCCGACTCGACGTGCCTGAACGGGATGATGACCACGCGCCAGCTGCGGCGCTACTGCGGGCTGGGCGCCGACGGGCGGGGTGTGCTGCAACAGGCGATGGACGAGCTAGGGCTGTCGGCGCGGGCGCACGATCGCATCCTGCGCGTGGCGCGGACGATCGCCGACCTCGACGGCAGCGATCCGGTGCGCGCCGAGCACGTCGTCGAGGCGATCGGCTATCGCAGCCTCGACCGCAAACTGTGGGCGCGGTAGGGTGTAGAACACCGGAGGACGAACGAATGGCCAGCGTTGTTGCAGCCCCGCCACAGATCGAAACCCTCGCCGACCTGATTGACCGACTTGGCGGCGTCGACCCGCGTCGCATCCGCTTCCGCCCGCCGCCGGGGATGGCGTGCGTGCAGGATGTGATCGACCTCGCCGAGCGCAGAGGGAAGCTGTGTGAACTGGTCGACGGGGTGTTGCTGGAGAAGGTCATGGGCCTGACCGAGTCGAACCTGGCCGTCTTCCTAGCCGGTTTGCTGAACGCCGTGGTCATCCCGCGCAACTTGGGTTTCGTCACCGGAGCGGATGGGGCGACGGAGCTGATGCCTGACCTGGTGCGCATCCCGGATGTGGCCTTCATCAGCTGGGATCGCACTCCAAACCGAAAACGCCCGACCGCGCCGGTCCCACGCCTTGCCCCCAATCTCGTCGTCGAGGTGCTTAGCTCGAGCAACACCCCCGGCGAGATGGCGGCCAAGCGGCGGGACTACTTCGCCGCTGGCGTGGAACGGGTGTGGGAGGTCGACCCGGACACGCGAACCGTCGCCGTTTACACGACACCGACGAAGGCCATCACCCTCGGTGTTGCCGACACGCTCGACGGCGAAACGGTCGTGCCAGGGTTTTCGCTGCCCGTAGCTACCCTGTTCGCCGAGCTTGACCGGCAGGGGTAACGAATGTCGGCCGATCGCTACTCCCTTTCGTCACGAGAGGTGCCTTTCGTCGTAGAATAATTGGAGGGAAAAATCTCATCTCGCATCCGGGAGGGCCCTGTCATGTCCGGGTGCAACACGGCGATAGCGAAACGGCCTGGCTACGACCGGGTGTCGATGCATGTCTATTCCGGCACCGGCAACACATTGCGGGTCGCGGAATGGATGGCGGAGGCGGCGACAGCGCACGGCGTCCCTGCGGAGTTCCGTCAGATCGTTCGCGGCGGACCACCGGCGGACCCTGCCGGCGCCGCGACGCTGGTCGGCGTGCTGAGTCCCACGCATGCCTTCACCGCGCCCTGGCAGGCGATGAAGTTCGTTTTGGGGATGCCGCGCGGCCACGGCGCGCACGCCTTCGTCGTCGTCACCCGCGGCGGGTTCCTGGTCGGCCGGTGGCATATCCCTGGCCTCGACGGCACCTGTGCTTACCTGCTCGCCCTGCTGCTGTGGCTGAAAGGCTACCGCGTCCGCGGCGTTCGCGCGATCGACATGCCGGTGAACTGGACCTCGCTGCACACCGGCCTGCCGCCCACCCACGTCGCCGCCCTGGAGGACCGCGCCCAACCACGCGCGGCCGGGTTCATCGAATCGCTTCTGGCTGGGCGAAGGTCCTTCGCCGGGTTCGTGTCTCTCGCGCTGGGAATTGGGCTACTACCCATTTCTCTCCTGTATCTCATCATGGGGCGGTTTTTCCTCGTCAAGCTGTTCTTCGCCAACAACACGTGTAGCGGGTGCGGCGAGTGCGCCCGCCGGTGTCCGCTCGGGGCGATCCGCATGATTGGCGGGGAGCGGCCGAGGCCATACTGGACGTTTGACTGCGCCAGCTGCATGCGCTGCATGGCGTACTGCCCGCGCCACGCGGTCGAGGCGGGGCACTCGTGGGCGGTCCTGTTGTACTTCGCGGCGAGCATCCCGGCCGGCTGGTTGGCGGCGGCGTGGCTGAGCGAGTGGTCGCCGTGGCTGCGGTGGCTGGGGCTGGTCCCGGTCAAGCTGGCGGCGGTGGCGGTCGCCTACCTGCTATTCTGGGCGCTGCTCCGAATCCGCGCGATCAACGCGCTGTTCACCTACACCACGCTGACACACTACTACCGTCGCTACCACGAGCCGCAGACGAAACTGATCCACCTGGCTGGCGTGGTCCGGGATCGATCGACAGCAGAACCGCATCGGGCGGAATAGGGCGCCTTATGCCTCCAACCACTCGCGCCGCGTCAGTTCGTTCAGCAGCGGCTGGCCGATCAGGTATCGCTCCACGTTGGCCACGATCAGCTCGCCAATGCGGGCGGGAAACTGCCGGCTGCGATCGGCGCCGGAGACGTGCGGCGTCAGGATCACGTTCGGGAACCGCCACAAGGGGTGGTCGGCCGGCAGCGGATAGGCGAAGTGCGTGTCCAGCGCCGCGCCGGCGATCGTCCCCTGCCGCAGCGCCTGCAGCAGCGCCGCCTCCTGCACGATCGGCCCGCGCGCCGGGTTGAGCAGGAAGGCGTGCCGCGGCAGGGCACGTAGCTCCGCCTCGCCAATCAGCCCGTCGCTGTCGCGGGTGTGCGGCAGCGCCAGCACCAGGAAATCGAGGCCGCCGAGGAACTCGGTCCGTTCGGCCGGGGAAAACACGCGGTCCGGCAGTCGGCCGTCGGGGTCGCCGGCGTCGGGTGGCGTATAGTAGCCGTCGCGGCGACCAACGCCGTGGCGTGCCAGGACGTGAACCGTCATGCCCAGCGCCTTCGCCAGCCGCGCCGTCGCCCGGCCGATACCGCCGTAACCCCACAGCCCGACGGTCGAGCCGCGGACCTCCTGCTGGTAACGGTCCGAGCGCATCCACACCGCGTGGTCCTGGTTGCGGAGCATGCCGCGCAGGTCGCGGGCCAGAGCAATCATCATCGCCACGCACCACTCGGCGATGGCGGTGTCGAAGATGCCGCGAGCGTTGCACACCTGCACCGGCCGGTCGGCGAAGCCGCGCTCGCGCAGGTGCTCATAACCCACGGTGCTAATCTGAATCAGCCGCAGTGCCGCCAGGTCGTTCAGGTTGTCGGGCGGACGTTTGCACAGCAGGATCTCGACGGTGCGAGCCAAATCCGGCGGCAGCTCCCAGCCGGCGTCATGGGGCGCTACCGTCGCCACCTCGCCGGGGCACAGCTGATCGAGGCGCTCCAGCGCGGGCGGCTCCAGGCGGACCTCGCAGACGATGCGCGGCATGGCGGCACTCTCCCGACCGGGGGCGACGTGGGGACGATTGTAGCGAATCGTCGCGGCGGGGCCGGTTCCCCCGGCTGGACGGGTGGTGTATTGTTTCCTGTAAGGCCGGCGCCGGGTGCGCCGGCAACCGAGTAAGCCGAAAGGCCCACGCCGATGCCCGCGCCACGCTATCCGTCACTCTACCAGGTCAACACCCGCGTCTGGCTGACCGATCTGTCGCGGCGGCTCGGCTGGCGCGCCACCCTCGACGACGTGCCCAACGCCGACCTCGACCGGCTGGCCCGGCTCGGCTTCAACTGGGTGTGGCTGCTCAGCGTGTGGCAGACCGGGTCGGCCGGGCGCGACGTGTCGCGGCGACACCCTGACTGGCGCAAGGAATACGAGGAAACCCTCTCCGATCTCACGGAGGACGACATTGGCGGGTCCGGGTTCGCCATCACCGGCTACACCGTCAGCCCGGCGCTCGGCGGCGACGCCGCCCTGGCCCGGTTTCGCCAGCGTCTGGCCGAGCGGAACCTGCGGCTGATGCTCGACTTCGTGCCCAACCACACCGGCCTGGATCACTCGTGGGTCGATCGCCATCCCGAGTATTACATTACCGGCACCGAAGACGACCTGGCCCGCCAGCCGGACAACTACATCCGCCTCCGCTCGCGCGGCGGCGACCGGGTGTTCGCGCACGGCCGCGACCCGTACTTCCCCGGCTGGCCCGACACCCTGCAGCTGAACTACGCCAATCACGCGGTACAGGACGCCATGATCGCCGAGCTGGCGAAGGTGGCCAGCCAGTGCGACGGGGTGCGCTGCGACATGGCCATGCTGGTGCTGCCCGACGTGTTCGCACACACCTGGGGCCGGCAGGCCGAGGCGTTCTGGCCGCGGGCCATCGCCCACGTCCGCAGCCGCGCGCCGTCGTTCAAGCTGATGGCCGAGGTGTACTGGGATCGCGAATATCAGCTGCAGCAGCTGGGGTTCGATTACACCTACGACAAGCGGCTGTACGACCGGCTGCGCGAGGGCAAGGCGCGGCCGGTTCACGACCACTTCGTCGCCGGGCTGGACTTCCAGCGCAAGCTGGCGCGCTTTGTGGAGAACCACGACGAACCGCGGGCGACGACGGCGTTCTCACCGGAGATGTACCCGGCGGCGGCGGTGGTGACGTACCTGGCGCCGGGGTTGCGGTTCTTCCACCAGGGGCAGCTGGACGGACGGAGGAAGCGGATCAGCCCGCACCTCGTCCGCGGCCCCGACGAGCCGGTCGACCGGGCGGTGCGCGAGTTCTACGACGCGCTGCTGGCGGTGCTGCAGCGGCCGGCGGTCCGCGAGGGCGACTGGCGGCTGGTCGAGTGCGCGCCGGCGTGGGACGGCAACCCGACGTGGGACGACTTCCTGGCGTTCAGCTGGCGGCTGGGCGACGAGCGGCTGCTGGCGGTGGTGAACTACGCTGCGCACCCGAGCCAGTGCTACGCCCGGCCGGGTTATCTGGAGCTGCACGGCCGGACCTGGCAGCTGGAAGACCTGCTCGGCACCGCCCGCTACGAGCGCTCGGGCGACGAGATGGCCGGCCGCGGCCTGTACCTCGACCTGGCCCCCTGGCAGGCGCAAGTGTTCGCGCTGACCCGGTAAGCGCCTGGTTAATCCTTTGACGATCTCGAAACGGCCCTTTCTGCCCTCCCCGGACTGCGCTGCCGATCCCGACGGGATCGATAAAACGACCGTGAACCGGGCCGACCCGCCGTTCCGCGGCCGTCCGCCTGCGCCTAACCGGGAAGATGAGCATGCCTTCGACTGACACGAAACTAACCCGCCGACCTTCCGCCCCGGAGTCGGTAGCCGCTCCACCCCGCCGCGAGCAGCCCGCCGACGCGAGCGACCCCCGCTGTATTCCCGGTCTGGATCTTTACCTGTTCAACATGGGCGAGCAACGCCACGCCCATCGCTTCCTCGGCGCCCACCTGGTCGACGGCGGGGTGCGTTTCGCGGTGTGGGCGCCGAATGCCGCCCGCGTGGCGGTGGTCGGGTCGTTCAACGGCTGGAACCCCGACGCTCACCCGCTGACTCAGCGCGGCACCACCGGCGTGTGGGAAGGCATCGTGCCGGGACTGCAACACGGCTTCACCTACAAGTTCGCCCTCGACCGCCCCGGCCGCGGCTGGGACTACCGCGTCGATCCGTTCGCCCGCATGCTCGAAAACAACCTCAACCGTACGCCGATCTTCGCCGAGACGTATTTCGAGTTCAAGCACCCGCGGCTGCCGATGGCCGACAAGCTGGGTGGCGCGCTCAACATCTTTGAGGTCCACCCGCTGTCCTGGCGGTTCAAGGACGGCCGGCCGCTCAGTTACCTGGAGCTGATCGACGAGCTGGTGCCCTACGTCAAGTACATGGAGTACACCCACGTCGAGCTGATGGGCATCCTGGAACACCCCTATGTGCCGTCGTGGGGCTACCAGGTGATCGGCTTCTATGCGCCGACGTCGCGGCTGGGCACGCCGACCGATTTCAAGCAGCTGGTCGACGCCTTCCACGCCGCCGGTATCGGGGTGATCCTCGACGCCGTGCTCGTTCACTTCCCGACCGACCACACCGGGCTGGCGCTGTACGACAACGACTGCAACCTGTTCGAGTGCCCGATTCCCGACCGCAAGCACACCCCGTGGGGCACCTACTACTTCGACTTCGCCCGCAACGAGGTGAAGAGTTTTCTGATCTCCAGTCTCTTCCACTGGGTCGAGGAGTTCTTTATCGACGGCTTCCGTTTCGACGCCGCCGGACAGTTCCACCACTACGAGTTCGCCACCGAGGACAAGTACCGCACCTTCCTGACGACGCATGGCAACTGCCACAATCCGGAGGGGTTTCAGTTCATGCAGGCGATGTGCAAGGCGATGCGCGACGAGTCCCCGGAGACCCTGCTGATCGCCGAGGACTCGACCATCGCCGCTGGCGTCACTCACCCCGTCGAGACCGGCGGACACGGGTTCGACTTCAAGTGGGACCTGGGTTGCACCTCGCACATGATGAAGTTCTTCCGCGCCCCCTATGCCCGCCGCAGCGACGTGTACAACGACCTGACCTATCCGATGCTGTACCACCACACGGAGAACTTCCTGCTCCCGCTCTGCCACGACGAGGTGGTCCACATGAAGCGGAGCATGGTGAACAAGACCGAGGATCTGAGCGACTTCGACAAGTTCGCCAACCTGCGTCTGCTCTACCTGCTGCAGTTTGGCTACCCGCAAAAGAAGCTGCTGTTCATGGGCCAGGAGTTCGGCCAGAAGAGCGAATGGAACGCCGAGGAGCCGCTGCCGTGGGCGTCCACCTGGGACCATCTCCACAAGACGATGCAGTGGTACGTCAAACGGCTGAACGAGGTGTACAGGTTCGTCCCGGCGATGCACCAGGGGGACAACATCCCCAACGGCTTCGAGTGGATCGAGTGCAACAACCCGCGGCACCTGATCGTCGCCTTCCTCCGCTACGATCAGGGGTACAACGATCTGCTGGTCTACCTGATCAATCTGTCGAAGAACCACTTCCCCGAGTTTCGCCTCGGGGTGCCGTTCGCCGGCACGTATCACAAGGTGATCGACACCGACGCCCAGGAGTTCGGCGGCAACGGCCACCACGGGCTGAAGGACCTGGCCAGCGAGCCGGTGGCGGCGTTCCACCACGCGCACAGCATCCGCACCCCGCTGCTGCCGTTGCACGGCATGCTGTTGCGGCTGGTCGGCCGGCCGGAGTGACGATGCGGCAACGGGGGCTTGCCGTTCCAGGGTGATCGTTGGGGCAATCTGTAGCGATTGTGCCGGGGATAACGCCGCCGTCATCCCCGGCACAATCGCTTCACCCGTCGTTTGCGGTAGATCCCTAAATCGGACCTCCGATGGTTCAGGATAACGCCGGTCGGTTGCGGCGTTTTTGGGATCGCGGACGACGGAGGACGGGCATGGAACGGACACTTCTCACCTGGCTGCCGCTTCTCCTGCTCGCCGCGCCCCTGTCCGCTCAGCCGAATTCCGTTGATGCAAAGGCGGCGAACGGGGCCGAACCGGCGCCGGTGCTGGCCGCCCCGGTCGGGGTTGCCGCCGCCGCGCCGGAACCGCCGGCGTGGCAAACCGCGTGGGGGCTTGCTGGCCTGCGCATCTTTGGCGACGGGCCGAAGGTGGCCCCCAATGGCAACCGCTACCACCCGTCGTTCTCCATCGACCTCAACGTGAACTTCTGGCTCTGGCAGGAGCAGCGCCTTTACCTGTACTCCGACCTGCGCTTCTGGGGGCAGCGACCGGAGTACAGCGTGACCAACGGCCGCGACGGCGGGCTGGGGTTCAGCAAGCGACAGCTCGACCTCGGCGGCGGGGTGGCGTGGAACTATGCGGGACCGTGGGAGGCGCGAGTATCGGGTTACTCGTATAACAACCTCAACCGCGGACAGAACCTCGTCACGCCTTACGGGATCAACGACGGCGCGCTGCTGGAGAATCGGTACTACCTGTCCGCCGAGTACGAGCGACTGGGGCAGACCGGGTTCGACGTGACGCGGGCCACCTTCGTGAGCGTCGGCTGTTACCCGACCAAGGAGATGGTTGGCAACGACGGCGAGCTGTTCAAGCCGTTTCTGATGGCGCGCGGCTACCTCACCTGCGACCTCGGCGACTGGCCGTGCTACGCCTACGCCGACGTCACCTGTATCAGTGATCGACAGGCGCGGCCGCGGCTGGTGCTGGTCGACACCGGCGTGGCCGCCCGACTGTTTCCCGCCGCTCGCCAGTGGGAAGTTCGCCTCGGTGGGGAAACCACCGCCGACGTCCACACGAAAACCGCTCTCAACCTGTGGTACATCGCCGCCCGCTACGTCTTCTGAGCGCCGCGCCGCCGCTTCACGCGCATGGCGGAGAGGCGAGCCGTCCTCCCCGCCGCATCGCACTTCCACCGTCCTGTCCGTCTTTTTGCGGTAAAGTCCGACAGATTTGCGTATCTTTAATCGTATCTTCCGCAAATACCCCCGGTTGTCGGTTTTGTCGCGCCCTCCCTGCTGAGGATCCCGCCATGTTTCGCACCTCCGCTTCCCGACAGCGTTGCCTGCGGCCCACCCGCCGATCCGTGGCCAGTCCGCTGGTCCGTCTCGCCCGTCCGTGGCTGGAACGGCTGGAAGACCGGGCTGTACCGGCGGTGACCGCCACGCTGAACGCCGGGCTGCTCCAGGTGGTCAGCGACGGCGCCGACGCCATCCAGATCACCCGCGACCCGGTGACCAACAATGTGCTGGTGAACAACCTCAACCCGAGCGGCGTGCCCGCCCCGTGTACCGCCGTCAATTGGATTCTGATCCAGGGCGGACCGGGGGCCAACGTCATCGACGTCAGCGCGATCCCCACGGCCGGCTTCCTGCTGTCCGGCCCGGTGCAGGTGATGGGCGGCGGCGGCACGGACACGCTTGTCGGACCCAACCTGGAGACGTTCTGGAACCTGACCGGCTTCGGCGCCGGCCAGCTCAGCGTGCCGAGCGTGCCGAGCGTGCCGCCCATGTCGTTCACTGACGTGGAAAACCTGACCGGCGGCGGCATGTTTGACGGGTTCTTCCTCGCCGACGGATCAGGGGTCGCCGGCACCCTCGACGGCGGCGGCGGTGGCAACGATGCCCTGGCCTATGCCGGCTACACCACCGGCGTGACCGTCGACCTGCAAGCGCGAACCGCCACCAATGTTGGCGGCTTCATCGGCATCGAGCAGGTGAACGGCGGCGGCAACAGCGACACCCTGATCGGCCCGGACGTCAGCAGCACCTGGACGCTCAACAACGGTCCGCCCAACACGGTCAACGCGACCTTCTTTTTCGGCTTCGAGCGGCTCAAAGGCGGCAGCGGCGACGACACCTTCGCCTTCACCGGGAACGCCGGGATGCCGGCGATCGACGGCGGCGGCGGCACGAATGGCCTGAACTATGCCGCCTTCGGGAGCACGATCACGGTCGACCTGAAAATGGGTTGGGCGAACAACGTCCCCAGCCTGAGCCGCATTCAGGCAGCGGTCGGCAGCAACTACGGTGTAGACTTCCTGATCGGCGACAATACCACCAACGTCTGGAACCTGACGTCGCCCGGTGGCGGCACGCTCAATGGCGCATTCGCCTTCACCGGCTTCGAGGGGCTGATCGGCGGTAGCGGCAACGATACGTTCGCGTTCGCCGACGGCGTGACCGGCTTCGCCACCCTGGACGGCGGGGCCGGCACCGACGTATTCAGCTGCGCTGCCTACACCGCGCCCGTATTCGCCAACCTGAGTACCGGCCAGATCACCGTCGCCAGTGGCCCCGCGCTGACGGCCGGCTACTTTGGCATCGAGCGATTCGTCGGCGGCGCGAACGTCAACGACGTGCTGACCGGGATCCACGCCACCAACCTATGGAAGATCAGCGGGACGAACGCCGGCGAGCTGTGGGGAGTGGCGTCGTTCGCCGGCTTCGAGAACCTGACCGGCGGCAACGGCGACGACACGTTCGTCTTCCAGCCCGGCGGGTCGGTGAGCGGCCTGGTCAATGGGACGAGCGGCCTGAATACGCTGAACTATGCGGCTTTATCGACGCCTGTCACCGTGAGCTTCCCGATGTTCACCGCCACTGCCGTCGGCTCGTTCACTGGCATCGGCGGCGTGGTCGGCGGCAGCGGCAGCGGCGACATTCTGGTCGGCCCGAACGTAAACAGTGGCTGGAGCGTGACTGCCACCAACGCCGGGACCCTCAACGGGTCGTTCACCTTCTCTGGCATCGAGAACCTGACCGGCGGTAGTGCCAACGATTCGTTCTTCCTGAGCGACGGGGTCGGGGTGAGCGGCACGATCACTGGCGGCGGCGGCACCGATGTCCTGGGGTTCAACTATTCCTCCTCGTCGGTAACGGTCAACCTGCAGGCCGGCACGGCGACCAACGTCGGCGGGTTCGCCGGCATCGAGCAGGTGAACGGCGGGGGCGGCAGCGACATTCTGATCGGCCCGGACGTCAGCAGCACCTGGACGCTCATCAGCGGCTCGCCGAACACGGTAAACGCGATCTCCTTTGGCAGTTTCGAGAACCTGAAGGGCGGCGCCGGCGACGACACCTATGTCATCAACACCAGCATCTTCGCCCCGTCGATCGACGGCGGCGGCGGGACGAACACCCTCAGCTACGCGGCGTTCGCCGGTCCGGTGACGGTCAACCTGCAGACGGGTGGGGCGACCAACATTGGCAGTTTCAGCCACATCCAGGCGGCGATCGGCAGCAGCACGTTCGGCGACACGCTGATCGGCGGGAACACAACGAACCTGTGGAACCTGACGGTAGGCGGCGCCGGCACCCTCAACGGCGGCTTCGCCTTCACCAGCTTCGAGGCGCTCACCGGCGGCCTCGGCGGTGACACGTTCACCTTCGCCGACGGAGTGGTCGGGTTCGCCAGCCTCAGCGGCGGGGGGGCCGGAACGGACGTCCTCAACTATGCGGCCTACACCACCACGGTGTTCGCCAACCTGCAAAACGGTACGGCCATGGGCGTGAGCGCGTTTACGTCCATCGATCGATTCGTCGGCGGTTCGGCAACCGACACGCTGTTCGGGGCCAACAGCAGCACCACCTGGAACGTCACCGGCCCCAACAGCGGCACCTTCGGCGGATCGCTGTCGTTCGCCGGCTTCGAGAATCTGACCGGCGGCAGCGGCGACGACACCTTCGCCTTCCAGCCCGGCGGCTCGATCAGCGGCCTGGTCCACGGGACGAGCGGCGTGAATACGCTGAACTATGCGGCCTTATCGACGCCCGTCACCGTGAGCTTCCCGACGCTCACTGCCACCGCCGTCGGCTCGTTCACTGCCGTCAGCGGCATGGTTGGCGGCAGCGGCAGCGGCGACACCCTGGTCGGCCCAAACGTCGATAACTTCTGGAACGTCACCGGGATGAACACCGGGACGCTCAACGGTTTCACCTTCAGCGGGGTGGAGAACCTGACCAGCGGCGGCGGCAGCGACCTGTTCCAGCTGGCCAACGGCGCCGGCGTGGCTGGCACCCTGGCCGGCGGCGGCGGCAGCGACGCGCTGGCGTTCGGTGCCTACACCACCGGCGTGACGGTCAACCTGCCGGCTGGCACGGCAACCAACGTCGGCGCCTTCACCGGCATCGAGAACTTCGGCGGCGGCAACGGCAGCGACACGTTTATCGGCCCCGACGCCGGGGGCAGCTGGGTGCTCAATCCGTCGCCGGCCAATAGCACGCTCAACGCATCGACCGGGTTCGTCTCCTTTGAGAACCTTAAAGGAGGCGCCGGCGACGACACCTTCGCCCTGGCCGGCGGCAGCGCGGCATCGATCGACGGCGGCGGCGGGACCAATACCCTGAGCTACGCCGCCTTTTTCACCGGGGTGACGGTCGACCTGCAGGCCAGCTGGGCGACCGGCGTCGACGCATTCAGCCACATCCAGGCGGCCGTCGGCGGCGGGGGAACCGATCAGCTGGTCGGCCCCAATACGAGCACCACCTGGAACCTCACGGGGATGAACGACGGCACCCTGACCGGGACGTTCACCTACAGCGGCTTCGAGGGCCTGCACGGCGGCAGCGGCAGCGATACGTTCGTCGTCGCGCCGGGCGGCGGGGTGTCGGGGATGCTCGACGGCGGCGGCGGCAGCAACACGCTCAGTCACACCGCGTTCAGCACCCCGGTGTGGGTGGACTATCAGCCGGCCACTCCCTACGCAACCGGCGTCGGCGGGTTCGCCAACATCGGTACCCTGATCGGCGGCGCCGGCGTCGACCTGCTGTTCGGCCCGAACCTGTCGATCACCTGGTCGCTCAACGGCGCGAACGCCGGCTTCCTCGATACCGGGGTGTCGTTCGTCGGCTACGAGAACCTGTTCGGCGGGGGTGGGAATGACAACTTCCAGTTCTACCCCGGCGGCAGCGTCGCCGCGCTGGTGGCCGGCGGCGGCGGCAGTAATGCGCTCAGCTACAACTACCTTCCCGGTCCGATCACCTGCAACCTCGGCACCGGCATCGCCACCGCGGTGGGAGTGTTCGGCGGCATTCAGTCGGTGGTCGGCTCGGCCGGCAGCGACACGCTCATCGGCGCCGACTTCCTCAATACCTGGACGGTCAACGGCTTCAACAGCGGGACGGTGAACGGCGGGTTCAGCTACACCGGGTTCGAGAACCTGACCGGCGGAGCCGGCCCCGACACCTTCGCGCTCACCGGCGGCACGGTGACCGGGACGCTGAACGGCGCCGGGGGGCCGGACACCCTCGATTACTCCGCACTCAGCAGCGCGGTGCAGATCGACCTGCGTGCCGGCAGCGCGACGGCGGTGGCGGCATTCGTCAACGTCGAGGCGTTCGTCGGCGGCAGCGGCGGCGACACCCTCCGCGGCGCCGACCGGCCGACCGTGTGGACGATCTCCGGCATCAATGCCGGCGACCTCGACGGCACCGTGTCTTTCAGCGGCATCGAGAACCTGACCGGCGGCGCCGACACCGACACGTTCGCCTTTGCCGATGGCCAGGGGGTGACCGGCGACATCCTCGGCGGCGGCGGGGTCGACACGCTCGACTATGCGGCGTACACGTCGGCCATCTTCCTGAATCGTCAGACCGGGGCGACCGCCGGCGCGGCGCACGCCACCGGCATCGAGGCGCTGATCGGCGGAACGGCGATCGACAACCTGATCGGCGGCAACGGCACCGCCACCTGGACCGTCAGCGGCCCGAACGCCGGCACCGTCAACGGTTTCACCTTCACCGACGTCGAGGCGTTGATCGGCGGCAGCGGCGCCGACACGTTCGCGTTCGCGCCCGGCGGATCGGTCGCCGCCATGGTGAGCGGCGGCGGCGGGATCAACACCCTCAGCTACGCCAGCTACGGCTCCGCCGTGACGGTCAACCTGGCCGCGTCGACCGCCGCGGGCATCGGCGGAACCTTCACGGCGGTGCAGACGATCGTCGCCGGCGCCGCGGTCGACACCCTGGTCGGTCCGTCGAGCAGCGTCACCTGGACGGTGAGCGGCGGCAACGCCGGCACGGTCGGCGGCATCGCGTTCGCCGGGTTCGAGAACCTGACCGGCGGCGGCGGGATTGACACGTTCGCCTTCCAGTCCGGCGGCTCGGTGTCCGGCACGGTCCACGGCGGAACGGGCGTCAACGTGCTCGACTATTCCGCCCTGGTCACGCCGGTGACGGTCAACCTGCAAGCGTTCAGCGCCACCGCGGTCGGTTCCTTCGCCGCCATCGCCGCGGTGGTCGGCGGCAGCGGCAGCGGCGACAGCCTGCTCGGCACCAGCACGAACACCACCTGGACCGTTAGCGGCGCCAACGCCGGCAGCCTGACCGGCGGATTCGCCTTCACGGCGATCGAGAACCTGACCGGCGGCGGCGGCATCGACGTCTTCGTGATTTCCACCGGCGGCACTGTCAGCGGCACCGTCCAGGGCGGCGGGGGCAGTGGCGACCTCCTCGCCTTCGCCTCCTCCTCGCCGGTGACGGTCAACCTGCAGGCCGGCACGGCGACCAACATCGGCGGATTCGCCGGCGTCGAGCGGTTCGCCGGCGGCAGTGGCAGCGACACCCTGATCGGCCCGGACACCGCCAGCACCTGGGCGCTCAACCCGGCGGGCTTCAGCTCGCTCAACGGTAGCACCACCTTCAACTCGTTCGAGACGCTGGTCGGCGGTGCCGCGGCAGACGCCGTCGTCGGACCGAACGCGCTGGCGGTGTGGAACCTGACCGGAATCGGCAGTGGTACACTGAGCGGGCCGGGCTTCCCGACGATGTCGTTCAGCGGCGTGGAGAGCCTGACAGGCGGCGGCGGGATCGACGAACTGGCGTACATCGGCACCACGACGGCGGTCACCGTCGACCTGCGGACCAACACCGCCACCAACCTCGGCGGGTTCGCCGGCTTCGAGCGCTTCACCGGCGGCAGCGGTAGCGACACGCTGATCGGCCCCGACACCGTCAATGCCTGGGCGCTCACCTCGACGGTCAGCAGCCTCAACGGCGCGACGCAGTTCGCCTCGTTCGAGCGGCTCCAGGGCGGCGCTGCCGACGACACGTTCAGCCTGGCGGCGTTCGCCTCCGCCGCGTCGATCGACGGCGGCGGCGGGGTGAACACGCTGAGCTATGCCGACTACGGCAGCCCGGTGGCAGTCAACCTCCTGCTGATGAACGCCACCAACGTCGGCAGCTTCAGCCGCATCCAGGCAGCCATCGGCAGCGGTACCGGCGCCGACTGGCTGACCGGCGGCAACACCACCAACGCCTGGAACCTGACGGCGCCCGGCGGCGGCACCCTCAACGGCACGTTCGCCTTCACCAGCTTCGAGGGGCTGGCCGGCGGCAGTGGCAGCGACACGTTCACCTTCGCCGACGGGGTGACCGGCTTCGCCACGCTCAGCGGCGGGACGGCCGGCACCGACGTGCTCAACTACGTCGGCTACACCACCCCGGTAGTGGTCAACCTGCAGATCCCCGCGGCGACCGGGACGGCGGCGTTCACCGGCATCGACCGCTTCATCGGCGGCGGGGCGGCCGACACCCTGGTCGGCCCGGCGGCGAGCGCCCTCTGGTCGCTGACCGGCGCCGACAGCGGCTCCGTCAGCGGCGGGTCGACCTACGTCGGCTTCGAGAACCTGGCCGGGGGCGGCGGCATCGACACGTTCCGCCTCGCCGCGGGCGCCACGGTAAGCGGGATCGTCGCCGGCGGCGGCGGCAGCGACGTGCTCGACTTCTCCGCGTCGGCGGCCGCGGTCACCTTCGACCTGCGGACCGCCACCGCCTCCGGCGTCAGCGGCTTCACCAGCATCGAAACGCTGGTCGGCGGCAGCAACAGCGACACCCTGTTCGGGCCGAACGGCGCGACCGCCTGGACGGTAAGCGGCGCCGACACCGGCACCGTCGCCGGGATCGCCTTCAGCGCCGTCGAGAACCTGACCGGCGGGTCGGCGGTCGACACGTTCGCGGTGGCCGACGGAGTGCGCCTGGTCGGCCTGATCGACGGCGGAGGCAGCGGCGACGTGCTCAATTTCTCCGCCTGGAGTGCCGGCGTTCGCGTCGACCTGGCGGCGGCACCTATGCCGCCGTGGCCGCCCCGACGTTCACCGGGCTATATACCGGCGTCGAGTCGTTCATCGGCGGCGGTACGGCGTCGGTGCTGGTCGGACCGAACGCCGCGACCACCTGGCGGCTGACCGGGACCGACGCCGGCACTGTCAACACCGCGACGAGCTTCCAGCAGTTCGCCGTCCTGGTCGGCGGCAGCGGCGCCGACGCCTTCCAGCTGACCGCCGGCGCCGGCGTCAGCGGCTGGATCGACGGCGGCCTGGGCGTCGACACGCTCGATTACTCGCTGTACACCACCCCAATCGAGGTCAATCGCCAGACCGGCACGGCGACCGGGGCCGGCGTCCTGGTTTCGGTCGAAGGGTTCGTCGGCGGATCGGCTATCGACACGCTGATCGGCCCGGACGCCGCGAACGTGTGGCACATCACCGGGGCGAACGCCGGCGACCTCAACGGCGGCACTCCGTTCAGCGGGTTCGAGACGCTCGTCGGCGGGTCGGCGGCCGACACGTTCGCCTTCGCCACCGGAGGTTCCGTCACCGCTGCAGTGAGCGGCCAGGGCGGGGCAAACACCCTCAGCTTCGCCGCCGTCGCCACGCCCGTCACGGTCAACCTGCAAACGTCCACCGCCACCGGGGTCGGCAGCTTCACCGGCATCGGCGCCGTGGTCGGTGGCTCCGCCGCCGACACCCTCCTCGGCGCCAACGTCTCGTCCACCTGGGACCTGACCGGCGGCGGCGCCGGCACGGTCAACGGCCTGTCGTTCAGCGGCTTCGACCACCTGACCGCCGGATCGGCCGACGACCTGTTCCAGATCGCCGCCGGCGGCGCACTGGCCGGCACCCTGATTGGCGGCGGCGGCACCGACACCCTGACCTACGCCGCGTGGACAACGCCGGTGGGGGTCAACCTGAAGACGGGCACCGCCACCGCTCTCGGCGGGGTCGGCGGCATCGAACGACTCCGCGGCGGCACCGGCAACGACTCGCTGACCGGGAGCGATGCCGGCGACGTGCTCGACGGCGGGCCGGGGAACGACGTGCTCAACGGCGGCGGCGGCAGCGACGAATTGACCGGCGGGCCGGGGAACGACGTGCTCAACGGCGGCCTCGGTATCGACGTGCTGATCGAGAGCGGCGACGTCAGCCTGACGCTGACCGCGACGGCGCTGACCGGCGGCCTGGGCGCCGACACTCTGACCGCCATCGAGCAGGCGCGGCTGACCGGTGGGGCGGGGAACAACGTGCTCAACGCGGCGATGTTCCCCGGCGCGGTGACGCTCGACGGCGGCGACGGCGCCGACACACTCACCGGCGGGCTGGGGGCCGACGTGCTGATCGGCGGGCCAGGCAACGATCGGCTGATGGGCGGCGCCGGTGTCGACCTCGTGATCGCCGCCGGCGGCAGCTTTGTCCTGAGTGCGACGTCGTTGTCGGGACAGGGCAGCGACACGCTGGCTGGCGTCGAGCGGGCGACGCTCACCGGCGATGGGGCGGACAACACGTTCACCGTCAGCGGCTGGAGCGGCGTCGCCACGCTCGATGGCGCGGGCGGCACCGACCTGATCGTGTCGTCGAACAACGCCAACTTCACGTTGACCGACACCTCGCTCACCCGCAGCACCGGCGGCAACTTCACGCTTGTGTCGATCGAGGCCGCCAGCCTGACCGGCGGGGCGGGGAACAACGTGCTCAACGCCGGCGCGTTCACCGGCCGGTTGACGCTCAACGGCGCAGGCGGGAACGACATCCTCACCGGCGGGTCCGGGCCGAACGTGCTGCTCGGCGGAGCCGGCAACGACACCCTCACCGGCGGTGCCAGTCGCGACCTGCTGATCGGCGGCTCCGGGATCGACCGCCTGTTCGGCGGCGGTGATGACGACCTGCTGATCGGCGGCACGACCCTGTTCTACACCGAGGCGACGAGCACCCCGAACCTGACCGCCCTCGATGCGCTGATGGCGGAATGGACGTCGACCGCCGACTACGCCACGCGCATCGCCCACCTGCAGGGCGCCGCCGGCGGTCTGAACGGCACGTTCAAGCTGACCGCGGCCACGGTGGGCAACGACAATGCCGTCGACACGTTCACCGGCGGCCTCGGACTGGACTGGTTCCTCGCCAGCACGCCCGACAGCGTCACCGACCAGGTCACCGGCACAGAGACGCGGACGAATGTGTAAGGCGCGTGCAACGGCTGCTTCGGCGGATAGGGGTCGTGCGGCCTGTACCCGCCGAAGCAGCCTCCGCGCCGGGTGGAGGTCGGAATCGAGCGGCCCGGCGATGGAACCGGACCGCCGGCCTCGGCTAGACTGAACTTCCTTCGTTGACGACAGCGGGTGCTCGTGACGCGGGAGGGGCGGATGCTACGGTTGCTGTTCGGAATCCTGCTGCTCGCGGCCGCCGGCTGCGCCACCGCCGATCTCCTCCCTGGCGATTGTTCGGCAGGCGTCCAGGCGGATGAATGTCGGGGTAACTACTCGCCGGGGTATCGCCGGCCGTGCTATCCTCCCTATCGGCCCGTCGATTCGATGTCCTCGCCCTGACGCCGGGCCTTCCCAGTCCATCCCGTCGTGTTTTCCGGCGCCGTCGATCCGACTCTGGCAGGCGGTTTGCTGTTGTGCTATACTGACCTCTTCCAAACATCAGCGGTGGACGTTGGTCGAGCGGCCGGCGACGCTGGTGGGGGCTTCTTTTGTTCCGCGCGTGTGCCTCTCGGTCGCGTGTCATGCCGCGCAGCCGGGCGGCGGGAGAGGACGTTTTTCCGCATGGTCAACCGCAACTTGCTTCGCCAGTTCGACCTGTCTGAACAGGACCTGATGCAGGAACTGGCCGCCGGCATGCAGGACGCCCAGACGGGTGGGCAGTACGACCTCGATCACTACTACCTGCAGGACCGCCGCGACTTCGAAACCAACAAGATCGTCAGCGGCAAGGTCGTCAACATCGTCGGCGACGACGTCGTGATCGACATCGGCTACAAGAGCGAGGGCATCATCGCCCTGCAGGAGTGGTACGACGAGGGCAAGGACGCGATCGTTCGTCCGCAGATCGGCGACGAGATCCAGGTGCTGCTCGACGCCGTCGAGGACGAGTCCGGCGCCATCGTCCTGTCGTACCGCAAGGCGAAGCGGCAGAAGGAGTGGGAAGATGTCATCGCCAAGCACAAGGAAGGCGACGTCGTCTCCGGCCTGGTGACCCGCAAGATCAAGGGCGGCCTGCTCGTCAACATCGGCGTCAACGTCTTCCTCCCGGCCAGCCAGGTCGACATCCGCCGGCCGCCGGACATCGCCGACTACATCAACCGCACCATCGAGTGCAAGATCCTCAAGATCGACGAGGCCCGCCGCAACATCGTCGTCTCCCGCCGCAAGCTGCTCGAAGATCAGCGCGAGGAGATGAAGAAGAAGCTGCTCGCCGAGATCGAGCCGGGCCAGGTCCGCAAGGGCGTCGTCAAGAACATCGCCGAATTCGGCGCCTTCGTCGACCTCGGCGGCATCGACGGCCTGCTGCACATCACCGACATGAGCTGGGCGCGGGTCACCAACCCGCACGAGATGGTCCACATCGACCAGCAGCTGGAAGTCTACATCCTGCAGGTCGACAAGGACCGCGAGAAGATCGCGCTGAGCCTCAAGCACAAGACCCCCAGCCCGTGGGCCAACGTCGCCGACAAGTACCCGGTCGGCAGCCGCCACAAGGGCGAGGTGGTCAACGTCATGACCTACGGCGCCTTCGTCAAGCTGGAGCCGGGCATCGAGGGGCTGGTCCACATCTCCGAGATGAGCTGGACCCGCCGCATCAATCACCCGTCCGAGCTGGTGCAGATCGGCGACGTGATCGAGGTGCAGGTCCTCAACATCAACAAGGAGAAGCAGGAGATCTCCCTCGGCATGAAGCAGGTCATGCCGAACCCGTGGGACAAGGTCGCCGAGCGCTATCCGACCGGCACGGTCGTCAGCGGTGTGGTCCGCAATTTGACCAACTATGGCGCCTTCATCGAGATCGAGGAAGGCATCGACGGCCTGCTGCACGTCAGCGACATGAGCCACGTCAAGAAGGTGGCCCATCCCAGCGAGGTGGTGCAGAAGGGCGACAAGGTCACCTGCATGGTGCTCAATGTCGACCAGGAGCGGAAGCGAATCGCCCTGGGCCTCAAGCAGATGACCAGCGACCCGTGGGAGAGCGACATCCCCGGCCGCTACCGGCCCAACGAGATCAAGAAGGGCAAGGTCACCAAGCTGACCAACTTCGGCGTCTTCGTCGAGCTGGAACCGGGTCTGGAAGGGCTGCTGCACATCTCCGAGCTGGCTGACCACAAGGTCGAAAGCCCGGAGGACGTCGTCAAGGTGGGCGACGAGATCGAGGTGAAGGTGCTGCGCGTCGACGTCGGCGAGCGCAAGATCGGCCTCAGCCGCAAGCGGCTCGGCTGGCAGGGCGACGAGGAGGAGGAAGACACCACCGCCTCGACGGACGCCAACCGGCCGGCCACTCGCCCGCAGCGTGAGCTGCGCGGCGGCACCGGCTCCGGCGGCGGGCAGCTGATCAACATGCCCGAGCCGGGCGACCGCAAGTAACCCGCGCGGCTGCCCACCCGCGCCGCAGGCGGGACGGACGACACGGCTGCCGTGACCTTCACGGCAGCAGGTCGTCCGTCCCGCCTTGTGGTTTTTTTGGCCGCGCCGCATCCGCCGCCACGCGGTTTGTCCGATAGGGGAGGTAGGCCGGTCGGACCGGGGCGTCCGATTGGCGCGGTTGCTTCTATCGTAATGGCGCTGGAATTGCGTGTCGCGGTGCGGCACACTGGCTACCGTCCAGACGCGCTGTCAGGGAGGACGATACTGGACTCACCCGGGAACTGGAGGGCGGGTCGCGCCCCGCGCCTGGCGGCGCCCGACCGGCCGTCCCGGAGAGTTCGACAGGTAATCTTGGCCTGCCGGCCCGGAGATACCTACCCTTACCGTGTGGGCTGGATCACTGTACGCGCCGGAACCCTCCCATGACACGACCTCGCCGTCTACGGAATGATGCGGTCCAGTCCCCGCTGGAAACCTACCTGCGGGAGATCAACGAGACCCCCCTCCTCAGTGCTGACGAGGAGAAACAGCTGGCCTATCGCATCGAGGACGGCGACAGCGAGGCGCGCGACCGCATGGTGCGTGCCAACCTGCGCCTGGTGGTCAATATCGCCCGCAGCTACACCGGCAAGGGGCTGGGGCTGCAGGATCTGATCGAGGAAGGCAACCTCGGCCTGCTTCGCGCTGTCGAGGGGTTCGACCCCGACATGAACACCCGCTTCAGCACCTACGCCAGCTACTGGATCAAGCAGTCGATCAAGCGGGCACTGGTGAACACCGCCAAGACGATCCGCATCCCCGCCTACATGGTCGAGCTGCTCGCCAAGTGGCGGCGAGCCACCGCCAAGCTGCAGGAGGAGCTGGGCCGCGCCCCGACGCAGGAGGAGGTCGCCAAGAGCCTCGATCTGCCGAAGAAGAAGCTGAACATCATCAAGAAGGCGATCCGCGTCCACAACTCGGCGCCGCAGACCGACCAGGCGGAGTCCGGCTGGTCGCTCGACGAGATGTTGATGGACGCCCACACCAAAAGTCCCGACACCGAAATGGTCGAGTCGGACGACCTGCACCATGTGCTGACGCTGCTCGACAAGATGGACAAGCGCGAGGCGACGGTGCTGCGGATGCGCTTCGGCCTCGACGAGGAGGAGCCGAAGACGCTCAAGGAGATCGGCGAACGGCTCGGCCTGACTCGCGAGCGGGTTCGCCAGATCGAGAGCGAGGCGCTGGCCAAGCTGGCCGAGAACATGAACGCCGAATAACGCCGGGTCACGCCGGGGACGGACGGGACAGGACACGGGGGCGGGGGAAGTGGTTTCCCTCGCCCCCGCCGCTTTCCACGACTGGCGGCGCTTTCCCCCGCACCCGCAGAATCGCTCAACCCGCACGCCCCGCAGGAGCGATAGAGAAGGTGTATCCCGCCTTTTCATTCCCTCCGTCGAGATCCCGCCATGTTCCCCCTCCTGCCTGCCTCGGTCGTTCTGTCCGTTTGTCTGTCCGCCCAGCCCGCGCCGGCCCCCCTGCCGGCCGAGCCGACGCCGGCAGAGAAGGCGTGGCAGCTGGGGCAGCTGGCGATGCAGCGAGATCGGTTCGAGGAGGCGATCACCCGCTTTCGCCAGTGCCTGCAGCTGGACCCCAAACAGGTCGAGGCGCACCTGAGCCTGGCGGCGGCCCACCTGGCGGTCGGCCAGGATCGGCAGGCAGTGCCGCACATGGCGGCCTACCTGAAGGCGCGGCCGGCGCACTGCCAGGTGCGCCTGCCGTTCGCCGAGGTGTTGCTGCGGCTCGACGAAACCGACGCGGCGCAGGTCCAGATCGAGCGGTTCGTCGCCGCCATCCAGGACCAGCCGCCGCTGGCCGGCGAGCACCTGGTCGGCTGCCACACCCGACTGATGGAGATCGCCGAGCGCCAGGGCGACGAGTACGCCGAGCGGCTGCACCGCGGCATCGGCCTGTACCTGCTGGCGGTCAAGCGGCTGGAACTGGGTGGGGACGAGGCGCGGCGAACGGCCGAGGAGCTGCTGTGCAAGGCGGCGGCCGAGCTGACTCTCGCCCGCATGACCCGGCCCGGCGAGGCGCGGCCGTGCTGGTATCTGCACGAGGTGTGGACGCGGCTGGGCCAGCGGCAGCCGGCGGTCAAATGGCTGCGGATGGCGGAACAGGGCGCCGATTTCAGCGACCTGACGCCGACCGAGCAGCGCGAGCTGCACCTGGCCGGCCGGATGGAGGCGGCCGAGCGAAGCCACAAGTGACGCCAACGGTTACGGCTGGCGGGTGTTATGCCTGCACAGACCGTCGCCGTTGACAGCCGCGGGGCCGGGCTGCTAGGTTCAACCTGGATCCGTCCTTCGCGGTTCACCCGTGGTTCTGCTCCCGAGGTTCTTCATGCTCTGGCGGACCGTCGCTACCCGTGCGCTGCTCGTCGTCGCCCTCTACCTCGTCACCGTCGGCCCGGTCCGCAGCCAGCGGGCCGATCTGCGCGTCGATGACGGCGAGGTCGAGTTCCTGAAGAAGGCGCGGCCGACGCGCGACCTGCGCACCGGGCTGTTCAAGGGGTCGATCACCGCCGAGCCGAACAACAAGGAGCACCAGGAAGCGGCGGAGATTGCTGCCAAGGAAGTGGTCTATCCGCTGGTGTGGGAGCAGGACAAGGGACTGCGGCCCGAAGCCAAGGAAACCGCCGAGGATCGCCAGCGGCGGCTGAACCGCCTCAACAGTCTGGTCGAGGAGTTCGACAGCCGGCTCGTCCAGATGACGCGGTTCACCGACCGTACCGCCGCCATGCAGCAGATGTACTGCAAGGCGATGATGACGGCCGCCCCGGAGGTCATCCAGAAGGGCAAGGTGATCGCGGGGGTAAACGCCGCGCGCATGCTCGAACAGATCACCCAGCGGCGGGCACAGCGCGGAGTGCTGGAGAGTGAGAAGGAGTGGGTGCAGGCGGTCCTGCCGCGGCTGGCCGATGGCAACGGCGACCGGCTGGTGGAAACCTGCCTGACCCTGATCACCGACCCGAAGGCGAACGCCGGCGTGCAGTATTACCTGCTGCGCTGCCTCGGCAACCTGCTCGCCCTGCCGCCGCAGAATCCGCCGCTGGTCAAGGCGGAGAACCAGGAGAAGGCGATCGCGGCGGCGACCAAGCTGATCGACCGCGCCGTGGCGTTCCCGAAGGCGACGCCGCGGCAGGAGGTCGAGGGCTACAAGATGCTCCGCCAGCAGGCGGTGCGCGTGGTGGCGACGGCGCGGACGCCGGTCGTCGGCAAGGAGCAGCCGGCGCTCACCCTGGCGCGCGTCGCTGGCGCCGACGGTAGCCTGGTGCCGGCGCCGCGGATCACCGAGCGGCTCGAAGCGGCGGTCGGCCTGGCGCGGCTGATGAACGCCTCCGCCAAGTTCCCCGACTTTCAGCCCGACTACGCCGCCGCCCAGATCGCCCGGTTCATCGTCGACCTCGGTCTGCAGGCCAACCCCAACCTCGACTCCAAGCCGATGGCGCGGGTGCAACCGTGGCGGATCGCCGCCGCGCGCATGATCGAGGCGCTCGACGCGCTGCAGGCGAGCGTCAAGGTGCCGTATGTGCAGGACGTGGTGAAGCAGGCGATCCCGGTGCTCAACTCGCTGGAGCAGAACCAGCCGTCGCAGACCAACGACCTGGCCGACTGGCTGTCGCGCAATCCGCCGCCCAGCGCGTCGCTGTTCAAGAGCAACCCCGCCAGCGTGATCAAGCCGGCGGCGCCGCCGCCGGCCGCCCCGGCGGAGGACAAGGGCACGTAAGTTGCTCCGTTACAGGCGAGAATCAGGGATGGCATACCCTGCCCCACCGGAGGAGCTGCCGGGGCGCCTCCGGAGCCTGTTTGCCATGCGACCCGCTGCCATTGTCCTCGTCCTGCTCGCCGTCGTGATCGGCACCGTGCCTCCCGTCCGTGGGGAGGCATCCGCCGACATCGAGACGGCGATCCTCGACGCCACCAACGCCTACCGGGCGAAGAACGACCGGGGCAAGCTGGCGCTCGACGCCACGCTGGCGAAGATCGCCCAGAAGCACGCCCGCGCGATGGCCACTCGCGACACCTACGGCGACGAGGACAAGAACGGCCACATCCTCGACGGCAAGGGGCCGGCCGATCGGACGAAGGAAGGCGGCTACGCCTACGCGCGCATCGCCGAGAACGTCGGCTGGAACAAGGGCCACGCCGACCCGGCGGCGACGATGATGCAGGGGTGGATCGATTCGCCCGGCCACCGCAAGAACCTGCTCGACGAGGAGCTGACCGAGATCGGCATCGGCGCCGCCCAGGGCACGTCGGAGCGCTGGTACTTCGTGCAGCTGTTCGGCCGGCCGCAGCGGCAGCAGACGCGTGTGGCGGTGACGATCGAGAACCGCACCGGCGAGACGGTCCCGCTCCAGGTCGGCACCGGCAAGTACGAGCTGGGCGCCGGCTACACCGGCACCTACCGCGTCACCCAGCCGTCGGGCAAGGTGCGGTTTACGATCCGCTGGCCGGGCGACGACGCCGGCGAGGCGACCGGCACGCTGACCGACGGTGCGCGCTACGTCATGGAAAAGAAGGACGGCAAGTACGTCTTTCGGCAGAGCGGGAAGCCGGAGTGAGCGACGGGTCGATCACGGGGCCTGACGACCGCCAACCGTGGCGATGGCCGCGGGCGGCCTACCTGCACGTCCCGTTCTGCGCCCACCATTGCGGCTATTGCGACTTCGCCGTCGTCACCGGGCAGGACGGCCGCATCGATGACTACGTGGACGCCCTTCTGGCGGAACTGTCCACCTTACGGGTGCCGCAGCCGGTGGCGTCGATCTTCCTCGGCGGCGGCACGCCGACGCACCTGGCGCCGGCGCAGCTCGACCGGCTGCTGGCCGGCATCGCCCGCTGGCTGGTGCTGGAGCCGGGCGGCGAGTTCTCGGTCGAGGCCAACCCCGACACGCTAACGGCCGACAAGGTGGCGGCGCTGGCCGCCGGCGGGGTCAACCGGGTGAGTCTGGGCGCGCAGTCGTTCCGCCGGCCGCTGCTGGAGGTGCTGGAGCGATCGCACGACCCCGCCGAGATCCCTCGTGCCGTCGACCGGGTTCGCCGCCGCATCGCCCAGGTGTCGCTCGACCTGATCTTCGCCGTGCCGGGGCAGACCGAGGCCGACTGGCAGGCCGATCTCGACGCCGCGCTGGCGCTGGGGCCGGATCACCTGTCGCTCTACGGGCTGACCTACGAGAAGGGTACGCGGCTGTGGAAGCAGGAATACCGCGGCCAGCTGCGGCTCATGGACGAGGAGGCCGAGCTGCAGCTGTACAGCCAGGCGATCGACGCGCTGGAGGCGGCGGGTTTCGATCATTACGAGATCTCCAATTTTGCCCGCCCCGGCTGCCACAGCCGGCACAACCGCGTCTACTGGGCGAACGAGGCGTATTTCGGCTTCGGACTGGGCGCCGCCCGCTACGTCCTCGGCAGCCGCGAGGTGAATACCCGCGACTTCGCCGGCTACATCCGCCGCGCGCTGGCCGGCGAGTCGACGACGCAGAGCGCCGAGGAGCTGCTGCCGCGCGAGCGGGCGCAGGAGACGATGGCGGTGCAACTCCGCCGCGCCGAAGGCGTGATCCGCGCCCGCTTCCTCGAACAGACCGGCTTTCCCCTCGACGCCATTGCCGGCGAACCGCTCGCGTTCCTGGTGGAGCAGGGGTTGCTGGTAGATGACGGCCGATCGGTGTTCCTCAGCCGCCGCGGCAAGTACGTCGGCGACGCGGTGATCGAGCGGCTGTTGTGACCGTTCACCGGGCAGTGTCGATCGGCACCGGCGTTTCCATCCCGGCGAGCGCCTGGGCAGCGCGGGAGCGCAACCGCTGGCGGTAATACTTCAGCCCCGGCACGAAGAAGCACACCGCGGTCACGCCGCCGAACAGCAGAATGCCGTAATCGGGGTACAGCGCCATCGGCACGGCGATCAGGAATTCGGCGGCGGCCGACAGATAGAACGCGCCGGTCAGCATGCCGGCCTTCACCAGAAACGTCATCCCGGCGATGACCGCCAGCAGCGGCGCCAGGGTGAGGACGTGCATGCCGAGCAGGATCTCCAGCACGAAGACGGCGATGGTGGCGAGGACGGCGGCGCCCCACACATGGGCGACCTGCCGCTCGACGAACAGCACCGGCCCGGCGCGTTTGCGCAGCCCCCAGAACACCCCGCCCCACGCCATCAGCCCGCCGCCCCACAGCAGCAGGTAGACGACCGGATTGTCGACCCCGTGCCACGCCAGCGCCGTCGTCAGCACGCACTGCAGGAAGATTTTGAGGCTGTGGCACATCCACAGCACGCCCCAGTTCTCCAGCACGACGGCGTGATGCGTCTCGCGGAGCAGCCGGCCGAAGAAGTTGGCCAGGTCGGTCAGCCGGGTGCGGTGGACCGACAGCTCGTCGCCCTTCAGGTAGGCTTCCAGATCGGCGGCGAGGTCGGCGGCGCTGGCGTAGCGCAGCTCCGGCTCCTTCTGGATGCACTTCAGGCAGATCAGCTCGAGGTCCGGGTCGACCTTCGGGTTGAGCAGGCTCGGCCGCACCGGGTCCTGGTCGAGAACGAGTAACAGCGTATCCACTGGCGTCGGCGCCTGGAACGGCGGGCGGCCGGTGAGCATCTCGTAGAGGATGACGCCGAGCGAATAGACGTCGCTCGCCGGGCTGGGGGTGCCGCGACTGCCGCTCACCTGCTCCGGGGCCATGTACGCCGGGGTGCCGATGATGGCGCCGGAATGCGTCAGGGCGGCGGCCGACGGGCTGGAATCGTCCTCGGTGCGGACCCGTTTCGCCAGCCCGAAGTCGGTGACGTGCGGCTGGCCGTCGCGGTCGATCAGGATGTTGGACGGCTTCAGGTCGCGGTGCAGGATGCCGCGCTGATGAGCGAAGTCGACGGCCCGGCTGATGGCGGCGAGCAGCGTGGCCGCATCGCGGGCACGAAACGGCCCCCTGTCGAGCCGGACGGCGAGCGTGTCGCCCTCGACGTAGCGCATGCAGAAGTACGCCTGACCGTCGTGCTCGCCGGCGGAGTAGACCGGGACGATGTTCGGGTGGTCGAGGCCGGCGGCGGCCTGCGCCTCGACCTGAAAGCGGGCGGCGTCGGCGCGGGTGGCGTGCTCGCCGCGGAGGATCATCTTCAGCGCCACCAGCCGATTCAGCTCACGCTGCCGCGCCTTGTAGACGACGCCCATGCCGCCGCGCCCTAGCTCCTCCAGCAGCACGAAGTCGCCGAACGTGCGTCCCGCCAGGTCGCCCAGTGGGCGGACGATGCGCCCCATCGCCCGCGGCGCCCACGGCTCGGTGGCGGCGGACCGCGGCGGGCGGGCGAAGGCGTCGGCGAACTGCGCCGCCGCCCACAGTTCGCGCAGCTCGGTGGCGAGCGTCGGGTGCTGTTTCGCCACGGAGTCGACGTCGGCCGGCTGACCCTGGCGCACCCGCTCGGTCAGCTCGGCCAGCAGATGCGCCAGCTGTTCGTCGCGGTCGTCGGTCCGTACCCCGGTCGGCGCCGCCATCTCAGCCTTCCTCCGATTTCGCGTCTGGCAACAGGGCGGCGCGTAGCCGGCGGATCGCGCGCAGGTAGCGCATCGATGCCGCCGCCTCGGTCAGCCCGAGCGCCTCGGCGACGTTCTGGTTCGACAGCTGCTCGCGGTGCCGCATGAGAATGATCTCGCGATCGTCCTCGTCGAGCGCGGCGATGGCGCTATTGAGCTTGCGCTGCAGTTCCTGGTGGATGGCGGCGCTGGCGGGGGTGCGTTCGCCGTCGAGCAACTGGCCGGCCAGCTCCAGCGACGAGTGATCGGCGAGCACCGCCGGGACGATCGGCTGCTCGCGATCGAGGCTGCGCCGCTGCGCCAGCCGGTGCCGCCGATGGGCGTCGATCACGTGGTCTTTTGCGATATGCCGCAGCCACAGGCGGAACGGCATCGCCGGGTTGCGAAGGTAGTCTTCCAGCCGCTTGTGCGCTTCGAGCAGCACGTCCTGAACGATGTCGCTGGCGTCGACGCGGGCAGCCAGCGCCGGGTCGAGGCGCAGGTCGATCATCCGCCGCAGCGGTTCGCGGTGGACGTCGAGCAGGCGATCGACCGCCCCGGCCTCGCCCTGCCGGGCCTGGGCGAGCAACTCGTCGGTTTGCGGGTTCTCGCCCCACATGGATTCACCACCTGTGCCGGGACCGGACGAAGAGAGCGGACGGCCGATGACATTGTAGCCGCGAACCCGGACCAGACGCTAGCGCCCGGCCCGGAAAGCGTGCGGATCGGCCCAGCCATCCGGGGCGTCGTTTTGGGTGGCACGCCCTGAGGCTCTGCGAAGGGCGTGAGCGTGGGGTTGAGCGTGACGCGCTTCCACGCCCGTCGCTGCGCTCCAGCGTGCCACCCATTGTCGCCCTTCGGAGATCTGCTGGGTGTCATGCCCACGCTGGCGTGGGCATGCGGCGTTACGCTGACCGGCCCCGTCCGCGCAAAGCCGTGGCCATGGCACCCAGAAGTCACTCGTGGCCGGATGGCACACTCTGAGGCTTGGCGAAGGACGTGAGCGTGATCCCTGCCCGAAGCGACAGGCGGACATTCCCTTCCACCGGCGATAGCATGATCACCGTCCCCCATTGAACGCCGTTGAGGAGCTGAATGATGCGATTCGCTGCCCTGGCGCTGGCCGTCGTCCTGCCGGTCGCCGCCTCCGCTCGCGCCAGCGACCCGACCGACGCCGGCCAGCCGCTCTCGCTGGCCCAGTTACCGAAGGTGCAGAAGGCGATCCGGCTGACCGATCAGGAGGTGGCAGCGGTCCGCGGGCTGAAGCAGGAGGCGGATGCCGGATCGGTCGGCGGCGAGGCGATCGGTCGGCGGCTGGCCGCTGCCCTGCCGGCTGCCAAGCTGGAGCGACTGCGACAGATCAGCTACCAGGTCCGTGGCGGCGCCCGCCCTCGCCGACGCCGCGGTGCAGCGGCGCTCGGACTGAGCCAGGAGCAGGCACGCAAAATCGACGCCGTCTGGAAGAACGAGGAGCTAAACTTGAAGATGGTGCTGGCGGTCGTCCGGTTCCGCACCGCCGAGGTCCGCCGCGCCTATATCCTGCGCAACCGCCGCGAGTCCGGCGACAAGCTCCTCGCCCTGCTCGACGAGGACCAGAAAGCGGCCTGGACCAAAATGCTCGGCGCCGCCGTCGACATCAAGGGTCTGGACCGCTGAGCGCCGGCGAACCTGGCTCCCCGAGTCGTCACCCCCGATGGACACCCGGAACACGACCACCACCCCGGCCCGCGACTCCTCGCCGAACCAGCCGACCGCGGCGCCGGTGCTCGACGGCTACGAGATCCTCGAAGAAGTCGCCCGCGGCGGAATGGGCGTGGTCTACAAGGCGCGCCAGGTCAACCTCGGCCGGGTCGTGGCGATCAAGACGATCCTCGGCAACTGGGCCGGCAACACCGAGATGGTGCAGCGGTTCCGCGCCGAGGCCGAGACGATCGCCCGCCTGGAACACCCGAACCTGGTCGCCATCCACCAGGTGGGTGACTGGCAGGGAGTGCCGTACCTGGTGATGGAGTACGTCGGCGGCGGCACCCTCGATCCGGCCCGCCGCGACTACACCCCGCGCGAGGCGGCGCAGCTGATCCAGACGCTCGCGCGCGTGCTGCACACCGTCCACCAGCGCGGCATCGTCCATCGCGACCTCAAGCCGGGTAACATCTTACTCACCGAGGACGGGCTGCCGAAGGTGTCCGACTTCGGGCTGGCCCGCCAGCTGGAGGGCGGATCAGGGCTGACGCTCAGCGGCGACGTGCTCGGCACCCCGGAGTACATGGCTCCGGAACAGGCCGAGGGACGATCGGGCGAGGCCGGCCCTCCGACTGACATCTTCTCGCTGGGCGCCATGCTCTACGAGCTGCTGGTCGGCCGCCCGCCGTTTGCCGGCGGGTCGGCGTGGGAGGTGATGGAGCGCGTCCGGCGGCACGACCCGGTCTCGCCCCGGCGACTGGTCGCCGGCATCCCGCGCGACCTGGAGACGATCACCCTGAAGTGTCTGGCAAAAGACCCGGCGCGCCGCTACCAGGACGCCCGCGAGCTGGCCGACGACCTGGCCCGCTTCCTGGCCGACGAGCCGATCCTGGCGCGGGCGACGCCGTGGTGGGAACGGGCGTGGATGTGGTCGCGGCGACATCCGGCCGTCGCCAGCCTGGGATTGCTGAGCGCGGTGAGCGTCGCCGCCCTGCTGATCGCCAGCCTGGTCTACCAGACGCGGCTGGCGAACGCGCTGAACGTCGCCAGCGCGGCGGTGGAGGAGAGCCGGCAGCGGCTGGTGCAGCTGTCGCTCACCCAGGGCGGCCAGGCGCTGGAGGAGGAGAACCATTTCCGGGCACTGGTGTGGTTTCTGGAGGCGATGCGGCTCGACGACGAGGCGGGCGAAAGTGACCGGCTGCACCGCATCCGCGCCGGCACCATCCTGCGGACCAGCCCGGCGCTGCGGCAGGTGTGGTTCCACGACAGCCCCGGCCGCGTCGCCGCCGTACACACCGGCGGGCGGCGGGTGCTGCTCGGGACCAACGGCGGGGCGCGGATCTTCGACGTGGCGTCGGGCCAGCCGGTCAGCCGCCCGCTCGCGCCGTCGAGTCCCGTCGTCGCCGGTCTGTTCGCCGCCGGCGATCTGCAGGTGTTCGTCGGCTGTGGCGATGGCTCCGTTCACTGGCACGACGCCGCCACCGGGCGCACCTGGGCACTCCCGGGCGTGCAAAAGGACGCCCCTGCGCACACCGGCGCGATCACCCGGCTGGCACTCTCCGCCGACGGCGGCACCCTGCTCACTGCCGGCGCCGACGGCTTCGTGCGCCTGTGGGCGACCGATGGTCCCCACTCGCCGCGTGTCTCGGTGCAGGCGAACGGCCCGGCGCTCGCCGACCTGGCAGCCGACGGGACGTGGTTCGTCACCGCTGGCCAGGACCGGACGGTGCGCGCTTTCGACGGCCGCACCGGCAAGCCGCTCGGCCCGTCGGTGCCCCACCCGCAGCCGGTGAACGCGGTGCGGATCGCCCCGAACGGTCGGGGGATGGCGACCGGCTGCGGCGATGGTGGGGTGCGGATGTTCGACCGGACCGGCAAGGCGGTCTGGGGGCCGGTGTTCCACCGCCAGCCGGTACTGGCGGTCGAGTTCAACCCCGCCAGCACCCGGCTGGTGTCCGCCAGCGAGGACAACACCGCCCGGCTGTGGGACGCCGCCACCGGCCAGGCCGTCGGCGGGCCGCTCTGGCACGCCAGCGACGTCGAGGGCGCCGTGTTCAGCGCCGACGGCCGCGGTGTTGTCACTTTCAGCGACGACAACACCGCTCGCGTCTGGAACGCCGCCACCGACGAGGCGGTGACCTCGTATCTGCCGCACAACGGCTCCGTGGCCCGCGCCGTCTTCGTCGGCGACGGCCGCCACCTGCTCACTGCCAGCAACGACGGCACCGCCCGGCTGTGGGACCTGCTTCCGCCGCTCACCCCGTCACCTGCCGTGCCGGTCCCCGACGGCGAGCCGGTCGACAATGCGGCCGGCCGGTGGGTCAGCCCCGACGGCAAGGTGGAGCTGGTGCGCGCCGGCGAGTACAACGCTCGCCTGCGCGACGTCCGCACCGGCGCTCCCCTCGGCGGGCTGTTGCGGCACGCCGCGGTGGTTCACGCGGCCGCCTTCGCGCCGGCCGGCGATCGCGTCGTGACCGCCAGCGACGACAACATGACCCGCTGCTGGGACGCCGCCACCGGCGCGCCGCACGGCCGGCCGATCCTGCACCGCTGCACCATTCGCCTCCTGACGATCAGCCCCGACGGCCGCATGCTGTTCACCTTCGGGGCGGACCGGAGCATGCGGGTGTGGGACCTCGACCGGGCGCAACCGCTCACCCCGCTGCACTACCTGCCGGTTCCCGTCGACGCCGCGGCATTCAGCGCCGACGGCGAACGGGTGACGGCGCGGCTGCACGACGGCGCGATTCGCACCTGGGACCTGCGGCCCGACCCGCGGCCGGCGGCGGAGCTGAGCGAACACGCCACCCTGCTGCTTGGCCGGCGCCTCGACGAGCACGGCGAGCTGCTGCCGCTCGACCTGGCGACGTTTCGCCAGCTGTGGGAGAGGCGGCGGTCCGCCGGCCGGTGACGGACAGGGCTGTTCAGGTCGCGTCGATGCGGTATCCTGAACTGCTTGACAGGGCACCGAGAGGGGTTGTTCATCATGGCGGATCTGCCGTACCGCATCGTCATCGGGCTGGAAGTCCACGTCCAGCTGCTCACCCGCACCAAGCTGTTCTGCGGCTGCAGCACCCAGTTCGGCCTGCCGCCCAACTCGGCAACCTGCCCGGTCTGCCTCGGCCTGCCCGGCGTGATGCCGGTGCTCAATCGCCGCGCCTACGAGCTGTCCGTCCGCGCCGCCCTGGCGCTGCACTGCGAGGTCGCCCGCTTCACCAAGTGGGATCGCAAGAACTACTACTATCCGGATCTCCCAAAGAACTATCAGATCAGCCAGTATGACCTGCCGCTCGGCAGCGAGGGCTGGCTGGAGATCGCTACCGACGCCGGGCCGAAGCGGATCGGCATCATCCGCGCCCATCTCGAAGAAGACGCCGGCAAGATGCTCCACGACGAGGCCGGCACCGGCCAGGACAGCCTGGTCGACCTCAACCGCACCGGCACTCCGCTGCTGGAAATCGTCAGCAAGCCGGAGCTGACCTCGCCGGAGGAGGCGAAGCGCTATCTCGAAGAGATGCGGCTGCTGATGCGTGAACTGGGCGTCTCCGACTGCGAGATGCAGGAAGGCAGCCTGCGCTGCGACGCCAACGTCAACCTGCACATCCCGCTGCCCGCCGGCGGCCACGCGGCGACGCCGATCGTCGAGATCAAGAACCTGAACAGCATTCGCTTCCTCGAAAAAGCGATCCGCTATGAGGCGCAGCGGCAGTACGACGAGTGGCGCGCCAACCCGAACTACCTGTTCGGCACGGTGTCCAAGGCGACGGCCGGATGGAACGAGGCGCGTGGGCGGACCGAGTTCCAGCGGCGCAAGGAGGAGGCGGCCGACTACCGTTACTTCCCCGAACCCGACCTGGTGCCGGTGATCGTCGACGACGCCTTCCTCGATCGCATCCGCGCCGAGGTTGGCGAGCTGCCGTCCGCCATGCGGCAGCGGCTGACCGGGCAATACGGGCTGACGGAGTACGACGTCGGCGTGTTGACCGCGCTCGGCCGGCCGACGGTGGCCTACTTCGAGACGGCGGCGCGCGCCTCCGGCGATCCCAAGGCGGCGTGCAACTGGCTGACGAATCAGGTGCAGGCGACCCTGAAGGAGACCGGGGACGACATCGACGCCTTCCCGATCCGCCCCGAGGCGCTCGGCGAGCTGATCGCGAAGGCGAAGGAGCTGGGCCTCAACAAGCAGACGGCGACGGCGGTCTACGAGCGCATGCTGGCGGATAGCGGGTCGGCGGCGCAGGCGATCGACGCGCTCGGCATTCGCGTGGTCACTGACACGTCGGCGGTCACCGAGATCGTCCGCCGCGCCATCGCCGCCAACCCGAAAGCGGTCGCCGACTACAAGAAAGGCAAGGCCGCCGCGGCGAACGCCATCAAGGGCGCGATCATGCGCGAGACGAAAGGGTCGGTCCGCGCCGACGTCGTCGAGCGGGTGCTGAAGGAAGAACTCGACCGCGTCGAGGGATGACCCGCGGCGTTACTTCCGCTCGGTGGGTTCGTCGCCGGTGATCAACCGGGCGGCGCGGCCGCGCGTGAGGTAGTTCCATGCCCACTGGAACAGCACCAGCACCCGGTTCTCGAACTCGATCAGATACAGGACGTGGATGAACAGCCACGCCAGCCAGGCGGGATAGCCGGACAGCCGCAGCCATCCCAGGTCCGCCACCGCCGCGTTGCGGCCGATGGTCGCCATGCTGCCGAGGTCGTTGTACACGAACGGCCCCGGTGACGGCTTGCCGTCGAGCCGCCGCTCGATCAGCCGGGCGGCGTAGGCGCCCATCTGCATGGCGGTCTGGGCGACGCCTGGCAACGGCCGACCCGCCGGCGTCGGAAAGTGGGCCATGTCGCCGATGACGAACACCTCGGGGTGTCCCGGCAGGGTACATTCCGGGGTGACGACAACGCGGCCGCTGCGGTCGACCGTGGCGCCGCACTTGCCGGCCAGCAGCCGCGCCAGCGGGGACGCCTCGACCCCGGCGCCCCAGAGGACGGTGCGCGTGACGACCTCGTCGGTGCCGTTGCCGTCGCGCACTGTCACCCGATCGGCCGCGACGCCGACCACCGCGGTGCGGGTTCGCACCGTGACGCCGAGCCGGCGCAACGACTGCTCGGCGCGGGCGGACAGGTCGGCCGGGAAGGTGGGCAGCACACGCTCGCCGGCTTCCAGCAGGAGGACGCGGGCCGTGTCCGGGTGGATGCGGCGGAAGTTGTCGCGCAGCGTGTGACAGGCCAGCTCCGCGACGGCGCCGGCCAGTTCGACCCCGGTCGGCCCGCCGCCGACGATGACGAACGTCAGGCACGCCTGCCGCTCCACCGGGTCGTCGCTCTTCTCCGCCTGCTCGAACGCCGTCAGCACCTTGCGGCGAATCGCGGTCGCGTCCTCGACCGTCTTCAGCCCCGGAGCGAACCGCTCCCATTCCGGGTGGCCGAAGTAGTGATGCCACGATCCGGTCGCGACGATGAGCGAATCGTACGGCACCGTCCCGTCGGTGAGGATCACCTCGCGGCGCGCCAGGTCGAAATCGACCACTGTCCCGAGCAGCACCGAGGTGTTCCGCTGCCGCCGTAGCACCGCCCGGAGCGGCGCGGCGATGTTCGCCGGCGACAACCCGCCCGTCGCCACCTGGTAGAGAAGCGGCTGAAACAGGTGAAAGTTGCGCCGGTCGATGAGCGTCACGTCGACGGGTGCTTTCCGCAGTGCCCGCGCGGCGTACAACCCGCCGAATCCGCCGCCGACGATCACCACCCGGTGCCTGGTGCTCATGCGCGTGTCCCACCTCCCTGCTCGACCTGTCCGCCTGGTAACCGACAGACAGACCGTCAGACAACAGGTCGATCGGAGGACCGCCGGCTCAGCGACGAGCCGCCCCACCGGCCCGGCCCGGCGCGGCCATGCTGCGCGGCGCCATCCCGCCACGCGGCGCTGACGGAGCGCTGTACCGTGGCGTTGCCGGCGCCGCATATCGTGGCGTGGTCGGAGCCGGTGCCGGCGAGGGGACCGTTCGCGGCAGGGAAGGCGCCGGCATGGTTAGCCGCGGCGTGGACGGCTGATTAAGCGAAGGCGCCGGCGACGAGAAAGTCCGGCCAGGCGTCCCCGTCCGCGGGCTGATCCGCAGAGGTGCGTCGTCGTCATCGCTGCGGGATCGCATCGACCGATCCGGCGACGGCAGACCGACGTCCGGACGGGCACCGCGGAAGGTCGGTGGGGGAGCGCTTGAAGGTGCGTCATTGCCGCGCGAGCGTCGGAGATCGGCCGGCGAAAGCGCGTAGGGGCTGATACGATCCGGACGATCGTCCGGCCGACTCCGCTCGCGGATCGCGTCACCGGGAGCCGTCGAGAGCGATCGGCGGTCCGGGTTGGTCCGCTCAACGCCGCGCGCCGCCGGCGGCATCCCGGACGGGTCACCGCCGGGCCGCATCATCGACCCAGAGGGCGGCCGCGTGGAGAACGAACGGTCGATGCCCTGCTCGCGCGGCGAGAGCGACGACGAACGGACCGCGGCGGGTCGGCCTGCGGACAGGTCAGGCACCTTCGCCAGCGACAGCGCCGACGGACGACCTGTCATGCCCGGTCGCGTCGTTTCGGTCGCCTGCCGCGCCACACTCGCCTGTCGGTACGCACTGGCCTGGGCCGTGCGCTGCGTCGCGTCGACGCCGGGAACCCGGCTCAGGCGGAGCGAATCGCTGCGGTAGCTCGACAACGGTTGCACGACCGAGGTCGCACCGGGTCGGCTGGCGGCGGCGAGGGTGCGCGCCGGCAGCGCCGCCGTGCCGCGCATTCGAGCATTGTGGGTATTGACCAGGCCGGCCCGCCAGGCCGGGTTGCCGCGGTTCATGCCGCGGTAGTAGCCGTAGAGCGGATCGGCGTGACGCGGGCCAAAGGCCAGCCACGGTTGAAAGCCCATGCGGGCGTAGCGCGCGCCGTAGAAGTCGCCGAAGGCGTAGCACCCGCCGCCCCCACCGATCCACAACGAGCCGAGCATTCCGCTCACCCCGACGCAGAAGCGCGGAGTGAACACGAAGCCGGGCGCCCCACACACACCGGGAGCGAACGCCATCGGGGCGAACAGCATGCCGCGCGTCTCCAGCGGACGGTCCCAGAAGCCGGACACGAACAGGCAGCCGCTGGGGGTCCAGCAGTAGCGTGGCGGGGTGTAGATCCACCCCGGCTGCGGCGCGCACCAGAACCCCGGCCGCCACAGCCAGGAGTCGTCATTGGGCATCCACATGCCGGGGACGTAGGAGTGGCCCTCGTCCGGCGCCGGCACCGATGGCCCGTTGTCCAGGTTGGCCGGCGGAGGGGACAGGTACGGCATTTGCGGCTGACGAGCGTCGGCCCACAGCCCCGCCACCCACCGCCAGCCGCCGTCGGCCTCGGCCCAGTACCCCGGCACCCACTTCCGGCCCGGCGGAATGACCCGCCAGAATCCGCTCACCCACAGGTAGTCATTGCGGTCGTCGTCCCAGCCCCAGTAGCCGGGAATCCACACCACGTTGTCGCCCTCCGGCTTCTGGTCCGGGGGCACCTCGTTGATCGGCTCGGGCGGCTTCTTCGGCACTACCGGCGCCGGTGTCGGCGTCGTCGCGCCGGGCTGCGCGTAGCCCTCGTGGATCGGCCCGCGTCCGAGAACCTCACCCTGGGCATCCGCTCCCTTCGCCGCCGGCGGGTCGTCGGCTGGCTGCTCCACGCCGGGGACCGGCGGCGGGTCGCCGACGCCATCGGCGCGGCGGTACGCCGGCACGTCCGGGGGCGGCTGGGCCACGAGCAGCCCAGCGCCCAGGATCACCGCTCCCAGGAGCGCCATCGTCTGGCGACGCATGCCACTCCCCATGTCGCACCTCCCCTGCCCACCAGTTCACTACTTCTATTGTACCCGCCAATCCCTCGTCAGGGGAAAGATGCCTTGAGGCAAACTTGCGCGAAACGTCCGGATGGAACGGCACAAGGCACCGACTGTGCGGCTGATGCCGGCGAATGGGGAAAAAAGTCGGCGCGGCGTGTCACAACCGCGAAGCGACGGCGTACGTGTGTTGGCCGGGGCAGAGTCAAACCAACCTCGAATCGAACGGAGAGTTCTCCATGACCTTGAAAGCGATGTTTGCGGCGATGGCGATCACGCTGGCCACGCTGAGTGCGGCCGACGCCGCCAGTTTGACCGGGCCGAAGTCGACGAAGCGGGCGACGTCCACCCTCGTCCAGGCCCGCGGCTACCGTTGCGGCTTCGGTTCCTTCGGCTGCGGCTATCGACCGTGCTACCGGCCGTGCTACCGGCCGAATTACTGCGGCTACCGGCCGTGGTGCCGGCCGAACTACTGCGGCTACCGGCCGTGGTGCCGCCCGTACCGCTGCAATCCGTGCTGGTAAACGGATGCCCTGACCGATCGATGGCCTGACCGGTCACGCAAATGACGAACAGGAGCCGATTCGGCTCCTGTTCGCGTTTGTCCCATAGCGAGCGGACGGTTACAGCTTCCAGCCGCTGCGATAGGGGTGGTGCAGTAGCTTGTCGTGGTCCGGCTCGCTGAACTTGCCGGACTTGCCGTCATAGGTCAGCTTCGTGCCGGCCTTCATCGCCACGTTACCGAGCAGCACCACCTCGGTGAGCAGGGCGGAGTAGTCGAAGTTGCCCAGGGCGTGCCTGGCGTCGTTCTTCTTGATCGCCTCCACCCACTCCTTCTTCTGCTCGAGGTCGTTGTCGCCACCGCGGCGCGACAGCTTCTTCGCCGGCCGTTTGAGGTCCGCCGCCCCCTTCCCGATCATCACCAGGGTGGCGCCGTAGTCGTCCGGCGAGTAGACGGTGGCGTTCTCGGCGACGATCAGGCAGCCGGAGCCGGAATAATCCTTCTCCCGCCCCTGCAACAGGTCGATCGACGGCAGCACCCGCTTGCCGTCGCGCTTGCCCTCGTACCAGGTGAGAGTGCAGGGAGCGAAGTCGCCACGCTGCGGGAAGGAGTAAACGACCTTGGCCCAGCCGGGATACGTCTCGTCGTTGAGCGGCTCGTTCTCCGCCTGGATGGTCGTCGGGTGGCCGAGCTTCAGCCCCATGAACGGCATGTTGGCGGTGTGACACGCCATGTCGCCCAGCGCGCCGGTGCCGAAATCCTGCCAGCCGCGCCAGTTGAACGGGTGGTAGCCGCCCGCGTAGGGCCGTTCGGGCGCCGGCCCGAGGAACAGGTCCCAGTGAACGTGCGCCGGCGCCTTGCCGGGGGCCGGTCGCTTGGTGACGCCAGGCGCCTGCGGCCAGATCGGCCGGTTGGTCCAGACGTGGACCTCCTTCACCTTGCCGAGCGCGCCCGAGCGCAGTAGCTCGACCGACGAACGGAACTGGTCGAGCGCCGTCCCCTGGTTGCCCATCTGGGAGCAGACCTTGTGCTGGCGAGCCAGCTGGCGAAGCGTGCGGGCTTCGTGGACGGTGTGCGTCAGTGGCTTCTGCACGTAGACGTGCTTACCCATGCGGATCGCCATCGCGGCGGCCGCGGCGTGGGTGTGGTCGGGGGTGCTGATGACGACCGCGTCGATGCCGTCGCCCAGCTTCGCGAGCATCTCGCGGAAGTCGTTGAACTTCTTGGCGGACTTGTACTGGTTGGCCTTGCCGTTGAGGGTGTTGTCGTCGATGTCGCACAGCGCCACGATGTCGCCGAGCCGACCGGCGTGGTCGGTGTCACTCGACCCCTTGCCGCCGACGCCGACGCAGGCGAAGCGGAGCCGTTCGAGCGACGACCGCTCCTTCTTGTCGGCGGCGGGGCTGGTGCCGGCGACCCAGAAGCCGAGGCCGGCGGCGGCCCCCGCTTGCAGGAACTGGCGGCGATTGGTCTGACAGGTCATGCGTGTTCTCTCCAGGGGAGCGTGAACGGATGGAGGGCGAGCGGTGCGGCTAATGTAGTCGGCCGGCGGCGCGGAGCAACGGCGCCGCCCGTTACCGCACTTTTTGGTAGCGGACGACGGCGGCGCCGGGCCGCGATCGAACCTCCACGCGCAGCCCTTCCTCCAGTAATGTCTTACCGATAATCCGTTGCGCTTTTTCGCTGTCCGAGGCGGTCACGTCGTACCGGGCCGCCGGATCGAGGCCGTGCAGGCGGAAGGTACAGGCCGCGGCTGCGCAGCCGGGCCGGCGAAACGCCTCGACCACTCCATCCCCCTGCTCGGGCCGATGGAACTGCCAGGCCAGCCAGGCGGCGGTGTCGCGGTTGTAGGCGGTGAGCGGGTAATAGTCCCCCTCGTAGCAGGGGACGATCCGCCGCCATTCGTCGGCCAGGGTGCGCAGCAAGGCGTAGTCCAGGTCTTTCCGCCGCAGGTCGTAGCCGAGCACCACGTTCGCCGCGTGCCCGCTGCGGTAGGCGTAGGCGTCGACCGTGTCGATCGGCACGGTGTTCGACCCGAACGACGGCAGCCACTGGAACAGGCTGTAATGGAACGCCTGCTTGGCGGTCAGGTCGGCGTAGTTGTAATCGGTCGGGTGCAGGGCGATCGCCCGCCGCATCGTTTCCAGGTCGTTCCGCCGTCCGCCGGAAGCGCAGCTGTCGATGATCAGGTTCGGGTGACGCTGCCGCAGCGCGTCCCAGTACGCCAGGTAGCCCTGGACGTGGAGGTTCTCGGTCATGCCCTGGCGGTCCGGGGCGTCGTTCTTCCGCCAGAAGTCGAGCGGGTCCATGTTGAAGTCCTGCCGATACAGGCTGATTGCCTGTTCCCGAAGCAGCCGATCGACGTGGTCGGTGAGCCACTTGCGCGCATCGGGGCGGCCGAGGTTGAGGAGCGTCCCGCCCAGCAGCCATTCGGGGTGCTGGCGGGCGAGCCAGGTTCCGCCGGCGACCCGTTCCGGCTCGAACCAGACGAGGGTCTTGACGCCTTGCGTGCGGGCGTGAGCGCTGATCGCGGCCAGGCCGCCCGGGAACCGCTTCAGGTCCGGCTCCCAGGTGCCGGTCCGCGGCCATTGGCCGTCGCAGGGATACCAGCCGGCGTCCATCCACCAGAAGTCGATCTTCACCCGCTCCTGCTGATAGCGATCGAGAAACTGGCGCTGGTTCGCCTCGGTGGCGTCGCACATCTCGTTGAACTGGACGGAGGTGTTGCCGAACAGCAACGGCGGCGGGAGCTTGCCGTCGGCGGTCCGCGGGACGTTATGCGTCCACATCCATTGCCGCCACAGGTTTTGCGCCCGCACCGAATCGTCGCCGCGCCAGAACAGCAGGGCGATCAGCGGCGTTCGGACTTCCTCCCCCGGTTCGAGCGTCAGGCGCGTCCGCTCCTGTCCGGCGGTGACTCGCAGGCCCCGGTCGGCGTCGCGGGCGAAGGTCGCCGCCCACTGGCCCGGCCAGCCCACCGCCAGCAGCACTCCGCCGCCGGGCGTCAGCAGGTGGTAGTACGGGAAGGCGCCATTACTGCCGCGGCCGCCGGCCGGGGCGAACCGTTCCGTCCGGTTCGGGCCGAGACGCGCTTCGAGCGGCTGATACAGGTCGGCGGCGTAGGTGTCGCCCTTCCAGTGGCGGAGGACGAACTCGCCCGCGGCAGGTCGCTCGAAGCGGACGTCGATCCCCTGGAGGTTTTCGACGAGCGGCGCGCGGCCGGTGCCGGCGTTCTTGCAATACACGGTCCACTCGACCGCCGGGAACCGGGCGTACTCGACCGCCACGCAGCGGACCTGCAGGCCGGATCGCCGATCGACCCAGGTGAGGACGTGTTGCGTGCGGTCAGCGTCGAGCCGGCTGGACCGGGTCGCCTTCTGCCAGCCAGCAAGGACTGTTTCCGATGGCTGACCGCCGAGGGTAAACGAGAACGGCAAGCGAGCGTCGGGGCCGAGCAGGTGGCGTTGCACCCACTCGGCCTTCTGTTGCATCTCCGCCGGCCCAACGGTCGCGGCGGACCCGAGGGCGGGGATCAGTATCCCCACGACGAGGGCGCGGGCGCAGACGGCCCGGTACGGGTAGTTCCTGACCTGCGGCATCCGATGACTCCCTGTGCTGAGGCGCCTCAGGGCGAAAAGGCTCGGTGCGGATGCTGGTCAGTCTATTCTGGAGTTTCGGCTCCGAGAAGGCTCTGCTTACTCATACTCGTACTTCACCACCCACGGGTCGCGGGTCTGCACCTGCCAGTCGCGGAGCTTCTTGCGCAGCGTCTCCAGCGTCGCGGCGTGCGCCGGGTCGCCGGCCAGGTTCTTGACCTCCGCCGGGTCGGCCGTGACGTCGTACAGCTCCTCGGCCGGTCGCATGAGGAACGCCTTCACCGTTCGCTGACCCATCCGGTCATCCGCCCGTTTGACGATGTCCTGCCAGGTCGGCGAGTGGTACAGATCGGATGCGCTCGGGAAGTACAGCGAATGGGCGAAGTTGACGATGAACCGGTACTTCCGGGTACGGACCGTTCGCATCGGGTAGTACATCGTCACCTCGTGGAACGTGTGCGAGCCGTACACCTCGTCCCACCCTTTCGGTTCGTCCTCCGCCAGAACCGGCAGGAACGACCGGCCTTGCAGCGTTTTCGGCCGCGCTACACCGGCGTAGTCGAGCATCGTCGGCAGGATGTCGACCCAGCTGACCATCGCCTGGTTGACCACCCCCTGCCGGCCGGCGTCGGGGCGGTAGACGATCAGCGGCAGGCGCAGGCCGGCGTCGTAGACGGTCGTCTTGGCGCCGGGGAACGGCATGCCATTGTCGCTCAGAAAGAGGACCAGGGTATCCTTGTCATGCCCGGTCTGGCGGAGCACGTCGAGGAGCTTGCCGACGCCCTGGTCGAGCCGGTTGACCGACTGGTAGTAGTCGGCCAGGTCGGCGCGGACGGCCGGGGTGTCGGGCAGGAAGGGCGGGACCGGCATGTCCTTCGGGTCGAACTTCTGAGCCGTCAGGCCGGGGTACGGCGGGTCGTTGGCGAAGCCGCGGGCGGCGCGGTGCGGGTCGGTGTAGCCGAGCACCAGGCAGAACGGTTTGTCGCCGCAGCCGGCGATGAACTTCGCCGCCTGCTTCGCCATCTGGGCGCCGTTACGGCCGCTCGCCCGGATCTCCTCGTCCCAGTCGTACACGCTGGCCGGGATGACATGGGTCTTGCCGATGATGCCGGTGCGGTAGCCGGCCGGGCGGAGGTAGGCGGGGAGGCTGCGGACGTTGGTCCGGGTGTGGAAGTTGTGCTCGGCGTGAGCCAATCCGTACTGCCCGTTGGTGTGGGTGTGCAGGCCGGTGTAGAGGGTCGACCGGCTCGGGCTGCACGAGGCGACGGCGGCGAACGCATGGCTGAAGCGCACGCCGCGGCGGGCGAGCGCGTCCAGGTTGGGCGTCTTCGCCGCCTTATCGCCGTAACAGCCGAGTTGTAGCCCCAGATCGTCGGCGATCAGCAGGACGAGGTTTCGCCGTTGCCGGTCGGCGGCGGCCGCGCCGGGGGCGGGCAGTGTCAGGCACACGGCAACCAGAACGAGCAGACGGGCAGCCATCGAGCATCCTCCGCAAGGACCGGGCCAACGCTCGGTGCGTTATAAGGGCGATCCGGAGGGCGGCAATCCTGAAGCAGATCAGGTTGCCCGTTTTCCTTCGCCGCCGGAGAGCTACAATAGAGGAGGTGGAACATGGGGATATTCAATCAAGGTGCAGTCACCGAGGTTCGTCGTCATGAAATCACTCCGTTCCTCAATGCGTGGGGCATTCACGCTGATCGAGTTGCTCGTCGTCATCGCTATCATTGCCATCCTGATCGGCCTCCTGCTTCCGGCCGTTCAGAAAGTCCGCGAAGCCGCTGCCCGGATGAAGTGCAGTAACAACCTCAAGCAGCTCGGCATTGCCTGTCACGCCTATCACGACGCCCTGGGCGGGTTGCCCTACGGGCGGAAGTACGACATCTGGGACACCTACACCTGGTCGACGCTGGTGTTGCCCTACATGGAGCAGACCGCGGTCGCCGATCGCTACTGGACCCAGCCGCAGAAGGGCTACGTCACCAGCTACCCCGGTCCGAACGGTCCGATCGGCAACGATGCCCGGCTGCGGGAAGCGCGGCACAGCATCATCTCGACCTTCCTCTGCCCCAGCGACAACGGGCCGGCGGGCAATGAGCTGAATACCAACGAATATGGCTCCTACCGCGGCAATTACCGCGGCTGCGCCGGCAGCGGCGACATGTACGGCAACTCCGTGGACGCCACCACCGGGCCGTGGGGAATCGGCGTGTTCGGGGTGAAGGGGGGGCAGAGTTACGACACCATGACCCTGGCGACCCTGGGCACCTCGATCGTCGGAATCTCCGACGGTACGTCCAACACCCTGATGATCTCCGAGGGGATCGTTCCGACCGTCAGCGGCTGGGGCGGGCCGATGGGCGCCATCATCTACGGCAACATGGGTGGGGGCCTGTTCACCGCCGCCCTGACCCCCAACTCCAGTGTTTCCGACCGGCCGATCGGCCCTTGCCCGAAGGATCAGGGCGACAACAACTACCCGGCGCCGTGCAGCTCGCTCGGCGGCAACGCCTGGTGGCAGCAGTGCGGCGTCGGCGCGCACGCGGCCGCGCGCAGCCGGCACACCGGCGGGGTCAATGCGGCGATGGGCGACGGCGGGGTTCGCTTCTTCTCCAACACCGTCGACCTGACGGTCTGGCGCAGCATGGGCACCCGGTCTGGTGGGGAAACGTTCAACCAGCAGTAAAGGAGGGGTAGCGATGCCGGTCGTTTCGACAAGGGCCGCCGCCCTGGCGGTGTTGTGCGTGGTTCTGCTGTCCGGATGCGGCAAGGAGTCGCGCGTCACCGGCGAGGTCACCTACGACGGTGCGCCGGTGGCCAAGGGCACCATTACGTTCCTGCCCGCCGACGGCAAGGGCGTGCCGGTCGGCGGGCCGATCGTCGACGGCAAGTACGCGGTCGGGCCGGTCGAACCCGGTCCCAAGATTGTCCAGATTGAAGCCACCCGCGACGTCAAGTTTGCCCGCAGCAGCGAGGAAATGGCGCAGATGGCGGCGGCGGCCAAGGCCAAGGGCAATTCGACCGGGCTGATCGAACCGGCCGACATCATCCCGCCCAACGCCGTCGGCAACAACACCCAGGTGTCGATCGGCACAGGTGCCCAGACCCACTCCTTCAACCTGACCAGTCCGGGGAAACGGTCGCGGTAGATTCCGGTTGGCCGCGACCACACCGGGGGTTCCTTCTGGTAACGCCTTACTCGCCTCAGCAGGGTTGGCGAGCGGGGGAGATGGCGTCATGGTGCGTCTGGAAGGGACTCACGATCTCCCCCTGCCGCCGGCGGAACTGCGACCGCTGCTGGCCGACCCCGCCTTCCTGGTGGCGTGCGTCCCCGACGTGGAAGCGGTCCTGGCGTGCGCCCCCGACGGAGCGACGCTACGGGTCCGGCCCGGTTTATCATTCGTCCGCGGCGCGCTCGACGTGGTCCTGCGCGTGCTCGACTCACCCGACGCGGACAATGTCCATGTTGCGGCGCTGAGCAGCAAGGGGATCGGCAGTACGAGCGAGCTGGTGGCGGTCCTGGCACTGGCCGGGGAGGGCGACGGGACGCGGGTCCACTGGTCGGTCGACGTGATCAAACTCGGCGGGCTGCTCAAGCTGGTGCCGCCGGGTTTGATCCACGGCGCCGCGAAGCAGATCATCACCGACGCCTGGGAGCGGGTGAGCGAACGGGTGAAACGCCCGCAGGCGTGAGCCGCCGCCCACGCCTACACTCAATTGGAGTATCCCGTTACTGAATCGGTGAAGCCCCACCTTCCTCGCCGACCGCCAGCGTGGTTGGGCGGCGCCCGCCTTCCTCGTTAACCGCCAGCGTGGTCGGGCGGCGCCCGCCCTCCACGCCCAGCGCGTAGGTGGTGACCCCGCCCTCCTCGCCGACGCGGAGCGTGGTCGGCCGACCGCCGCCTTCCTCCTTGAGCCGCAGCGTGGTAGCCGTGCCGCCCTCCTCGCCGACCGCCAGCGTCGTCACCGGCCGGCCGCTGGTCGGCTGCCCGGTCTTCACTGGCGGAGCCGCCGCCTTCGCTGCCAGGCTCCCACCAAACAGCCCGGCGACAATGCCGAACGCCCAGCGCAGCCACGACCGGCGGTGCGGCTGCTTCGGCTGGATGATTCCGTCAAACGGGTGCCGCATGGTTGGCCCTCCTCCGCATCTCGGTCCACGATCTCGCCTCCACTGCCTCCCACCCTTTCGACGAGACAGGACCGGGGAAAGTTGCCTCCCGCCGCGCGCCGGCCTGGGTAATACCATGTACCGCAACGGTATCCGCGGCTGGCAGGACAAGCGATGACGATACTGATCCTGGGCGGACATGATGACGACCACGCCCGCCATCTGCTCGACCATTTACTCAAGGACGGCCACGACGCCGAGTTGCTCGACAGCCGGTGGTTTCCCACCGAGATGGAGCTGAGTCACGACCCGGTCGCCGACCACTGGACGGTCGTCCTGCCACATGGCCGCACTCTGCTGCCGGGCCAGGTGCGCGCCGTCTACTGGCGGTGTTACAACGGCGTTGGCACGCCTGACCTGCCGGACGAGGAGCAGTCGCACCTCGCCGCCAACGACGCCCGCAGCCTGTTCGAGTCGTTCCTGCAGCGCTACCCGGCCCGCTGGGTGAACGGCTGGAGCGGGTTCGTGCAGCACCAGACCAAGCCGGTGCCGCTGGCGCGCGTGGCGGCGCTGGGCGTGGCCGTGCCAGCGACGACGCTGACGAACAGTCCGGCGGCCGTCCGCGCCTTCGTCGCCGCTCATCCGCGCTGCATCTTCAAGCCGGTCCAGGGCGGCGCCCACACCCGCCGCGTCGCGCCCGAGCACCTCAGCGACGCCAACCTGCACAGCCTCGCCGTCGCCCCGGTGACGCTGCAGGAGGAGGTGGCGGGCACCAATGTCCGCGTCTTCGTCGCCGGCAACCGCGTGCTGGCGTGCGAGGTCCGCACCGACGCCGTCGACTTTCGCGACACAAGCGATCCGGAAATTGTCCCGCACGCATTGCCCGCGGCGACGGAGGAGATCAGCCTGCGCATCGCCCGCGAGCTGGACCTGCTGTGGACCGGCATCGACTACCGGCTGACACCGGACGGCCGCTATGTTTTCCTCGAAGCCAACCCGAGTCCGATGTTTCTCGGCTTCGAGTCGCGGTGCGGACTGCCGCTCACCGCCAGCCTCGCCGCCCTGCTCACCGCCCCGTAACCCGCCCCGGAGACGACCCGATGCGCCACGCCATCCTGTTCCTGCTGCTCGCCGCGCCGCTGCTGCCCGCCGAGGCGCCGGCTGCGAAGCCGCATCCATTAACTCCCGACGAGATCCGCGACGGGTGGATCAGCCTGTTCGACGGCAAGACGTCGTTCGGCTGGAAGGTGGACGGCGAGGTGCGTGTGGCGGACGGCGGCCTGGTCTTTGGCGGAACGAAGGAGACGACCGCCGAGACGACCACGGCGTTCCCCGCCGGCGTCCTGCGGCCGGACACGGCGTTCACGGGCAGCCCACCGCGGTTCGAGAGATGGACCGGCGAGGCGGCCAGGAAAGGGGAACCCCAACCGTTCCGCTTCGTCGTCCCCGCCGGCAGCACTCTGTCCCTGCGGTCGGTGGCATGGAAGCCTACCGGCGCAAAGTCGCTCTTCGACGGCAAGACGCTCGCCGGCTGGAAGGTATTCAAGGCCAACCCGAAGCAGGCGCGGTCGACGTATTCGGTGACGAAGGAGGGCTGGCTGAACGTGAAGGACGGACCGGGCGACCTGCAGACCGTGGGGCAGTATAGTGACTTCGTGCTGCAGCTGGAGTGCCTGAGCAACGGCAAGCATCTCAACAGCGGACTGTTCTTCCGCTGCCTGCCGGACCAGTACCAGCAGGGCTACGAGATGCAGATTCGCAACCAGTTCACCCCCGGCACGAATCAGAAGTACACCGTCGAGGAGTACGATCCGACCACTCACAAGCTGGCGCGGAAGCGCGTGGTCGAGTCGCCGGCGGTCGACTATGGCACCGGCGCCATCTACCGCCGAGTGCCGGCGCGCGAGGGCGTGTCAAAGGACGGCGAGTGGTTCACGATGACGCTGATCGCGCAGGGCCGGCACATTGCGACCTGGGTGAACGGCGTGCAGCAGGTGGACTGGACCGACAACCGGCCGGCGGCAACCAACGCCCGGCAGGGGTATCGCTCCGCCGCCGGCGCCCTGAGCATTCAGGGGCACGACCCGACCACCGACCTGAGCTTCCGTAACTTCCGCCTCGTCGAGCTACCGGCGGCCGCCCCGTAGTCGCGCAACCACGACGCCGGCCGCCCCCCACGGAGGACGGCCGGCGTCGTAGTTTAGCGTGGCGCGTGCTCAGCGGGAGCCGTAGCCGCCGCTGCGGCCGTAGCCACCGCTGCGGGCCCGGTCGGAGCCGCCGGCGCGAGGCCGATCTTCGCGGGGCTTGGCCTCGTTCACCTTCAGGGTGCGGCCCTCGAGCTGCGTCCCGTTCAGGCCGTTGATCGCCTCGTCGCCGCCGGTGCTCATCTCGACGAAGCCGAAGCCGCGGCTGCGGCCGGTCTCGCGGTCGGTGGCGACCTGGGCGCGGGTGACGGTGCCATACTCGGCGAACCAGCTGTTCAGGTCGTCCGAGGTGGTGGAGTAGGGCAGGTTGCCCACGTAGATGTTCTTGCTCATGTTCTTCCTTTGGAGCCGATTAGCTCCGCTGAAGGCGCACGGACGGCAACCTCGCCGGTCTCACAGACCTGTTTGGCCGTCACCAGTCTGCGGCAAAGCTTGACGTTCTCGGGAGCTGCGAGGCAAAGGAAGTGCTGAGCAGGGTCCAAGAAAAGCGAAAGCAAGCGGCAGTCTCGTCCGTCAACTGAATCGACCCGACACGTTCAGGTCGTGGATGCATTATACCGTCCCGGCCCGAAAATGCACCCCCACTTTTGGACGTTTTCGGCTTGCCTCCTAGAATGACTTGCCGCTCCCGCTCGTGCCGCCATGGCCCTACCCCCCCTCGTCCTCGCCCGGTGAAACCGCATGCCGCTCCTGCCGTGCCCGCTCACCCTCACGGATCGGCCTCCACCGGCCGACGTCCGCCGCTTCCTGCGCGTGGCCGAACGGCGCATCGCCGGCTTCTGTCGTCGCGAGCGCGTGACCGGGTTCGTCAGCAGCGACTTCGCGTGCGTCTACCGGGCGCTGCGGGCGATCGAGGCGGCCGACCTGCTCGCTGGCCGGTGGGTGTGCGAGTGGGGCAGCGGCTTCGGCGTGGTCGCCTGCCTGGCCGTCATGCTCGGCTTCGAGGCGTGGGGGGTGGAGGTGGACCGGCGCCTGGTGGCGGAGGCGCGGCTACTGGCCGACGACTTCGACCTGCCGGTGGAGTTCGTCGCCGGCAGCTATCTCCCTGCCCCGACCGAACAGCCCCGGCAAAAGGAAACCGACTTCGCCTGGCTGGACACCTCCGCTCGTTCCGGGTACGACGAGATCGACCTGGCGCCGGCCGATTTCGACCTGATCTTCGCCTACCCGTGGCCCGACGAGGAAACGTTCGTCAACGACCTGTTCGACCAGCATGCCCGGCCCGGCGCGGTACTGCTCACCTACAACGGCGGCGAGGACGTCCGCGCCTTCCGCAAGGCCGACGGGTAGCCGGCCGACGGCGAATGCTCCTCACGCGCGGACGGCCGGTTGCGCCGCCATCAGATACGGCCGCAACGACCGCTCCAGTTCGTCGACCGAGTGGACGCACACGCCGACGCCGCCTAGTTCGTTGACCCGATCGAGAAACGCCTGCTGCTCCGGCCGCGGCTTCTCGCCGGGCCGTTTCGTCTCGACGGCGAGCAGGTTGCCAAACGTCACCGGCTCACGCTCGCCGCTGATGACGACGGTCTGCGGCAGGATGCCGAGGATGTCGGAGACCCCTTTCAGACCGACGAAGCGGCGATACCCGCCGTCGCGGAGCGGGATCGCCCCCTGGTTCTGCCGCCAGCACCACACACCCTCCATCTGCAGCCACCGCATACAGGCGGCGAGCAGGTCCGACTCGCGGTTGCGCAGCCCCATCGTTGCATCCTCTCCTCTGACCTCCTGTACACCAGATGGGATTCGGCACACCCGAGTCGACGACTTCATCGAAAACCCCGGCTTGCTGGCGCGGTACAACAGCGTCAGCGGTTTTGTCTGTCCCGCGCCCGGTCCGCCGGGCACCAGCCCCCGTATGAGGCGCACATGTCCCGACCTGTCCTGACGATTCCCCGCCTGGCTCTCCTGGTGGTGACGATGACGCTCGCCGGCGTATCGTTCGCCGCCGACGCGAAAAAGCCGGCCGCATCGGAGTGGAAAACGCTGTTCGACGGCAAGACGCTCAAGGGCTGGAAGGCGTCGGACTTCTTCGGGCCGGGCAAGGTCGAGGTGAAAGACGGCGCCATCGTCCTGCACAAGGGCATGCAGATGACCGGCGTCATCTACAGCGGCGGCGACTTCCCGAAGACCGACTACGAGGTGACGCTGGAGGCGAAGAAGGTCGAGGGCGACGACTTCTTCGCCACCACCACCTTCCCGGTCGGCGACAGCTTTTGCTCGTTCGTCGTTGGTGGCTGGGGCGGCCAGGTGATCGGGCTGTCGACCGTCGACTCCGCCGATGCGTCGATGAACGAGACGACCAAGTCGAAGGAGTTCAAGGCCGGCCAGTGGTATCGCATCCGCGTGCGGGTGACGAAGCACCGCATCGAGACGTGGATCGACAAGGAGCAGATCGTCGACCTCGACACCACCGACCGCACCATCTCCGTCCGCGTCGAGTGCCGCCTGTGCCGGCCGTTCGGCGTCGCCACCTACGACACCGTCGGCGCCATTCGCGACATCCGCGTGCGCGCGCTGACCGAGGCGGAAAAGAAGGCGGCCGCGGCGAAGAAGAAGGACGATTGACTGCCTGGCGAGCGGGGTTCCGTCACTGGCCCCGAGTAATGCGCGCGACACAAGCCCCCGTTGTGCCACGGTCTCCCGACCTTGCCACGGCTGCGGACCGCAGGTCTCCTCCGGGTCGTGCGGGAGACCTTCGGTCGGCCGGAGTGGCCCGGTCAGGAGACCGGGCCACAACGTGCCAGCGTCGCCTGAAGAGTGACGTCGCGCCTGTGCAGCTGCCTCGGGGCACTGACGTGCGGCAGTTGCGGCAAGGTCTCCTGACCTTGCCGCTCTGCCGACCGCAGGTCTCCTCCAGGTCGACAGGAGACCTTCGGTCGGCCGGAGCGGCCCGGTCAGGAGACCGGGCCACAACGCCAGCGTCGCCTGAAGAGTGACGTCGCGCCGCCCTGGGCACGACGCTGTTGCGGCGTCTCGACGCGCTCTCGCCGCAGTCCCTCCGGCCGGCCTTCGGCCCGGGTCGCGCCTTTTGCGCTGCCTCGGGGCACTGACGTGCTCCCGCTCGCCTGGCAAGAGCGATCGGCGCCGCAAGTGAATGCGTTCCTGGCGAGGGGTTACGCCAGCAGTTTCTTCAGCGTCTCCAGGTGGCGCGGGACGGCGGTGAACGGGTCTTCCGCCGCCTCGTACTCCAGCGCGACGTAGCCCTGGAAGCGGACCTTGCGCAGGATGCCGACGAGGCGACCGAAGTCGGCGTCCTGGCGGCGGTTGTTCGGGAAGATCTCGGCCTTCAGCTGGGCTACCACCGCGTAGGGCGCGATCTTCTCCAGGTCGCCGTAGGGGTCGGCGGTGTGGAAATTGCCGCTGTCGAGGTTCACGCCAAACCAGTCGGACTTGATCGGCCGCACCAGTCCCAGCAGCTGCTCCGGCGTGGCGGTGATCCCGCCGTGGTTCTCCAGCGCGAGGAAGACCTTGTGCTTGGCGGCGAACTCGCATGCCTGCTGCATGGCGTCGATGGCGCGCTGGCGTGCGGCTGCCTCGGTGTCGCCCTTCTTCACACTGCCGGCGAAGATGCGGATCGTCTTGCCGCCGAGCAGCGCCGTGTGCTCCACCCAGCGCTTGACCAGGTCCATCTGCGCGGCGAGTAGTTTCTTATCGGTGTGGCAGAAGTCGTTGCCGACGGCGGTGCCGCTGACGGCCAGGCCGTGCCGGTCGCACCGCGCCTTGATCGCCTTCAAATAGGCGTCGGTCGTCTCGCGGAAGTAGTAGCCGGTCAGCTCGATCGCCGACAACTCCTGCTTGGCGGTGAAGTCGATGAACTCCTCCAGCGTCATTTTCGGCTTCTTCGCCTTCAGATCGAGCAGGCGGTGAAAGCTGTAGGCGGCCAGGCTGAGGGTGAAGCGCGGCGGACCGCTGCGGCGGATCGGCTCAATGGCGATGGCCGGCGTGGCGGCGACGGCGGCGACGGCGGCTTGCAGGAAACGGCGGCGCGTGTGCGGCATGGTCATGACAGGTCCTCCCTGTCGGCCGTTATACCCCCGGTGTCCGGTCCGGGCGAGCGTGCCGATGAAATCGGCAGGAATTGTCGCGGGGTGACCTGTCGCTCCGCCGTCTCGTCTGCTATTCATACAACTCCGATCACGATTCCGGTTTACTCCGCACGGCCTCGGACCTGAAGGATCTCGCGTGACACGACGCCTCCTGTGCGGCCTGCTCGCGGGCCTGGCGATCGCCTCGCTGCTGCGCGCCGCGCCGCGCCATTCCGGGTCGACGGTCGACTTCTCGCGCGACATCCTGCCGCTGCTCCGCCGGTCGTGCGTGGAGTGTCACGGCCCGGACCGCCAGCGCGGCGGGCTGCGGCTCGACTCGCGGGCGGCGGCGTTTCGGGGCGGCGACCGCGGCCAGGCCATCCTCCCCGGCGACCCCGACCGCAGCCCCCTGATTCACCGGATCCGCATGCCGCGCGGCTTTCGCGGCACCATGCCGCCAGCCGCCTCCCTGTCGGCCGCCGAGATCGGCCTGCTCCGCGACTGGATCGCCGAGGGCGCCGTCTGGCCCGAACGCCCCGCCGCGTCGCGCCACTGGGCCTACGTCCCGCCCCGCCGTCCCGTCCCACCGCGGTCGTCCACTGGCGTGACCAGTCCGGTCGATGCGTTCATCCTCGATCGGCTGGAGCGGGAACGCCTCGTCCCGGCGCCGGAAGCCGACCGCGTTACCCTGCTTCGTCGCGTCAGCTTCGACCTGATCGGCCTGCCGCCGACGCCGGACGAGGTCGAGGCGTTCCTGCGCGACCGATCGCCGCTGGCCTACGAGCGCGTCGTCGACCGGCTGCTGGCATCGCCGCACTTCGGCGAACGATGGGCGCGGCAGTGGCTCGACCTGGCGCGCTACGCCGACTCGCACGGCTTCCAGCGCGACGACCTGCGGCCGATCTGGCCGTACCGCGACTGGGTGATCCGCGCGCTGAACGCCGACATGCCGTTCGACCAGTTCACCGTCGAACAGGTGGCCGGCGACCTGCTGCCCGGCGCGACGCTGCAACAGAAGATCGCCACCGGCTTCCACCGCTGCGCGCCGACCAACGTCGAGGCCGGCTCCGACCCGGAAGACACCCGCGTCAACCAGGTGTTCGACCGGGTGAATACCACCGGCACGGTGTGGCTGGGCACCACCCTCGACTGTGCCCAGTGTCACGACCACAAATCGGATCCGTTTACTCAGAAAGACTATTACCGGCTGTTCGCCTTCTTCAATAACACCTTCTCCGAGGCCGACCGCACCAACCCGCGCGTGCCCGGTTCGATTCGCTTCCTCGGCCCGTACATGAAGCTGAACGGCCCCGGCATCGTCGAGGCGGTCGGCACCAGCCTGCACAACATGCAAGGGCCGGGCACGGCGCCGATGTCGCTGGTGATGCACGAGCTACCCCGTCCGCGGCCGACGCACGTCCTCCTTCGCGGCGACCTGCGCAGCCCCGGCGAGACGGTGACCGCCGGCATCCCCGCCGCGCTGCACCCGCTCCCCGGCGGCCCGGCGACGCGCCTCGCGCTGGCGCGCTGGCTGGTCGATCGCCGCAACCCGCTCGTCGCGCGCGTCACCGTCAACCGCTGGTGGGCCGAGCTGTTCGGCCGCGGCCTGGTCGCCACGCCCGAGGACTTTGGCGTCAAGGGCGAGCCGCCGACGCACCCGGAGCTGCTCGACTGGCTGGCGGTCGGGTTCATGGAGCACGGCTGGTCGATGAAACGGACGCTGCGAGCGATCGTCACCTCGGCGGCCTACCGCCGGTCGTCGCGCATGCCGCCGGAGCAGCGCATGCGCGACGAGGCGAATCGGTTCCTCGCCCGCGGGCCGCGGTTTCGCCTCGACGCCGAGACGATCCGCGACAACGCGCTGGCAGTCAGTGGGTTGCTCACCCCGCGCTTCTTCGGCCCGCCGATCCGCCCGTATCAGCCGGCCGGGCTGTGGCTGAAGGTGGGCGGCGAGAAGTCCGAGTACGTCGTCAGCCGCGGCGACGAGCGCAACCGCCGCGGCGTCTACGTCGTCTGGAAGCGAAGCACGCCCTACCCGAGCTTCGCCACCTTCGACGCGCCGGCGCGGCAGATGTGCTCGTGCAAGCGAGCGCGGACCAACACGCCATTGCAGGCGCTGACGTTGCTGAACGACCCGGTGTATGTCGAGGCCGCGCAAGCGTTCGCCCGCCGCGTTCTGACCGAGCGGCCAACCGCCGACTTCGAGGTGCGGGCGCGGTACGCCGTCCGCCTGTGTCTCGGCCGCGACGCCAGGCCGATCGAGATCGAGCTGTTCCGCCGGCTGCACGACGAGCAGCGCAAATCCAGCTACGACGACGCAGCCGGCACCCACGAGGGGTTGACCGGGGTGGAGCTGCCGCCCGGCATCGAGGCGGCGGAGTTCGCTGCCTGGTGCGCGGTCACAACGGTGCTGCTCAACCTCGACGAGACGATCACCAAGGAATGACGGCGATGCACCCGCTCGACGACCTCTCCGCGCCGTCTGCCGCCGTGCCTTCCTGCGCGGCTCGGGGCTGAGTCTCGGCGCACTGGCGTTGCGCTCCCTGCTTCACGCCGATACGCCGGCGCCGCTGGCGGCGAAGCTGCCGCCGCTGCCGGCGCGGGCCAAACGGGTGATCTACCTGCACCTGATCGGCGCCGTCCAACCTCGACCTGTTCGACTTCAAGCCGGGCTTGCTCAAGTACGACGGCAAGCTGCGCCTGACAGCCTGCTCAAAGGCAAGCGGTTCGCGTTCATCGGCGCCACCCCAACGCTCGCCGCCAGCCGCTATCGCTTCAATCGCCACGGCCGCGGCGGGCAGTTCTTCTCCGAGCTGCTGCCGCACATGGCGAAGGAGGCGGACCGATTCACCTTCGTCCGCTCGATGCGCACCGACGAGATCAACCACGCGCCGGCCCAGATGTTCCTGCACACCGGCTTCGGCCGCGGCGGACGACCGAGCTCGGGTCGTGGGTGACCTACGGCCTCGGCTCGGTCAACCAGGAGCTGCCGGCGTATGTGGTGCTCTGTTCGGGGCCGACCGCCGGCGCCGGCAATAGCCTGTGGTCGGCCGGATTCCTGCCGAGTATCCACCAGGGCGTTCAGCTGCGTACCGGCGGCGACCCCGTGCTGTTTCTGTCCAACCCGAAGGGCACCCGCACCGCCGACCGCCGCCGCGTCCTCGACGTGTTGCGAACGCTCAACGAGGGCCACCTGGCCGAGACGGGCGACCCCGAGATCCAGACCCGCATCGGCCAGTACGAAATGGCGTTCCGCATGCAGACCAGCGTGCCGGAGCTGGCCGACCTGTCGAAAGAGCCGCGGGCGGTGCTCGACCGCTACGGCGCGCGGCCGGGGGTGCCGTCGTTCGCCGCCAACTGCCTGCTCGCCCGCCGGCTGATCGAGCGCGGTGTCCGCATGGTCCAGCTGTTCGACGCCGACTGGGACCACCACGTCAACCTGGGCGGCCGGCTGCCGACCAAGTGCCGCGACGTTGATCGGCCAACCGCCGCCCTGGTCGCCGACCTGGCCGAGCGCGGATTACTTGAAGACACGCTGGTGATCTGGGGCGCGAGTTCGGCCGCACTCCGCTGTTACAGACGATGGCCGAGGACGGCCAGGTGCCCAAGCCCGGCCGCGACCACCACAAGGATGCGTTCACCATGCTGCTCGCCGGCGGCGGGATCAAGCGCGGCATCACCTACGGCAAGACCGACGAGCTGGGGTTCGACGTGGTGGAAGACCCGGTCCACGTCCATGACCTGAATGCCACCGTCCTGCACCTGCTCGGGCTGGACCACGAACGGCTGACGTTCCGCTATCAGGGTCGCGACTTCCGCCTGACCGATGTGCATGGTAAGGTGGTGCGCGGATTACTCGCCTGAGCCGCATCCACCGTCCTGTCAGAGTGCGACCCGTCATGAACCTGCGCGCCGCGTTCGTCTCGGTCCTGCTGGCGGGGCTGCCCGCCGTCCTGCTCGGCGTCGACCCGCCGGCGAAGAAGACGCCTTTGCGGATCGACGATCTCTACCACCTTGACGCGCCGACGGCGCCGGCGCTGTCGCCCGACGGCCGGCGGCTGGTGTACGTCCGCCAGTGGGTCGATGCGCGGACGCGGACGGAGCGGAACGCGCTGTGGCACGTCGGCCGCGGCAGCGACGAGCCGCGGCCGCTGGCGAAAGACGAGCCGGACGCGCGGGCGCCGGTGTTCTCGCCCGACGGCCGGTGGCTGGCCTACCTGTCGACCCGGCCGCGGCCGAAGGGGTGGAAGCAGACTCCGCCGGCGCCGCCGGAGTCCGACCCGGCGGTCGACATCTGGCTGATCCCCGTCAGCGGCGGCACCGCCTTGCCGCTCGCCGGACCGGACAAGCCTTACGGCCGGGTTTTCAACGACGGGTTCTACGGCCGGCTCGCCTTCTCGCCCGACGGCAAGCAGCTGGCGTTCGTCGCCGACGATGGCGTCGACCCGCGGACGGCCGACGAAAAGGAGGCCGGCGTCGAGGTGGTCCGCGACGACGGCGGTGAGGGGTACACCGGCTACCGACCGGCCCAGCTGTGGGTCGCTCACCTGGCCGACCGGCCGACGACGCACGTCGCGTCGCGCATCGACCGCCTGACCGACGACGACGTGTGGTACGGCGATCCGCAGTGGTCGCCCGACGGCACCCGGCTGGCCTGCCACGCCAACGTCACCACCGACCGCGAGTCGGTGCGCTACAGCATCAACAAGAACTACGACGTGTGGCTGATCGACGTCGCCACGAAGAAGCGGCAGCGGCTGACGTCAGGACCGGGGCCGGAGGTCAGCCCGCGGTTTGCCCCCGATGGCCGGCGGCTGGTCTGCCTGAGCGTGCCGCGCAAGGGGTCGCACCGCGACGTGTTCAACCTGGTGCTGGTGACGCTGGCGGAAAGCGGTCCGCGCACCGAGCTACTGTTCGACCACCACGGCCCCGGTCGCGACGATCCGCCGCACCATCCGGCGACATTTCCGCTCCCCGATGACTGCTGGGATGGCCCCGATCATGTTCTCACCGGCGTCGAGACCGGCGTTCGGTCGTCCACGCAGCGGGTTGACGTGCGGACCGGCAAGGGCGAGGCGTGCCGCCCGAGAAGGATGCGCCGGTGTCGACGCCGGCCGGCCGCCGCCAAGCGCATCCGCCAGCTGCTGCCGGCCGGCAATCGCGTCCTCCGCGAGCGCGTTCTCGGCGAGAGTGAAGTGGTGACGTGGGAGAACGAGGGGACGAAGCTGGAGGGCATCCTGACGACCCCGCCGCCGGGGGTGACGCGACCGCCCTACAAGCTCGTCCTCTATCCGCACGGCGGGCCGCACAGCCGGTCGGCGCTGGGGTTCGACTTCACCGTGCAGACGTTCGCCGCCCACGGCTACGCGGTGTTTCAGCCCAACTTCCGCGGCAGCGCCGGCTACGGCCAGCAGTTCATCGACGCCGACCGCGGCGACTTCGGCGGCGGCGACGTGCGCGACGTCCTCACCGGCATCGACAGCCTGGTGAAAGCGAAGCGCGTCGACCCGGCGCAGCAGTACGTCTACGGCGTCAGCTACGGCGGCTACCTGACCTGCTGGCTGGTCGGCCACACCCACCAGTTCCGCGCCGCGGTGGCGCAGAACGCCGTCACCGACCTGAACGTCATGTGGGGCAGCAGCGACATCCCCAGCTGGACCGAGTGGGAGTTCGGCGGTCGACCGTGGGAGGTGCCGGCGGCGATGCGGCAGCACAGCCCGCTGACGCACGCCCCGCGCGTGAAGACGCCGACGCTGATCCTGCATGCCCGCCAGGACCGCCGCTGTCCGCTGGTGATGGGCGAGCTGTACTACCGCGCGCTGAAAGCACGCGACGTACCGACGGCGATGGTCCTTTACCCCGGCGAGGGACACGGCATCCGCCAGCCGCGCCACCGCGAGGACGTGCTGCGGCGGACGCTGGCCTGGTTCGAGCGCTGGAGCATCCACCGCGGCGAGCCGTGACGGTGGATGGGCGCATCGGCGCGACCACGGGCGACCGTCTGGCGAACTCCTGCGCCGCGGCGGTGGGAAATGTGCAACTTTTTGACTTTTCCCCTTCCCAACGGCCGGGCGCCGCGGCACACTCTACACGATAGGCGTTTCGCCATCCTACCCTGGCGCTGCCAGGATCGCCCGCCTGCGGGCGGCCCCACTTGCCGCCGGCGTCCTCGCGAGGCCCGCCTCCCCGGTTTGCGAGACCCACGACCCAACCTCATGCCCTCGTTCGTCCGATTCATGCCGGAGCGATTCACCATGCCATCGCCGCGCGTCCTGTGCGCTGGGCTGCTCTCCGTGATCCTGCTCGCGTCGGTGCCGGCCGCCATTCCGGCCGACAAGGAGAAGGCCGGCAAGCCGCCCGCCGCCGACCCGGTCAGTTACTACAAGCAGATCCGCCCGATCCTGCAGGCGCAGTGCCAGGGCTGCCACCAGCCGGCCAAGGCGCAGGGCGGCTACGTGATGACCGACTTCGCCCGCCTGCTCGCCGCCGGCGACTCGGGCAAGACGGCGGTCGTCCCCGGCAAGCCGGCCGACAGCGAGCTGATTCGCCAGGTCACGACGAAGGACGGCAAGGCGGCGATGCCGAAGAAGGACAAGCCGCTGCATGCGTCCGACGTCGAGCTGCTCGCCCGCTGGATCGCCCAGGGCGCGAAGGACGACACCCCGGCCAACGCCCGCGTTCACTTCGACGAGGCGCACCCGCCGATCTACACGCAGCCGCCGGTGATCACCGGCCTCGATTATTCGCCCGACGGCAAGCTGCTCGCCGTCGCCGGCTTCCACGAGGTTCTGCTGACCGACCCGGTTGAGGGCAAGCTGGTCGGCCGGCTGATCGGCCTGTCCGAGCGCATCCAGGGGGTGAAGTTCTCGCCTGACGGCAAGCGGCTGGCGGTGGCCGGCGGCAATCCCGGCCGGCTCGGCGAACTGCAGGTGTGGGATGTCGCCCGCAAGAAGCTGCTGCTGTCGAAGGTGGTCGGGTTCGACACGCTCTACGGCGCCAGCTGGTCGCCCGACGGCAACCTGCTCGCCGTCGGCTGCCCGGACAACAACGTCCGCGCCTTCGACGCCGCCACCGGCGAGCAGAAGGTGCAGCAGGGCGCGCACAGCGACTGGGCGCTCGACACCGTCTTCTCGAAGGACGGCAGCCACCTGATCTCGGTCGGTCGCGACATGACCGCCAAGCTCACGGAAATGGCGACCGGGCGGTTCATCGACAACATCACCTCGATCACCCCCGGCGCTCTCAAGGGCGGCATCCAGACCGTCGACCGCCACCCCGACCGCGACGAGATCGTCACCGGCGGGTCCGACGGCACCCCCAAGGTGTACCGCATCTACCGGCAGACCGCCCGGCAGATCGGCGACGATGCCAACCTGATCCAGAAGCTGCCGGCGATGACCGGCCGGGTGTTCAGTGTCGCCGTCAGCCACGACGGCTTCCGCATCGCCGCCGGCAGTGCGCTCGATAACAAGGGGCAGGTGTTCATCTACCCGTACCCGGTGCCGCGTGACGCCAAGATCACCAACCGCATCAAGGCGATCGAGTCGAAGCGCGAGAAGCAGCGGACGCGCGCCGAGAAGGCCGAGCTGGAGCGGCTGCGCACCGCCCTGGGGACCGACGTGGTACGCCACGAGGTGCCGACCGGCTGTGTG
>JAXMAU010000029.1:0-86387 GCA_046350215.1 Gemmataceae bacterium | reverse complement strand
CGCGGCGGTCGCGTCCGCAATAACTGCATCGACTGCCACGATCCGCATTCTCCGAAATACCCGGTCGTTCGTCCGGCCCCCGGACCGCGCGACCGATTCCTCGACGTCCACCGCGACGGGAGTCGCCATGAGTGATAGGAAGAAGACCTCCCTGCCAATGGTCGGCCCGGTCAGCCGCCGCACCGCCTTGAAAGCGCTCGGCGCCACCCTCGGGCTGGCCGCGTTCGCCCGGGCGATGGCGCCGCTCGTCGAGTGGGCACCGTCCACCAGCGTCGACGAGTTCTTGCAGAAGCACTACAAGGAACTGTCCGCCGACGAGAAGCAGGCGATCTTCCGCCGCCTGGAGGCCGACACGAAGGAGCGGTACGGCGCCGACGTCACCATCGGCGACCACCGACCGACGCCGGGAGTGCAGTTCGGCTACGCTCTCAACCTGTCGATCTGCATCGGCTGCCGCAAGTGCGCCGAGGCGTGCTCGAAGGAGAACAACCACGATCGGCCGAGCAACAACTCGTACATCCGCGTGTTCGAGATGGAGAAGGGCGGCATCGATCTCGGCAAGGGTAACTGCACCTACGATCATCCGGTGCCGGCGCCGAACAAGTATTACATGCCGGTGCAGTGCCAGCAGTGCGCCAATCCGCCGTGCGTGTCGTCGTGCCCGGTCGAGGCGACCTGGCAGGAAGATGACGGCATCGTCGTCGTCGATTACAACTGGTGCATCGGCTGTCGCTACTGCGAGGCCGCCTGTCCTTACCACGCCCGCCGATTCAACTGGACGCGGCCGCAAATCCCGGCCGACGAGATCAACCCGAGCCAGAGCTACCTGTCCAACCGCATCCGGCCGCAGGGGGTGATGGAGAAGTGTACCTTCTGCCTGCACCGCACCCGCGAGGGGCGCCTGCCGGCGTGCCTGGAGGCGTGTCCGACCGGGGCGCGGGTGTTCGGCAACGTGCTCGACAAGGATTCCGAGATCCGCTGGGTGATCGACCACAAGCGGGTGTTCGTCCTCAAGGAAGAACTGGGCACCCGGCCGCGGTTCTTCTACTTCTTCGACGAGTGAGCGGGGAGACCGGCCGATGAGTAGCCCGGGGATGAAGATCGATCGCGACACGCTGGCGCCGGATGCGCTGCTCAGCTACCCGCGGTTCTTGCGGCAGGCGGCGCAGGTGGCAACCGACGGATCGTGGCTGTTCTACCTGTGGATGACGGTGCTGACCGCCATCGCCCTGGTCGGCGCCAACGCCTGGGCGGTGCAGGTGCGCGACGGCATGGTCCGCACCAACATGACCGACCACGTCAGCTGGGGGCTGTACATCGCCAACTTCACCTTCTGCGTCGGCCTGGCCGCCGGCGGGGTGATGATGGTGATCCCGGCGTATCTGTACCACGACGAGGAGATGCACGACGTGGTCATCGTCGGCGAGGTGCTGGCGATCGCCGCCATTCTGATGTGTACGCTCAGCGTGGTGGTCGATCTCGGCCGACCAGATCGCTTCTGGCACCTGATCCCCGGCGTCGGCCGGTTCAACTGGCCGATCTCGATGCTCACCTGGGACGTGCTGGTGCTGAACGTCTATCTGCTGCTCAACCTGCACATCGTCGGCTATCTGCTGTACATGCGCTATCTGGGCCGCCAGCCGAATCCGACGTGGTACCGGCCGTTCGTGATTCTGTCGATCGTGTGGGCGATCAGCATCCACACCGTCACCGCCTTCCTTTATTGCGGGCTGGGCGGCCGGCCGTACTGGAATACGGCATTACTCGCACCGCGGTTCCTGGCGTCGGCGTTCGTGAGTGGGCCGGCGTTCATCGTGCTGACATTGCAGATCCTTCGCCGCACCGGGCACATCCCGATGAGCCTGCGGCCGATCGTCACCCTGGTGCAGATCAGCCGGGTGGCCATGCTGATCAACCTGTTGATGCTGGCCTCCGAATTGTTCACCATCTACTACACCGGGTCGACGCATGTGTCGTCGGCCAACTACCTGTACTTCGGGCTGCACGGGCATCACGCGCTGGTGCCGTGGATCTGGGCGTCGGTGACGCTCAGCCTGACCGGCGCGGCGCTGCTGCTGTCGCCGCGGGCGCTGGCCGGCGGGCGATTGCTGGCGGCGGCGTGCGTGGCGTGCATCGCCGGCATCTGGATCGAGAAGGGGATGGGGTTGATCATCCCTGGTTTCGTGCCGTCGACCTTGCACGAGGTGGTGGAGTATCAGCCGAGCCTGGAGGAGTGGAAGATCACCGCCGGGGTGTGGGCGTTCGGGCTGCTGGTGTACACGGTCGGGCTCAAACTGGTGGCGGCAGTGTTCAGCGGGGCGATGCGGCTGCCGGTGGACGCCCCGGCGGCTGCTGGGGGCAGCCGGCCATGATGCCCTATGGCAAGACGGCGCAGCACGCGATCGCGGCCATGTCGCGGCTGGCGGAGGTGTACGCCACCGGCGCCCGCACCTCGTCGCGGGAGATCGCCGAGATCCGCGGTCTGCCGCAGCCGATCGTCGCCAAGGTGCTGACCATTCTGTCGCAGGCCGGGTTGATCGTCGGCGCCCCTGGTCCCGGCGGCGGCTACGCGCTGACCCGTCCTCCGGACACCATCACGCTGCTGGACGTGGCCGAGCTGTTCGATCGGCAGGAGCAGGCGATCGGCTGTCCCTACGGCCCGCGCCACTGCGGCAACGGCCCGCCGTGCCCGTTACACGAGCGGACGGTGGTACTCCGCGGCCAGATCCGCGCATTTCTGGAGTCGACCACGTTCGCCCTGTTCGTCGGCCGCGGGCCGGGGATCAGCCCGTCGGCGGAAGTGCCGCCGGTCCCCCTGCCGCCCGGCGTCCCACCTTCCGGCTGCGAATGGGACGCCTGACCGGCGTCAGGGCGCCTTCGCGGCGTCGGCTGCGCCCGTGAGCGTGTATGCGGCCCAGAAGTACGGGTGAGCGGCTCCGCCGGCCTTCCGCCGCGCGGCGATCACCGCTAGTTGCGCCTGTCGCAACGCCTCCGCCTTCCCCGCGCCATCGGCCAGACGGGTGAAAAACCCCTTCATCAGCGTCGCCGACTCGTCGTCGGGCACTTCCCACAGGGTCGCCACCACCCCGCGGGCGCCGGCCAGCTGAAACGCCATCCGCAGCCCGGCCACGCCCTCGCCGGTCTGCACCGCCCCCAGGCCGGTCTGGCAGGCGCTCAGGACGACCAGCTCGCACCCGCGCAGGTCGAGGGCGGCCGCCTCCACCCCCGTGAGTATGCCGTTATCGCCGCCGACGGCGGTGCGGTCGGCCCGGTTGCACCCGGCGAACAGCACGCCGCAACGGAGCAGCGGGTTCTCCCACGCCGTCGCCGCGTCGTCGCTGCCCGATTCGGCGGGCCGGTCCGGCAGAAAGAAGCCGTGGGTGCAGAAGACCGCCACGCGCGGACTGCGGATCACCTGCAGCACGCTTTTCAGCGCCTGCCGGCCAGTGAACAGACGCGGGTCGGCGTCGGCGTATTTGGCCAGACTCGGCCGGATCGCCTGCGCCTCGCGGGCGGTGCCGGGCAGCGGCACCGCATCGCCCAGCAGGGCCGCCCGCGTCGTCGACCGGCTGACCGGCCGCGGCCGCACCTTGCGCGGCAGCAACTTGCCGGCCTCGGCGCGGACGGCGGCGGGGGTGAGGTCGAAGTCGGGGGCGGCGAAGACGATCGGCCGGCCGGTCTTCACCCCGGAGGCGACCGGCGGCACCAGGTCGCGGCCGCTGACGACATGAGTAATGCGATACTTCTCGATGGCATAACGGCCGTCCGGCAGCGGCAGGGCGGCCCACGGCACCAGCCACAGTTCGGCGTCGGGGCTGATCACCAGCCCGTCGGCCTCGCCAACCGCCGACAGCAGCGGATGCAGCACCCGCGCCGCCAGCTTCCCCAGGTCCGCCCGCACTGCCTCCTCGGCCGCCTTCTCCCCCTTGCCGATCTCCCGGTCGATGCGGTCGATCCGCTGCCGTGCCGCGGTGACCAGGGCGTCGATCTCGTCGGCCGGCCCGAGGTCGATTTGCCGGACTGGTCCGTCTTTGGGCGTCATCCACGCGACATAGCGAGCCGCCGCCCACGGCGTCTCCCCGGGCCGGGCATCGAACCGATAGACGCGGAACCGAGCGATGTCGAGCAGCACGCTGCCGGCCGGCAGTCGACGGCGGATCGCGTCGAGGTCGACCCACGGGGCGGCCACCGCGGCGGCGCCGGCCTGCCGCAGCTCGGCGGCCAGCGCTCGCTCCTGGCGGGTCAACTCCGCCAGCCGGACGCGGTGTGCCTTCAGCTCGGCCGCCTTTGGCTGCATGTAGCTGAGCCGGGCCAGTTGCCGCCGCAGGTCGGCCAGCTGCCGCAGCCGCTCGCCCTGCTCCGGGTCGCGGCTGTCACGGTCGAGCAGCGACGTCCGCAACAGCGCCTCCTGCGACAGCCCCTTGCCATTGCACAGCCAGCCGGCCGAGGCACGGACGACCGCGTCGTCGTCGTGGCCGAGCCGGGCGAGCGACAGCGTCTCGTGCAGCTCCGGCGTGTGCTGCCGGTTCAGAAACGCCAGCTGCTGCTGCTCGGTCAACGCCGGCAGGGTACGGGTGACGTAGCCGCGCAGGAGCCGCCGCTCGCGGTCGACGACGGTGGTCGCCTCGGCCCAGCGGCGGCCCGACACCAGCACACGGGCCAGCCGGCGGAGGCTGTCGGCGACGTTCAGGTGGTCCGGCCCGAGGTCCTGCTCGCGCATCCGCAACGCCGCCCGCTGCCGCGCCTCGGCCTGGTCGAGCCGGCCAGCGGCGCGGGCCATTTCGCCCTCGTTGAACAGCCCCAGCGCCAATAGCGGGTTCTCTCGCTCGCGCCATGTCTTGAATGCCCGCGTCTGCAGCCGGTCGGCCTCGTCCGTCTGGCCCAGGTTGAACAGCACCCAGGCGAGGTTGTGGTGTGTCTTGGCGACGTCCGGGTGGTCAGCCGGCAGCCGCCGCTCGAACGTCGCCATCGCACGGCGGAGGAGCGGCTCGGCCTGGGCAAAGCGATCGCGGTTGAGGTAGAAGACGGCCAGGTCGTTCAGACTGGCGGCGGTCGCCAGGTGATCGTCACCCAGCTTGTCATGGCGAATCTTCAGCCCGCGGCGGTAGTAGCTCAGCGCTCGCCCGTCCTGGCCGAGCCGCTCGTAGGTCTGGGCCAGCAGGTTGAGCGTGTCGGCGACCGCCAGGTGGGTGGACCCGAGCTTCTTCTCGCGGATCTCCAGGCAGCGGTGGAACAGCCGCTCGGCGGTCGCCAGCTGGCCCTTCTCGGTGAACAGCACGGCGAGGGCGTTGACGGTGTCTGCCAGCTCGGCCTGGTGGGCGGCGCCGAGCTTCTCCCAGCGGCGGACGGCGTCGCGGAGCAACGGGTCGGCCTTTTCCAGCTGGCCGGTGAGCCGATAGACCGACGCCAGGTTGGTCTGAAGCGCGGCGTGCGCAGGGCGTCCGGGTAGCGGGCCTCGGCGGCGCGGACGCAGCGCTGGTAGAGCCGCTGGGCATCCGCATAGCGGCCGAGTGCTTCCAGCGTCAGGGCGAAGTTGTTGAGCAGGTCGAGGGTGTTGCCGTGGTCGGCGCCGAACAGCCGCTCGGCCGTGGGAATGACCGTCCTGTACAGGCGAGCGGCCTCCTCGTTCTTTCGTCATGGCGGTACTGCTCGCGGCGATACTGCTGCACCAGCCGCGCCTGCTCGTCCGCCTCGGTCAGCAGCAGCCGAGCCGCCCCGCCGAGGACGGCCAGGACGACCACGCCAGCCAGTCGCAGGAGACGGCGATCGGGGAAGAAGGAGGACATGAGCTGCCTCGACCGATCAGGACACGAAAGCTGCCCGGCCCCCACGCAAGGGGTCGGGCAGCGCTGCCGATATCACGGTTGCCGCCGCGGTCAACGGATGCGGCCGTGGCCGCCGCCGAACATCGGCGACATCCCCATGCCGATGCCGGGAGTCATCGGCCGCCCCATGCTGCCGCCGGACATGCCCATCCCCCCCATGCCGGACGGGCGGCCGCCGATGCCGGGGTAGCCCGCCATGCCAGCCGACGGCCCGACCGGGACACGCTCGTAGCCTACCCCGTTCTTGGCCGGACGAAGCCCGTAGACGCCGCTGCCGGACGCCGACGGCCCGCCAGGAGTGTACGGCCCGCGGCCCAGGCCGGCGAACGCCCCGCTCATCGAGAACCCGCCCGATCCGCCGACGCCGGACATCCCCGGATACCCGCTCATCGCCGACGGCGTATAGCTCGTGCTGGCGCCGGGCGAGTAGAGCGTGCCGGACACTCCGCCGCCGAGAACGCTGGAGCGCGTGCCCGTGGTCGACCGCGTGGTGGTCGGCGTGGTGGACGTGCGATTGAGGACGGTGGACGACCCGGTGCTCGGAACGATCCGCGTGGTGCGGACGGTCCGCTTCGGGCGGATGGCGCGGTGGACGCGCAGGGCGGTCGCCGTGGGACGCCGGTGACGCCGGTATTTGCGCAGCAGCGACACCCGCCGGTGCCTGGAGTGCGTCGCCCGTGAGGCCGACCGAGCCTCGGCCGCCGGGGCGTTGGTCGACACGGAAGCCTCCACCTGCGGCTCGGTGACCTGAACCGTCACGATCGCCAGCACGAGGAGAAGGAGAGTACGCATCACTGGAACCCTTCTGGGTGGAACGGAGCACGGGCATGGGTGCCCGATATACCATTTACTGCCGCCGTCCGCCGCTGTGACGCCGCGGCGCGCATTTTTTCCCGATCATTTTCGCGGACGGCCGGACTGCCCGGCCGGTCCAGCTGCTCGGCGACTGCCAGCACGGCGGCCCGCCAGTGCCGGCGCACGGTTCGCTCACTTACCTGCAGCAGCGCCGCGATGCGCCGGTGCTTCCAGCGATGGTAGAACACCAGGCTGAGGACTTCCCGCTGGACCGCCGGCAGCCGTTCCACCGCCCGGTGAAAGCGGTCCCACTCCTCCAGCTCCTCGGCGGACGGCGGCGGCGGTGCGTCTGCGTCGAGCGGGTCGAGCCGATCGACCGGCTCTCCGCACCCGAGCGATACCGCGGGGCGACAGGCGTGGTAGCGCGACAGGTCGATCAGCTCGCGGCGAACCTGCACGGCGACCAGGCAGTAGAAGTCGTGCGGAGTGTTGGGGCACATGGCCCGCAGCGCCTTGAGCAGACGGAGCAGACAGCCCTGCTGCACGTCCGCCGCGTCGGCGTGGCTCTGTACCACCGGGAAATGCGGCAGCATCCGCCGGACCAGCCGTTCGACCCGGTCGACGGTGACGGCCAGCAGAGCGTCGGCAGCGGCACGGTCGCCGGTCTGCCAGCCGCGCACGAACTGGTGCAGGTGGGTGGTGTCGAGGGTGAGGGGCGGCATGCGATAGGCCCTCGTCGGGGAGTGACGATGTGGTGCCGTGGCTCGCGATCGCCTCGTCGAACCGGAACCGGGACGGGGCACGGACGACCCCACACGCCGGGCGAGCCGCATCGACGCTGCGATCTGGTTAACACACCTCGCCGTCCGACATGGCAAGAACGAACACCGGGGCCAGCCCGGCAAGGGGGACAAAAGAACGACGTGTCTGGACAAAGACGGATGCCAATCTCGACCGGCGAAACGAAGCCGCCGGCCGATTCCCCCGTATTCCTGGCGTGATGATTGTACCACCGCGGAGCCGCCGAAAAGCGCGGAAAGCAGGCGCGGCAGGTTAACGTTTGAACTTGCCGTAGAGGAACAGCACCAGGACGGCTCCGCCGATGGCGAGCAGGATACTGCGAACGTCGAAGCCGTTCACGTCGCCGAGGCCGAGGACGTGCGTGCCAAGGAACCCGCCGACCAGCGCACCAACGATGCCGACGGCGATGGTGACAAGGATGCCGCCCTGCACCTTGCCCGGCATGAGGTACTGTGCCGCCACCCCGGCGAGCAGCCCGAGGGCCAGCCACGCGATGATGCTCATGCGGTGAATCTCCTCGTTGGCACGGACCACCCCGGTCTGAACGCGAGTCGCGGACACGAAACGGGTTGCGTCCGAGTCAGTAAGGAACATTGTAGTGGCGGGGAAGCGAGCGGAGCCACGGAAATCGGCCGCCGCTCCTCCACCCCGGCATCGCGAGCGGACGACCAGGCGATTCAATAGAATCCGATCCACAAGTCCGGCTATTTCCTAGAATCGCCTGAGGCCAATCGCCGGCCCCGCGAGGAGGATTGGGATGATGGACGCGGTAACGGTGCGCGTGACCGAGGAGCACTTCCCCACCTATCTGCCGGCGGCACCGGACCGGCACCAGATGTTCCTCGAAAAGCGGGTCTACCAGGGGAGCAACGGCAAGGTCTATCCACTACCGTTCACCGATCGCATTGCCGAGACGCCCGTCGACCGGGCCTGGCGGGCCATCTGGATCGAGAACGAGTTCTTGCAGGTGCTCATCCTGCCGGAGATTGGCGGCCGCATCCACGCCGTCCGCGACCGCGTCACCGGATACGACCTGATCTATCGCCAGTCGGTCATCAAGCCGGCGCTGGTCGGCCTGGCTGGCCCGTGGCTGTCGGGCGGGATCGAGATCAACTGGCCGCAGCACCACCGGCCAGCCACCTTTCTGCCGGTCGACCACCACATCGAGGAGCACGCCGACGGGTCGAAGACGGTGTGGTTGAGCGACCACGACCCGATGTGCCGGATGAAGGGGATGCATGGCGTTTGCCTGCACCCCGGCCGGGCGGTGCTGGAACTGAAGGCGCGGGCGTACAACCGCACTCCGCTGGTGCAGACGTTCCTGTGGTGGGCCAACGTGGCGACCCGGGTCCACGAGGCGTACCAGTCGTTCTTCCCGCCCGACGTCACCTACGTCGCCGACCACGCCCGGCGGGCGACCAGCGAATACCCGCTGTGCCGGGGCAAGTATTATGGCGTCGACTATGGCGAGCGCAGCCAGTCCGGCGTACCAATCGATGAACGGCCACCCCAGTATGTCCCGCCCCACTGCGGCGGCCACGCGCCGGTTGACTATTCGCCCAACGACCTGTCGTGGTACGCCAACATTCCGGTGCCGACGTCGTACATGGCGATGGGGTCGCGGCACGACTTCTTCGGCGGCTACGACCACGCCGTCGGGGCCGGCATCGTCCACGTCGCCAACCACCACATCTCGCCGGGCAAGAAACAGTGGACGTGGGGGAACCATCCGTTCGGGTACGCCTGGGACCGTCATTTGACCGACACCGACGGCCCGTACATTGAATTGATGGCCGGAGTCTACACCGACAACCAGCCCGACTTCTCGTTCCTGCAGCCGGGCGAAACAAGAAGACGTGGAGCCAGTTCTGGTATCCCATTCACCAGATTGGCCCGGCCAGCCACGCCAACGTCGACGCCGCCGTGAGCCTGCGAGCGTGGGTCGACGGAGTGGCCAAACTGGGCGTGGCGGTGTCGGCGAAGTTCCCAGCGGCCACGGTCACGCTGGAGGCAGGGGGTCAGGCCGGTGGGCGCAGTGGACGCACGACCTGGGCGCCCGGTGCGCTACTGCTCCGCGACGTGTCGCTGCCCGTTGGTACGGCGGCGACAAGCTTGTCGATACGGATTCTGGCTGCCGACGGACGGGAGGTGTTGGCCTACCAGCCAGAACCAGTCATCCGGGGCGCGGCGCCGCCTCCCGCAACCGAGCCGCCCATGCCGGCCGACATCGCCAGCGTGGACGAGTTGTACCTTACTGGATTGCACCTCGATCAGTATCGCCACGTCACCCGCTGTCCGACGCTGCTGGCGGGAGGCTGCGGGCGCGATGCCGGCGACAGCCGGTGTAACAACGCCGGGGTTGTGGCACCTACGCCGCGCGAGTGGGCGGCGCCGAGGGTGTTTCCGCCGCGCCCATCGAGCGGCTGACCATGCGCAACGCCAATCCCTACGATGGCGAACCGCTGTACAACCTGGGTCTGTGCCTGCGCTGCCGGCTTGATGCCACATCGCCGAAGGAAGCCGACAGGCGGTTCGACGACACCTACGCAGCGTTCTACAAGGCGACGTGGAACCAGGCGTGGGCGGCGGCGGGGTATCACGCGCTGGCGGAGATGGACTGCCGCCGCGGCGATTGGCCACGAGCGCTCGACCACCTGCGCCGCGCGCTCCGCCACGACACCGACAACCTGCGTGCCCGCGACCTGTTGGCGATCGTCCTCCGCCGCCTGGGCCAGACGGACGAAGCAGACGCGCTGCTGGCCGAGACGCTGGCCCTCGATCCGCTCGACTGGTGGGCGCGGTATCTGACTGGCCAGCCGTTGACGTGTGATCACCAGACGCTGCTCGACACTGGCCCACGACCACGCCCGCGCCGGCCTGTACGCCGAGGCAATCGCCCTGCTGGAGACGGCCACGCCCCAGGAGGACCTGCCGACGCAGGCGCCCGGGCCGCCTGGCCAATGATCGCCTACACGCTCGGCTGGCTGTGCGAACGCGCCGGCGACAACAACGCCGCGCAAAGCTGGCGGCGCGAGGCGGTGACGCGATCGCCGGACTACTGCTTCCCGGCGCGGCTGGAGGAAATCGCCGTTCTCGAATCGGCGATGCGAGCCGACGCCACCGACGCCCGCGCACCCTACTACCTGGGTAACCTGTTCTATGACCGGCGGCGGCACGACGAGGCGATCGCGATGTGGGAACGGTGCGTCGCGCTCGACCAGCAAAACGCGATGACGCGACGCTGTTGGGAGCCGGATCGCCTACGCGAGGTCATCATTGCCCATCGCAACCTGGGTATCGCGTACCACAACGTCCGCCACAACCTGGCTCGCACTGCGGAGGAGTTCATTGGTGCTCGTGGGGCGGCGGGCGGAGAGACTCAGGACAGCGCACGCTTGCTGTACGAGTGGGACCAGATGTGCAAGCGGTTTGGGGAAGGGCCGCAGGACCGGCTAGGTGCGCTGGAGGAGCGGCTCGAGCTGGTTCGCCAGCGGGACGACCTGAGCATCGAGTTGTGCCGCATGCTCAACCAGATGGGCGAGCACGATCGGGCGCTGGAGATCCTGGCCGCACGGCGGTTCCAGCCGTGGGAAGGAGGCGAGGGCCAGGCGCTTGGTGAGTACGTGCGAACGCGCCTGGCGCTGGGCCAGCGGGCGCTGGCAAACGGCAACGCGGCAGCAGCGGTGGAACACTTCGAGGCCGCCCTGAACACTCCGGAAAACCTGGGTGAAGCACGCCACCTGCTGGCCAACGCCAGCGACGTGCATTACTGGCTGGGCGAGGCGCTGGCCGCCGAGGGCGACCCCCAGCGGGCGCGAAACCACTGGTACGCCGCCGCCACGTTTCGCGGCGACTTTCAGGAGATGAGCGTCCGCACCTACTCCGAAATGACGTACTACTCGGCGCTGGCGTGGCGACGGTTGGGGCGTCCTGACGAGTGTGAACGATTGCTGACGGGTCTGCTCGATTACGCCCAGCGGTTGGAAGCGGCTGAGGCGCGGGTCGACTACTTCGCCACGCTCGCGCAACGATGCTGCTGTTCGACGACAACCTGATCGAACGCCAGCGGACCACGGCGCGGTTCCTGCAAGACAGGCTCACCTGGGTTTGGGCCACCTTTCCCAGGGGACGCCTGTTCCAAGCGAGGGTCCGGAGACTCGACCCCAACCACGCGCACGCCGCCGATCTGGTACGCCAACTGGACGACAGGCTGGCCGGCCCCGTTTACGAGGAGCGACACCGATGACGACCACGCAGGGAATAAACCAGTACGAGTGGCGGGGCTGCTGGCCCTGGTGATGGTGGTGGCGGCAGGTGTGGTTTCCATCCTGCCCGCCCAGGCACCAGCCGCCGGCGACGTGATTTCGTTGGCCGGCGAGTGGCAGTTTCGGCTCGACCGCGGCGATGCGGGGATCAAGGAACACCGGGTTTGACGGGACGTCGCCGATCGCATCCGGTTGCCGGGAAGCGTTGCAGGCGCAGGGCCACGGCGACCCGGTGACCGTCGACACGCCATGGACCGGCGGCATCGTCGATCGGTCGTGGTTCAACGCCCGAAGGCCGATATCGCCAGCCGGGCAACATCAAGGTGCCGTTCTGGCTGCAGCCGGAACGGTACTACGTCGGCCCGGCGTGGTCACGCGCGGACGATTGACATCCCCGCCGACTGGGCCAATCGGCCGCCTCGTCCTCACGCTGGAGCGGCCGCACTGGGAGACGCACGCGTCTGGCTCGACGGCAAGCCGCTCGGGTCGGCCGACAGCCTGTCCACGCCACGTCTATCGACTGGGGAGCCGACGTCGCCCCCGGCAAGCACCGGCTCACCATTCGCGTGGACAATCGTGTTCACATCGGTGTGGGCAAGGATGCACAGCGTCGGCGATCACACCCAGGGCAACTGGAACGGCGTCGTCGGCCAGATGACGATCGAGCGACGCCGGCGGTGACGTTGGCGACCTGCAGGTCTATCCCCAAATCAGCCCAGCGTCGGTGTTCTGTGAGGGGGAACGATCACCAACACCTCGGGCAAGTCCGGGCACGCTGATCGAGCTCCGTGTGGTCCCCAGCACTGGCGGCAAGCCACTGGCCGAGAAACGCCTGGACGCTCCTGGAGCGACAGGGGCGGAGTATTCGAGACGGCTGTTGCCGCCCGAGACAAAACTCTGGGACGAGTTTCAGCCCAGTCTCTATGACCTGAGCGCGACACTGGGTGAGGGCGGCCGCAGCGTGCGGTTTACGGGCTGCGCAGATCGGCACGCGCGGGCACGGCAGTTTGTGCTGAACGGCCGCAAACTGTTCTTCCGCGGCGGCACCCTCGAATGCTGCATCTTCCCAAAGATCGGCCACCCGCCGACCGACGTGGCCGAGTGGAAACGCATCCTGGGCGTGGCCAAGGCACACGGGCTGAACCACCTGCGTTTCCACTCGTGGTACCCGCCCGAGGCGGCATTCGCGGCGGCCGACGAACTGGGCGTCTACTTCCAGATGAGTGCGCCCTGGGCCGAGGTCGGCAAGGACAAGCCGGTCGATCGCTGGCTGTATGTCGAGGCCGACCGCATCCTCACCGCCTACGGCAACCACCCGTCGTTCGTGCTGCTGGCCTGCGGCAACGAGCCGGGCGGCGACGACCGCCGCTACGGCGGCGTGGGTCGACCACTACAAGCAGCGCGATCCGCGACGGCTGTACACCAGCGCTCGGCTGGCCACAGATCACGCAGAACCAGTATCACGTTACTCCCGAGCCGCGCGTATCCAGGCATGGGGGTGGAGGGCTGCCGCGCATCAACGCCCGTCCGCCGGAGACGACGACCGACTACCGCGCTCTACATCCGCGCCGGTCGGTCCCGGTCATCAGCCACGAGATCGGCCAGTGGTGCGTCTATCCCAACCTGGCCGAGATACGCTGGGCACACCGGCCACCTGAAAGGCGAAAAACCGAGATCTTCCGCGACACGCTGACCGCCAACCATCTGGCGGACCAGGCGCAGCGGTTCCTGCTGGCGTCGGGCAAGCTGCAAACGCTTTGCTACAAGGAGGAGATCGAGGCGATCCTGCGGACGCCTGGCAGCGGTGGGTTCCAGTTGCTCGACCTGCACGATTTCCCCGGCCAGGAACGGCGCGGTTGGCACGTACTCGACCCGTTCTGGGAGGAAAAGGTCACGCCCGCCGAGTATCACCGCTCTGCTGTCAGACCGTGCCCCTCGCCCGGCCTGCCCAAACGAGTCTACACCGTCGGCGAAAACGCTCCGCGGCCGAATTGAGTGGCCCACTTCGGCCCACGACCACTGGAGAAGTGCCGCACGGCGTGGAAACTGGTTGACGCAGGCGGCTCGCCGGTGGCGTCCGGCCAGCTGGCCGCCCGCGACGTGCCGGTGGACAACGGCGTTTCGTTGAGCACATCGAGTTGCTGCTCGACAAACTGGCGCGCCCGGCCCGTTATCGGCTGGTGGTTGGGCCAGAGGGCACGTCCTTCGAGAACGACTGGGATGGCTCTACCCCGCGGCGGTGAAGACTCAGCCTCCCACTGGCGTGACGGTGGCGACCGAATGGACGCCTGGCAGCGGCGATGACGCACTTCTCGCAGCGGCGGGAAGGTCTTGCTGCTGGCCCGCGGTGACGATCAAGGGCGACGCTCGCGGCAAGCCGGCGGCTCGGGTTCTCCAGCATCTTCTGGAATACCGCCTGGACACGAGGCCAGGCGCGCACACGCTCGGCATCCTGTGTGACCCGGCACACCCGGCGCGCTGGCGGCGTTTCCCACGGACTACCACAGTAACTGGCAGTGGTGGTATCTGGTGACCCAGGCCCAGCCGATGATCTCCTCGATCACTTGCCGGCCAAACTCCGGCCGGTGGTGCAGGTGATCGACGACTGGTTCACCAATCGACGACTAGGTTTGGTCGTCGAGGCCAAGGTCGTGCGCGGCAAGCTGCTGTGATGTCGTCCATCGACCTGCAAAAGAACGCCGACAATCCGTGCCCGCGCCAGTTGCTGCACAGCCTGTTGGCATACATGGGGAGTGAGCGATTCGCCCCAACCATCGAGCTGACTGCCGATCAGGTAGCTGGCCTGTTCGCCGAGCCGACCGCGTTGCAACGACTCGGTGCCCGCGTCATCAAGGTGAGCAAGCGCCGAACCGGGGCACGAGGGAGCCAGGGCGATCGACGGCGACCCGGCGACCCTGTGGCACTCGGCGTACAGCGGTGAGCCGGCCCGCCCACCGCATGAGATTCAGCTCGACCTGGGCAAAGCGGTGCCGCTGCGTGCGCTCACGGTCCTGCCCCGGCAGGACGATAACCCCAACGGCCGCATCGTTCGCTACGCCGTCCACGTCAGCGCTGATGCCAGGGCGTGGGGCGACCCGATCGCCGCGGGCCAACTGGCGGACACCACGCGGCTGCAAACGATTCGCTTCGCCCGCCCGGTGACGGGCCGGTATCTCCGCCTCGTGGTGCTGTCCGCCGCCGGCGGTCGGCCGTTTGCCAGTATTGCCGAACTGGATATCGTCCTTGAGAAGAAGCCGTAGTCCGCTCTCGTCCTCTCGCCCTGAGGAGCCTCCGATGCACGCCGCCGGCACCCATGCCTTCGCTCCCCAGACCGTGTTCCGTTACCGCCACGGCTACATCTGGGGGATCTCGCTGGTGGCGCGCTGGGCGGGCTGCTGTTCGGCTATGACTGGGTGGTGATCGGCGGGGCCAAGCCGTTCTTCGAGCGCTACTTCGCGCTGACCGACCCGCTGGTACAGGGGTGGGCCAACAGCTGCGCCTTGCTCGGCTGCCTGGTCGGCGCCATGCTGGCTGGCGGACTGAGCGATCGGTTTGGCCGCAAGTGCGCTCCTCCTGCTGGCGGCGGTGCTGTTCACCGTCTCGTCGCTGGGCAACGCGCGCCCCGTTACTGTTCTTGCTGTTTGTGTTCTGGCGTATCCTGGGCGGGGTGCGGCGATTGGGCTGGCGTCGGCACTGTCGCCGCTGTACATCGCCGAGGTGGCCCCGCCGCCTTACGCGGCCGGCTGGTGTCGATCAACCAGCTGACCATCGTCGTCGGCATTCTGCTCGCCCAGGGGTTCGTCAACTGGTATTTGGTCCGGCGACCTGCCAGCGGGGGCGGCGGACGAGGTGCTGGCGGGGTCGTGGTACGTGAGCGACGGTGGCGTTGGATGTTTGGGCTGACGGCGGTGCCCTCGCTGCTGTTCTTGCTGGGCGTGTTCGCGCCGCGGAAAGCCCGCGCGGCTGGCGACCCACGGACGCACCGAACAGCGCGCCGCGTGTTATCCCGAATTGGCGTGGGTGGGTACGCCGACGCTGCGCTGGCGGAGATCGAGGCACGCGCCACGCCGGAGCAGGGCAGGCGTCGCTGCGCGACCTGTTCGACCCACGGCTGCGGCGGGTGCTGACCCTGGGCGTGGTGCTGGCGGTGTTTCAGCAGTGGTGTGGCATCAACGTGATCTTCAACTGCGCCGAGGAGATCCTTCCGCACCGCCGGCTACGACATCTCCGACGTGCTCGCCAACATCGCCTGGACCGATCGGTCAACCTCGCGTTCACCGGAGCGTGCTGGGGTTTGTCGACCGCCTCGGCCGCCGGCCACTGATGCTGCTCGCGCACTGGGCCTGGCCGTTGTCTATTCGCGCTGGGCTACGGCTACTTCACCGGACTGCAGGCGGCTGGCCGATGCTGGCGCTGGTGCTGGCGGCGATTGGCGTCGCCTGGTCGCTGGCCCAGGTGACGTGGGTGGTGATCGCGGAGCTTGTTCCCAATCGCATCCGCGCGCCGCCCTTGCCGGTGGCGGTGGTCGCGTTGTGGCTGGCCTGCCGTTTGTTTTGACCATCACCTTCCCGGTGCTGAACAAGCGGCTCGGGTCGGCCGGCACTTTCTGGCTCTACGCCGCCATCTGCCTCGCTGGCTTCGTCTTCATCCTCCGTCGGCTGCGAGACGAAGAGGGCGACGCTGGAGGCGATCGAGACGGAACTGGTCGATCGATGACGGACGATGGATTCTGCCATTCGCCGGAATGAATCGACCTTACCGCCCGATGCCCGCCCGGCCTGGACCGGAGCCGACCTCATGCGTACCTGCCTCCTCGTCGCCTGGCTGTTGAGCCGCGTCGCTGTGCGAGCCGCGCTGCTTCGATCCTCGCCTTGCCCGATATCCGGGCAACGTGTCCTGCCGGCGAACGAACGTTGCGGTTCCGGGTGCCGAGACGTCGTGGCGGCTCACCGATTACGAGGACCGCACGGTGGCGACCGTGCGCCCGGTCGACGGCCGCGTCAGCCTGGGCACGTTGCCGGTCGGCTTCTACCGGCTTTGCGGCGGCGATGGCGTGGACGTGTCGCTCGCCGTGCTGGCCCGTCTGCAGGCGGCGACACCCGCCACGTCGCCGGTGGCGCTCGACGTGGCGATGGCGTGGTTCTACCCGAAGGAGCGGATGCCGGCAGTGGCGAACCTGTGTACGCTTGCCGGGGTCAACTGGGTCCGCGACCGGCTGGCGTGGCCGGAGATGGAGCCGAAACCGGGCCGGTGGGCCGCGTCGACCCGCTACGACCACACCGCCCGCGCCCAGGCCGACGCCGGGCTGCGTGTGCTGCAGGTCCACCATGCCTCGCCCGCCTGGGCCAACCCCGACGGCAAACGCTTCCCGCTCGATCTGCGCCACGCCTACCGCTTTCAGCGCGAGATGGCCCGCCGCTGGAACGGCCAGGTGCAGGCGTTCGAGCCGTGGAACGAGGCCGACATCCCCATGTTCGGCGGACACACCGGGGCGGAAATGGCGTCGTTGCAGAAGGCGGCGTGGCTCGGGTTGAAGGCCGGCAACCCCGACGCGATCGGCGGTCTGAACGTGTTCGCCGATCACAAGCCGGCGCAGCTGGCCGACCTGCACGCCAACGAGGCCTGGCCGTACTTCGACACGTTTAACCTGCACCACTACGCCCCGCTCGACGCCTTCCCACGGCTGTACGCTGCATTCCGCGCCGTCTCCGCCGGCCGGCCGCTGTGGGTGACCGAGTGCGCCCTGCCGGTGCGGTGGACCGGCGATCCCAAAAAACAGGAGCCGACCGAGGCCGACCAGCGCTTGCAGGCCGAGCGCGTCGCCCAGGTGTTTGCCGCCTCGGTCCACGAGGGGGCGGTGGCGTCGTTCGCGTTCCTGCTGCCGCACTACGTTGAGGGCCAGATCCAGTTCGGCCTGCTCCGCCGCGACCTGACGCCGCGGCCGGCGTTTGCAGCACTCGCCGCGGTCGGCCGGCATCTCGCCGACGCCCGGCCGCTGGGCCGCTTCGATGTCAATCCGAAGGTCCGCGCGTTCCTGTTCGCCGCGCGCCCCGACGTCACCGCTCGCGAGGTGCTGGTGGCGTGGACGACAGACGGCACGGCTTGGCTACCGCTGCCGCTGCCGATCCGCCCGGTGGCGGTCTTCGACCACCTCGGCCGGCCGCGCCCGGTCGGCGATGCGCTGGCGCTGACGACGGCGCCGCAGTTCGTCATCCTGCCGGCAGGGACCGCTGGCCGGCTCACGCTCCAGCCGCCACCGGCGGCCCCATCGCGGCTGGCGGGCAAGCCGTCGCCGGTGGTGTTGCAGGCGATCTGGCCGAAGGAGCGTGTCGCCCTGGAGCAGTCGGCGTACCGCCTGGTCACGCCGAAGGGCGACGAGGTTCCCGTCTTCGTCTACAACTTCGCCGACACCCCCGTCACCGGCCGGCGGGAGGCGCCGGCGAACGACGGCTGGGGAGTACGGCTGTCGCGGCCGGCGGTCACGGTCGAGCCGATGGGACGCACGGAGATCCGCCTGATCCTCGACGCTCCGTCCGCCGCCGGCGCGGCACCGGCGACGGTTCGCGTCCGCGGCGCGTTCGGCCCGGCCGGCGAGCCGGTGCTGTCGCTTCGCGTGCTGCCGGCCGCGACGAAGAAGTAAGCCGCTACTCGCTCATTGCCGCTTGGAGGAAACCGGGCGATGCGCGGCCTCATTCCCGCGCGGCGCCCCGCGACCGGGGTAACGCCCAACCGCCTCCGCCCACGGCGGCGCGCAGGGGCACGAACGTCGGCTCCGGACGGATCGTGATCCGCAACGGCGTGGTGGCGGGGTCGGAGTAGCGTCCTTTCAGCCGGTCATGGACCAGCTCGACGCACTCGTCGATCGGCAGAGACTCGTCCGGCCAGATGAGAGTAACGGCGTACTCGCCCGGTGGCGCGCCGTCGCCAGCGACGTAGGTGGTCAGCCGGAACGAGCCGTCGGCCTGGGTCGTCGCGACGGGCCGAAGACCGTGCGCGGCCCCGTTCCCGAGCGGGTGCAGGGCGACGCGAACATGACCGGCGGGTTGACCGCTGACGGTCACCTTCCCCTCGGCCGGGACGGGTTGGACGCAGGGCCGGCCCGCGCATGCCGGCACGCAGCACAGCCCAAGGGCGAGGGTCAGAGTGGCGGTTCTCCCTGGCATCGCGGAACCCTTCGCGAATGGCGGGTCAGTTGAGCCGGAACGGTTCGAGGGTGGTAGCCGACGGACCGACCGACACCCTGGGCGCGGTGTCCGGGTTGGCGTACTTCCCCTTCCAGACATCGATCTCCGTGTCGAATCCCCGTTGATCGGCCCCCGCTCGCAACCACTCGAACGTGACCGAATACTCGCCCCGCGGTGCTCCGTCCCCGGGCGCCGCGGTGTTCAAGGTGAACCGGCCGTCCTTGCCGGTCACCCCGTTCGGGGTGAACTTGACGGACCCCATGTCGAATTGCGGATGGAGTGTCACTTTCACCCCTTCGGCCGGCTTGCCCTTGAACAGCACGGTGCCGGACGTCGGCACGGTTCGCGGGGCCGAGATGCCTTTGCTGCACCCGCCTACCGCCGCGCATACGAGGGCGACCAGAACGATGCGGCTAGTATTCACCGATCACCTCGCTACCGTTGCGACTGCCGAGTGCCATGTAGGTGGTCATGCTGATGGTCTGGGTGAGGAACTTCACGCTCCCGTCGCACAGCAGGAAGTTGCATCCGCCGGTGTGCGTACTCCGGAACGAGTAAATCGGTCCCTTGAAGAGGATGTCGCGCAGGCTGGCCGGGTCCGTGATGGCCCGGCTGTAATACGGGCCGCTGAGTGTGTTCATCGGCACGGTGGTCCGGCCCTCGGCGTAGTAGTCGCCGCCGCTACTCCCCCAGGCAATCGGCCCGCCCGACTCCACCGCCGTGCTGCCGATGGACACGCTGTTCACCGTAGTCGAGGTATACCCCTTGAGGATATTGTGCATGTCGCCGGCGGCGATCGTGTTGGACAGGCCGTCGCTGATGCTGGCGAAGTTGATCCTGTACGTCGTGTCGGGCTGCCACCAGGTCGGGTCGGCGGTGTGCCTGGCCGCCAGCGTCTGGCCGGTGGCATAATCCAGGCCTGCGTCCATCTTCGAGATGAACACCCCGTCGGAGGGCGTGAACCCATACGCCTGCCCCGGTTTGCCGATGTCGCTCGACTGGGCGGGGGAGCGGACGTCGCAGTTGCCGCGGTTCCACCCGTAGCTCGCGTAGTCGATGAACACCGGGTTGAGCGGCGTCGGCATGGACGGGCACAGAAAAACCTTCAAAGGCCCCGTGGTGGTCGTCAGCTGGAGGTTCGTCAGGCCGCCGCTCACTCCGGGGGTACCAGTGGAAGTCGCGGCGAGGTTGCGGTTGAACTGCTTGTAGAGGTTGTCCTGCTCGACGTACGGCAGCAGCTCGAAGGCCACCGGGTAGTGGCGAAAGCGGTAATAGATGTTCTGCATGCCCGGGTTGGTGTCCTCGCAGCCGCCGCCGCAATAGCTCATGTTCGGCAGCGACGCCTGGGCGTCGTGATACGAGTGCAGGGCGAGGCCGATCTGCTTGAGGTTGTTGGAGCACTGCATCCGGGCGGCCGCCTCACGAACCTTCTGAACGGCCGGCAGCAACAGGCCGATCAGGACGGCGATGATGGCGATGACCACGAGTAATTCGATCAGTGTGAAGGCAGGACGGCGGTGTAAGCGCATGGCGATTTCTCCTGGGAATGGTAAACGCCGAACCCGCGTCGCTCGGGCGCGGGCGGCTCGCATCGTCGGCCAACCCGGTGCCTCGATCGGGGGGACAGGTCGTGACGGGTCAGGTCGCATGAACACGCCTTGAGGCAACTCGCGCGCCACTCGCTGGCGCGCGGGAGAACCGGGCGTCTGCCGGGGCGACCGGCGCGGATTGTGGTCATGCGACAGTCAGTGCTGGTCAGTGGTTCGCCACGGCCTCGTCCGGCCAACTCGATGAGCGGGCAACCGCCGGAGCGGGTCGTCGACCGCGTCCGTCCGTGCCCTACAATGAGGGGGACTGAGCCGTGATGGACCGAGGTCGAGGCCGATGTCGCACCATTCCCCACAGGATCCCAGGGGCGAAGCCGCCCGCCTCCCCGCCGAGCTGGCCGACCGCCCCGCGCGGCCGGCCGACCACGCGGCGGAGAACCACGCGCTCGCCGCCCTGGCCACGGCGCTGGCGCAGGACCCGGATGCGGTGCTCCCTCAACTGGCCGAGCGGGCGCTGGCGCTGTGTCGGGCCGATTCCGCCGGGGTCAGCGTGGCCGATGGGGAGACGGTCCGCTGGCAGGCGGTCGCCGGCGCTCTCGGCCCGCTGCGCGGCCGCACCGTTCCCCGCGCCGCTAGCCCGTGGGGGACCGCGCTCGAGCGGGCCGGTCCGCTGCTGGTGACGGACCCGGCGGCTCGGTTCGCGACCGTGGCTGACCTGCGGCCCGCCGTCACCGAGTTGCTGCTGGTGCCGTTTCGCCATGCCGGCCGACCTGCCGGGGTGGTGTGGGTGGCGGCGCACGGCGACCGGCGGTTCGACACCGAGGATGCGCGGCTGCTCGCTGCTCTCGGGGCGTTCGCCGCCGCGGCCCTCGCCGCCCGGGCGCTGCGGGAGAGCGAGGAACGGTCGCAGCGGGCGGCAGCCGAGGCGGCGGCGCAGCGGAGCGACGACCGCTTCCGCACCACCGCCGACCACGCCCCGGTGCTCATCTGGGTGGCCGACGTCGCCGCGCGGGGCGTGTGGTTCAACCGGCCGTGGCTGGCCTTTACCGGCCGCACTCTGGACCAGGAGCGAGGCGACGGGTGGGCCGAGGGCATCCACCGCGACGACTTCGCCCGCTGCCGCCAGGTATACCACTCCAGCTTCCGCACCCGCCAGCCATTCACCATGGAGTACCGGCTGCGGCGGCACGACGGGGAATACCGCTGGGTGCTGGACACCGGCCAGCCGCAGTATGGATCGAGTGGCGAGTTCGTCGGCTTCATCGGCTCATGCGTGGACATCACCGACCGCAAGGCGGCCGAGGCGGAGCACGGCCGGCTGCTGCGGGAAGTCCAGGCGGAGCGGGGTCGGCTGGAGGAGGTGTTCCGGCTGGCGCCGTCGTTCCTGTGCGTGCTCCGCGGCCCCGACCATGTGTTCGAGCGAACGAACGACCGCTACCGCGAGCTGATCGACGGCCGGGAAGTGATCGGCCGGCCGGTGCGGGAAGCGCTGCCAGAGGTGGAGGGCCAGGGGTTCTTCGAGGTGCTCGACCGGGTGTATCGGACCGGCGAGCCGTTTGTCGGCACCGATTTGCGCATCCTGCTCCGCCGCGGCGGGCGGCTGGAGGAGCGGGTGCTGGAGTTCGTCTACCAGCCGATGCGCGACGCAGCCGGGCAGGTGACCGGGGTCCTGGCGCATGGGGTCGACCTGACCGACCGCAAGCATGCCGAGACGGAGCTGGCGCGGGTGACGGCCGAGTCGGAGCGGCGGCGGCGGCTGTACGAGACCATCCTGGCGAGCATTGCCGACTTCGTCTACGTGTTCAGCCTGGACCACCACATCCTGTACGCCAACCCGGCGCTGGTGGCCATGTGGGGCGTCGCCGACCCGGTTGGCAAGACGTTTCTGGAGATCGGCTACGAGCCGTGGCACGCGGCGATGCACGAGCGAGAGATCGATCAGGTGCGGCAAACCCGCCGACCGATCCGCGGCGAGGTGCCATTCACCGGCACCGGCGGGCGGCGGATCTACGACTACATCTTCGTCCCGGTGTTCGGCGCCGACGGCGAGGTCGAGGCGGTCGCCGGCACCACCCGCGACGTGACCGAGCGGAAGGCGATGGAGGACGTGCTGCGCGAGGCGGACCGCAAGAAGGACGAGTTCATCGCCCTGCTGGCGCACGAGCTGCGCAATCCGCTGGCGCCGATCCGCAACGGGCTGCAGGTGCTGCGCCTGGCCGGTCCCGGCCCGGAGACCGACCGCACCCGCGAGATGATGGACCGCCAGCTGACCCACCTGGTGCGGCTGGTCGACGACCTGCTCGACGTGTCGCGCATCAGCCGCAACAAGATGGAACTTCGTCGCAGCCGGGTAGCGCTCGCCGACGTGGTCGCCAGCGCCGTCGAGACAGCCTCGCCACCGATCGAGGCGGCCGGCCACCGGCTGACGGTCACCCTGCCGCCCGCTCCGGTGTACCTGAACGCCGACCTGACGCGACTGGCGCAGGTGTTCAGCAACCTGCTCACCAACAGCGCCAAGTACACCCCGCCGGGCGGCCGGATCGACCTGACGGCTGAGCTGCACGACGGGCAAGTGGCGGTGGCCGTCCGCGACACCGGCATCGGCGTTCCGCCCGCCGCGCTGCCGACGCTGTTCGACATGTTCAGCCAGGTGGATCGGTCGATCGAGCGGACCACCGGCGGGCTGGGCATCGGGCTGGCGCTGGTGAAAGGGCTGGTGGACATGCACGGCGGCACCGTGTCGGCGCACAGCGACGGGGACGGGCGAGGCAGTACGTTCACCGTCACTTTACCCGTGAGTGGGGCTGACGCGCCCTCGCAGGGGGCGGCCGATGAGGGCGAACGAACGACCGACCGACCGCGGCGGGTGCTGGTGGTGGACGACAATCGCGACGGCGCCGACAGCCTGGCGCTGATGCTGCGGCTGCTCGGGCACGACCCGCGGACGGCGCACGACGGCATCGAGGCGATCGAGCTGGCCGAGGTGTTTCGCCCGGACGTGATCCTGATGGACGTGGGCATGCCGCGGCTGAACGGGCTGGACGCGACGCGGCGAATCCGCGAGCGCCCGTGGGGGCGGGCGGTGACGATCGTGGCGGCTGACCGGCTGGGGGCAGGCAGGCGATCGAGAGCGGTCGCGGGCGGCCAGCTGTGACGCCCTGGTCAAGCCGGTAAGCCCGACCGAGCTGTACCGGCTGCTCGCCGAGTGCTACCAACGGCGATTGACCTGCAGCGTCCCCCCGCCCCTTGCCGCGGTCCCGCACTGCGGCTAGACCGAGCCGGACGGCACCATACCCCGCATCCCCCGCACCGACCCCCGGCGCCGCCGGGGTGTGGTGGGGTTCCGTCTGGAGGGTCCGCGGCATGTCCACCGCATTGCGGCACATCCGCTTCGCCGTCGTTTTGACTCTGCTGCTCGTCGTGCCGGCGTGCAAGAGCAAGGTGACGAAGCCGAACTTCGAACGGATCAAGGACGGCATGACGCTGGAGGAGGTCACCAAGCTGCTCGGCAAGGGCAACAAGGAGACCGGCGACGGCAGCAACGTCGCGGGCCAGTTCGGGGTCGCCGTGATGCCGCCCACCGCCGGCAACCAGCCCGACACCTACACCTGGGAGAGCCAGTCGGCGACGATCACCGTCTACTTCCGCGACAACAAGGTGATCGGCAAGCGTTCGTCCGGCCTCTGACCGGCCCCGACATCCCTTTGACCGCGAGGTCCGCATGAATCAGTCCGCGATCGCCCTTGTCTTCCTGGCGCTGTCCGTCGCCCCGGCCGGCGAGGGGCCGGCCAGACCGGCGCCCGGCGTTTCGGCCGCGACGCTCGCCCTGTCGCTGGAACCGCCGGTCGTCAGCACCGCCCCCGGCCCGAAGTACGACGACCGGGTCCGCATCGGCAACATGGTGATTGGCGTCGAGCGGACGCGCAAGGGGCGGCTGTGGGCGTGCTGGGTCGGCAACGGCGACAACCCCAACGGGTTCTTTCTGCTCGCCACCAGCGACGACAACGGCCGCCGCTGGTCGAAGCCGCGGCTGGTGATCGACCCGACCGACCCGCCGAACGCGCCCCAGCGGCGCAGCCTGGTCGGCAACCTGTGGACCGACCCGCTCGGCCGGCTGTGGCTGTTCTTCGACCAGAGCCTCGGCTACTTCGACGGCCGCGCCGGCGACTGGTTCATCCGCTGCGACGACCCGGACGCCGACCAGCCGGTGTGGACCGCTCCGCGGCGGATCGCCGACGGTTGCACGCTGAACAAGCCGACCGTCCTGAGCAACGGCGACTGGCTGCTGCCGGTTTCCCTGTGGACGCGCGATCGCATCGGCCCGGCGTCGCTCAGGGACGCCCACCGCGACCTCGACCCGATCCGCATGGCCAACGTCTACGCCTCGACCGACCAGGGCAAGACGTGGACGCGACGGGGCGGCGTGGCGTTCCCCGACACCGACTTCGACGAACACATGATCGTCGAGCGGCGCGACGGTTCGCTGTGGATGCTGGCCCGCACCAAACACGGCATCAGCGAGAGCGTGTCGACCGACCGCGGCGCCACCTGGAGCACACCGCGGCCGTCCGCCATCCGCAACGTCAGCGCCCGCTTCTTCCTCCGCCGGTTGCAATCCGGTAACCTGTTACTGGTGAAGAACGGGCCGATCGACGTGCGCCTGCCGCGGCGGTCCAGCCTGACGGCGTTCGTGTCGACCGACGACGGCCGGACGTGGCGGGGCGGGCTGCTGCTCGACGACCGGGCGGCGGTGTCGTACCCGGACGGGGTGCAGGGGCCGGACGGGCTGATCTACCTGGTGTACGACTGGAACCGCCACACCGACGCCGAGGTGCTGCTGGCTCGCTTCCGCGAGGCGGACGTGCTCGCCGGCCGGCTCGTCTCGCCCGACGCCGCCACCCGTCTGCTGGTGAACAAGGCGGGGGCGCCGCACCTGCCCTCGTCGATCCGCCCTGATCCGAAGTGGGCGCAGCAGGCGGCGGCGGACGCCCGCGAGGACCGGCACACGTTCGCCTACGACGGCGTGTCGCCCAACAAGATGGTGTGCGACACCACGCTGCGCGAGCTGCCCGACGGCTCGTGGATCCTGTTCCTGCTGGCCGGCGGCGACACCGAGCCATCGCCGCGCAATTACGTCGGCGTCACTCGCAGCCGCGACCGGGGCAAGACGTGGTCGCCACTCGAGCGGTTCGACGTCGGCTTCCCGCGCGAGGGGGCGACGATCGGCCAGGGACCGACCGAGCTGATGATTCGTGGCGACCGCTGCACGCTGTTCTTCTCCACCCACGGCAAGCACTGGGACACCGCCTGGCGATCGTGGGTTCTGACCAGCGACGACTCGTTCCGGACGTGGAGCAAGCCAATCGCCGTCCCCGGTCGGCTTCGCCACCGCACCTTCCTCCGCAACCACCTGGTCACTCGCGACGGCCGCATCCTCGTCCCGTTCCAGCACTACGTCGGCCCCGACGCCGAGCGGGACAAACCGCCGCTCGACCGCGCCTTCACCAACCCGCGCAACGGTGTGCTGATGAGCGCGGATGGCGGCAAGACGTGGACCGAACACGGCGACGTGCGGCTGACGCCGAACGACCGCTACTTCGGCTGGGCGGAGAACGCCCTCGTCGAGCTGAGCGATGGGCGCATTGTCATGCTGATTCGCGGCGATGCGCTTGGCGGCATGCTGTACCGGGCGGAGTCGCGCGACGGCGGCCGCACCTGGCCGGCGTTCGCCTCGATCACCGACATCCCCAACCCCGGCAGCAAGGCCACCCTCTACCCGCTCGGCGGCGATCGGGTGGCGCTGCTGCACAACCCGAACTCGAAGCGGCGCAGCCCGCTCGCCTTGTGGATCAGCTTCGACGGCATGAAGACGTGGCCGTACCAGCGGGTGCTGGTGCCGCAGTCGACCGATGGCCCGCGCGGCAACCTGAACTACCCCGACGGGTTCATCAGCCGCGATCGGCGCTGGCTGCACTTCGGCTACGACGACAACCGCCACCGCGCCGGGGTGTACTCCGCCAAACTGCCGCCGCTGCCGTAGCGCCGCCGGTCAGCGGTCGCGGGTGAGGGCGTCGATCGGCCTGCCCGAGCAGAGCCGCAGCGGCCGATCCAGCGCGTCGCGAAACTCGCTGGCCGGGTCCACGCCCAGCGCCCGGTAGATGGTCGCGCCAACATCGTAGGGGGTGTACGCCTGGCTGGCCGGGACCGCTCCGATGCGATCGGAGGCGCCGATCACCCGTCCACCCCGCACTCCACCGCCGGCGAACAGGCCGGAATACACCGCCGCCCAGTGATCCCGACCGGGCAGGGTCGAGCCGGGCAGCGTCGAGATGCGCGGGGTGCGGCCGAACTCGCCCAGCGCGGCGACCAGGGTGTCGTCCAGCCGCCCTCCGCGGCCAGGTCTTCCACCAGTGCGGTCAACGCCTGGTCGAGCCACGGCAGCAGCTTGCCCTTGAGCCGGCCCCAGTTGTCGGCGTGCGTGTCCCAGCTTTTGTACGATGCCCATGTTCGCTGGATCATCGGCACGCCGGCCTGCACCAGCCGGCAGGCGACAGCAGCAACTGGCCGAACAGGTTGCGGCGGCGGTCCCGCACCGGTCTGGCTCCGGTCCAGGCGGAACGCCTCGCTCACCCGCCCTGCGGTGAGCATCTCGAACGCCCGCTGCTGGTGGCGGCGAAACGGGCCGCCGGCGGCCAGGCGATCGAGCAGACGCGCCGCTGTTCCAGCCGCGGCGGGTCAGCCCCAGCCGGCAGCAGGCTGAGCGTCCATCGAAACGCCGGCGAGCTGGGGTCCTGGGTGACGAGCAGCGGATCGTGGGCGGCGCCGAGGGCAGCGTGCTGGCCCGGCCAGGTGAGCGGCCCCTCGATCAGAGCGTGGGGCAGCGTCACCCCGCCGGCACGCCGTCGCCGCGCGGCCGGATACAGCTGAGGCCGGCGGCGTAGCACGGCCAGTCGCGCCCCGGGACGGCACGTTGTCCAGGTCAGGTCGCAACGGTTGGGCATCGGCGCTGATCAACAGCCGGTAGGTCGCCAGCAGGTGGCCATTCTCCCCGTGCGACAGCGACCGCACGATCGCCCAGTGCCGCAGCCCGGCGGCCAGCCTGGCCAGGTGCTCGCATACCTGAACGCCGGGACCGTCGTGCGGATCGGCTTGAACTCGCCGCGAATCTCGGCCGGCGCTTCCGGTTTCAGATCGAGGGTGTCGAGGTGGGACGGTCCGCCGGTCAGGAGCACCAGGATGGCCGAGCGCCCCTTGCCGCGTTCGTCGGCGGAGGCCGAAGCGTCGCGGGCGGCGAGCAGCGCCGGTAGACCGATGCCCAGCAGGCTGCTGCCGCCGATCTGGAGGAGTTCACGCCGGTGGAGGAGCGGATGGGTAGGCATGTCGGGCACTCAACTCGGAGGCAGGGAGGTTCCTGGCAAGTCCCTGGAGTGTACCCGGTCGCGAGCGGAATGCCACCCGAAATCGGCGCCCGGTTGTCGACGCCGATGCGGCCGCGTAGATTACGCAACCGCCACCCCACCGCTCGGAGTTCGCCATGTATCGCATCGTCACCGGCCTGTTCACCGTCGTCGTCGCCACCATCACTCTTGCTCCGGTCAGAGCGATCGCCGACGAGAAGCAGCCAGCGGAGCAGGCGAGTGAAGCCGAGGCCCGGCGCCGGCGAGGACGATACGGAGCTGCTGCCGCCTGGCTGCAAAACGCCCTCGGCGCCCCATCGATTCACCCCGGCAGAGGCGGGCGCGCACTCGGGCTGAGCGTGGACGCGGTGCGTGCGGCGACTCGCCGCCTCGGCGTCGACGCCGACCGTCGGCCGGCGCGGAAGGCGGACGATCCGCTGCTGGTGCTGCCCTACCCCGGCGGCCGGCACCCGCGCATCGGCTTCCGCGACGGCGCCGTCCGGCCGCAGCGCGAAACCAAAGCGAGCGTGTTCGCCCCATGGGCTGGCGGCGGCTACGCCGTCGCCGACGTGCCCGAGGCGGTCTGGTTCGAGCCGGACGCGGGCAAGCCGGCCCTGCTTTACCTGGCGCACACCCACGTTCCGACGGTGTGGGATCGGCAAAAGGTGACGCTGCCCCGGCTGGAGTGGACCCGCCACGCCGACGGCGCGCTGGCACTGCAACGGCCCCTGCCGAACAAGGCGGTCCTGTCCGCCACGGTCACGCCAGGGCGGGACGGGGTGCGCATGCGGTTCGGCGTCCGCAACGGGACGGATCGCCCGCTCACCGGGCTGCGTGTGCAGATGTGCGTGATGCTCGCCGGCCTGACCGGGTTCGAGCGGCAGACGAACGACAACAAGGTGTTCGCCGCTCCGTTCGCGGCGTGCCGGGACGACAGCGGCAAGCGCTGGGTGATCACCGGCTGGGAGCGGTGCGGCCGGGCGTGGGGCAACCCGCCATGTCCGTGCCTGCACGCCGACCCGGTGGTCGAGGACTGCCCACCCGGCCAGGAGCGGAGCGTGCGCGGCTGGCTGTCGTTCTACGAGGGCGCCGACGTCCACGCCGAGTTGAAGCGACTGCGCTCGGTGGCGTTCCGCTAGCCGCGCGGATGGAATCCGGTTGCGGCGTGCCGACGCGCGGGGTACAGTCCGCCTACGATCCCCGCTGCCGTCGACACCCCGCGAGGCCGTTCTCATGCTCTGGCACCGACCCCTGGACCGGCGAACTTTCCTGGTGGCGAGCGGCCTGGGCGGACTCGGGGTGAGCGGCGCCTCGGCGGCAGGGGGCCGCAAGGTCGCCCGGTCGACGATCCTGATCTGGCTGAGCGGCGGGGCGTCGCACATCGACACCTGGGACCTGAAACCGGACGCGCCGGCGGAATACCGCGGACTGTTCCGCCCGATTCCGACCGCGGCGCGCGGCATCGCCCTGTGTGAACACCTGCCGCACCTTGCCGCGCAGGCGCACCACCTGGCCGTCGTCCGCTCCGTGGGCGACCACGGCCGCGGCACCGGCGACCACCACGCCGGCTACTACTACAACCTGACCGGCCACGCCCCCGACCGCACGTTTCACCAGCTGCTCAACGCCCGCACCCCGTACCCGACCGACTGGCCGGCGATCGGTTCGGTGGTGGCCCTGAAGCGGAAGCCGACCCGCAGCTGCCGTCGGCGATCACCCTGCCGCACAAGGAAGGCGCGCCGGAGTTCACCCGCCCCGGCCAGTTCGCCGCCCGGCTGGGGATCGAGCACGACCCGGTGTTCGTCGACGGCAGCCGCGAACGGCCGCTCGACTTCTCGGCCCCGGCGCTCACCCTGCATGGCGACCTCTCCGCGGCGCGGATGCTCGACCGGCGGACGCTGCTGCGCGCGCTCGACGAGGCACATCGCTCGGCCGACCACGAACGGGCCAGCCGCGACTACCACACCCACCAGCGGAAGGCGTTCACCCTGCTGTCGTCGCGGCAGACGAAGGCGGCGTTCGACCTGCGCGCCGAGCCGGCCGCCGTGCGCGCCCGCTACGGGCCGGGCGTCAACGGCATGTCGATGCTGCTGGCCCGGCGGCTGGTGGAAGCGGGTGTCCCGTTCGTCACCGTCTTCTGGAAGGGCGACAAGGAACTGGACACGCTGTGCAAGAGCGGCGGCGGCTGGGACACACACGGCAACAACTTCACCTGCCTGAAGGATCGGCTGCTGCCGGAGTTCGACCGGCCGTTCGCGACGCTGCTCGACGACCTGCACCAGCGGGGCCTGCTGGATTCGACGCTGGTGGTGGTGACCAGCGAAATGGGCCGCCGGCCGAAGATCGGCGACCCGCGCTCGGGCGGGCTGGCGGGAGCGGGCCGCGATCACTGGACGGCGTGCATGTCAGTGCTGCTGGCCGGTGGCGGCATCCGCGGCGGTCAGGTGTACGGGTCGAGCGACCGCCGCGCCGAGTTCCCCCACGACCGGCCGGTCGGCCCGGAGCACATCGCTCGCACCGTCTTTCACGCGATGAGGATCGACGACCTGCACGCCATCGACCGCGAGGGGCGGCAGGTTCACTTGCTGGAGGACGGCCGGCCGCTCGTCGAGCTGTTCTGAGCGACGATCCAGGCGGTGGCCGGGGTGCTGGTCGGGGCCGTACAATGCGCCCATCGACCCCGGAGAGCACGACATGCCGTTCTTTCAGCCGACCGACACTCACCTGACCGCCTTCCAGCGCGACGGATACTTCGTCGTCCCCGACCTGTTCACCGCCGAGGAGACGCGCTTGCTGGCGGCCGTCGCCCGCGCCGACGCGGCGCTGGCTGCCGCCTCCGTCCACCGCGCCGACGGCGAGGGCGGCGCCATCCGCCTCAAGGTCGAGAACGAGCTGGACGACTCGCTCTACTCGGCCGTCGTCCGCTCCGCTCGCATCGCCGGCACCATGCGGCGGGTGCTCGACGACGAGGTGTACCACTGGCACCACAAGATGATCTTCAAGGACGCTCGCACCGGCGGCGCGTGGGCGTGGCACCAGGATTACGGCTACTGGTACAACAACGGCTGCCTGGCGCCGGACCTGGCCAGCTGCCTGATCGCCGTCGACCCGGCGACGCGGGCGAACGGCTGTTTGCAGGTGCTCCGCGGGTCGCACCGGCTGGGGCGGATCGATCACGGGCCGGTCGGCGATCAGACCGGCGCCGACCCGGAGCGCGTGGAAGCGGCCTGCCGGCGGCTGGAGCGGGTGTACGTCGAGCTGCCGGCCGGCGGCGCCGTGTTCTTCCACAGCAACCTGCTGCACCGCTCCGACCAGAACACCAGTGACCAGCCGCGCTGGGCGTTCATCTGCTGCTACAACACGCGCACCAACGACCCCTACAAGGCGTCGCGGCACCCTGGTTACACGCCGCTGGAGGTGTGGCCGGACGAGCGGGTGCTGGCCGTCGCCCGCGCCGACGCCGCCCGGCTGGGCGTCCTCGAACCTTCCCGGTAAGCGATTACTGACTCCGTCGGGCCAGTTCGGCGCGGGCGCGGCGGGTGACCTCGGCGATCGTCACCGGCTTGCCGCCGGCCTGCTTGCTCGCCTCGGCCGCCTCCATGAACGCCACCAGGGCGATCGTCTCCGCAGCCGTCACCGGCGGCTTGCCGGTGCGGAAGAAAACGGCGATCGCCCGCACCAGTCCGGCGTAGTCACCGCCGCCGCTATCGGCGTTGCCCCTGGCGCCGGTCACCTTCACGCGGTACGTCTTGTCCGGCCGAAACGTGCCGACCCGGCCGCCGGTCCAGGTGCCAGTGACCACGCCGTCCTTCCACGTCACCGTCTCGCAGCCGGGGCCGAGCACGGTGAACAGCATTTCGATGCCGTGAATGCCGTAGAAGAACAGCTCCGGGTGTCCCTTCAGCGGACTGACCGGCCCGGTCGCGTCGCACTGCCGCACGGGGCCAACCGCCGGGCTGGTCGCCAGTCCCTGCAGCCGCGTGTTGAACCGCAGCGACGAGCTGCTGAAGCACGGCACCTTGTGCTTCGCCGCCAGGTCGTAGATCGCCAGCGTGTCGGCCAGCGAGGCGGCCACCGGCTTGTCGATGAATAACGGCTTACCGGCCTCGATCACCGGCCGCGCCTGCTCCAGATGCACCCGCCCGTCGACGCTCTCCAGCAGCACCACGTCGACCTTCTTCACCAGCGCGGCGATCGAGCCGACGATCTCGACGCCGTGTTTGTCGCGCAGAGTGGCGGTGAACCCGGCCAGCCGGTCGGCGCTGATCGGCAGGTCGGGGCTGCCGCCGGGGAATGCAGCGACCACGCGGATATTCTCCAGCGGCCCCTTCGCGTCCTTGTTCAGAAGCGCGGTAAAGGCAACGACGTGCGACGTGTCCAGGCCGATGATGCCGACCCGAAGCGGCGGCGGGGTGTCGGCGGCGGCGACGCCGATCGCGAGACACAGGGCAGCGGTGGTGACGACAAGGCGGGTCATGAGCAGAATCCTCGACAACCGGCGGGAGGAAAACGGCGGGAGAACCGGCATGATGCTATCATCGCCGTCACGCCGCGGCAACCGTCGGGAATCGCGCGGGCGGCAACGGCAGCGGACGCTACACTGAGGGGGCCGCCGGTCGGCGACTGACGCGAGGGGGAGGAAAGAAGATGCGCGCCACATCGGACCGCCAGCACCACGACACGCCGATCGACCCGGTCGTGACCGACGTGCTGTCCCGCCGCGAGCTGATCCAGTTCGGCGCCGCCGGTTACCTGGGGCTGAACCTGGGCGGGCTGTGGCGGGCACAGGCGGCGGGGCCGACGTTCGCCGCGGCGCGGCCGATCCGGGCGTGCATCCTGGTGTTCCTGTACGGCGGACCGAGCCACCTCGACACCGTCGACCCGAAGCCGGCCGCCCCGGCGGAGGTGCGCGGCGAGTTCCGGCCGGTGGCGACGTCAGTGCCAGGCGTGCGCGTGTGCGAACATCTGCCGCGACTGGCTCAGCGGATGCACCGGATCGCTCTTATCCGCAGCATGCACCACCAGGCGCACCTGCACGACTCCGGGTCGATCCACATGCTTACCGGCCGGCCGCTCGACGGCCCCGATCGCGAGCTGTTCGCCCCACTGCCGCAGCAGTTCCCCAGCTACGGCAGCGCCGTCGCCGCCCTCCGCCCCGACCCGCAGTGCGAGGTGCCGTTCGCCGCGCTGCCGTTCGTCTTCCACAACGTCGTCCCGACCCCCTGCCAGGGCGGTGGGATCCTCGGCGCCGCGCACGACCCGTTGCAGATCGACGTCGACCCGGCCAACCGGGTGTACCGCGCGCCGGCGCTCGACCGGCAAGAGGGGCTGGACCGCCGCCGGGTGGAGGGCCGCCGCGCGCTGCTCGGTCGCCTCCGCGACACGGTCGCCGGCCCCACCCCGGACCCGCTCTACGACAAGGCAGTCCGGCTGCTCGGATCGGAGGCGGTCCGGCGGGCGCTCGACATCCGCCGCGAGCCGGCCAAGGTCCGCGAGCGATATGGGATTACTGACGACGGGTTGACCGCCGGCCCGAGCGGCGGGGCGGACATGGGCTATGCTCGCGGCATGCGCGGGCAAAACTTCTTGCTGGCGCGGCGGCTGGTCGAGGCCGGGGTGGCGTTCGTCAACCTCTACGACTTCAAGCAGCAGGGGCAGAACTGGGACGCCCACGCCGCCTGCGCCGCCCAGCACAAGCACCACCTGCTGCCGGCGTTCGACCAGGGACTGGCGGCGCTGATCGACGACCTGGCCGACCGCGGTCTGCTCGACTCGACGTTGATCGTCGTCACCGGCGAGTTCGGGCGAACGCCGAAGATCAACGCCAGCGGCGGGCGCGACCACTGGCCGGAGTGTTCGAGTGTGCTGCTTGCCGGCGGCGGGGTGATTGGCGGGGCGGTCTATGGGGCGAGCGACCGGCTCGGCGCCTACCCGGCGAGCCACCCGGCCACGCCGGGCGACCTGGCCGCCACCCTGTTCTGGCGGTTCGGCATCGACCCGGCCACCGAGATCCGCGACCAGGCGCGCCGGCCCTATCGCCTCGCCACTGGAGAGCCGATCGCCCGACTGTTCAGCGGGTGATCGAGGCTGGCACAATGAGCACAAAAGGGGTCTTCTTCATGTCCGATCCGCTGACGCGCCGCCGCCTGCTCCAGCTTGGGGCCGCCGCGCTCGCCCTGTCACCCGCCACGCGCGCCGCGGCCGACTCACCGCGACCGCGCATCAAGATCGGACAGATCGGCGTCGGCCACGCTCACGCGAGCAAGCTGGCGGTATACCGGGCGTCGCCGGATTACGAGGTGGTCGGCGTCGTCGAGCCGGACGCGGCGCTGCGGAAGCGGGCCGAGGGAACGCCGCCGTACCGCGGCCTCCGCTGGCTCTCCCGTGACCAGCTGCTCGACACTCCCGGCCTGCAGGCGGTACTCGTCGAGACGCGCGTCCGCGACCTGCTCGATCACGCCGAGGCGTGCGTCACCGCCGGCAAGCACATCCACCTCGACAAGCCCGCCGGCGAGTCGCTGCCGCAGTTCAAGCGAATCCTCGACGCCGCCGCGAATAAACGCTTACTCGTTCAGATGGGTTACATGTTCCGCTACAACCCGGCGGTGGTGCTGCTCCGGCAGTTCCTCCGGGACGGATGGCTCGGTGAGGTGTTCGAGGTACACGCGGTGATGAGCAAGGTGGTCGACCCGGCCGGCCGGCGCGAGCTGGCCGCATACCCCGGCGGCATCCTGTTCGAGCTGGGCTGTCACGTCCTCGACCTGGTGATCGCCGTCCTTGGCCCGCCGACGCGGGTGGCCGGCTTCCACCACCACTCCGCGGCGGTCGACGATCGGCTGCTCGACAACATGCTCGCCGTCCTCACCTACCCCCGCGCCACCGCCACGGTGAAGGCGACGGCGCTGGAGGTGGAGGGGTTCGATCGGCGCCACCTGGTGGTGTGCGGCACCGAGGGCACGTTCCACATCCAGCCGCTCGACCGGCCGGCGGCGCGGGTGTCCCTCTCCCGACCGCGCGGCCGCTTCAAGGCGGGGACGCAGACGGTGACGTTCCCGCCGTACATCCGCTATGTCGACGATGCCGCCGACATGGCCCGGATCATCCGCGGCGAGAAGGCGGCGGAATATTCCTATACTCACGACTATACGGTTCAGGCCACGCTGCTGCAGGCGTGCGCGGTGGGACCGAAGGGCTGACCGGATCAACTACCATCGGCACGAAGGAGACGGACCATGCACCCAACCCGAACGCGGTGGCTGATCGTCGCCATCGCCGCCACGCTGGCCGCCCCTACCGGCCGGACGGACGAGCCGGCCCGGCTGGTCGAGGTCCGCAAAATCTGGGACGCCGCGCCGCACAACGCCTTCACCGATCTGGTGCGGTTCCGTGATCGGTGGTTCTGTGTGTTCCGCGAGGGCAAGGGCCACGTCTCGCCCGATGGCGCGCTGCGCGTCCTCACCTCGGCCGACGGCGTGCGCTGGGAGTCGGCGGCGCTGCTGCGATCGCCCACCTCCGACCTCCGCGATGCCAAGATCACCGTCACCCCCGACGGCCGGCTGATGCTGTGCGGCGCCGAGGCGCTGCACGACAAGGCGAAGAAGTCGCACCAGTCGCTCGCCTGGTTCTCGACTGACGGGCGAGCCTGGAGCGAGCGGCACGAGATCGGCGACCCGGACAACTGGCTGTGGCGGGTCACCTGGCGGGGCGACTCCGCCTATGGCATCGGCTACGGCTGCGGCAAGGACCATTACGTTCGGCTGTACGCCAGCAAGGACGGCAAGAAGTTCGAGCCGCGGGTGGCGCGGCTGTTCGACGTCGGCTACCCGAACGAGTCGTCGATCGTGTTCCACGGTGAGACGGCCACCTGCCTGCTCCGCCGCGACGGGACGCCGAGCACCGGCCTGCTCGGCGTGTCCCGCGCGCCGTTCACGCGCTGGGAGTGGAAGGACCTCGGGGTGAAGATCGGCGGGCCGCACCTGCTGCGGCTACCCGACGGCCGATTCGCCGCCGCCGTGCGACTGTACGATCGCAAGGTCCGCACCGCCCTGTGCTGGGTCGACCCGTCCGCCGGCCGGCTCACCGAGTTCCTGCCGCTGCCGTCCGGCGGCGACACCAGCTACGCCGGGATGGTGCTGCACGACGGACTGTTGTGGGTAAGCTACTACTCGTCGCACGAGGGCAAGACGGCCATCTACCTGGCGAAAGTGCGGCTGCCGGGCAGCGTGTCGGACAACAAACCATAGGCCTCGCTGGCGCATGCAAATAGCCGGCCGCGGCTCACCGCCCGCCCGCCGATCGCGGCGGGTTGGCCACGCGGCGGATCGCGTAGGACTCCACCGTCCACGGCAGGCTGAGCGACGGGTGCTGGCGATCCTCGCTCAGGTGCTGCACCCGGTCGAGCACGTCGGCCGCCAGGTGATGGACGTACTGCCGCCCGTCCCACTTGTTGTGGGTCACATTGGCTTGCCCCTTGAGCGCTTCCACCACCGCCAGGGTGAAGAATCCGTTCTTCTCGTTGGGGTCCTTCGGCTCCAGCGCGTGCTCGTGGCCCATCGCCGCGGCCAGCAGGCTAACCGAGCACTCCTCGTCCGCCAGGTCGCGCGAGGCGTCATCGGCCACGCTGCGGAACACCACCCCGGCTTGTCCGGAGTGGCAGGCGTCGAGCAGCACCAGCACCTGACACGGCAGCTTGCCGAAGATCTGCCGCATCCGCGTCCCGGACAGCGCCGTGTCCTTCAGCTGCCCCAGGTTGGCGCCGTGCGTCAGCAGGTAGAACTCCTTGCCGTCGCGCACCCCGTGGCCGGCGTAGAAGAACACCACCAGATCGTGCGGTTTGACCTTGAGCGTGGTCAGCGCCTTCTCGATGTTCGCGCGGGTGGCGTTCTGGTTGAGCAGCACCACCGGCACGCTCTTCCCCGGAAAGAGGTTGCCCGGGCTGGTGCAGTGCTTCGTGAACGCCTCCGCCACCGCCGCCGCGTCGTTGGGCGGACAGCGCAGCTTCAGCTTGGGGTCCTGGGCATAGTCGAGGCCAACGGCGATCAGGTGCAGCGTCGGCAGCCTGGTCGGATCTTTCGGCACCGGCACGGTGTGCGGCGACGACACCCCGGTGACATCCGGGCTGCGGGCCAGCACCTTCAGCTCGACGTCGCCGTCGGGCAGCTTCGGAATTACCCAGGTGGCGGTCGGCTTGTCGCCCGGCTTAACCTCCTTGACCGTGGCGTCCGGGTGCGGCCGGCCGTCGACCATCAGCCGCAGCGCCTCGATCGGCTGCCCTTTGGCGAACGGCTCGGCGACCGCCTCGACCGTCACCTTCGCCCGGTCCTTCGGGTCCTGCCTGACCACAATCCGCACCCGCGGCGGTTGCACGTCCTCGACCGACTCGGCAGTCGCCCCGGCCGACAGCTTCTTCACCGCGGCGACCGCCCCGCCGGCGGTCAGCACCTCCTTGATGACGTCCGGCCGGTAGAACTTCTTGCGGAATGCCTGCGCCGGATAGTAGGCGGACGGCTGGTCCGGCGCCAGGTCCTGCTTCCAGCCGATCAGCTTCTCCCCCTCCGGGGTGCCGGCGTAGTACCCCTGCGGAGTCCACACCACCCAGTCCTCGTACCGCCGCAGCAGCCGCAGGGCGACGATGTTTGCTTGCGGCCGGGTCAGGTCGAGAATCTTCAGGTCGGGCGTCCCGCCCGCCACCGCCAGGTAGCGCTGGTCGGGCGATACGGCCAGGTCGTAAATTCGAGTATAGTTATACTTGAAGCGGTGCTCGGTGCGGCCGGTGTCCGGGTCAACGACGGAGATCCAGTGGTTGTCCCCGTGGACGACCAGCAATCGCATCTTGCCGTCGGGCCGCGTGAACGCGCTGGTGAGGGACGGGTCAACGCCGTAGCGCCGGATCTCCACCTTCTTGCCGCCGCGGACCAGGGTGGCGGGCTTGTCGAACCCGCCCTCGATCGCCCACCCCTTCGGCAGCCGCACGTTGGTGGCCGCCAGCCGCGTTTTCTTGTTGATTGGCGACAGGTCGGTCAAGGTCATGCCACGAGTGAGCGTTTCCTGCCAGGTCGTGCCGCGGGTGGCCATGCGGTAGCCCCACATCAGCCCGTAGCCGGTCGGCGTCCAGGCGACGTGGCGCGGGCGCGCGACCGGCGGGCCGAACGAGGGGGCAACCTGGCCGCGCCTCTCATCGCTGTAGGTGGCGACCGTGCGCGTGTTCAGGTCATACAGGCTGACGCGAAACGCCGGTTCGCTGCTCAGCGCCAGCCACCGGCGGTTACGCGACTGGGCCAGCCCGAACAGGTGGCTTTGCCGCGGTAGATCGCCGGGCAGCAGCTCGGCCTTGCGGGTCGTCAGGTTGATCTGCACCAGCCGCGCCCACCCCCCGTGCTCAAAACAGGCAATGGCCACGTTTGATGAGCGGAAGGCGACGCCGATGAGGAACCACGGGGCCGGCCGTTTGACCTCCGCTCCCAGCTGGGTTAGCAGGTCCTTTGGGTCGAGCGTCCAGTCCGGGCTGACCGCCTTGCCGTCCCACGACCAGACGCGGAACGACGGCCCGCCCTCGGCGTCGATGGCGGCCACGCGCTTGCCGTCGGGCGAGATCGCCGCCAGCACGCGGTGCTGGCCGGAGCCGAACAGCGGGATTCCTTTGCCCGGATGGTTCAGCTTGGTGTCGAACATCCAGACGGCCGACTTGAGCTTCAGACCGACCCGGCGGGTGAGCATCAGCCATCGGCCGTCGGGGCTGAACGCCATGCTGTGGACTACCCCGGTGCCGTCGATGTCGACCGGCGGGGTCTTGTCGACGAGCGACAGGATGCGGATGTAACGCACGCCGGCCACCGCCAGCCGCTTCCCGTCGGGAGAGAACGCCAGCCGGTGCGTCAGGTCCCCGTCCACCGTGGCGATGATCCGCGGCTCGCCCCGCGGCAATGGGATCATCCAGATGGCCACCTTTTTGGTGCCGGCAGCGTCGGTTCGCCCGAACCCGGCGACGGCCAGGTGATGGTAGTCGGGCGCCATGGCGATGCGCGTGGCGAGGCCGGGGAACCGCCACACCCGCAGCCGCTCGCCGAGGTCGGCCTGCCACTCCTGCACCTCGCCGCCGCCGACCGTGTACAGCCGCCGGCCGAGCCGGCCGAACTCCAGCTGATTCACCCCCGCAGAGTGCCCGCCGATGTTCAGCACCAGCGACAGCTTCCCTCCCGCTGCTTCCGCCTCGGGTTCCGCCGTCGGGTCATCGTCGTCGGCCGCGGGCATGACGGCGGGAAGGGCGAACGGGGTAAGCAGTAGCAACACGCGGAACCACCGCAGAGTCATGTCGGCTCTCCAGAAGCGCGGGCGAGAGACGAGCCGCTCCGCCCAGCCATCGCCAGCCCGTCTCCCGTACAGACGATCCGTTAACGGGGCAATTCCCACAGCCGCACCGTGCCGTCCTGGCCGCACGACACCGCCTTCCGTCCCTGGTCGACCACTGCCACCCCGAGCACCGCGCCGCGGTGCCCGGTAAACCGCCACGTCTCCTGGCCTGTCGCCACGTCCCACACTCGCACCGTGCCGTCGCCGCCGGCCGACACCACGCGCCGGCCGTCCGGCGTGGCGACCGCCTGCGCCACCGCGCCGCTGTGCCCGAGCAGGGACCGTGCCGTCTTCGCCTTCACGTCCCACAGGCGGACCGAGCCGTCCTCGCCGGCGCTGACCAGGCCGCCCGCCGGCAGCACCACCACACTGCGGACCGCCCCGCTGTGCCCGGTCAGCACGTCCAGCCGCTCGCCGGCCGGAAATGCCCACACCGTCACCTTGCCATCGCCGCCGGCGGCGTACAGCCGCGACTCGTCGGCCGCCAGCGCCAGCCCGTACACCCCGTCGCCGTCGTTGGCCTGCATTTGCCGCACCGGGTCGTCCCGGTCCGTCTGCCAGACGACGATGTCGCCGTCGCGCCCGCCGGAGATCAGTTGCCGGCCGTCGGCGGTGAACGCCGCCAGCGTCCAGCTGGCGTGTCCGGCCAGCTTCGCCTTCTCGGCCCGACCGGCGACGTCCCAGATGCGGATGGCCAGGTCGTTCAGCCGGCCCCGCCCGCCGCCGCCGCTGGCCGCCAGCCGGCCGTCTGCCGTCACCGCCACCGCCCGCACCGGCGCCCCGGCGCCGTCGAGAAACGTCGCCTTGCCGTCGGCGCTGGGATCCCACCGGCCGACGCGGCGATCACTACCGGCGGTGACCACGCCCTTGCCGCCGGTCGCCACGGCGTACCACCGGCGCTGTGGTCGGCCGACCGCCGCACCTCGCCGACCAGCCGCAGCCGCACCGTCTCCGGCTTGCTCGGCTGTACCACGAACCGCTCGGGGACCGGCCGCCGCAGTTCGTTCGGGTCCGGCAACCGCAGCAGGTAGTCGCCCGGCGCCAGCGGCTCGGTCCAGCGCCCGGTCAATTCCAGCCGCCGCTCCTCGTCGCCGTGGACCAGGAGCAGGGCGGTCGCCGGTTCGTCCAGCTCCAGCGTAACCAACCCCGGCGCCGGCGGCGGCTCATGGAGTAGCCAGACCGCCAGCCCGGCGGCGCCGAGCGCCCCGCCGCCGGCGAGCAGCAAGGTTCGCCGCGTCAGGCCGCGCCCGGCCTCCATTTTCGTGAGGATGGACGCCACCTCGTCGGCACTGGCCGGCCGGTCGGCGGGCTGCTTGGCAAGCAACCGGCCAATCAGCCGGGCCAGCTCGGCCGGCACTTGCCGGTTCGCCCGCCCGACCGGTTCCGGCTCGGCCGTCGCCGTCTGGTACAGCAGGTCGATCAGCGTGCCGCCCTCGAACGGGCGCCCGGCCAGCGGCCATCCGGTAGAGCACGCAGCTGAGGCTGAACAGGTCGGCGGCGGCCGTCGATCGGCCCGCCGCTCGCCTGCTCCGGCGCGCGCTCCCCGGCGTGCCGACGATCACCGTGCCGCCCTCCGTCGTCGTCGGCTCGTCCGCGTGCAGGGCGGCGGCCAGACCGAAGGTCGAGCAGCAGACGAACCGCCTGCGTCGGCCGGGTGAGTCGCCGGCCACCAGGAACACACCGTTACCCGGCTTGATGTCGCGATGGATCAGCCCGCGACGGTGGGCCGCCGCCACTCCGGCGGCGATCTGCCGGCCGAGACGTACCACCTCGGCGACTGGCAGCGGCCCCGGCTGCTCCCGCAGCCGCGTCTCCAGCGACCGGCCGCGCGGGTACGGCATCACCAGGTACGGGATGCCGGCGTGTTCGTTCACCTCGTGAATCGGCACGATGTTCTCGTGTTCGACGGCGGCGATCGCCTCGGCTTCTCGCGGAGGAAGCGGGCCTTCATGTCGGTGCGGCCGAGCAGCTCCTGGCCGAATCACCTTGACCGCCACCTGCCGCTTCAGCCGCGTGTCCTCCGCCAGCAGCACCACGCCCATGCCGCCGGCGCCGAGCTGCCGGATCACCCGAAACGGCCCCAGCGTTTCCAGCCGGTCAAGATCGGGTGCGCCGCCGAAGGTTCGCCGGCGGGTGGAGACGTGTCGCGCCCCGACGTGGGTGACGGTGTCGACCACCGGCAGGTTGCCTGAGCGCCGCGATCCGCGTCGCCAGCTCGGGGCACGGTGGGGCGTTCGGCGCCGCGCCGCGGAGGGCCGCCACCAGCGGGTCGATCGCCGGCACACGCGCCAGCCGGTCGGGCGCAGGCGGCAGCCGGCGACGTGCTCCAGCTCGTCCACCGGGTCGGCGGACGGCTGACCGAGGACGAGCTGCTCCAGCTGGGCGGGCGTCGGACACGCGGAGCGGACGACCATACACACCTGCCGGGCACAAGTGAGGGGGCCACTTACCCGGAAGTACACCGGAAGCGAGCCGACCTGTCAGGAAGAAACGTGATCAGTCGAGCAAACCGGACAATTCTTCGCGCAAGCGGCGGAGGACGGACTGGCAAGGTAGACGGCGTTCACGCTGGTGCCCAGCTCGGCCGCCACCTGGTCGGCCGGTCGGTCGTGGACGACGAACTCCCAGAACGCCCGCCAGGTGATCGGCTGGAACTCGGCCTGCATCAGCGCCCAGAGCCCGCCGGGCGACCGCTTGCCGATACTCCTCCGCCTCCAGAAACGGCGTCTCCACCTCCGCCGGCACTTCCGCCAGGGCGGCCGGGTCGGCGACCGCCAGCCGCCCCGCCGTCCGCACCCGGTTGCGCCAGCGGTTGAGCAGGATCGACTTGAGCCACGCCCGAAAGCTCAGCCGCGCGTCGTAGCGGAACGTCGGCAGCTTCTGCACCAGCGCGGTGAGCACGTCCTGCGCCAGATCGGCGGCATCGTGCCGGTCGAGGCCCAGCCGCCCGGCCCATGCGAACAGCAGCGGCGTGTACAGGTCGATGAATCGGTTCCAGGACTGAACGTCCCGCTCCGCTCGCACCCGCTCGAGCAAGCTGGGAGAGGTCGTGATCATACCGGCCCTCCGCACCGGGGGAGACAGGTGGCATCCACTGTACACCGGGACCGAGGCCGGTCAAGCGGCGGGGGTCGCGCATTTTTCTGACAGGTCGCGCCGGGTTGCGTGTACTTCCTCGTGACGGCCGACCGCGCCGCCGGCCGAGCAACCCGAACCCGACCGCTTCACTCGAAAGGACGACGACCGTGCCGAACCTGCGTTCCGCCTCGACTCGTGGCTCCCGTCTCGCCCGCCCCGCCCTCGAGCGCCTGGAAGGCCGGCTCACTCCCGCCACGTTCACCTATTCCGGCGTCACGCGCACCCTGACCGTGGTCGCCGCCGAGGGCGACCGGCTGTCCGTCGCACCGCTGCCGAACCTGCCGACCGGCTACCTGGCCGTCACCGAGGCGACGCATGGCACCGTGTTCCGCAGCGACGCCCCCGCCGGCCGGCTGGTGCGCCACCTGATCGTCCGGTTCGACCACACCGACCGCGGCGAGCTGACCGTCGACGCCTCCACCCGGCTGGGCGGCTCGCTGTCGGTGGTCGGGGCGCGGCAGAGCACGCACGTCACCAGCGGCGGCACGGTCGGCGGCAATGTCACCTTCACCCCGACCGCCGCGGCCGACGACGTGTTCACCCTGCTCGGCTCGACGCAGGTGGGCGGCAAGGTCGACCTGAAGCTCGGCGGCGGGGCCGACCGCGTGCGGCTCGACGGCGGGTTCATCGGCGGCGACCTGACGGTGCGTGGCGACAGCGGCGGCGACCAGGTCGAGCTGCTGGCGGCCGGCGACCTGCGCGTCAGCGGTGGCGTCACCCTCGACCTGGGCGACGGGGTGAACACCGTGACCGCCCGCGGCGCTCACCTGCTCGACGTCGGCCGCCGGTTCACCTACCAGGGCAACGGCGGGGCCGACACGGTCGCCCTGCGGCACATCGACGACGCCACGTTCGACGCCGCCCTGCGCGTGGGGCGGGACGCCATCTTCGCCCTCGACTGTACCGCGGCAGGCGGCGGTGTCAACCGGCTGGCACTGCACCGGGTCACCGTCGGCGGGTCGCTGTCCGTCACCGGCGGCGCCGCCACAGACACCGTCGAGTTCGCCGGCCCGCTGACGGTCGGCAACGACCTGCGCGTCCACCTGCTCGGCGGCAACAACGTGCTCACCGTCGCTGGCGCCGCCGGGCAGAACCGCATCGGCGGGATGTTCAGGTACGTTGGCGGCGCCGGCCAGGACCAGGTGGCGGCTCGACGGCACCACCGTCGGCGGCACCGTCGACGTGGACCTCGGCAACGGCCACGCCACCGCCACCCTGCCGCACCCCGACCAGTTCTTCAAGGCCGGGACGCACGCCGCCGTCACCGTCTACGGTGCGCTCACCGTGCAGTCAGGGGTGGACGCCGACGACACCGTCGTGCTGAATCGGCTCTACGTCGGCCACGGCATGACCCTGAACGTCCGCGGCGGCGACGATCATGTGCGCATCAACGACGCGAACGTGTCCGGCTACACCCAGATCGACCTGGGCGACGGCGCCGACACCCTGGCGATCGAGACCAGTCAGACCGACGCCGGCGGCGACCTGTCGGCCGGCACCACGTTCGGCGGCAAGGTCCACGTCAGCGGCGGGCTGGGCGACGACACCGTGCTGCTCGGCAAGAACGACGCCAGCAGCCAGCTTCCAGTTCGGCGCGCGTAACGCTGGCCGGCGACGACAGCGCCGAGCACCACTCGTCCGGCCCGAGAACACCCACTTCCTGTGGTGACCGGCAACGTAACCACCTTCGAGACCGGCCCGGCTCGCCTGGTGTGAGCAGCCGGCGTCAGCGGACGTCGACCAGGGTCACGTCGACCTGCGGGACGGCGCTCAGCAGCCGGTCGAGCGCCGTCCGGCCAAACCAGCGCTGATACCACGGCCGTAGCGTTCGCCCCATCAATATATGAGTAATGTGATACTCGATGACGAAGGTCGTGACGGCGGCCTCGAAGCTGGGGCCGGTGAACGGCATGGAGATGCCGCCCAGCTGCTGCGCCAGCGTCAGCGCGTCGCCGATCTGCCGCTGGGTGGCGGCGTCGACTCGCTCCACCTGTTCGCGCGGCGTCTTCACGTAGACGGCGTACCACGGAGCGTTGAACCGATCGGCCAGCCGCGCCGCCTTGCGCAGCAGCCGATGAACGTTCGGACTGCGCGAGCTGAGGCACACCATGATCCGGTCCGAGCCGTTGTCCGCCTCGCCGCCCTGCTTCTGCCGCTGGCGATCGAGGGCGGCGGCGATCTCCTCCAGCGCCAGCTCGCGCAGCCGGCTCAGGTTGTCGGCGGTGAAGAAGTGCGCCAGCGCCCGTTCCACCCGCTCCGCCGGGTACACCTTGCCCTGGCGCAGGCGCTCCTGCAGGTCCTCGGCTGACACGTCCACATTGACGATCTGATCGGCGCCGGCGACCACATGATCGGGCACGCGCTCCTTCACCTTGACCCCGGCGAACCGCTCGATGATGTCGTACAGGCTTTCGAGGTGCTGGATGTTGAGCGTGGTGATGACGTTGATGCCGGCGCGGAGCAGGTCCTCCACGTCCTGGTAGCGCTTGGGGAAGCGGCTGCCGGGCGCGTTGGTGTGGGCCAGCTCGTCGACCAGCGCGACGGTTGGGTGGCGAGCCAGCACCGCCTCGGTGTCCATCTCCTCCAGCGTCACCCCGCGGTACTCGATCTTCCGTCGCGGCACTTGCTCCAGGTCGCCGATCAGCGCGGCGGTGTCGGACCGGCCGTGCGTCTCGACCAGGCCGATCACCACGTCGACCCCCTGTCGCCTGAGCCGCTGTCCCTCCTGCAACATCTCAACCGTCTTGCCCACGCCGGGGGCGAAGCCGAGATAGATCTTCAGCCGCCCGCGCTGCTGGTTGCGAATCAGGGCGAGGAACTTCTCCGGGGCGGGGCGGCATTCGTCGGCGGTCATGGCGTCGCCTCCGCGGCGGCCGGCAGGGTGATGCGGAAGGTGGTGCCGCGGCCCGGCGCGCTGTCACAGGTGATCGTGCCGCGGTGGGCGGTGATGATCTCGCGGACGATCGCCAGCCCCAGCCCGGTGCCCGGCGTTCGGTCGCGGCCAGGCACCCGGAAGAAGCGGTCGAACACCTGCGGCAAATGCTCGGCCGGGATGCCGATGCCGGTGTCGCTCACCGTCAGGACGACGCCGCCCTCGTCGGCCTTCGTCGCCCCGAGCCTGATACGACCGCCGGCCTCGGTGTACGCCAGGGCGTTGTCGACCAGGTTGTTCAGCGCGTGGCCCAGCCGGGTCGGGTCAACCGCCACCGGCGGTAATCCCGGCTCGTCCTGCACCGTCACCTCGATCCGCTGGTCCTCGGCCCGCGCGGCGGCGGTGTCGGCGGCGGCGCGGAGCAGAGTGACGGGGTCGACCGGCCGCACCTCCAGCCGCTCACGGCCGTCCTCCAGCCGGGCCAGCGCCAGCAGGTGCTCGATCAGCCGCAGCAGCCGTTCGGTGCTGTCGCGCGCCTCCAGCAGCAGCTCGGTCTGCTTCGACTCCAGCGGCCCGACCACCTCTTCCAGCAGCACATGAACCGCCAGCCGCACACTGGTGAGCGGCGTCTTCAGCTCGTGGCTGACGGTCGCCACCCAGTCCGACTTGAGCCGGTCGAGCAGGCGGAAGCGGGTCACCTCGTTGAGTACCACCGCCGCCCCGAGCGTCTCCCCCTCGACCGACCGGATCGGCCGCACCTGCGGCAAATACTGGTGCTCGTCGCCGTCGAGCCGATAGGTGAGCGCCTGGTCGAAAGTCTCGGTCAGGGTCGGCCGCTGGTGCTGCAAGGCGTCGGCCACCGCCTGCCGCAGCGGCTCGGGCGGCTGCCACGGCGGGGGTGGCTCCGCGTCGCCCGGCGCGCGGACGCCGAGCAGTCGCTGCGCCGCCGGGTTGGCCGACTCCACCCGCCCGAGCAGGTCGAGGACGATCACCGGATCGGGGAACGAGTCGATCGTCGCCTGCCCCATCCGCCGGGCGCGGAGCAGCCGCTCGGTGTCGCTTTGCCGGTACGCCCGCAGCGTCCGCGTCATGTCGTTGAACGCCTCCGCCAGCTGGCCCAGCTCGTCCGCCCCGTACACTGGCACCATCAGGTGCAGCTGCCCGCCGCCGATCGCCTGGGCGGCGTGGGTGACCGCCCGGATCGGCCCGAGGATGGCGCGATAGAGCCACCACACCGCCGCCACGGCGAGCAGCGCCGTGACCGCCAGCCCAATCAGGAAGCCGAGTACCGACGCCCGCGCCGTCGCCTGGGCCTGCCGGCTGGCGGTTTGCATCTGCCCCTCGTTGAGGTCGTGGATGGCGCCGGCCACCCGCTTGATGGCGCGGGACTGGTGCAGCAGCCCGTCGTCGCCGAAGTAGTCGGACTGCCGCGCCGGATCGCCGGCCGGGCGGGCAAAGAACCGGCGGCCGGCCTGCTCGTAGTCGTCGGCCAGCCGCTGCAGCTCGGCGACCAGTCGCGACTCGTCCGGCACAATCGTGACGTTGGCCGCCTCGATCCGCATCTGTTCGTGGAAGCGGCGCCAGTGGTCGCGGTAGGCGGCGCCGGCCTCGGCGGCGCGTCCGGCGAGGGCCAGGTGGAACGCCGCGTCGATCTGGTCCGCCGCCTCGGTCAGCCGGGCCATGGCGCGGACGCTCTCATAGTTCTCGCGCAGGATGGCATCGCTCCGCTGCCCCAGCCGTACCAGCAGCACCGCTCCGGCGGCCCCGACCGCGGCGATCAGCCCGAGCAGCGGGGCCAGGGTGAGCAGGATGCGGCGCCGCAGTGACATGGTCACGTCACCTGTCCCTCCTCAGATGCCCAGCCGCTTGCGCTTGCGGTACAGCGTGCTCGGGTCGATGCCGAGCGTCACGGCGGCGTCGTCCAGCGACGGCGCCGCGGCCAGCACTCGGCGGAGGTGTTCGGCCTCCAGCTGGTCGAGCGTGACAGCGCCGCCCACCTCGATCCGGCCAGCGCCGGCCTGCGGCGGCAGTCCGATCTGCGCCGGCAGGTGGGCCAGCCCGACCTCGTCGCCGCTGGTCAGAATGACGCCCCGCTCGACGGCGTTGCGCAGCTCGCGCAGGTTGCCCGGCCAGCCGTGGCGGGAGATGGCCGCCAGCGCCTCGGGAGTGAATCCGCGAACGGCCTTGCCGGCCTGGCGGGCGAAGAAGCGCAGCAGGTGGTCGGCCAGGCGCGGCAGGTCGCGGCGGCGCTCGCGCAGCGGCGGCAGCGTCACCTCGACCACGTTCAGCCGGTACAGCAGATCCTCGCGGAAGCGGCCGGCGGCTACATCAGCTGCCAGGTCGCGGTTGGTGGCTGCGACGATGCGGACGTCGGCGCTGCGCGTCCGCGTCTCGCCCACCCGCTCATACGTCTTCTCCTGCAAGAACCGCAACAGCTTGGGCTGCAGCGCCAGCGGCAGGTCGCCGATCTCGTCGAGGAACAGGGAGCCGCCGTCGGCCGCCGCCACCTTGCCGTCGGTCGCCTCGACCGCGCCGGTGAACGCGCCGCGAGCGTGGCCGAACAGCTCGCTCTCCAGCAGCTCGGCCGACAGGCTCGGGCAGTGGACGGTGACGAACGGCCGGCCGACCCGCCGGCTGCGGGCGTGGACGGCACGAGCGAGTACGCCCTTACCCGTTCCGCTCTCGCCGCGGATCAGCACGGTGGCGTCGGTCGGAGCGACCCGAAACGCCACGTCGAGGGCGGCAACGACGGCTGGCTCGTCGGTCTGCAGGTCGGCCTCCGGCACCGCCGCTCGCACCTGCTGACGGAGATCGTCCACCTCCACCCGCAGCCCGCGCACCTGCTCCCACCGGGCCAGCAGCAGCCGCAGCTGTTCCGGGGTGAACGGCTTGGGCAGGTAGTCGAACGCTCCGCGCCGCATCGCCTCGACGGCGGTGTCGACGGCGGCGAACGCCGTCATCACCACCACCGCGACACCGGGCGCCGCCTGCAGCAGCGACGGCAGCAGGTCCAGCCCCGACTCGCGGCCCAGCCGCAGGTCGAGGAACGCCAGGTCGAACCGCTCGCCGGCGATGGCGGCCAGGGCGGCCGCCCCGGTGGCGGCTTCGGCCACCCGGTGCTTCATGCTCTCCAGTGTCAGCCGCAGTGTCCGCCGCAGCCCGGCCTCGTCGTCGATCAGCAGCAGATTCATCGGCGCCTCCAGCGTGCATTTTGCACGGCGGACGGGGTGGCTGGCAACCGCCGGTCACGGCCGGGCCGACGGGGTGGTGTCCACCACCTCCTGCGGGATTACCGGCGGCGTCACCAGCATGACCCGGCAGTGGGCGTTGCGGACGACATAATCGATCCGCTCGTCGAGCCGGCGGAGCGGGTCGAGCGGTACTCGGCCGGCAGGGGCAGGATAAGAGCGTCGTAGCCTCCTGTTGCGCCACCACTTCCGGCCCGTCCCCGGTGGTCAGCTCGGCCACGCACCCGCAGCGGCCGATCGATCCGCCGCGCCCGTTCCTCGTCCTGGTGGACCAGGCTGTGGCCGTTGTGCGGGGCGGTGCCGGGCGGCACGACGGCCGCCACCCCCAGTACCACCTCGTCGGCGAGCATCGTCATCACCGCCTGGAACAGGTCGCTGTTCGCCGGGCTGCCGTCGTGCAGCAGCAGCACCCGGCTCACCCCGACGCCGGCGGCTCGCGCAGCTCGGCCACCGACCGTGCCCGCCGCTCGCTGATCTTCGGGATGCGGTTGCCGCCGCCGAGGTCCAGGTACATGTCCTGGCTCCGCGCGACAGAATGCGGACCGTCAACGGCTGGCTCGCCGTCGTGCATGCTGATCCAGTAGAAGGCGATCTGCTCCAGTTGCTCGTCAGCGGTGTACTTGTTACTCGCCCCCAGGATCAGCTCGTGCGCCTGGATGTCCCGGGCCGTGTTGAGTACCGCGTGCAGCGGGTTGTTGGTCGGCACGATGATCGGCGTCACCTGCTTGCCGGCCTTCTCGGCTCGATCGACCACCGCCGTCATCAGCTGGCGGTCGTAGGGATCCATCTCCAGCCCGTCGTAGGCATGCGGACCGCTCTCGGTGCCCGGCGGGATGACCTTGGCGGTCATCACCACCACGCCGGTGGTCTCCGGATCGGCCTCGGCCAGCGCCTTCTCCAGCATGAACAGGTTCTGCGTCGACCGGATCGAGATCAGCTTGCGGTAGCTGGTGGTCAGCTCCAGGCTGTCGGCGGTCACCTCGGCCGTCGTCTGCCGGTTGAACTGCTCGATATGCTCGTGCGTCTTGCCCTCGCGCTTGCGGTGGTTGTATCGCTCCGAGGCGGTGAACAGGGTGAAGAATCCGGCGGTGAACAGCAGCCCGAAGATGGTGGCGTACTCCTTGGTCAGCAGGTTCATGACGGCGGAGGCGAGCAGGATGAACAGGATCAGCCCCAGCCCGACCGGCAGCTCGCGGCCGCCGCCGATCGGGATGTTGAGCGGCACCTTGAACTCCCGCCGCTGCGGCCGGGTGAACCGTAACACCATCATCGACAGCGCCTGGAACACGAAACTCCACACCACCCCGAACGCATACGCCTCGCCGAGAACGAACACGTCCCCCTGGCTGAGCACGATCGTCGCCAGCTTCAGCCCGAGGATCAGGTAGAGCAGCCGATAGGTGGTGCCGTAGTACGGGTGCGGGCGGAGGAACCAGTCAGGCACCACCCCGTCCTCGGCCACCCGGTTGAGTACCCCGTTCGACCCGATAATGGCGGTGTTTACAGCTCCGGAAAGGATGAGAAAGCCGACGACCACCACGATCCCCTGCAACACCAGCTTGAGCCACGTCGGCCCGATCACGCTCATCGCCAGCCCGCCCAGCAGGTTGCTGGCGTACTGCTCCAGGCGCACGTCGTCGGGGATCAGGACGACGGCCAGGAAGCTGATGCCGGCGGTCAGCACCAGGCTGTAGATGAACACAATGAACGCCGCCTTCTGGAAGTTGGGCAGCTTGGGCGACTCGATCTCTCGGTACACCTGGGCGAGCGTCTCCTCCCCGGACATCGCCAGGATCGAGTGGCCGAACGCCAGGAACAGCCCGAGCAGTCCGATCACGCTCCACCAGCTGAAGTCCGCCGGCCGGTGATAGACCGGGTTGCCGTCCGGCCCGATCGCCGGCTTGCCGTCGGCGTCGTGGGCCGGCTCACCGCGGAGCGCCTCGGCCATCGGCGAGTGCCGCAGGAAGCCGGTCGGGTCCATCACCACGGGTGGGTCGACAGTGTGGTTGACCCGTGGCTGGATCTGCGGCACCGGGGTCGGGAACCGATTCAGCAGGGCACGCTCGGCCGGGTCGCTGCTGGCCGCCCGGTAGCCGATCGTGACCAGGCACCAGCAAATCAGGATCACCCCCATGATGGTGGTGAGCGTCATGATCTGCAGCGCCTTCTCGCTCGACTCGTGGATGCCCTTGAGGTTTTGCCAGAAGAAGTACAGCGTGACCGAACAGGCGAGCAGCACCGCCCCCCAGTTCTTCAGCAGCTTCACGGCCGGGTCGGTGGCGTCGATGCGGATGCCGGCCAGGTTCATCAGGTCGATGAACAGCTGCAGCAGGTAGTGGCCGGCGGAGACGCTGGAGATCGGCCCGGTCAGGATGTAGTCGAACAGCAGGGCGGAGACGGCCAGTTTGGCGAGCAGCGGCCCCAGCGCCTCGCGGACCACGCGGTACACCCCGCCGCGGACGAACAGGGTGCAACTCTCGATGTACACCCACCGGACCGCGTAGCTGAAGCACATCACCCCGAGGATGAACCACGGCGCGGCCGGGCCGATCGACTGCTCGACGATGGCGCCGATGTAATAGGCAGTGCTGGCCAGGTCGCACAGCACCACCGCCGCCGTTCGCCAGTAGCTGATGAACGTGAACATCACGCTGCTGACGATGATGATCCCGGCTCCGTGGGCGAGCCGGCGGGAGACGCTGCCGGAGGGGTCGGCGGGGGCGGGGGTGCTGGCGGTCATGGCAGGTGGCTCACGGGCTGCCGGCAGCCGCCCGACGGTGCGGCGGCATGGCAGGGAACCGGGGGCCGCTGCCCCCGTCGAGACGGTCACGTCGGTTGCGGGTAGAGATGCAAAGGACATGCCCGCCCCGTGCCCGCCACCCAAGCGGTTACGGGAGAAGTGTTTACGCGCTGGAGGTCGCGGCGAAAGCCGATTCGGATCGTGCATTCCGCACGATGCGTCGTGCAGAATGCACGAATGGACGGGGTCACCGGGAGATGGGCGCCGGGTGCCGGCTCACGAGTTGACGAAGCAGGACGGCCTGGTGGCGCTGCTCCTCCTTGATCGACGTCGCCCAGCCGGCCGCCTTCAGAGCGGCCTCGGCGGCGTAGACGACCGCGTCGTGGTCGCTCTGTGCCGGCGCCAGGGCGGCGAACTGCTCGACCACGGTCACATCGTTATCGACCGGCGGGGTGATCCGCGCCCAGCAGCGGCGGACGAACTCCACCAGCAGGGCGTGACTCACCTTGCCCTCCAGTTCCTCCAGCAGCAAGTCCGGCTCGTCACATGCGAGCCATTCCAGATCGGTCATGGCGTTTCTCCTTGAGATACTCAGCACGGTGATCCATTGCAAATGCGGTGCCACGGGCAGAAACGCCCCGGCCGGCCCGGCCGCCTCAGCCGGCGGATTGCATTCCGCCCGACGACCATGCAGAGTGCCCGGCCATTCGCCCGCGGCTAACCGTTCGCCTCACCAGAAGTGATGAGGGGGTAAGGCATTACCAGTTAGCTACCCGATTCGGCACGGCGCCTGCTCTCTTCTCTCTCGTCCCACCTGACGAGGAGGATTTGCCATGGACCTGTCGCTCTGGCTGGCCGCCCTGTGCGGTCTGGGGTTGGTCGCCCTGGCGCTGATGGTGGCTTTCGTCGAGTTATGCGACCGTGTATGAGGGGAAATGCAATGGTCTGGCTGGCTGTCGGCGTGACCGTGTTCCTGCTCGGCTACCTGGTGGTGGCCCTGCTGCGGCCCGAGTGGTTTTGAGGAAACCGACCCCATGTGGTTCTTACCGCTGTTCCTTATCGGACTCTCCGTCGCGCTGGCGGTGCCGCTCGGGTGGTATCTGGCGCGGGTGCTCGACCGCCCCGCCGGCGGCTGGCTGGAGCGGTGGCTCGACACCGGGCCGCAGGACTGGAAGCAGTATTGCTACTCCCTGCTGACGTTCAACGCGGTGGTGTTCGTGTTCGCCTTCGCCGTGCTGGCGGGGCAACCGTACCTGCCGCTCAACCCGGACACCAAGGGGATGCTGGCGCCGTCCACCCTCTTCAATACCGCCGCATCGTTCCTGACCAACACCAACCTGCAGCACTACGCCGGCGAGGTCCATCTGTCGTACTTCAGCCAGCTGTTCTTCGTCTGCTGGAAGCAGTTCGTCGGCCCGGCGATTGGGTTGGCGGCGCTGCTCGCGGTCGTCCGCGGGCTGCGCGGCGACGCCCACCTGGGCAACTTCTACCTCGACACCTGGCGGGGCGTGGTCGGCGTGATGCTGCCGCTGTGCCTGGTGGTGGCCGTCGTGCTGGTCGCCGGCGGGGTGCCGATGACGCTCAAGGGAGCGGCGAAGGTGACGACGCTGGAGGGCGGCGAGCAGACCATCGCCCGCGGTCCGGTGGCGGCGGTCCTCGCCCCGAAGCAGCTCGGCACCAACGGCGGCGGGTTCTTCGGCACCAACTCGGCGCATCCGTTCGAGAACCCCAACGCATTTACCAATGTGGTGGAATGCGTGAGCATCCTCCTGCTGCCGATGGCGTGCGTGGTGCTGTTCGGAGTGATGTTGCGGGCGCATCGTCACGCCGGGATCGTCTTTGGCGTGATGATGCTGTTCCTGGTCGGGTTCACCGCCTGGGCGATCGCCACCGACACGCTGCAGCCCAACCCGGCGTTCGCCGGTCTCCCGGTGGACCAGCCGACCGGCAACCTGGAGGGCAAGGAGTTGCGTTTCGGACCGTCCGCCGGGGCGACGTGGGCGGCGATCACCACCTGCACCTCGAACGGGTCGGTCAACTGCATGCACGACAGCCTGAACCCGCTGGCGGGGCTGACTCCACTGGCAGGCATGTGGCTCAACTGCATCTTCGGCGGCGTTGGCGTCGGGCTGATCAACTTCCTGGTCTACCTGATCGTCGCCGTGTTCCTGGCCGGGCTGATGGTCGGCCGCACGCCGGAGTATCTGGGCAAGAAGGTGGAGGCCCGCGAGATCAAGCTGGCGATGCTCGCGCTGCTGATTCACCCGCTGATGATCCTCGGCCCGACCGCCGCCGCGGCGGTGAGCGACTGGGGCACCGGGGCGACCAGCAATCCGGGGCCGCACGCTCTGTCGCAGATGCTGTACGAGTTCACGTCGGCGTCCGCCAACAACGGGTCGGGCTTCGAGGGGCTGGCCGACACCGTGGGCACCGCCGCGGACGCCGCCACCACCGATTCGGAGAAGGCGCAAGCGGTCGGCCGGGCGGTCGTCTGGGACGTGCTTACCGGACTGGTGATGCTGTTCTCCCGGTTCGTCCCGATCATCGCCCCGATCGCCCTGGCCGCCTCGCTGGCGAGGAAGAAGCCAACGCCGTTCACCGCCGGCACCCTGCGGACCGACGGCGTCACCTTCGGCCTGGTCGTCCTTGGCACCATCGTCCTGGTCGGGGCGCTGCTGTTCCTGCCGGTCGCCGCGCTGGGGCCGGTGGCGGAACATCTCGGGCCGGTGCCGTTTACCAAGTAAGGAGATACTCGAATGTTGGATCACCCGGCCGCGCCGACTGCGCACGGGCCGTCGCCTGAGGAGATGAAACACCTGCGGCGGCGGAGCCGGCGGCTGAGCCTGTTCGCGCCCGAACTGTTGGCGACCGCCTCCCGCCGCGCCGTGGCCATGCTGCGGCCCGACGTGCTGTGGAAGAACCCGGTGATGTTCGTCGTCGAGGTCGGCACCCTGCTGTCGATCGTCTGCACCATCGCCAGGGCAGTCGACCCGGCGTCGACGCAGGCGACGCTCGGTTACCTGATCGCCCTGGACTTCTGGCTGCTGGCGACGGTGCTGTTCGCCAACTTCGCCGAGGCGCTGGCCGAGGCGCGGGGCAAGGCGCAGGCCGACGCCCTGCGGAAGACCAGGCAGGCGACGCCGGCGTACCGGCGGACCGACGCCGGAGTGTTCGAGGAAACCGTCTCCACCGAGCTGCGCGAGGGCGACGTGGTGGCGGTCGAGGCGGGCCAGGTGATCCCGGCCGACGGCGAGATCATCGAGGGCGTTGCCTCGGTCGACGAGTCTGCGATTACTGGCGAGAGTGCGCCGGTGGTGCGCGAGGCCGGCGGCGATCGATCGGGCGTGACCGGCGGCACGCGCGTGCTGTCCGACCGCATTGTCGTGCGGGTGACGGTGAAACAGGGGGAGTCGTTTCTCGACCGGATGATCGCGCTGGTCGAGGGGGCGGTACGGCAGCGCACGCCCAACGAGATCGCCCTGTCGATCGTGCTGTCCGCCTTTACGCTCATCTTCCTGATCGTGACCGCCACCCTGTGGCCGATGGCCCGCCACGCCGAGGCGTACACCGGCAGCCGCGGGCTGGGCACCGACGTGCCGACGCTGGTGGCGCTGCTGGTGTGCCTGATCCCGACGACGATCGCGCGCTGCTGTCCGCCATCGGCATCGCCGGCATGGACCGGGCGCTGCGGGCGAACATCATCGCCAAGAGCGGCAAGGCGGTCGAGGTGGCCGGCGACGTCGACACGCTGCTGCTGGACAAGACCGGGACGATCACGATGGGTAACCGGCGAGCGACGCGCTTCGTGCCGCTGGGCGAGTGCAGCGCCGTCGAGGTCGGCCGGCTGGCGGGCGCCGGCGTCGGCGGCCGACGAGACGCCGGAGGGCCGGAGCATCGTCGAACTGTACCGCAAGCTGGGCGGCGCCAACGGGGCCGAGCCGCCCCCCCATGCACGGTTCGTGGCGTTCTCCGCCCAGACGCGGATGAGCGGGCTGGATGTGCCCAACGGCGCGCCGATCCGCAAGGGGGCGGCCGACGCCATCACTCGCTACGTGCAGCAGAACGGCGGCGAGGTGCCGCCTGGGACGACCGAGCAGGTGAACACCGCGGCCGCGCGCGGGTCCACCCCGCTGCTGGTCTGCCAGGGCAACCGCGTCGCCGGCCTGGTGGTGCTGGAGGACGTGCTCAAGCCGAACATCCGCGAGCCGCCTGAGCCGCTTGGAGAAAATGGGCCTGCGGACGGTGATGGTGACCGGCGACAACCCGCTGACGGCGAAGGTCATCGCCGAGCAGGCGGGCGTGGACGACCACATCGCCGAGGCGACGCCAGAGGCCAAACTGGCGTACATCCGCAAGGAGCAGGCAGGTGGCAAGCTGGTCGCCATGATGGGCGACGGCACCAACGACGCCCCGGCACTGGCCCAGGCGGACGTCGGGGTGGCGATGAACAGCGGCACCCAGGCCGCCAGGGAGGCCGGCAACATGGTCGATCTCGACAGCGACCCGACCAAGCTGATCGAGGTCGTCGAAGTAGGTAAACAGTTACTCATGACGCGCGGCGCGCTGACCACCTTCAGCATCGCCAACGACGTGGCCAAGTATTTCGCCATCGTGCCGGCGTTGTTCGCCGGAACGCTGCCGTGGCTGAAGGCGCTCGACTTCATGCACCTGACGTCGGCGACCTCGGCCATTCTGTCGGCGGTGATCTTCAACGCCGTCATCATCCTGCTGCTGATCCCGATCGCCCTGCGGGGGTGACCTACCGGCCCGTTGGGGCGGATGCGCCTCTGCGGCGCAACCTGCTGGTGTGGGGGCTGGGCGGCGTGGTCGCCCCGTTCCTCGGGATCAAGCTGATCGACGTGGCGCTGACCGCCCTCGGCCTGGCGTGAAAGGAGACGTGCGATGCTGGCTCATCTGCGAGCGAATATGATCTTACTGGTTGCGACCCTGCTGCTATGTGCAGTGCTGTATCCGCTGGCGATACTGGCGATCGGCCAGGGGCTGTTCCCGGCGAGTGCGTCGGGCAGCCTGATCGCCGGGGCGGACGGTAACCCGGTCGGATCGCGGCTGATCGCCCAGGAGTTCAAGGGCGACGGCTGGTTCCACCCGCGGCCGTCGGCGGCCGACTACAATGCGGCGGCGTCGGGCGGATCGAACCTGAGCGCCAACCACCCGAAGCTGCGCGAGCGGGCGGAGGCGATCATCCAGGCGCGAGGCGGCCGGCCGGCGCTGCCCGCCGACGCGGTGACGGCGTCCGGCTCCGGGCTGGACCCGCACATCACGCTGACCAACGCCCGCAGCCAGGTCGACCGCGTCACGTCGGCGTGGGCCGGGCGCACCCGCCGCGACACAGCCGAGGTCCGCGCCACGCTGGATGATGTCCTCACCCGGTCGGCGTTCCGCCCACTCGGCGGGGTGGTCGGCGGCGAGGAGCTGGTCAACGTGCTGGAGGTGAATGCCGAGCTGGCCCTGATCTACCGCACCACCAGTCCGTCGCGATCGACGACTTCGCGCGGCACCAGCAGCGCCGCCGGCGAGGCGGCCAGATAGTTGGGGGCGTTGAAGAACCACAGTTGCCCCAGCGCCAGCCGGGTGAAGTGCCACGGCTTGCCGTCGGCGCCCGGCGGCACCGGCACGCGAACGAACCGCCCGCTGGTGCTCACCTCCATCACCTTCGCTCCATCGGGACCGTGGACCCAGTGCGGCCCGCCAGCCCAGTAATACTGGATCTCGCGCGTCCCCTTCGGCACGTAGAAGAACATCGGCTGCATCCATCCGCCGTGGTGGAACGTCCGCGTCCGCTCCAGCACCACACTCGCCGACCGGCCGGCGGCGACGGTGATCCGCCAGCCGGCGGCGGAGTCGTCGATGTCGAAGAAGTACAACCCGCGGCCGGGCACCTTCACCTCGATCGGGTGCGGTTTGCCGTCGAGTGGCAGCCGATCGCCCGCCAGCCGCTTGCCGCCGGCGTCGCTGACCGTCCACCGCGCTGGTGCGCGATCGCGATACCAGGCGATCGTGCCGGGGGTGACGATGAGCGACAATGGCTCTCCCTTCACGCTGAAGAGCGCATAGCGCACGCCGTGCTGATACCCCTGGCTGCTCTCCGCCGGCGCCGCCTTGCCGGGGAACGTCACCGGCACCAGGTCGGCAGAGAACGTCTTCTCTTCCAACTGGTCGGGGCGGAAGGTCGCCAGCCCCTCGCGGAACGCCGCCTCGGTCTCCGGGCGCGTGTACGGCCGATCGACCGCCCACGGTTTCACGCCGGCGCTATTAAACGCCCATGACGGCTCGCCAAACTCCTTCGCCGCCTCCGGCGTCCAGCCCTGGCGGATCGCCTCCCAGTGGTTCATGTAGCTATACCGGGTGCGATAGGCATGCGTCATGCCGCCAGCGTTCGCTCCTTCTTCTGCGCCTTGTCGGTGGCGCGGTCGACCTGCCAGCGGAGGTGGACGTAGCGAAGATACTGCTTCAGGTGATCGAGCCGCGGCCTGCACGTCGGGCCGGCCGGCGGCCAGGCGCGCCGCCTCCTCCACATCGCGGAAGCCGAGGCCGAGCAGGTGTTCGCTCATCAGCGGCTGGTTGCCCGGATCGAACCGCTCGTAGTACCGCCGCATCGCCGGCGCCGCCGGGCCGAACGCCCTGTCGTAGAAGTCGGCCAGCAGCGCGTCGACGTCGCTTTTCGGATCCCACATGAGCTTGTTGGCGACGTAGTAACCGCGGCCGTGCGGCCCCCAGTTGTTGCCGCTCTCACAGTCCAGGCTGGTGGCGCCGAGCGCCGCGTAGCGCGGGATTTGCTTGCGCAGATACGGCACGTTGCCGCCGTTGCCGCCGGGCAGCCGGTCGAAGTCCCACAGCCAGACCGAGAAGTATTCGTAGAAGCCGAGGTTCTTGCACTTCTTCGGCCACAGTTCGAGCAGCTCGTCGAAGCGATAGCGGCCGCGGATGAATCCGGCGGTCAGCTGGACGTGAACGTTCGGCTCCAGCGGCAGCGCCGGCGGCTCGCAGTGCTCGTTGTACGCCAGGATGCCGACCATCTTGCCCGGCGCCGCCTTGGCCACCGCTCGCGCCGCCTCGTTGGCCAGCCCGAACGCGCGGTCAGACACGCTGCCCAGCTGGCGGCACGCCTCACACTCGCACTGGCCGTCGCCGTCGGACGGTTCGAGCGACACCATGTCGGCGTGCGGATGCCGTTTGAGGTAATCGACCGCCCAGGTCACGGCCAGCTTGCGCACCGCCGGGTTGCTGACGCACAACTGCTCGCCCTGCCGCTTGCCGCGGACCAGCGCCAGATACTCGGGGTGGGCGTCGAACGCCGCCTTGTTGTCGGCAATGACCGTCTGCCAGGCATGGCCGGCATTGACGGCGAACGACTGAGCCATGCGGTTGTGCCGTGCCCAGGCCTGGTAGTCGCGCGGCGCCCGCGCCTTGTCGCCATATTCGAAGAAGCCGTAGCCGTACCAGATGCGCCGGGCCAGCAGCGCCGGCCGATCGTCGCGGTGCAGGTCGACGCGCAAGGTCGGCCGCGACGGCACCACCTGCCACTCGGGAGCGGGGAAGAACCAGCGGCAGCCGATCGCCTCCAGCAGCGCGAAGGCGGCGTGGGAGACGCCGCGTTCGGTGGCGCCGATCAGCCGCAGTCGCGCCGGGTCGGTGCGCAGAACGAACGCCTCCTTGCCGTCGAACCCATTGCGGATCTCCAGAGGTTTGATCAACACCGGGTCCGGAAACTCCTCGATCGTCCCAAGCACGATACCCCGCGAGCCGTCGCCGGTCGTCACCGTGAAGCGAGCGCCGGTGATCTTGTTCAGGTAGTCCGCCAGCTCGTCCGCCACCGCCCGCGTCGCCGCCGACGCCTTCGGTGCGATGACGATCGGCAGCCGCGCCTTGCCGCCCTCGGCCAGCAGCAGCCCGTCGCCGGCAGCGCGGGCAGCGCCGGTCAGGTCGAGCAGAACGACGCTCAGAACGGCGGAGTAAAAGAGGCGCATCGCACCCTCATCGAGAGCCGTGGGGAGGACCGACCGGGGTAGCATACCGATTCGCCGCGCGCCGGACATGCGCCGTCAACCGCCGACGCGCTTGACCCGATACCCCATCCGCTCCAGCTCGGCGACCACCCGATCGCGCTGGTCGCCCTGGATCTCGATGCGCCCGTCCTTGACCGTTCCGCCGGTGCCGCACCGTTGCTTGAGGACGCCCGCCAGGTGGCGCAGGCCGTCGTCGTCCAGCCCGATGTCGAACACGGTGACGACGCCCTTGCCGCGCCGTCCAGCGGTCTCGCGGCCGACCTTCGCGGTGAGCGACTTCTTCGCCGCCGGCGCAGGAGATGGTGTGCCGACCGGGTCTTGCGGCCCGTCGCCGCCGCCTCCGAGCAGGCGCGCGACCGTTGCCATTACCGCCCGCTCGATCCGCGCCGCCGCGTCGGCGCCGTCGCCCACTGGCCACACCTCCGTCCCGGTCGGCGGGGTTTCGGCAACGGACGCCATTGGAGATCGCTTGATGATTACAACGCGATCTGCTCCGGCCGGGACGTCTGCCGTCAGTGGCTCCGATTCCGCCCGCCACGGCAGACCCATTTTTCCCGCCACCGCGTTGAATCGCGCCGCCGCAGCCACGGCGTCGGCGAGGTCGTCGCCGGCAAGGAATAGCACCCGTTTCGGTCCGCGTTGTGCCATCAGCCTGTCGTCCGCTCGTCGTGAACCGGCCGGCCCGCAACCTCGGGCCGACCTGACGCCGGTCATCTTACGGACGACGAACCCAGGCGGTTCCGGCGGTCTTCGCTTGCCCGCTTCGTCCGTTCCGGTGCGGACCCGTCATGCCGGGGTCCGTGGCCGCCGCTACACTGGTGGAACGTGAATGGCGCGTGCCACAAGGAGGAGACACTCGATGCGATACCTGGCGTTCGTCCTGCTCGCCCTGTGCGGCCCGGTGGCGGCGGTCCCGGCGGCGGCTGGCAAGCCGAACCTGCTGATCCTGCTGGCGGACGACCTGGGGTTCTCCGACCTCGGCTGCTACGGCGGCGAGATCGCCACGCCGAACCTGGACCGGCTGGCCGCCGGCGGGGTGCGCTTCACCCAGTTCTACAACACCGCCCGCTGCTGGCCGACGCGCGCCGCCGTGCTCACCGGCTACTACGCACAGCAGGTGCGGCGCGACACCGTGCCGGGGTTGAAGGTGTAGACGGGTGGTCAGGGGACGCGGCCGGGGTGGGCGGTGCTGCTGCCGGAGCTGCTTCGGCCGCTCGGCTATCGGTCGTATCACTCCGGCAAGTGGCACATCGACGGCAAGCCGCTCGCCGGCGGGTTCGACCGCTCGTACAGCCTCAACGACCACGACCGGCACTTCGCCCCGCGGCAGCACACCCGAGACGACCGCCCGCTCCCCGCCGTCGACCCGGCCGCCGGCTACTACTCCAGCACCGCCATCGCCGACCATGCCGTTGGGTGCTTGACGGAGCACGCCGAGAAGTACGCTGGACGGCCGTTCTTCGGGTTCGTGGCGTTCACCGCGCCGCACTTCCCGCTGCAAGCGCCGGCGGCGGACGTCGCCCGCTACCGCGGCAAGTACCTGGCCGGCTGGGACGCGCTGCGCGAGCGGCGCTGGCAGCGGCTGCGCGAGCGGAAGATCGGCGGCGACCGGCTGCCGTCGATTGAGCGGCACGTCGGCCCGCCCTACCCCTTCCCGGCGGCGCTGAAGAAGCTCGGCCCGAACGAGCTGAACCTGCCGCGACCGTGGGCCGAGCTGACCGACGGCCAGCGTGCGTTCCAGGCCGACAAGATGGCGGTCCACGCAGCGATGGTCGATCGCATGGACCGGGAGATCGGCCGCATCGTCGCGCAGGTGAAGGCAATGAAGGCGCTGGATGACACGCTGATTCTGTTCCTGTCCGACAACGGCGCCAGCGCCGAGATCATGGTTCGCGGCGACGGCCACGATCCGGCCGCGGCGTGTGGCACTGGAGCGACGTTCCTGTGTGCCGGGCCGGGATGGTCGAGCCTCGCCAACACGCCGTTCCGCCGGCACAAAACCTGGGTCCACGAGGGCGGTATTTGCACCCCGCTGATCGCCCACTGGCCGAACGGCATCGCCGCCCGCGGCGCGCTGCGGCACACCCCCGGCCACGTCGTCGACGTGGTGCCGACGGCAGTGGCGCTGGCCGGCGGTAAGCGGCCCGAGCGGTACAACGGCCAGCCGGTCCCGCCGCCGCCGGGCAAGAGCCTGGTGCCGGCGTTCGCGAACGACGTGACGGTCGCCCGCGACGACCTGTGGTGGCTGCACGAGGGCAACCGCGCGCTGCGGGTGGGCGACTGGAAGATCGTCGCCGCCGGCAAGGACAGTCCGTGGGAGCTGTACGATCTGGCCGCCGATCGCACCGAGACGCGCGACTTGGCCGGCACCCATCCCGACAAGGTCCGCGCGCTGGCGGCACGGTGGCAGAAGCGGCTCGCTGAGTACGTCGCCGACGCCTCGCGCGACCTGCCAGCCGACGACGCATCGCCGAAACGGTAACATCTTCCGATCGCGCGGATAGTGCGGGTCGGGCCGACGGTACGGGTCGGTCCGGCGCGCGCCTCGGCGAAGAAATCGCGGCATCCGATCGAGCGCGCAAGTTCAGGACTTTTCGCCCTTCTACTCACTGATTCAGGACGAACCGCGCCGAGACAGGGTCCGTAACCACCGCAGTTTATCGGGAGTGCCGGGACATGAACCGTGTGTGCCGATTCGCCGCCCTTGGGGCGACGCTGGTCGCCCTCGTCGCCTTTCTGACCTTCTCTCCTGTTCGTGGCGGGTCGGGACGAGCCGAAGACCGGCCGGCCTCCGCCGCCGAGCGATCGTTCGCCGAACAGCAGGAACGCCACCGCTTCGCCGATCGACCGCTGCTGACCTACCGCACCCCCGAGGGCGACCTGCTGTTCGCGTTGCAGGTTCGACCGACCTTGCCGGACCCGCCGCCGTTACCAACCGACTACCTCGTCGTCGTTGACACGTCCGCCGGGATGGCCGGCGGTGGGCTGACCGAGGCGGTCGACGTGCTGCAGGCACTGGCCAACCGAATCCACCAGCACAACCGGGGCGACCGGGTGGCGGTGTGGACCGCCAACCTGACATCGCGTGACCTGACACGCGGGTTCCAGGCCGGCGCGAAGGTGGACGAGGCAGTACGGCAACTGGCCAACGAGGTTCCGCTCGGCGCCGTCGACCTGCCACGCTCGCTCGGCGATGCCGTCGCCTCGTTCGAGGCGGGCGCCGACCGGCGGCGCGTGGTGGTCTACCTCGGCGACGGCCGTAGTGTCGCCCGCCCGCTCGACGACGACGCCCGCGCCGCGCTGTGCGAGGCAATGAATCGCAAGCATGCGCCGTTCGTCGCCGTCCCGCTCGGCGGCGCGTTCGACCCGGTCAACCTGCACGCCCTCGTCGCCGGCACCGGCGGTTGCGCCGTCCGCTTCCGCGGCGACGACACCCCGGTCATCGTTGCCGAGCGGCTGCGCAAGCAGGCCGCCGAGCCGGTCCTCTACCCCGAGACGTTCCGGCTGCCGGCCGGCGTCACCGTCGCCCTGCCGACCCGCCTGCCGCCATTGCGGCGCGACACCGCCACCCTCGTCGTCGGCCGGCTGGCCGCGGGCACGGCGGCGCTCGATTACCAGATTCGCGGTGACTGCCAAGGCAAGACGATTCAGCACCAGGCGTCGCTGAAGGTGCCCGCGGGCGACCCGGAGAACCACTTCCTCGCCGGCGTGTACGAGCAGTGGAAGGAGCGGAAGGACCGGCCGGGCGCTGTTGCCAGCCGAGCGAGCTGCTGGCCAACGCCTACCGGCAGCAGCAGCTGACCGCCGAGGAGCTGCTCGCCCAGGCGGAGACGGCGCTGGAAGAGAACCGCCTCGACCCGGCCCGCCGGCTGTTCGAGCAGGCTGAGCAGGTCGACCCCGCTTCGGCCCGCGCTCGCGGCGGGGCGCGCTCGTCGACCGTATGCGCGCCGGCAAGAAGACGCGGCAGGACGTCCGCCGCGAATTGCAGATGAACGCCGCCGCCCGTCAGCTGGTGCGGCTGGACGTGGAGCGGCGCGCGGCGGTGCCGGTGGAGGAGAAGGACGCCGCGCCGCCACCGCCGGCCGGGCGCCGACCCGCTCGACGACGTGCAGCGCGGCGGGTGATCGCCGGCCAGCAGGCCGCCCTCGTCGTCGCCGAGACAGTGCGCCACGCCCACCGCGTCGGCCGCGTTCGGCCCGACGAGGCGTATGAACTGCTCAAGCGAACGCTGGAGGCAGTGCGGAGTAACGCCGATCTGGAGGCAGCGGCGGTCAGCGGGCTGAGTGCGTCGCTGTTACAGGCGATGTCGAGCGTGCAGCGGATTGGCGACATCGTCCGCCGCGACCAGGCCGAGGCGCTGGCGCTGCGAGTGGCGGCGAACGAGCGAGTGGAGGCGCGCAACGCCGAGCGGCTCGCCCAGGACCGCGTCCGCGAACGCACCCGCATCTACCACAACCTGATGGACCAGGCGCGCGAGGAAGAGGCGCAGCGACAGGCGATCCTGATGCGCGACGAGTTGGTGGCGCGCGGCCAGCCAGTGCCGCAGGCGGTGTCCGCCGCCTACCAGATCGCTCAGAGCCGTTATCACCTGAAGGAAGTGCAGGAGATGCGGCGGCTCCGTGAGGACCGCTTCCTGGCGACGCTGCTGGAGGTCGAGCGCTCGCACCTGCCGTTCACCGACGAGCCGCCGGTGACATTCCCGTCGGCCGCGGTCATTCGCCGGCTCACCCGCGATCGGTTCGCCAGCTGGGCCGATTGGTCGAAGTATCGAATCGAGCGTTACTCGGTGGCCAGCCTCGGCGGTGACCACCCCGGCCGGCTGGCGTGGATGCGCGACCTGATGAGCACGACGATTCAGCACTATGGCGGAATCGACGACCCGAAGACGACGCTGTACGAGGCGCTCGACCAGCTGCAGCGGGGTCAACTGACGAAGCTGCCGGGCGGTCGCGACGTCACCATCGAGGTGAACGAGAAGGCGTTCCGGTTCGAGGCGCTCAACGATGTGCTGAAAACGGAAATCGCCACCCCGAACCCGATCCCGGCGATGGACACCGTCACCGTGGCCACGGTGCTGAAGCGGATCCTGGCGCGCATTCCGGTGCCGTCGGGGGCGACGTACATTCTGCGGCCGAACACGATCGAGATCACCACCGGCCAGTTCGCCATCGCCGAGAAGGCGGTGCGCGTCTACCCGGTGGCCGACCTGGTGACGCCGATCCCCAACGGCTTCAACCCGCAGGCAGTCGGCCAGACGGCGGGGATCGCCGGCACGTTCGGCGGGATGGGCCTGCCGGGCGGCGGCCTGCCGCTCGGGGCGATGGGTGGGATGAACCCAATGCTCGGCGGCATGGGGGGAATGAACCCAATGCTCGGCGGCGTTGGCGGGCTGAACCCGCTGCTCGGCGGCGTCGGCGGGCTGAATCCGCTGCTCGGCGGCGCCGGTGGGTTGAACCCCCTGCTCGGTGGCGTCGGTGGGCTGAACCCGCTGCTCGGCGGGGTCGGCGGGCTGGCGGGCGCCGGGTTGGGTGCCGGGCTGCCGCTCGCCGGAGTGAACGGCGGCCTCGGCCTGGGCGGGCCGTTCGGCAACTTCGGCTACGGGGCGATGGGCAGCGGCACACAGGAGCAGGTGCTGATCACCCTGATCCGCCAGGTGGTCGGCCGGCCGCGCGACTGGGCGCCGCAGTACAACCCGATCACCGGCATGCCGCTCAACCCGCTCGACGATCAGGCGGCGGAGACGGGCGCGCAGATGCCGGGCCAGGACAACAACCTCGGCTACTATCCGCCGGCGATGGCGCTGGTGGTGCGGGCACCGTCGATGGTCCACACCCGCGGCAGCAATCTGGTCATCACCGGCGCCGCTGGCGGTGGTGCGCGGGGCTTGGCTAAGGCGAGGACTGATAAACAGGGGGGTGACGGATCGGAAAAGGAGAACAAGCCGCTCGATCCGCGGGCGGTGTGGCAGGATGCGGTGGCGAAGGGAGTGCAGGATCCCGGCCTGCTCATCGCCACCGCCGACCACCTGGCCGCGATCGGCCGGTACGACCACGCCGCCGAGCTGCTCAAGGCGACGCTTCGGCAAGGCATCGTCGTCCGTCCGTGGGTGTTCCGCGCGCTGGCCGTCGCCCTGCGTCAGAGCGGCGGATCGGCCGACGAGATCGAGCGCGCCGAGGTGTCCGTCGCGGCGCTGGAGCCGTTCACCGCTGGCGGTTACCTGACCGCCGCGCGTGCCCTGGCCGACGACGGCAAGTATGAGCGGGCGCTGGCGTTCTGCCGGCAGGCGGCCGAGCTGGAGCCGACCGTGCCGCACGCCTACGCCGCCGCTGCCCGCTACGCCGAGATCGCCCGCGACGTCCGCGCGATGGCGTGGGCGGTCGGCCAGCTGCTGCGGCACGACTGGCCGGTGGACAACGCCGAGCTGCGGCAGACGGCGCTGGAGCGGCTCGAAGCCCTGGCCCGGCGCCTCGACCGCACCGAGGCCAACGAGCTGCGGCGACAGGTGGCCGGCCAGCGCCGGCGCGACCTGGTGGTCAAGCTGCTCTGGCAGGGCGAGGCCGATCTCGACCTGACAGTGCAGGAACCATCCGGCACGGTGTGCACCCCGCTCGCCCGCCAGACGGCCGGCGGTGGCACCCTGCTCGCCGACGCTGCGTCCGGCGAGCGGAACGCCGAAACCTACGTCGCCGCCGAGGCGTTTTCCGGTGAGTATGTCATTACTCTCGAACGAGTCTGGGGCCGGCCGCTGGGCAACAAGGCACGGCTGCAGATCGTCCGCCACCTGGGCACGCCGCAGGAGAGCGAGCAGTTGCTGACCGTGGCGCTCACCTCCGACCGGCCCGAGCCGATCAAGTTGACGCTCGACGGCGGACGGCGGACCGAGACGGCCTACGTCGCGCCGTCGGCGGCGCACCGGATGGCCGAGGACGACAGCGCTCACCTGGACGGCATCGACCAGGTGATGAACCGGCTGCGCGCAATGGCCGACCCGGAGGTGACGGCGGTCGACACCGGGATTCGCGGCGGCGTGATGTCGGCCGGGCGTCCGATCGACCGGCCCGCCCGTGTCGCCCCCGAGCGCGGCGGCGAGGCGAATCGGGTGTCGGCGGCCTTCGCGAGTAGTGTCGAACTCACGGCGCAGGCCGTGTTGGCGGCCGAGCGGCAGTCGGCGCGGCTGGCGCTGCCGCCGGTGTACAACCCAGCCGGGCGCCCGCGGGTGGTCAGCCCGGCGTTCCCCGGCAAGTAGTCCGCGGTAGAAACGCGAGCGGCCGGCGCCGTCGGTACGGCGCCCGGCCGCTCGTTCGTTCCGCCTTACACCGTCTTCGTCACGTCAGGGACCGCCGGGTTCCGGGTGACACGCTCGGAGCGCAGCGACGGGCGTGAGGGCGTGTCACGGCCATCCCTACGCTCACGCCCTTCGCAGAGCCTCAGGGCGTGCCACCCAGAACGACGCCCCCGATGGCTCTGCCGGGTGGCACGCTCGGAGCGCAGCGACGGGCGTGAGGGCGTGTCACGGCCATCCCCACGCTCACGCCCTTCGCAGAGCCTCAGGGCGTGCCACCCATCCGCCTTACACCGTCTTCGTCACGCCAGGAACCGCTACCGGGTAGACACCGTTGGCGTCGGGCTTGACTGGCGGGGTCATGTCCCAGCGGCACTCCTCGGGACGCGGCGCGAAGCAGAAGTCGGAGCGGCTCGCTTGCTCCCAGGTCACCTCCTGCCCGCTGTAACACGACAGCTGGCCCATGATCGCCACCAGCGTGCTCCGCGCCATGTAGTCGCCGCAGTTGAGCGGCTTGCCGGCGCGGATCGAGCGGAAGAACTCCTGGTGTTCACGCAGGTAGGGGCTTACTCGTTCCCCCTTGTAGCGCCAGCGGTTTGGACCGTCGATGCGGCCCGCCTTCGGGTAGGCGATGCCGCGCGCCCCGAGGATGATGCTGGAGTCCTCCTGGTAACAGTGGAACTGCGTGCGGCAGAAGGCGTACAGCCGCACCCCGCTGGCGTAGTGGTACACCACCGAGTGGTGGTCGAACACGTCGCCGAGCAGGTTGAACGACGACGACCGGCCGCCCAGCCCGTGACACTTCACCGGCGGCGTTTCCCGCAGCGCCCAGGTGGCGCGATCGAGATTGTGGACCAGCGACTGCGTGACGTCGTCGCCGCACAGCCAGGAGAAGCGGTACTGGTTGCCGTACTGCACCTCCATCTCCGACAGCCCCTTCGGCCGGTGGACGTTGCCGTAAGGGCCGCGAATGAAGTTTTCCTCGATCGAGACGATCTCGCCGATCTGCCCGTCGAGCACCCGCTGGATCGTCTCCTTGATCGACGGGTCGAAGCGGCTGTGTAGCCCCGACAGCACGCCCACGTTCTTCTGCCGGGCCAGCGCACACGCCTCGGCGACCACCTTGATGCCGGCCGGGTCGATGGCGTGCGGCTTCTCGACGAAGACGTGCTTGCCGGCCTCCACCGCCGTCTTCAGGTAGAGCGGATGGAACTTGGCGGCGCAGGCGATCAGCACCACGTCGGCGGCGTCGATCACCTTGCGATAACCGTCCAGGCCGACGAAGAACCGCTCCGGCGGCACGTCCACCTGCCCCGGTTTCTCCGCCTTGAGCGTGCGGTGGCTGCTCTCGACGCGGTCGCGGAACAGGTCGCACATCGCCACCAGCTTGACGCCCGGGTCGGCGTTCATGGCGTCGGACGCCGCCCCGGTACACCGGCCGCCACAACCGATCATGCCGATCTTGATCGTATCACTACCCGCGGAGTGCGCGATGCCGCTCAGCGCCCCCGCCGCCAGCACGGCGCTGGCTGACCCCTGCAACAGCTGCCGGCGATTCAACGACGTATCGCTCATCTTCGATCTCCCTGGGTCACGACGACGGCCGCTTGCGCGGCGCGAACAGCTGGCGGACGTACTTCGCGTTACGGCGGGCATCGGCGATCGCGTCGTTGGTCGGGTTGGAGGTTTCCAGCACGATCCAGCCGCGATAGCCGGTGTCGCGCATGGCGGCGATGATCGGCTCGCAGCGCAGCTTGCCCTCGCCGAGAAACTGTCCGCCGTTCTTGAAGTGGAACTGAGCGATCCGCCCCTTGAGCCGGCGGACCTCGGCGGGGACGTCGTGGCCGCGGGTGATGCCGGTGTTGTAGACGTCGTAGTACACCTGCACCGCGTCGCTGCCGACCCGGTCGAGCAGCGCCAGGTTCTGCGCGGCGTCGAGGTAGTTCTCCACCGCCAGCACCACGCCGGCGTCGTGGGCACGCGGGGCAGCCACTTTCAGCCGGTCGACCGCGGCGTCGAGGGCCGCCTTTTTGACCTTGCCGTCGCCGCCAAGCAGGTCGCCGTTGCCGAAGAACGCCACCAGGATCACCTTGGCGCCCAGGTCGCGCGCGGCGTCGACCGCTTGCTCCAGCCAGCGCGGCGCCCGCGGGTCGGTCGCCAGCGGATACGAATTCAGTATCCCCAGCATCAGTGAGCAGACCGGCAGCCCGGTCTCGCGCATCCGCCGCTTGTAGCCGTCGCGCACCTTGCGGTCGGCGACGTCCAGCCCGTCGCCGACCAGCCGGACGGGAACCTCCACCCCGTCCAGCCCGGCTGCCTTGGCGGTCTCCAGACCGACCACGCACGACCCGACCCGCCAGGTCGCGGCAGCCGGTTCGGCGCCGAGCGTTGGGCCGGCCGCCAGCGCCCCGCCGGCGGCGAGGGCGCTTCCGAGAAACTGTCGCCGTGTCGCGTTCACCACGTTCTCCTTTCGCTCGGTCAGGACGCCTTCCACTTCGGCCCGTCGGCCGGCAGGTGGAGCCGGGCGTCGAGCCGCTCGCCGGCCTTGATCATCTCGTCCCAGGTGATGGTGCGGCCGGTGTAGGCGGCGGTGCGGCCGAGGATGCAGGTGAGGGTGCTGTTGGCGCTCTCGCGGGCGTTATTGATCGGCTTGCCGGCGGCGATGGCGTCGAGGAACAGCCGAATATTGCGAACGGCACCGTCGCGGTAGATGCCGGGGCTGGCGCCGCCGGGGTAGCCGCCGTTCTGCCCGCGGATCTCGGTCAGCCCGCCGTAGTGGCTCTCGACCGTGCCGCGCTCGCAGAACACCTTGACGCCGATGTCCTCGGCGCCGTGCCCGGCCTGCTTGGAGCAGAAGCTGACGAGGACGTCGTCGGGATACCAGAACGTCAGGCTGAAGTGGTCCCAGCAATCGCCGACGTCGGTCCGCACCTTGCGTCCGCCGGTGCCGCTCGCCTTCAGCGGATGGCCGCGCAGGAACCAGTTGGTCACATCGAGAGCGTGAATATTCTGCTCGACGAGGATATCACCGGATAATGCCTTATCGAAGACCCAGTTGCGCAGCCGCGCCTGCTCGCTGCCGGGTTTGGCCTGTGCCCCGAGACGGCCAGTCAGGTAGCACGCTTGCACCAGGAACGGCTTGCCGATCATGCCCTCGAACAGTCGCTTCGCCGCCCCCAGGTAGAACGGGTCGACGCGCGTCTGGAAGTCGACCCAGCAGCACAACCTGTCCTGCACCTTCTCGGCGGCCTCGGCGATCGCCAGGGCGCCGGGGGCGTCGACGGCGATCGGCTTGGCGAGGTAGACATGCTTGTTCTTGGCGAGGGAGGCGACCGTCTGCTCGGGATGGAAGTAGGGCGGGCTTTCGATCACCACCCCGTCCAGTTTGCTGTCAAGCATCTGCTTGTAGCCGTCCAGCCCGACGTAACGGCGAGCCGGCGGCACCTTCAGCTTTTCGCCGGCGGCATCGACGCGGTCCTGGAAGTAGTCGTGCAGGGCGACAATCCGTGCCCCGCCGGCCTGGAACAGATCGGCGATCCACCGGCCGCGTCCACCGCAGCCGATAACGCCTAACTCGATACGATCGTTGGCGCCGGCGGCGCGGGCGGAGGCGGCGAGCGGTAGGACGGCAGCGGCCTGAAGCGCCTGGCGCCGGTCGAGTGGGAACGACATACCAGTCTCCTTGTCGGACGAGACACGGCGGTGCAAACGAACCCCCGCCGCTCGGCGAGCAAATCGCGTTCCGCCTCCCCGTCAATGGCGACTTTCGGACCGTTTTGCCTGAAATATGGGGCACACGCCCACCGCGGCGTCCGCTTGCGCTGACCGGGATGTGCCGAATCCGCACAGCGGCGGCCAGATTCGCACAGCGGGGAGGCCGATCCGCGCGCCCGCATGCTCAGTACGTCCGGCCGAGAACGTCGACGATGGCGCGGCGGACGGCGAGCGGCTCGATGGCTCCGCTGTGGCGGTACACCACCTTGCCGCCCGGCGCGATCAGCACGGTGTGCGGCAGGGCCCCTGACCAGTCCTTGTCGAGCAGGTCGGCGAGCCGGTCGCGGTCCTTCACCGCGCTGACGAAATTGGTGGCGGCTACCCGCTGCTCGCGGAGCACCTTCAGCGCTGCCTCCTTCTTCTCCGGCGCGTCCATGCTGATCGTCACCAGCTGGAACGGCCGGCCGCGATACATGCGGTTCATCGTCACCAGCTCCGGCAGCTCGCTCACGCACGGCGCGCAGTAGGTAGCCCACACGTTCACCAGCAGCAGCTTCTTACCGGCGTTCTTCGCCAACTTGCCGACGCCGGCCTCGTCGAGCGGCTGCAACTCGACCGGCTCCTTCTCCCAGCGGGCGAGCGACCGTTTCGCATCCTCGCGCTTGTCGGCCCACTTGGTCGAGCAGCCGAACACGCGCGTCTTCTCGACCGGCACCGGCCGGCCCGCCAGCAGCGCCTCGATGGCGTTGCGTGTGTCGTGGCTCTTGACCGTCTTCACCTCGCTGTCGTCGATCCGCCCGGTGTAGCGCAGCTTCCGTTCGCGGTCAAACAGGTAGACGTGCGGCGTGGCGAGCACGCCGTAGGCGCGGGCGGTCGTCTGGGTGGCGCCGTCGTCGAGGTAGGGGAACGGGAACTTGCGATCGCGGGCGCGGATCTTCATGTCCTCGAACGAGTCGCCCAGGTCGCTGTACCCCAGTTCGTCGAGACGAACCGCCTGCGGGTCGTTGGGGTTGATCGCCACCACGCGCACGCCGCGGCCGACGTAGTCGCGGTGCAGCTTGATGAGCCGCTCCTCGTAGGCCTGCGCCGTCGGGCAGTGGTTGCAGGTGAAGACGATCACCAGCACGCGAGCGTCGGCGAAGTCGGCGAGGGAATAGTGCCGGCCGTCCACTCCCGGCAGCTTGAAGTCCGGCGCCGCCGCGCCGATCGCCAGCGGCGTGGGGTTGTCGGCGGCGAACCCGGCGGATGCGCCGAGGAGGACGGCGCCGGCGGCCTTCAGCCAGTCGCGGCGGGCGAGGGTCGACGCGGCGGGGAGGGAACGGTTGCGGCTCATCACGGTTCTCGCCTGTGCGGAGGATGGGGGGCGGTCCGCCAGCCACTCTATCCCGCCCGCGCGGCGACGGACAGGGCGGCACGCCCGCCGGCCGCTACACTGACGCCGGGAGAGGGAGACGATGCGCGACAGGTCACGACAGGGGCGGCTGGTGCTGGGCATGGCGCTGCTCGGCCTCGCCGCGGTGGTGGTGCAGGACGCGAGGCGGGCGACTGGCGCGATCGCACGCATCCGGCGGACCGGCGTGCTGCGCGTCGGCACCACCGGCGATTACGACCCGTTCAGCGTCGTCGACGCCTGCGGCCGGTATCGGGGCATCGACGTGGAGGCAGCGCACCGGCTGGCTGCGACGGTCGGGCCGGGGTGCGGGTGCGGTTCGTGCGAACTTCCTGGCCGACCTGACCGCCGATCTGCGCGCCCGGCCGCTTCGACGTCGCCATGGGCGGGGTCAGCCGCAACCGGCAAGCGCGCCGAGGCTGGCCTGCTCTCCCGCCCCTACCTGACCGACGCCAAGGTCGCCCTGATCCGCGCCGCCGACCGACACCGCTTCCGCACCCTGGCCGACATCGATCGGCCCGGCATGACGGTGCTGGTCAATCCTGGCGGCACCAATCAGCAGTTCGTCGCCGCGCACGTCCGGCAGGCGCGGGTGAACGTGGTGCCGGACAACCTGGCGATCCCCGGCAAGGTCGCCGCCGGAGCGGGCGACGTGATGTTCACCGACGGCATCGAGGCGCGGCTGTACGCCCACCGCGACCGGCGGCTGGCCGTCGCCCTCGCGGATTCGACGCTAATGACGGTCGAGAAAGTAGCATTGCTCTGTCGGCGGCATGACGTCGACCTGCTGCCGGTGGTCGACGCCGCGATCTCGGCGATGCAGGCGGACGGTACCTACGCGCGGCTGCGGGCGAAGTACGTGGGCGACTGATCGCCTCAGTCCGTCAGCAGGCTGGTGGCGAACAGCAACCCCATCGCGCCGCCGCGGTCGTCGCGGCCGTTGACCGCCGGACGGTCCAGGTAGGCGCGCAGCGTCGGCTGCTTGCCAGTGCTGACGCACACGTTGACCAGCTTGCCGTCGGCGGAGGTCCGCGTTTCGACGGCCCGCCAGGCGCGGTCGACGCACGCCTGGTACTCGGCGCCCAGCCAGCCGCGACGGACGCCCAGGTGCATGGCGAGGCCGATCATGCAGGTACAGGAATACTCGTCGTAGCTCTCCGGGTGGTCGATTACCTGATGCCAGCAGCCGGTTTTCGCGTCCTGGTGCCGGCGGAGGGCGGCCAGGTGGCGGCGGAACTCGGCGAGTAACCCCTTCTTCGCCGGGTGGTCGTCGGGCCAGTCGGCGAGAGCGAGGGCCAGCCCGAGCGCCGGGAACCCGTTGCCCCGCCCCCACGCTGCCGCGCACAGCGGCGAGTGGCGGTACAGGCCGTCGGGCCGCAGGCACAGCTTCCGCATCGACGCGAAGTGAGTCGCGGCGGCGTCGAAATACCTGCGCTCGCCGGTCAGTCGGCCGGTCGCCGCCAGGAGCGGCCCGGCCATGAACACCGCGTCGCTCATCTCGTTGTGGTGCGGCATGAGCGGCAGCGGCTTGCCGTCCCTGGTGAAGATCTGATCCGCCGCGGCGCGGCACAGGACGACCCACCGCTCGCGTTCCTTCCCGGTCGCCCGCCCGGCCAGCTCGACGAACAGCAGGTGCCCCGCCTGCTCACTTCCCGACCGCGGCACCGGGTTTTTGTCGCCGCGGAGGTACGGGGCGACGAGACGGTCGACCTCCGCCGCGTACCGGCCGTCACCGGTCGCCGCGCTCAGCCGCAGCTTCGCCACCAGCGCCAGCGCCGGGATGTACGCCACCTGGTCGAGCCGCTTGCCGTACACCGCGGCCAGCTGCTCGGCCACCCGCCGCGGCGTCCGCCCTTCCTTGCCGGCACCCGACACGAGGCTGGCAGCCGCAACGAGTAAGGCCATACCGGCGAAAACCAGACGACGCGACCTGTTCACCCTCGCACCTCCTGGGACAGCCTTCTTGTGGACGATGCGCACATGAGACGGATGATACGCCGGCGCCGCGCCCGCGGCACTCCTCCCGCCCGGACAGAGGAGTAGGCCATCGATAAAGTAAGAGACGGACAACGGTCGCCCACAGCGGAGGTACGCTCATGAGCACCTGCCACCTCACCGCGCCGGGCATGGCGCGGCTGCTCGTCGGACTGCTGGTCGTGCCGGGCGTCCTCGCGGCGGCTGACGGCACCGATCGCTGGTCGCCCGTGCCGATTCGTGCCGTCAAGGTCGGCGGCGAGATCGGCCGGCGGATCGACGTGACGGTCAAGAACAACCTGCTGGCGCTGGACGCCGACCGCGACTTCCTGGCGCCGTTCGCGGCGAAGAAGGGGTGCGCCGGCGGGTACATCGGGCTGGGCAAGGTGATCGACGCGGCGGCGACGCTGGCGGCATACACCGGCGACCCGAAGGTCGTCGCGCTCAAGGATCGGCTGGTCCAGCACACCCTCCGGCACCAGGAGGCGGACGGCTATCTGGGACTGTTCCCGCCGGCAGAGCGGATGACGGCGCTGTGGGACGTTCACGAGGTGCAGTACCTCGTCTGGGGCCTGCTGCGCGATCACGAACACTTCGGCGGCAAGGAGTCGCTGACCGGCGCGCGCAAGGCGGCCGACTACCTGATCGCTCACTGGGACAAACTGCCGGCCGACTGGGGCCGCGGCGGCGTCGCCGCAAACGTCGCCGTCACCGGGCTGGAGCGGACGATGGTGGCGCTGTATCGCGTCACCGGCGATCGTAAATATCTCGATTTCGTCTGTCGTATCCGCAAGCTGCCCGAGTGGGACCTGCCGATCGTGATCGGCCGGCGGGCCGGCATCGAGGGACACATGTACGCCTACCTGGCGCGAACGCTGGCGCAGCTGGAGTTGTACCGCGCCACCCGCGACGAGCGGCTCCTGCGGCCAGCGCGGCGGGCGACGGCGTTCATGCTTGACGGCGACGGGCTGATGCTCACCGGCAGCGGCGGGCAGTGGGAGATCTGGACCGCCGACCAGGACGGCCGCGGCGCACTGGGCGAGACGTGCGCCACTGCCTACCAGATGCGCGTCTATGACGCCATGCTCCGCCACAAGGGGGACGCCGTCTGGGGCGACGTGATGGAGCGAACCGTCTTCAACACGCTGTTCGCCGCCCAGTCGCCCGACGGCCGACGGCTGCGCTACTTCGCCCCGACCGAGGGGCCGCGCGAGTACCATCCGACCGACACCTACTGCTGCCCGTGCAACTACCGCCGCATCGTTGCCGAGCTGCCGACGTTCGTCTACTACCGCACGCCCGACGGCGTGGCCGTCAACCTGTACACCGCCTCGACCGCCGACATCGAACTCGCAAGCGGGAGTAAGGTGAAACTGGAACAAGTAACCGATTACCCGTCGTCTGGCAAGGTAACGTTGCGGCTGACGCCGGCGCGGCCGACGCGGTTCGCACTGCAGCTGCGCATCCCGGCGTGGTCCACCGGCACGCGGGTGGCGGTCAACGGCCGGCCGATCGACGGCGCGATCACCGCCGGCCGGTTCCTGCCGATCGAGCGGGAGTGGCAGGCCGGCGACACGGTCACGATCGACATGCCGATGCCGTTCCGGCTGGTCACCGGCCGGCAGCGGCAGGCCGGGCGAGTCGCGGTGATGCGCGGTCCGCTGGTGTTTACCCTGAACCCGGTGCAGCGCGCCGACCTGAAAGGCGTGGACGCTGTCGAACTGAGCCGCCTGATCCTCGACCCGGCGACACTGAAGGCGGTGCCGGACGACACCGTCCGTCCCGGCGGAGTGGCGGTCAAGGTGAAGGGGTGGAAGGCGTCGTTCGGGATGGCAACTCCGCCGCACGAGTTTGAGCTTACTCTTCGCGAGTTCGCCGACCCGAACGGCAAGCAGACCTATTTCAGCCTGAGCGATCCGGCGCCGGCGGTGGCCGACGAGCTGTTCCGCAGCCGGGCCGGCTCGACGCGGTGAATCGGGGGTGGTGTTTCGCCCTGCGCGGAGGTGCGTCATGGTCGGTCGATCGTGGGTGGTGGCGGTCCTCGCCGGTCTGCTGGGCGTCGCCTCCGTGGATGCGGCGGACGGGGAGGTGCTGAAGGCGGCGCTGCGGTTCGACGCGCGGTCAACCGACCTGCTCCGCGGCGACGGCTGGCGAGCGTATGAGCACGGCTTCCGCCGCGACGGCGCGACGTTCGTCTGCGCCAACGGGACCGACGCCGCCGGCCGGCGCGGGGTGACGCAAACGGTGGTGCTCAACCAGACGCGGCCGGAGCCACTCGTCGCCGTCGCCTGGAGCAAGGCGGACGGGGTGAGCGGCACATCGAATAGCGATTACTCGATCTATCTCGACCTCGTGTACCAGGACGGCTCGACGCTGTGGGGGCAGGCGGCGTCGTTAACCGTCGGTACGCATGACTGGCAGCGGCGGCAGGTGGTCGTTGTGCCGGACAAGCCGGTGCGCTCGGTCGCCTTCTACCTGCTGTTCCGCGGTCATGCGGGCACGGCGGCGTTCCGCGATGCGCGGCTGCACCCGGTGCGCGCGCCCGGCGGCGCCACCCTGTTCGACGGCGTGCCGGTGGCCGTGCAGACGCCGCCGGCGGCCGGGTTCCAGCTGCGCGACGTCGCCGCCGGGTCGGACTTCGTCCGCCTCGACCGCGCGGCGCTGGGGGTGACGCTGACGACGACGCGCCAGGAACAGGGCGGAGCGACGGTCATCGACGCGACGGTGACCGACACGACCGGCAAGGACCGCGCGATCACGCTGGTGTACGCCCTGCCGGTCAGTGGCAAGGAACTCCGCTGGCTGGCCGATCCGCGCCGCAGCGAGCCGGTTGACCGCGGCGAGCGCATGGACACGAGCCGCTTCCGCGCCGGCGCCAACGGCCGGCTATCGCACTACCCGTTCGGCGCCGTCGCCGCCGGCACCCGCGGCGCCGGGCTGGGCATCGACATGGCGCATCCGGCGTTCTACCGCGTCGGCTACAACGCCGGCACGCGCGAGCTGTTCCTGGCCTACGACCTGGCACTGACGCGCGAGAAGCCGTCGGCGCGGGTGCGGCTGTGTCACTGGTCGTTCGACCCGGCGTGGGGCTTCCCGCGCGCTGGCTCGTTACTACGAACTGTTCCCCGACGCCTTCCGCTGCCGCACGCCGGAGCAAGGGTTGTGGATGCCGTTCGCGAAGATCGCCGCCGTCGAGGGTGGAAAGACTTCGGCTTCCGGTTCAAGGAAGGCACGACGAGACCGCCTGGGACGATGCGCACGGCATGGTGACCTTCCGCTACACCGAGCCGATGACGTGGTGGATGCGGATGGCGAAGGGGATGCCGCGGACCCAGGCGGCGGCCGTCGCCGAGGCGGCGACTGGCGACCGAGAAAAATGACCCGCAGGCGCGGGCGTGGCTGACGAGCGGCTACCACGACGATCGCGGCGAGGTGCCGGCCCGCCTGCTCGATACGCCGTGGTGTGACGGGGCGGTCTGGAGCATGAACTCGATGCCCGGCATCGCCGGCGACGTCACCCATTTCAAGCTGCACTGGAACGCCGAGCTGCGCGAGCGGCTGTACGGCCCGAAGCGGAAGGGCGATCTCGACGGCGAGTACATCGACTCCTGCGAGGGCTACGTCACCGACGAGCTGGATCACCGCCGCGACCACTTCGCCGCCGCCGACACCCGCTCTGCTTCGCCCCGGAAACGCACCAGCCGGCGATCTTCCGCGGGCTGATCGCCTTCGAGTACGTCCGCGGCATCGAGCGCGACGTTCACCGCATGGGCAAGCTGATGATGGCCAACGGCGCGCCGACGCAGCTGTGCTGGCTCGTCCCGCTCATCGACGTCACCGGCACCGAAACGGACTGGCACCGCAGAGGAGCGTGGCGGCCGATGTCCGACGCCGACCTGCTTTATCGGCGGGCGCTGTGTCGTGGCAAGCCGTACTGCTTCCTGATGAACACCGACTTCGACGCCTTCCCGCCGGTACTGGTTGAACGCTACATGCAGCGAGCGCTGGCCTACGGCATGTTCCCCGGCTTCTTCAGTCACAACGCCTCGGACGCACAGTATTTCCAGCGACCGGCGCTGTACAACCGGGACCGGCCGCTGTTCAAGAAATACGTCCCACTGTGCAAGCGCGTCGCCGAGGCCGGCTGGGAGCCGATCACGCACGCGCGATCGAGCGACGAGAAGGTGTACGTCGAACGGTTCGGTCGGCGCTATCTGACGGTGTTCAACGACAGCGCCGAGCGCCGCCGGGTGACGGTGACGGTCGATGCCGCCCTCGGCACGAAAACGACCGCCAGGGAACTGGTCGCCGATCACTCGGTCGAGTTCCGCGACGGTAAGGCCGAGCTGAGCCTCGACGCCGAGGCGGTGGCGGTGGTCGACCTCGCCCCGTAACCGCGTCGGTCGGAGACGAGGGTTGCCGCGCGCCCCGGCGGGCCGTAGGCATCTTCTTGCCCCAACGTTCCCTCTTCCCCGGCGCAGCGTCATGTATCGAACCGCCATTGCCGTCCTCGTCGTGCTGACTTCCCTGGCGCCGGCCGCCGAGCCGCGCGACAACTGGCCGGCGTGGCGCGGGCCGACGGCAAACGGGGTGGCGTCCGCCAGCGCCCGTCCGCCGCTGCGCTGGGACGAGAAGACCAACATCAAGTGGAAGGCCGAGGTGCCCGGCCGCGGCAGCGCCACGCCGATCGTGTGGGGCGATCAGGTGTTCGTCGTCACCGGCGTGCCGACCGACCGCGTCGCCACGCCGGCCGATCAGCCGGCGGACGACCCGCGTTTCCCGACCAAAACCACCCGGCCGAACCGCTTCTATCGCTTCGAGGTCCACAGCTTCGACCGCGACACCGGCAAGCTCCGCTGGAAGCAGGTGGCCGCCGAGGCGGTGCCGCACGAGGGGCACCACCCGACGCACTCCTACGCCGCTGGCTCGCCGACCACCGACGGCACCCGGCTGGTCGTCTCGTTCGGCTCGTTCGGCGTGTACGCCTACGACCTGAACGGCAAGCTGCTGTGGAAGCGCGATCTCGGCCGGCTGCGCACCCGGCTCGGCTGGGGCGAGGCGGTCACTCCGGTGCTGCATCGCGACGCCGTCATCCTCAACTGGGACCAGGAGGCCGATGCCCGGCTGATCGTGCTCGACGCCGCCACCGGCAAGACGCGCTGGGAGGTTGCCCGCGACGAGAAGAGCAGCTGGAACACCCCGTTCGTGGTCGAGCACCGCGGCGTTACCCAGGTGATCGTGAACGGCACGACGCGCGTCCGCAGCTACGACCTGGCGACCGGCAAGGTGCTGTGGGCGGTCGGCGGGATGACGGTCAACGCCATCCCGTCCCCGCTGGCGGCCGATGGCGTCGCCTACGTCATGAGCGGCTATCGCGGGGCGGCGGCGGTGGCGGTCTCGCTCGACGCCCGCGGCGAACTGGACGGCGACAAGCTCCTCTGGCGCTACGACCGCGGTACCCCGTATGTGCCGTCGCCGCTACTGTTCGATGGCCGGCTGTACTTCACCCAGGCGAATGACAACGTGCTGACCATCCTCGACGCCCGCACCGGCAAGGAACTGGCCCGCGGCGTGCGGCTGACGCCGCTGCGTACGCTTTACGCTTCGCCGATGGCGGCGGCCGGCCGCATCTACTTCGTCGACCGGGCCGGCACCACCGTGGTGCTGGCTGCCGGACCAGACGCGCGCGTGCGGGCGGTCAACCGGCTGCCCGAGGGCGTCGACGCCTCGCCGGTGGCGGTCGGCAAGACGCTGTTCCTCCGCGGCGAGAAGCACCTGTACGCCATCGAGGAGCGGTGACGGTCGCAGGCGTCCATCGCGCCCGCCGTGGGTGCCAGGCGTTCTCAGGGAGGTGAGGTTCGGCATGAGTCAAACGACGCGGGTCCCGGCCCGGGCATGGGTGGTCGCCGGGGCGGGCACCACCATCAACCTGTGCCTGGGCATCCTGTACGCCTGGAGTGTGTGGAAGGCGGCGCTGCTCGCCGACGGGCAGCACCCGGCTGGCTCGCCGATGACCGGCCTGAACGAAGGCTGGACCTACCTGTGCGACGCCGAGGCGACCTGGGCCTACGCCATCTGCGGGTTCGTGTTCGCCCTGTGCATGATCCCCGGCGGGCGCGTGCAGGACCGCTACGGCCCGCGGCTCGGCGCCACGCTCGGCGGCCTGTTCCTGGCGGCGGGGTGCATCCTGGCCGGAGTGATGAAAAGCTACACCGGGCTGATTCTCGGTTTTGGCGTGCTCGGCGGAATTGGCATGGGGTTCGGCTATGCAGCGGCAACGCCGGCGGCGGTCAAGTGGTTCGACCCGCGGCGGCGTGGTCTGATCGTCGGGCTGGTGGTGGCCGGCTACGGCGGGGCGGCCATCTACATCGCCGCCGGCGCGCTACCTGATCGCGAACCACGCCCGTCGGCCAGCTTCATCACCCTGGGGTTGCTCTATGGCGTCGTGGTGGTGGCCGCCGCTCAGCTGCTCTGGCCGGCCGCCCGCGCCGCCGGCCACACCCGCGGCCGCCGCCCACCCCGCACCGCCGGCCACGGTCGACTGGACGCCGCGGCAGGTGCTGGGCACCTGGCAGTATTACGCGCTGGTGTTCCTGTTCCTCGGCTCGGCCCAGTCGGGCCTGCTGGTGATTGCCAACGCGGCCCCGCTCCTGAACCAGACGGCGGCTGCCGTTCCATTCTTCGCGGCCAACGCCTGGCTACTCGCCTCGTTCGGCGGGCTGGTGAACGCCTCGGGCCGGGTCGGCACCGGGTGTACTCCGACGGGATCGGCCGCGCCCATGCCTACGCCCTGAACGCGCCGTGGTCGGGCGCTCACCCGGGCGTTGACCCCGTATGTCATCCGCTCCGCAACGCCGCTGCTGTTCCTGGTCCTCGGAGTGGCGTTCTGGCAATACGGCGGCGGGCTGAGCCACTGCTGCCGGCGTGGACGGCGGACTATTTCGGCTCGAAGAATCTGGGTCTGAATTACGGGCTGGTGTTCCTCGGCTGGGGAGTCGCCTTCTATCCCCCGCTGGCCGGGTACATCAAGGACCTGACGGGGAGTCTGGATAACGCCTTTACCTGTCCGGGACACTGCTGCTGGCGGCGGTGCTGCTCAGTTCGTGCCTCCGTCCGCCGGTGCTGGCGGGGAGAACGACGGCCGGGGTGGAGCGCGGGTCTGCCGAAGAATCCGGCGAACGAGGTACTGCAAGGGTCGGCCTCCTGCCGCCCCGTCGTGCGGATGGCCCTCCGCATTCGGAGGACGCGACATGCTGGTGGCCGTCTGGCTGGTGTTCCTGTTCGGCATGGTGTTCGTGCTCGGCTGTGCCGTCGGCAGCTTTCTCAACGTGTGCGTCTACCGGCCGTCGCGCGGCAAGAACGTCGGCTGGCCGTCGAGCCGGTGCGCGCCTGCCTGCAGCCGATCGCCGGGTCCGACAACATTCCGGTATGGAGTTACCGGCGCTGCGTGGCCGGTGCCGGCAGTGCGGGGCGACGTTCTCGATGCGCTACTTCTGGCTGGAGTTGGCGACCGGGCTGGCGTTCGTGCTGCTGTACCTCGGCGAGATCGGGCTGAACCTGCACGGGCTGGCCCCGCAGCGCGGCGGCGGGTTCTGGTTCCTCGCCGCCGGGATGTTCCCGCCGCACTCGTGGGTCTACTTCGCCGCGACGGCGACACCGCCAGCGCTGCTGCTGGTGGCGGCCCAGTGTCTGCAGGAAATGGGCTACGTCCCGCCGCTGGAGTGACGGGGGCAGTGTGCGGACTGGCGTGGGCGACGGTATCTGCATGCCCGACCGAGGTGGGCAGAAGGCCGTGCAGCCGGCGGACGACAGCTGGGCGACGGCCACGACCGCGCTGTCGCCGGGGTTCGTGCCGTGGCCGCTGGGGCCGCCGCCGGCGTGGCTGCCGGCCGGGACGTGGCCGCTCGGGCTGGCGACCGGGCTGGTCGGGGTGCGCTGCTGGGCGTCGTGGCTGGTGCGGCTGGTCGACGCCGGCGTCGCGTGGCGGCGGGGGAAGCCGGTGTTCGAGCCGACGCGCCGCGGGTGCTGATGCTGGCGGGCGGATTCTCGGCTGGCAGCCGGTGACGACAAGCGCTGGCGGCAGCGACGGCTGCTGCTGGCGTCCTCCTTCGTCCGCCATCGTCGCGCACCTTCGCCCTGCAAGGTCGGCGGTGTTCGTCACCCGGGGCAGGGGTGGGCGTGGCTGGAAGCCGGCGGTGCGGCCGGTGCTGTTCGATCCGCAAGCTCGGCAGCCGCGTCTCTCGCCGCCATGACGGGAAAATGCTACTCTCCACCCGAACCGGGACGATCGAGTAACTTACTCACCATACCACTGGCCTGGTGCCATGCCCAGCTTGCGTGGGCATGCGGCGTTTCTCTGTCCAGCCTCGGTCGAGAAAGGATTTCGCACCACATGGCCACGAAGCGTGGCCATGGCATTCCGCCGCTCCTCGCCAGCCAGACAGGTGCAAGCGAGTAGCGTCTTACTCGCCTCGAAACGACTGGCCGCTCTCGGCGTGGCGGCGGAGGACGGCGGACGGGTGAAACGCGGACCGAGACGGGCCCGTGTGCCATGTCGAGGGCGCGGACGACGTCGGCGGCGCCGCGGTCGTCGGCGTACTGCAACGGCCCGCCGCGCAGGGCGCTCCAGCCGATCCCCAGCACCAGCGCCAGGTCGACCGTCGCCGCGTCCGCCGCCAGCCCCGGTCCACGCCGCCGCCGCCTCGTTGACCATCAGCAGCACCACGCTCGGCGCGCCTTGGCCAGCCGCACCGCCAGCGGCAGGTTCGCCGCCATCGGTAACGAATTACTCATCTCGCGCACCGCCGCCTCGGCGGCGGGGTGGGGTTTTCTTTCGCTTCGTCCCGTGGATGTAGAACCCGCGGCCATGGCGCCGAGCCAGTCGTGCGCTCCTGCATGGCGTGAACACGTCGCCGCCGTCGACGGCACCGGCACTCTGCTGCCGCATCGTCTGCGCAACGTGCGCGGCCACGTCCAGGCCGATCTCGTCGAGCAGTTCCAGCGGGGCTGATCGGCATGCCGGAATCAGCGCATCGTGCCGCGTCGACGTCGCCCGCTTCAGCCCCGGCGCCGACCAGTCGCACCGCCTCGTCGGAGATACGGCATCAGCACGCGGTTGACCAGGAAGCCGCCGTCGCCGACCGGCACCGGCGTCTTGCCGACGTCGAGGGCGAACCGCATCAGCAGGGCGACCGCCTCCGGAGCGGTGTCGTCGAGCACCACCTCGACCAGCGGCATCTTGTGGACCGGGTTGAAGAAGTGCAGCCCGGCCAGTTGCCGCGTCGGCGTTCGTGGCGGATCGTCGCCAGGGCGAGCGACGAGGTGTTGGTCAGTACAGCGGTTTCCGGGGTGCGGTTGAGCAGCTCACGAAAGACGTTTCGCTTGACTCGGCGTCCTCGACGGCCGCCTCGATCACCAGGTCGGCGCGGTCGAACTGCTCCCACGCGGTCGTGCCGCGGACCTGCGCCCGCTTTGTCGCCACCTCGTCGGGGCGCAGCCGGCGGCGTGCGACGGCTTTCTGAAACAGCCCGTCGACCCGCGCCAGTGCCGCTGACAGGGCGGTGTCACTCACTTCCTGAATCGTCACCGCGCAGCCGGCGAGGGCGGCCAGCTGGGCGATACCGGCGCCCATCACTCCGCCGCCGACGACGCCCACTGTGCGGACAGGTCGCGCTTCGGCCAGCGCGGGCGGCAGTTTGCGTGCCGCCTCGCGGGCGAAGAACAGGTCGATCAGATGCCGGCAGGCGGGCGAGACGGCGAGTCGGCTGGCGGCCTCGCGCTCGCGGGCCAATCCTCCCTCGGCGCCCAGCCGCAAGCCCTGCCGGATCGTCTCCGCCGCCTCGGCGAACGCCGGCAGATCGTCGGGCACGCGCTGTTGCAGCCGCCGCTCGGTCGCCTGGAAGATCAGCTTGCGGCCGAACGGGTTCGACTCAAGCAGACGCTGCCGCCACGTCCGCAGCGGCAGGCCGCGCCGGTTCGCCTTGCCGGCCACCACAGCGCGGACGACCAGCCGGCCGTATTCCTCGCGCAGTTCGTCCTCGGTGCGGGCGATCGCGTCGGCCAGGCCCCAGGCGAACGCCTCGCGGGCGTCGAGCCGCTTGCCGGCGAGGATCACCTGCAGCGCACGCTCCAGCCCGATGACGCGCGGCAGGCGCACCGTCCCGCCCCACGCCGGCAGCAGCCCCAGCTCGACCTCGGGCAGACCCAGCTGCGTGTTCGCCCGGTCGACGACCAGCCGATAGTCACACGCCAGCGCCAGCTCCAGCCCGCCGCCCAGGCACGGGCCGTGAATCACCGCCGCGGTCGGGAATGGCATCGCCGCCAGTCGGGCGAACAGCTGCTGGCCACTCGCCGATACCGCCTGCGCCGCCGCGGTGTCGCGAATAAGGCGAAACTCGTTCAGGTCGGCCCCGGCGAGGAAGCCGCTCTTCTTGCCGCTGCGGACCACCAGCACCGGCACCCGCGTCTCGCCGGCCAGCCGGTCGAGGGCGGTGTGCAGGTCGGCAAACAGCTGACGGGTCAGGACATTGACGCCGCGGCCGGGGACGTCGAGCGTCAGCGCCACGCCACCGTCGGCGTCGCGGACGAGAGAGAGGGTTTCCAGCTGGAGCACGGTCGGCACCTGTGGGTTCGGCGGCTCACGCCGGGGCGGCCTCGCGGAGTTTTCGCCGCAGCACCTTGCCGAGGAAGTTCCGCGGCAGGTCGGTCACCTCCTCGAACCGCTGCGGCCGCTTCGGCTTGCCCAGATGCGTCTTGCAATACGCCTCCAGGTCGTTGACGTCAATCGGCCCGTCGCGGCTGACCACCAGCGCCTTGACGATCTCGCCGCGATCGCGGTCGGGAATCCCGATCACCGCCACGTCGGCCACCTGCGGGTGCCGCCGCAGCACTTCCTCCACCTCGGCGGGAAAGACCAGGAAACCAGACGTCTTGATCAGGTCGCGCTTGCGGTCGACGACATAGGCGTAGCCGTCGGCGTCGTGGCGGACCATGTCGCCGGTGAACAGCCAGCCGTCGCGGAGGACGGCGCTGGTTGCCTCGGGGTTGGCGAAGTAGCCCTTCATTACCTGCGGACCGCGGACGGCCAGCTTGCCGACCTCGCCGCGGGCAGGTCGCCAGTGTCCGGGTCGACGACGCGGACGTCGGTGTCGGGCAACGGCAGGCCGACCGAGCCGGGCCGGTTGCTGCTGTTGACGGGTTGACGCGGGTCACCGGGCTGGCCTCGGTCAGCCCGTAACCCTCGACGATGGCGCCGACGCCGGTTGCCGAAGGCGCGCGGACGGCCGGGTGCAGCGCCGACGCGCCGGAGATGACGGCGAACAACGACAGGTCAGGCGCTCGACCCGACCACCCGGTTGATCGCCAGGATGGCCGGGACGGCCGGCATCAGCGGCGGGCGGTGGGTGCGTGCAGGATCTCCAGCGTCGCCCGCGCCTCGAAGGCGGGTGCAGGTGCATCGTGCAGCTGCCGGCCCACGCCGACACCAGCGACACCGTCAGCCCGTAGGCGTGGAAGAACGGCAGCACCGCCAGCACTGCCTGCTCGCCGTCGGCCCCGCCGTACCAGTCGCGCAGCTGCATGGCGTTGGCGATCAGGTTGCGATGGGTCAGCATCACCGCCTTGGACGCCGCCGTCGTCCCGCCGGTGGGCGCCACCACGGCAACCGCCTCGGCCGGGTCGACGTCGACCGGGGTCGTCAGCGGATCGGCCTGCAGCAGTCGCTCAAACGGGTGCCGGTGGGCGTCGTCGGGCATGCGCAGATAGCCGTTGCGGCGCAGCCGCTCGATGCAGTAGAGCAGCCCGCGCCACACCGCCATGCGGCGGGCCAGCGAGGTAAGGACGACGTGTTCCAGCGGGCCGCGCTGGAACGATCCCATCACCATCGGCGCCAGCAGGTCGAGAGTGACAACCAGGTGACATTCGGTCGCCTCGATCCAGTGATCGATCTCCTCGGCGACCATGAGCGGCGACAGCTGCAGCGCCGTCGCCCCGGTCAGCCACACCGCCTGCAGGGCGACGAGGTACTCGGGGATGTTGGGCAACAGCAGCCCGATGTGCCGGCCCGGCCGCGCGCCGAGGTCGCGCAACGCCGTCGCCAGCCGGTGGGCCTGGTCGTCCAGCGCGGCGTAGGAAGTGGCCTGGCCGTAGAGGGTGCAGGCCGGGTGTTCCGGCAAGCGCCTCGCGGTGTGGCGCAGCAGGCATGACAACGGCGCCTGCGGATACGGCACGGTGGACGGCAGGTCGCATGGGAAGGCGGTCAGCCACGACCGCCGCCAGTCAGACGAAGACACAAAAGGGGCGTCGATGCGCATGTGTGTGGCCTCCTCACGATTGACGTGACGCGCAGCCCCGAACGCAAATGACGGGAGAGCGAATGCCGGGGTGCGGTGGGAGGACTTCCAGGCGATAGGTCCGTTCGTCGCAGAATCCTCTGTCCTAACCGCATTCTACGCGAGCATTTAACCGCAGACAAGCAGCCGAGCGCAACCATGAGAGAAGAAGGGAACCACAAAGATCACAAAGAGCACGAAGAAAGAGCAGAAAGGAAGAGAAAAGAGAAAAGGGAGAGAATAAGAGGTTAAAGTGTGACCTCTTCCTTCAGGGTGCTGCGATACCAGCGGGTGCGCAGGCTGTGCTCGGCCGCGGTGCAGACGGTCGCCTCGACCAGCGACCAGCCCCAGTCGGGGCGGATCTCGGGGCGCGTCAGTGGGGTGAGGACGAGCAGGTCCCGCGCGGACCGCGCCAGCGCCAGGCAGAGGGGCGGGAGCCACGAGTCACCGGCGAGATGCAGGGCACAGGATGCGAGGATGCAGGTGTAGTCCGGCAGCGTCACTTCGCCC